>NZ_JALKAI010000007.1:0-190061 GCF_023015605.1 Rhodococcus sp. F64268
AACTGCCCGGCCCGGCCCGCGGGGTCTATTACGACGCCTACGTGATGATCGACATCTACTCCCGCTACATCGTAGGAGTGCATGTGCAGACCCGCGAGTCCGGCATCCTCGCAGCGGAGTTCATGACAGAAATCTTTGCAGTGCATGGGGTTCCAGATGTGGTGCACGCGGATCGGGGTACGTCGATGACCAGCAAGCACGTTTCGACCCTGCTCGCCGACCTCGAGGTGGTCCGTTCGCATTCGCGACCGAAAGTCTCCAACGACAACCCGTATTCCGAGTCGCTGTTCAAGACCCTCAAGTACGGACCCGAGTTCCCCGAACGCTTCGGGTCCCTCTACCACGCGCGCGAGTTCATGGCTTCGTTCGTTCACTGGTACAACCACGAACACCGCCACACCGGCATCGGCCTGCACACCCCGGCCGACGTCCACTTCGGGTTGGCCTCGCAGAAGGCTGCCGAACGCTCCACCGTGCTCGACCAGGCCCGACGGAATCACCCTGAGCGATTCTGCACCTCGAAACGGGGACCGAAGATCCTCGACCTGCCTTCCGAAGCCTGGATCAACAATCCCGCCACCAGCGACGGCCTCGAAGCCATGACGGATCAAGCCGCCGCGTAACACCTGCTGGACTCAATCACCTTGACAAGTTCCGCCCGGGGTAGAACGGTTCGACGACGGGAGCTGCGGCAAGCTGTTCCCGTACTGGGGTGTCGAAGTTGTATTCGGGCATGCCGGTCACACAGATGCGCCAAGGGGCGTCCTCATCCATCCGCTTGTCGGTGAAGCGTTCGACTTCCCATCCGTCGAAGACATCCCAGGTGGGATATGGGCGACGGTTGTCGTAGTCGAGAATGGACGGGCTGCCTGCGGTCCAATGAGCCCGTTGCACTCGAAGTGATGTGTAGAAGCGGATTTCCATGCGAGTCCAACCGGCGTCAGTGGGCATCGCAGTGTGCATTAGAACGTCGCACACGTGGATTTCGGTGACGGGGCGACCCAGGTGGGTGGTGGGTTCGACTTCTAGGATGCGGTGGTTGATCGTGCCGGTTCGCGGTGTAGGTGGGGACTTGTACGCGTGGGCGACATCCTTGAAGCCGGGATAGAGGGTGGCAGGGTCGGCGGTGCGATCGTAGTTGTTTTCGCTCTCGATGTAGCCGCGGGCCACTTGTATTTCTGGTGAGTCAAGGTCGATGCCGTCTGGTGCGGTCCAGCGGTGGGACATGATCTTCGCGTCGGCTTCGAGTGCGGCGAAGGGGTCGGGCTCCGGCGGGGGTTGTGGAGTCGCTGCCGGTGCACACGCCGAGATGACGGCGACAAGCGTCGCGGTAGCGAGAAGCCGGACATACGTCAGGATCGAATGTATCGCTGCGGGAGCCATTCCGGACGATCCAGCGCTCCTATTCATCATCTTCGACAACTGTGGGCCACCCAGGGTAGAACGGTTCGACGACGGGAGCGGCCGGAAGCTCCTCCTCTTGAGGTGCTTCCGGGTTGTATCCCGGCATGTTCTCATCGCAGATGGTCCACATGGACCGCCCGTTGTCGCGGTAGCTATCTGCTCGTTCTATTTCGAGGCCTTCGAATACATTCCACGTCGGATAGGGAAGTCGATGCTCGTAGTCGAGTGCTGGAGTGGTGGCAGGGCGGGCGGTGGTCAGCCGGATTCGTAGGGGCGTGTACAGCCATCTACGGATGCGTATCCATGCGTGCTTTGTGGATATCGCGGTGTGCATATAGTTGCTGCACACCAATACTTCTGTGACGGGTTCGCCGATGTGGAGGGAGGGTTCGATCAGGAGGATGTGGTGGTAGACCGTCCCGTATTCAGGTATGGGAGTGGCTTCCCATGGGCTTTGGACATCCCAGAATCCGGGGTGGACGCTGGCTCGATCTGACGTGTGGCTGTAGGTGCGTTCGCTTTCGATGTAGGACCGGACCGCTTGTAGTATTCGTAAGTCGAGTGAAACCCCGTCTGGTGCAGTCCACCGATGTGACAGCAGTTTTGCGTCGGCGTCGAGTGCTGCGAAGGAGACCTGTTCGGGTTCGGGTGGTGTCGGCGCGGGGGCGGGTGTTGTGCAGGCTGCTGTCGTGAAGGTCAATGCTGCGGTGACGAACACGATGATGTTTTTTCGGGTGGTGGACTGTCTCATCGTGGGTTGCTCGACTCCCTTGTGGTAGGTGCGCTTCCGAATGTGGCGCTGGATTCCAGGTCCGTCGCTATGGGGGTGAAATCGTGCAGTTCGTTCTCGATTGAATGATTCACTGCAGGAGTCGTTTCGGAGGTGATTATCGTTCTACTCGCTGTCGTCGACAACGGTGGGCCAGCCGGGGTAGAACGGCTCGACAACGGGAGCCGCAGTGAGCTGTTCGGTAATGGAAGTATCCCGGTTGTATCCCGGCATGTGTGATGTGCAAACTCGCCACGGGGCGTCATCGTCCATCCGCTTGTCAGTGAAGCGTTCGACTTCCCAGCCGTCGAAGACGTTCCAAGTGGGGTATGGCAGTCGATGGTTGTAGTCGAGAGCGAGTGGGGCGTCTGGGGCCGAGTCAGCTTGTTGTATTCGAAGCGAGGTATCGAAAGAAGTCTCCATGCGGGTCCATCCGGCTGCGGTGGGCTTGGCGGTTTGCATATGGACGCTGCAGACGTGGATTTCTGTGGCGGGCCGTCCCAGGTGGGTGGTAGGTTCGACCTGGACGATGTGGTGGGTGATCGTCCCGGTCCGCGGTGTAGGTGGGGACATGTACGCCTGGGCGACATCCTTGTAGCCGGGATAGAGGGTGGTGGGGTCGGCGGTGCGGTCGTAGTTGTTTTCGCTCTCGATGTAACCACGGGCCACTTGCATCTCTGGTGAGTCGAGGTCGATGCCGTTTGGTGCCGTCCAGCGATGGGCCATGATCTTTGCGTCGGCAGCGAGTGCGGCGAAGCGGTCAGGTTCCGGTGGGAGCGACGGAGCGGTCTCGGGGGCACACGCCCCCATGACTGCGGCAAGAGTTGTGATGCCGACGGCCCGGATGAGCATCCAAGTCGAATGATTCACTGCGGAAGTTCCGGAGATGATCATTCTCCTACTCGTTGTTGTCGACGAGGGTCGGCCAGCCGGGGTAGAACGGCTCTATGGCAGGGGGTCCCTGAAGTCGTTCTTGCACTGGAGTATCCGGAGTGATTCCCGGTATCTGCGACATACAGATGCGCCACGGATCGTTCTCGCCCATCCGCTTGTCGGTGAAGCGTTCGACTTCCCAGCCGTCGAAAATGTTCCAGGTGGGATAGGGGAGTCGATGTTCGTAGTCGAGATTGGGTGGGGGGTTGGTGGCTCGCTCGGTCTGTTGGAGTCGGAGTGATGTGTAGAAGCGCCTTTCCATGCGGGTCCATCCATCAGCGGTGGTCATAGCGGTTTGTGTGTGGACGTCGCAGACATGGATTTCGGTGACGGGTTGTTCGAGGTGCGTGGTGGGTTCGACTTGGAGTATGTGGTGGGTGATCGTGCCGGTTCGTGGTGTAGGCGGTGATTTCTGAACATGGGCGATGTCGTTGAATCCGGGGTAGAGGGTGGCGGGGTCGGCGGTGCTGTCGTAGTTGTTTTCGCTCTCGATGTAGCCGCGGACCACTTGGAGTTCCGGGGCGTCGAGGTCGACGCCCTCGGGTGCGATCCAGCGGTGCGACATGATCTTCGCGTCGGCCTCGAGTGCTGCGAAGCGGTCGGGCTCCGGCGAAGGTGGGGGAGCGGCCTGCGGTGTGCACGCCGAGATGACGGCGGCGAGTGACGCGGTAGCGAGAAGCCGGACGTACCTGAGGATCGAATGTATCGCTGCAGGAGTCATTCTCGACGATCCAGCGCTCCTATTCGTCATCTTCGACAACTGTGGGCCATCCGGGGTAGAACGGTTCGACGACGGGAGCTGCGGTGAGCTGTTCCTTGACTGGAGTGTCGAGGCTGTATCCAGGCATACGTGTCACGCATATGCTCCAAGGGTCGTCGTCATCCATCCGCTTGTCGGTGAAGCGTTCGACTTTCCAGCCGTCGAAGATGTTCCAGGTGGGATATGGCAGCCGGTGTTGATCGTCGAGTATGGGTGTGGTTTCAGTTCGCTCGGACTGTTGAACCAGAACGGACATGTATGCGCGCCTTTCCATGCGCGTCCATCCGGTGGCGGTGGGTTCTGCGGTCTGCATGTACACGTCGCAGACATGGATTTCGGTGGCGGGTCGCCCTTGGTGCATGGTGGATTCGACTTGGAGGATGTGGTGATCGATTGTCCCGGTCCGGGGTGTAGCCGGAGACCTTGGGATATCGGCGACGCCGGTGTATCCGGGATAGAGGGTGTTGGGGTCTGCGGTGCGATCGTAGTTGTTTTCGCTCTCGATGTAGCCGCGGGCCACTTGTAGTTCTGGTGAGTCGAGGTCGATGCCGTCTGGTGCGGTCCAGCGGTGCGACATGACTTGTGCGTCGGATTCGAGTGCGGCGAAGCGGTCGGGCTCCGGCGGTGGAGCCGCTGCCGGTGCGCACGCAGAGATGACGGCGGCGAGTGTCGCGGTGGCGAGGAGTCGGATGGGAAGTCGGCTCGAATGCTTCACCGCGCAAGCCATTCCGGATGTGTCCGCGCTCCTATTCATCGTCGACGACGAGTGTGGGCCATCCGGGGTAGAACGGTTCGACGACGGGAGCTGCGGCAAGCTGTTCCTTTATTGGGGTGTCGAAGTTGTATTCGGGCATACCTGTCACACAGATGCTCCACGGGTCTTCGTATCCCATCCGCTTGTCGGTGAAGCGCTCGACTTCCCATCCGCCGAAGACGTCCCAGGTGGGATACGGGCGACGGTTGTCGTAGTCGAGAATGGTCGGGCTGCCTGCGGTCCAATCAGCCGGTTGCAATCGAAGTGATGTGTAGAGGCGGGTTTCCATGCGAGTCCAACCGGCGTCAGTGGGCATAGCAGTTTGCATCAAAACGTCGCACACGTGGATTTCGGTGACGGGTCGACCCAGGTGGGTGGTGGGTTCGACTTCGAGGATGTGGTGGTTGATCGTGCCGGTTCGTGGTGTCGGTTGTGACTTGTACGCGTGGGCGATGTCGTTGTATCCGGGGTAGAGGGTCAAGGGGTCGGCGGTGCGGTCGTAGTTGTTCTCGCTCTCGATGTAGCCGCGGGCCACTTGTAGTTCCGGGGCGTCGAGGTCGACGCCCTCGGGTGCAATCCAGCGGTGCGACATGATCTTCGCGTCGGCTTCGAGCGCAGCGAAGCGGTCGGGCTCCGGCGGGGGTGGTGGAGTCGCTGCCGGTGCGCACGCCGAGATGCCGGCGGCGAGCGTTGCGGTAGCGAGAATCCGGACATACGTGTGGGTCGAAAGAGTTTCTGCGGGAGCCGTTCCGGAGGTGATCATGCTTCTACTCGCCATCGTCGACGACAGTAGGCCACCCGGGATAGAACGGTTCGACGACGGGAGCTGCGGCGAGTTGCTCTGTTATAGGGGTGTCGCGGTTGTATCCCGGCATCCTTGTTCTGCAGATGCGCCACGGATCGCTCTCGCCTATCCGTTTATCTGTGAATCGTTCGACTTCCCAGCCATCGAAGATGTTCCAGGTGGGATACGGCAGGCGATGCTCGTAGTCGAGAGTAGGGTGAGTGTCAGTCGCCTGATCAGTCTGCTGGATCCGGAGGGATGAGGAGAAACGCGTTTCCATGCGTATCCAGGCGGTGGCGGTCGGCATGGCGGTTCGCATGTAGACGTCGCAGACGTGGATTTCTGTGGCTGGTCGGCCTAAGTGGCTAGTGGATTCTATTTGAAGGATGTGGTGGTCGATCGTGCCGGTTCGTGGTGTCGGTGGTGATTTCTGAACGTGGGCGACGTCGTTGAAGCCTGGGTAGAGGGTGTCTGGGTTGGCGGTGCGGTCGTAGTTGTTTTCGCTCTCGATGTAGCCGCGAGCCACTTGGATCTCCGGTGAGTCGAGGTCGACGCCGTCGGACGCGAACCAGCGGTGCGACATGACTTGTGCGTCGGCTTCGAGTGCGGCAAACGGGTCAGGCTCGAGCGGAGGTGGAGTCGCTGCCGGTGCGCACGCCGCGATGGCGGCAGCGAGTGTTGTGGTGACGATGAATTGGATGACCGCGCGGGTGCATGGTTTCTTCATCGTGTGGCGTTCGGTTCTCTATTTGTGGGCGCGACACTTCCGTAGGCATCGATGTAATACTCACGGAACTTCGAGAAGTCGATTCCGTGGGTATCCAAAATTATGTCGGCCAGGTTGGTAATTCGATCGAGCGGTGGGTCTCCGCTCGGGTACGTGAGGGTGCCGTCGGATCCCAGTATTCCCAGCGAGCGAAGGTCATACACGATATCTGGATCCTGCGGTAGCCCGTACCGTCCGACTGCATTCTCCAGCAGGTTGTACGCGTTCGGCGCGCTGTATCGACTGAAGTCTCCCGTGAACGGGGTTGCCTCCGGGTCTTCGAATGCGGGCACGAACGCGTCTCGGATGGAGGTGCTGTTGACGTCCATCATCAATCCGACCGTGCCGCTGAGGCGAGGATCGAGTGCGACAAGATTCCGGATGACCGTGTAGTTCGTATTGAACGTGTCTTCCCGGCGTTGCTGCACGAACTCGTCGATCCGAGCTCGATCGTCGAACATTTCCCTTCCGGCGTTGTAGATCCCGGTGTCGAGCAGCGCTTGGAGACGACCCGCGTTGGAGGCACCGAGGTACGAGGGACCTTCGACGAAATCGTCTGCGTAGTACCGACCGAATGCAGTCGCTGCGCTTCCGAATATGGCACTGGATTCCTGGTCCGTCGCCATGAGGGTGAATATGCGCCGCGCGGCTTCGTTGAAATTGGGCGATTCGAGGCTGTCTTGTTTCCAGTCACCCACGTTATCCGCCCTGACAAGCTCGGGGATGTACCCGTGCAACCCATCGGCGAATGCTCGAACCAGCCCGGGATTCACCTCACCGATGTTGGGGGTGTTGTCGCCGTGGACGTCCATCAAACGGTCGAAGTTCTCTTCGTGCGCGAGATACTGAGACAGATCGAGTGCAGCACGCTCCGCTCGGTCGACACGTGCGGGGTCGCCGGCAGCGTGGGCGTCGCCCATTTCGTGGGTCATCCAATTGGTGAGGCGTCCTGCAGATTCGCCGCCGTCGTCCCAGTCATGAGTGAACAGTGGTGTGAGGATGTCGTCGCGTTGAATGTCGGGGCGGCCGTCTCCGTCCAGGTCTCCTGCAAGCACGCGGGCACTGACGTCGTGGTTGCTGGCGGCGACGTCGAGCATCGATTCGCCGGCGTGACCGACCGTGATGGGGATGGTGTCGTACGGCCCGGTGCCGGATCCAATCGAATCGATCACGGATGCTTGCGATGCGGCAGATTCGACGAGCTTCGTGCCGAGTTCGGCACCGGGAGTGCCGCTCCCGGTTCCGACGAACTCCCAGAATTCGCGTCCGCGGATCACCGAGTCGATGTACGCGGCGTCCCCCGGATTGGCGAGTGCGTTGCGGTGCGCCGTGGCTGCGGCCCCCGGCTCGGACTCGAGCTCGCTCCGGACGTCGGGCGGCAGGGTGTCCATGAATGCGGACAAGGTGGGCGGGACCTGGTAGCCGTCGAGCTGGGCCGAGCCCGGACGCGCTTCGACGAGGTCGCGGACGTCCTGGGGTAGGCGGTCCCATCCGCCGCGGTCGTCGTCGACGTCGCGGACCTGTTCGTTCGACAGTGCGAGGATTCCGTTTGCGAGACTGTCGCGGGCGTCGAGTGCTGAGGTGCTGCCGTCGGCAAGGAGTTGCTGCTGCAACTCCATGACGCCATCCGCTCCGGCTTCGCCGTACAGGTTCTCGAGGTAGCCGAACGCGCCCGCTGGGAGAGCCGTGACGACCTTGCCGTTCGCAAGCTCCTCGAGAGACTGCGGGTCGAGACCTGCTGCGGCAAGGTTCGTGGTGAACCGTGCCAGATCTTCGGACGTGACCGTGCCATCGGTGAGCATGGCCCAGTCGTGGGCGGCTTCGTCGGGGGAGAAGGCTGCTGGTGCTGGTGTGACGTCGATGAGGTTCGAGATGATGCCGGTGATGCGGCGGGCATGGTCGTCGTCCACCTCGCCGACCACCCGCAGTGCGTCCTGAATCATGCCCCAATGCGCGGCGGCGTCGGGTTCTCCCTCGTAGACCCCGGTGAAGTCCGGCCCGGCGGTGACGCCCCCGTCACCGACAATGAAGCCGGCTCGTTCGGCGGCGGCGATTCTGTCGAGAGCTACGCGTGCTGCGTGTGCGAGATCTTCGTGGGCTCTTCTGGTAGCGGAGGCGATTTCGCGTAGTTCGTAGCAGATGGTGGTGTCGGACTTGCGTTCGCGGTCGAGGTGACCAGCTGCGGCGTCGGCAGCGATACCTGTCCATGCAGACCAGAGGTCGTTGGTGGCTGCGTGGATCGAGTCGCGGGCGTCCTCGAGTCGGGTGGCGACCGACTCGGTCGAGGTCGCCTGTTCGGACAGTGCAGACCATGTCCATTGACGCACATCGGATACCGAGGGAATCACGCGGACACTGCCCTCGCGAGCTCGTCCCTCAAGTATTCGTCGGTTTGTGAGTAGTCCTCACACACGCGGTTCATGGTGTCGTGCAGTGCCCATGCCCGATCAGCGAGGATCAGCAGTGCGCGACGGGTTGCTGCCTCGGCGTCGCCGAGCGCCGCGGCGACGGATGAGACCTGCAGGTATCCGTTTGTCGAACGAGCCCTCATCGGTGAGGTGTCTATCTCGCAGATCTCTTCTGCATGCAGATCGAAGTGGCGTGACACCGACCGGATTTGTGGCAGGTCGGCTTCGAGCGTGTTGGTCATCCCCATGATCCCCCATCGATCGGTCCCCTTGTCCGATCCGCCACAGACTAGCGCCTCGGTCGGTGTTCGCCAATTCCGCGGTCGGCCGGTCGAGGTGTCGGCACCCTTCGCTAGGGTTCGCAACCGATCTTGAATGCGCAGCGAGGGGGAGCGGTGGACGGGGACTATCGTCGGCAGAGCGACGTCATCGAGTTCTGGCGAGCGGTGGAGTTGTTCAGCCCTCAACAGGTACCGAAGGTCGACAAGTTCGACACCCTGTCGCCTGTGGAGAAGATGACGCTTCACGATCTGCTGCCGTGGGAACACGGCCACCGTCTGCGTCTACCGCCGCGCCGCGCCGGCTACGAGCGGCAGCACATCATCTACCTCGGCGTATATCGCATCGACGAAGTGTGGTCCGCTGTCGACGAGATCCTCGCCCCGGGCGACGAGAACTACGATCCGCGGCCGTCGGGGGAATGCGCCGTGGCCGCACTTGTCGTCGACAGATACGGCTGTGTTGTTTCCGGGTCCGAGGTGCTGTCCGGGCTGGCGTGGGCGGCCGGGCGTACCTGCAACCCGGGCCCGGCTTCCACGTCCTGGCTGCACGGACTGGACGAAGCGCAGAAACTTCTGGCCGAACTCCTCGACGACGAACAGCGCATCAACCCCCGTTGCGGATGCCGCCTCCCCCTGGACGCCGAACGGCTCTCAGCGATACGGCAACGTATCGCCACGCTTGTGGGAGTGAACGGCATGATCGACTGCGCCGAGATCCGTGTTCGGTCGGTGGAGGTCAAGCAGTCCGACGGTCTCGACGGCACCGACTTTCTCAACAGTTTCATCGCCGCCGACCTGGGGAAGGTGGCCGGTCGAGTCGCCGCCGGGGACATCGGCACAGGCCTCGCGCACTACCTCACCGAGGATGCAGCCCTCGACACGGCGCGGCGCGTCGACGTCAGTGCTGTGCCGGCTGCGTCGTTCGTGGCGTGCCGACCCGAAGCAACTCCGCCCGGCCGGTGGCCAGGAAAACCCGAACATCCCTTGGCGCTCGGGCAACAGTTCGCCGTCAACACGATCATGGATGAGTTACACAGCAACGCCGGGATTTTCGCGGTGAACGGGCCGCCGGGAACAGGGAAATCGACGCTGCTGCGGGACCTCGTCGCCGCGGTCGTCGTCGAACGCGCCGATCGACTCGCACATCTCGCGAGCCCGGCCGACGCGTTCACGGCGACGCCGCACCGCTGGAAAGCCGGCGAGTACACGAGGGTTGTGCAGCGGTGGGCAGACGCCTTCCACGGATTCGAGATCGTGGTGGCGTCGTCCAACAACGGTGCCGTCGAGAACATCAGCTTCGAGATGCCCGCGGTCGACGCCATCGATTCCGACCGGTTCGACACCGACTATTTCGCAGACATCGCAACGGCGCTCTTGAACGACACCGGCAAGGATTCGAAGGCCTGGGGGTTGACCGCCGCCCGGCTCGGACGAAAGAGCTACCGCACCGGATTCACGAACACGCTCTGGTTCGACGAGAAGAGCAGCGGAAAGAAAGCCACTCGACGAGGACTGCAGTCGATCCTCAAGGAATTCGAATCGGCCGGGCCGACCAGATCGTGGCACGACGCCGTCGCCGAGTATCGCCGCGCGCGGGACGTTGTCGCCGCGATGATCGATGAACGTCAGCGCGGCTACGAGCAGTATCGTGAACGAGCACACCGCGACAGCGAGCTCCGAGGAGTACTCGACCAAATAGCGGCCCACACAGAGACACTCCGCTCTGCGGCTGACATCGAGGTGGTGCAACGCGGTGCCATCGACCGCCTCCAGCAGGGCCGGGCCGCAGTCGACAACGAGCTCGCCGCGCACAACGAGCAGCGTGTCGCGTGGTGGCGGATGAGCCGCGGCGCACGTGAGCAGCGTCGGCGGTGGCAGTCGCACCGCACCCGATTGACCGACGCACTCGCGGGATGGGACGAGAAGTACACCGCCGCGTTCGTGGCACATCAGCAGACTCTCCAGAAACTGGTTGACCTGCAAAGCATCCACGGTCAACTCGTGCAGCGATCCGACGCAGTGCGGTATCGGCGTGACGAACTCGACCGCTCTCTCGACGAGTTGCGTCAGCGATGGGGCCGGGCGATGCCTGGGCTCGAGTGGGCCGACGACCCGGCCCGGGAACTCGCGGCGCCCTGGTTGGACGAGGCCCTGAACGAGGCACGGTCGCGACTGTTCGTGGCCGCGCTCGACCTTCACAAGGACTTCCTCGCGCAGGTGCCGAAACAGATGCGTCAGAGCCTGCACGGGGCGATGGACGTAGTCGCGGGGAACGAGCCACACGACCTGGACCCGGCTGCCGTCGCCGATGCGTGGCGTGCGTTGTTCTTCGTCGTGCCGCTCGTGTCGACGACATTCGCCTCCTTCGACCGGGTGTTTCGCGGGCTCGGACGTGAAGCGCTCGGCTGGTTGCTCATCGACGAAGCCGGGCAGGCGACACCTCAGAACCCCGTAGGGGCGATCTGGAGGTCGCGACGGACCGTCGTCGTGGGCGACCCGCAACTCGAGCCTGTGGTGACTCTGCCGTTCCGGGCACAGCAGGAGGTGCGGGGTGCGTTCGGCGTGGACGAACGGTGGTTGCCTGCGCGGTCGTCGACACAGTCCATCGCCGACCGTCTCACACGGTGGGGAACGACCTTGCCAGGCGACGACGAACCGATCTGGGTAGGTGCGCCCCTGCGTGTGCACCGGCGATGTGCCGAGCCGATGTTCTCTGTCGTCAACACCATCGCGTACGGCGGCACGATGATCCACGGAGGGAATCCGCAACCGGACCGTGAACTGCCGCCGTCGCAGTGGTACGACGTGACCGGGACGTCGAACGGCCACTTCGTGCAGGCCGAACACGACCGACTCGTCGAACTTCTCGAGGACCTGATGAGCAGGGATCATCCGATGAACGACGTGATCGTGCTCAGTCCGTTCAAGGACGTCGCGCGACGTCTCGCGGGGCTTCGTTCCCGGTACGACGGGATTACCGCCGGAACCGTGCACACCGCACAGGGACGGGAGGCGAAGGTCGTCGTCCTGGTGTTGGGAGGCGACCCGGCCCGTGAAGGCGCGAAGCGGTGGGCGTCGTCGAAACCGAACCTTGCAAACGTTGCCGTGAGCAGGGCGAAGCAGCGCCTGTATGTGATCGGGGATCGTTCGGCGTGGTCGCGGCACCCGCGGTTCGATGTGCTAGCAAGGGAATTGGGCGGCAACCCTGCGCGTAGTCGGTGACTTACCAGAACCGAACACCGCGCGCAGGTGTGGGCCGCGATACGGGCCAGACATGTCAGGACCAACCTCAGTTTCCGCTGAACGGAAATCGGTATGTAATTGCTCCGCATGGTTCGGAAGGGTCGCAGTTGTGACGTGAGTCATGACACAACTAGTGATTCGGAGTGATGAATGAACCCACGCGTGCCGGCGTCGGTCGAAGAGCCACACTCGTCTCGTGACGCCAAGACGGTGGTCGATCGATCACAACTGCGTAAGGTCACCTTGTCGAGCCTCCTGGGTACGACGATCGAGTACTATGACTTCTTGCTCTACAGCACGATGGCTGCCTTGGTACTGGGCGATCTGTTCTTCCCCGCGTCCAATTCGGCGGTCTCGACCATCGCGGCCTTCGGAACCCTCGCTGCCGGCTATGTTGCACGGCCGATCGGTGGTCTGATCTTCGGGCATTTCGGCGACAAACTGGGCCGCAAGTCGATGCTCGTGATCACGATGGTCATGATGGGTATCGCGAGCTTCGCCATCGGGGTGCTACCCACATACGAGCAGATCGGTGTGCTGGCGCCGATCCTCCTCGTGACGATGCGCGTGGTGCAGGGCGTCGCGGTGGGCGGCGAGTGGGGTGGTGCCGCGTTGATGGTCGCCGAGCACGCAGATCCCCGTCGTCGCGGGTTCTGGACCGGGCTCATGCAGCTCGGCTCGCCTGTCGGCTTCCTGCTGTCCACGCTGGCAGTGATGATCGCGACGCTACTGCCCGACGAGTCGTTCAACTCGTGGGGGTGGCGTATCCCATTCCTCGCGAGCGCATTGCTGCTGGTGATCGGCCTCTACATCCGGATGAGCGTGGTCGAGAGCCCTGTGTTCGAGGTTGCCGCGGAAAAGGCGAAGGAAGCTGCTGCAGCGAAACCTCCTGTGCTGCAACTCTTGCGCAGTCCGCGGCCACTGATTCTCGCATGCGCGGTGGGAATCGGTCCGTTCGCGCTGACTGCGCTGATCACGTCGCACATCATCTCGTATACGAAGACCATCGGGTATGACACGTCGACGGTCATGCGCGTCCTCGTTGTGATGTCGATGGTGTCGATCGTCGCGATCCCGGGTTTCTCGACCTTGTCGGACCGGATCGGCAGGCGTGCTGTGAGCCTCACCGGCGCTGCCGCGGCGGTGCTGTATGCGTTCCCGCTGTACGCGCTGATCAACTCGGGCGACACCACGCTACTGGTGATCGGCCTACTGCTCGGGCAGGTCATTCAGTCGGCGATGTATGCGCCGCTCGCTCCACTCCTGTCGGAACTCTTCGGCACGGGAGTCCGCTACACGGGGGTTTCGCTCGGCTACCAGCTCTCGAGCCTGATCGGTGCCGGCTTCACTCCACTGATCGCGGCGAGTCTGCTGGCGGCTTCGGACGGGTCGAGCCTACCGCTCAGCTTGTTGCTTGCGATCACGGCAGGCATCACGATCATCGCTGCATGGGTGGCGTCGGAGACGAGTGGGAAGGATCTTACGACCGGCGAGCACGTCGGCTGAGCGTCAGGTGGGCACGGAGGTCACCGCGATGGCGTGCTCCGTGACCAGGATCGTGGGCCTCCGGGCCGGTGTTACAGGCCGTGAGTCATGGAAACAATTCGTGGACAAGATCTTCGGCGGACAACGCCCTGCCCGGCTTCAATCCTCGGTGGAATATTCGTCGCTGGACGAACGATATTGCACCAAGAGCAAGCGGATCAGGCCGACGGCGACGATGGCCTGGCCCAGCATCAGTGCCGACGGCAGGACGATCAGTTCCCAGCCGGTCGACGCGAACGCCAGCGCCCACACGATGATCGCGGTGGCCAGCGCGATGGTTGTCAGCTGACCGACTCCCATGAGGATCATCGCCCATCCGCGCAGGCGCCGCTGAACGATGCAGACAGCACCGGCAACGGCTCCGGCGAACGAGGTGGGTATCCCGAGCAGGGTCGGAAAGACCACCATGATCTCGACGCCGCCTCCGACTTCGACCACCCCCGCGAACACCAACTGCGGAACGGCGAAAAGCCAGATCGGTACTGTGCACAGAACCGAGATGATCGACACGGTGCGGAGCATCTGCATCAGGTGAACGTATCCGAAGTGGGCCGCTGACGGCGGGTCCCTCGTCCGGACTGTCGGCGTCCCACTCGATCCTCACGCCGGGGGCGCTTGCTGCGGAGCCGATTTCGTCGTGGGCGTGGTGAGGCCCTCTCCGGATAGCGAACCGAGATCGACGTCTCGTCCGGCGAGTAGCAGAAGGAGGGTAAGCATCGGTCCTCGGATCTCAGGTCCGGTGCCTGTCGACCACGCGATGTCGGTCGCGCAGAGATGCGATGCGCTGAAGCGGTTCTTCTGGAACACTTTCGACTTCCATCCTGTACCGAAGGACGCGATGTGTGTCGCGGCGTCTGCGGCCACCTCCGGCGAGACGCTCAGCGTGCGGCCGAGTGGGATCGCGATGTCCTGTCCATGGACGAGAATGTCGACGAGCGGTTCGCGAGGGGAGAGTCTAGGCCGGTATCGCTGCCAGGATCGGACCCGGCGGGACGAGGTTGTCCGGACTCGCCGAGCAGGCCCTGGTCTCCAAGCAGACCGCCACGCACCTCGTGGACCAGCTCGAACGCGCAGGATACGTCGAACGAGTAGTCGACCCCGCCGATGCCCGCGCTCGCCTCGTCCGGATTTCACCGCGCGGCGAGGAACTGATTGCCGTTGCCCGCGCCGAGGAAGCCGAAATCGACAAGGACTGGACGAAGCACCTCGGAGCCCAGCGCATGCACGACCTACGCGAGACACTGACGCTGTTGCGCGGCATCACCGATCCGTCGGCATGATCCGAGTTCTACTTCGATAGGTGCGCCGGTCGGAGCGAAGCGAAACCTATACATTCCATGCACGCTGTAGGTAGTCTCCCGAACGGCCGTCCAGGTTCGGGAAGGGACAACTCGATGAAGCTCCTCAGATGCGCTGGTGCCGTCGCAGTGGCAACGACGATGACGTTGTCGGGAACGCTCGCTCACGCCGACCCGGCGCCCCCGGTCGCCGAGCCATACACCCTGCAGGAGCTCGTCGGTCCGTACCCGTCCGACCTTCCCGCGCGTGGCACCTTCATTCCGGTACTCGACGGATTCACCGGGATCCGCGATACCCGACCTGACCTGATGCAACGCAATCTCGATCAGACCGTGGAGATCAACAACGGTGCGTCGGCAGTTGCTCAGCAGCGGGCATTGTTCGACAGCAACCACGAACGACTGCTGTCGTTGTCGGACGGTCTCGGCGAGGGGCTCGGCGAGACGTTCCGTACGGCGCTCCATGAGGGACGGCTGCCCAAGGTGCAGGCACTTCTCGGAGGTGAGCTCGGGCGTGCCGTCGGCATCGCGAACCTTTCCCTCCTGGAGAAGCAGCACTGGAGCAATCCGCGGCCGTTCGAGGTGGCGCCCGACCGGATCCACTACTACTTCGGTGACGGAGTCAGCGGCGCTGCCGATCCGTACGCCGAGGTCGGAGGGACGAGTTCGTACCCCTCGGGCCATACATCGAGTTCGTACCTGATCGGCATCCTGCTGGCGGACATGCTTCCGGAATTGGCACCGCAGATCCTCACCCGAGCATCGGAGGTGGGCAACAGCCGGATCGTGCTCGGTGTGCACTACCCCCTCGACGTCATGGGCGGGCGCATCATGGGCCACGCTGCGGCTGCGGACCGGTTGAGTGATCCGGCATTCGCACGCTTGGTGGATGAAGCCGCGGCCGAGCTGCGAGCAGCCCTCGAATGGTCGGTGGGTGAGCCTCTCGACGAATACATCTCATCCGACACGCCGTATCGCCCGATCGGTACCGCGCTCGCCGAGTACAACGAACGGATGACGTACGGATTCGAGCGGATCGATCCGTCGATGACGAACGATATTCCTGCCGAAGCCGCAGTCCTGTTGCGTGGAGTCGCCCCCGACTTCACCGACGAGCAGCGGCTCGACATCCTGCGGCGCACCGCGATCCCCGCGGGTTATCCGCTGGATCAGGCGGGGCCGAATGGCGGGTGGATGCGTATCGATCTCGCCGCAGCATACGAAGCAGTCTGACGTGGGGCATTTTCCCGTGCGGGCGTCTTGTCGATCGATTCTTCGATTGCTGCGACAACCAGCGCAAGCTCGACAATCATGTGAGACAGGTGCGCGAGAAGCGTTGGTGTGACGGTCGCTCCGCAGGCTAGAACTGTCCCGTCCCGGTTCTTCGTCGCCTCCGACGATGGACGACGCTCCACCTGGGCCCCGGGTGGGAGTGCCGTCCAAGACAGGCGACCATCATGCCCCGAGCCCGCTCGTTCTCCGGCGCAGTGCGGAATTGTGCTTCCGTCGTATTCACCGCCGCTGTCCTGCTTTCCGCCGGTGTGGGTGCCGCGACCGCGCAGCCCTCGGCCCCGATGGTGGTTCCGTTACCGTCGGCCGACCCGTTCTACACGTACGACGGACCATTGGACGGCGTCGCACCTGGCACGGTGCTCGACACCCGGACGGTGCCGTACGGGTTCCATGATCAGGCGACACCCATCACGAGCACACAGGTGCTCTACCGAACCACCGACCAGTTCGACCGGCCGACCACGACGGTCGCGACAGTTCTACGACCTTTGGTGCCAGGACCGGACCGGATGATCTCGTACCACATGGCATACGACGCGCTCGGGTCCGAGTGCGATCCCTCGTATACCCTCACCGGGCACGGCACCTACAGTCAGGCAGGCACGTTCGAGCAGGCCGTGATCACCGGCTATCTCGCGTCCGGATACACCGTCGTCGTGCCGGACTACGAGGGCCCGGACCTCGAGTGGACCATCGGAGGCCAGTCCGCGTACGCGGCGCTCGACGGAGTGCGTGCCGCGGAGTCGGTTCTGGGACTTCCCGCGTCGACACCGGTGGGATTGGCCGGTTACTCCGGCGGTTCGGTGCCCACCGAGTGGGGCGCCGAGGTTGCGCCGACGTATGCGCCCGAACTGAACATCGTCGGCGCGGCAGCGGGTGGCCTGCCGGTGAACCTGGCCCACAATCTGCCCTACGTCAGTGGCAGCGCGGGCTGGGCGGGCGTCATCCCTGCTCTGATCGTCGCGTATCAGCGCACCTACGGCCTCGACACCGCGGCATTCCTCAACCCGTACGGGCAACAGATCGTCGACACGGTCAGCTCACAGTGCATCAACGCATTCGCATCGAAATACCCGGGGTTGACCGACACCGATATGCTCCGAGCTCCCTACACGTCGCTGCTCGAGGTCCCCGGCGTGGTCCGTGCCATCAACGACAACATCATGGGCACGGCGGGTACTCCGCGGGTGCCGATGCTGCTGGCGGTCGGAGACGTCGACGGCACCGGTGATTCGGTGATGATCACCGCCGACGTCGAAGGGTTGGCGCACCAGTATTGCGAACGTGGTGTCGACGTCACCTACGCGAAGTACGACCGACTCTCGCACGGTGAGGCATTCATGCCGTTCCAAGCGCAGACGGCGCAATTTTTCACCGACCGCTTCGCCGGCGCACCACCGGCCGGGAACTGTGCCGTGGTCGGGCCCGGAAACGACCTCGCCCCCACACCGGTTCCGTGACCGCCGGACCAAGCACATCTTGACCCAGCCCATCACTCGGATGGCAAGGACGCAGTGCCATCTCATTGCGGCGCTCACGGCAGCTGCTGAGCCGGCACTCGCGTGTAGGAGGGGTACCGGCATCTGCACGAGTGCCGAGCTGTACCGGGCGGCGGTGGCACGGCTGGGGCGCTGACGCGGCAAAGCTGGTCGTGACGCGGCGAGAGGATCGCTGAGGCCCTCGATGCGTGTGCTGCACAAATAGACAGAAGCGTCGTTCCGGAAAGGTTGTTTCTGTCTACATGTGACGCGGAACCGTGACACGACGTGCACAACGGGCGAATCGTTCCTGGTTAGGGGCAGGAGGATCTCGCCCTTACTGCTGCGCAAGCCTTCGACGAGTAGGCGTTCGAGGGCGCCGCGCTCGGACCGCAGCACGTCGAGCGTGCCGTCTTTGGTGAGTGTGCGTTCCACGACTCCACCGGGCCGGAACGCCGTGTCCAACGCGACTGCGCGCCGAGCTCTGCGCGGTCGACGGGATCACTGCGGAGGAGGTTTCCATCGTCGGCGATGCCATCAACGTTTGGGATCGCCTTCGCGCCGAACTGCAAGCGACCCTGGCCTCGAGCACGGACGCCGAGCGGATCTGCACGGCGCTGTACTCCCACGCGGACGTCACGCTGCGCATGACATTCACCGTCGCGACTACGTCGACTTCTACGGCAACGAATACCACGCCAGCAACGTCGGGCCAACCTTCCGCCCCGAACAGGTGCCGTTGTTGCCGAACTGGAAGCACCTTCCCGTCGGCTACCGTGGCCCGGGCGGGCACGATCGTGGTCAGCGACACCGACGTTCGCCGGCCGCACGGTCTCCGCCCGGAGGCCGGAGAAGTAGCAGCACGGCTCGTTCCTCGAATTGACCTGGGGTGGAGGAGGATCCATGGCGATCGCGAGCGGGTCCGAGTTTTCGTTCCTGCGGGGTGGCGACCATGTGACCCTCCGCGCCCCCGCGCCGGGTCCCGACGGCGAGGTCATCCGGTTCGACGAATGCTCCGGCCGCATCGTGGCATTCGAGTCGGGCTGACACGGACGAACCCGAGAAAGACTGAGCACGGCACCCGGTAATCTCCGTGTTCCCCCCTCGCTCGGTCCCCTCGTCCGATCGGCGACACAGAAGCGTTCGGGGTGATCGATCGCCAATTCGACGCAATAATCACCGGACCGTCGGATGGCGGAAGCAGCGAACTGCTCGTACGGCGGTCGGGACACTGGCCCGACCGAGCACATGTCGGTGCCCTCGCCTATCGTATTGACGGTTGATTCGATCGTTGGACGAACCGGGGAGGTCGGCCATCGGCAGAGGGGGGAGATTTGCGATGCAGTCATTTCGGTCTCGGCGGGTTGTCGGCGCACATCAGCAGGCCGCCAATGTCGGAGCGCAGTCCCAGAAATCGGCGCCGGTCTCGTCGCCGCAGGGGCTGATCAATCGGCGTAAACCTCGGTCCGGAGACATCCTTTCGGCGTTTCGCGCTCTCGATACGGCGATCGACAGACGTGCGCAGCTGGAGATCATGCAGTGGCTTCGCGACGAGTACGACACGCGTCAGGGCGGGGTGCTACTCGGTTGTCTCCAGCAGTGCTACTTGGGGCCTCCGTTCGTCGACCACAAGCTTGACCTGCTGCACGACATCGTCGAGCACTATCACGCGGCCGATGCGGTAGCCGATCCGTTCGCGCAGGCCAGAGGGTTGGTCCGTAGCGGTTCTTACGCCTACATCGAGGTCTACTCCGACGGTTCCTTGGTTCCGGTCCGGCCCGATGGAACGTGCAGTGGCGGCGGAATTCTCTGATCGATCGACGTCGAACCTTCGACGAAAGGACTACCTTCGAGAGTGAACGCAGTCAACATCGCCCCGATTGTGAACGCGGTCAATCGGATGCAGGGGCAGGTGAACGACCTGACTGTGCAGGTCGGTCGGGTCGACGCGAACGTCGGGCGGGTGTCTCACGACGTGCAGACCACGCGCGGGGAATTACAGGCCCTCACCGCCGAATTCCGGCAGTTCGTACATAATGCCCAGCTCACTGCCAACGTGCAACGGTCGGAGACTGCACTCGGCAACGCCGAGGCCGCCCTCGACCGCGAGTACGGGCACTACAAAGTTGTCCGCCGGACATCGGTCGGAACGCTGCAGGCCTTCGACGTCGGGAACGTCACCAACGACACCGTGCAGCAAATCTCCGAAGAGCTGATGATCCAGACCCCGCGCTACTGGCTGGCACCGGCGCTGGTGGCATTGGCGGCCTGGTCCCGCGACGACCGAGAGCTCGCCGACAAGTCGGTGCAGACGGCGTTCACCCGCGATGGCGCGAAGACCAGCCTGTTCTTCGCGTTGGTGCTGCGCAGGCAAGGTCGCGTCGATGCATCGGCCCGGTGGCTGCGGTATTACCTGTCGGCTTTGGATCCCCGCGCGCTGGGGCGCGAATTCGCCGTCGTCTATGAGGCGGCGGCTCACGACGCATTCGGCACGCACGGGTATGTCGTCGTCGGGACCCAGCTGTCCGAGTGGAACGGCAGATTGAGGACCGACCCCATCGGTACTCGGCGCGCAGGCGCGTATCTGGGTCGACGAACTGACAACCCTGCGGGGAGCAGTCGACGAGTCGATGTATCCGGCTCTCGTGCGGCACAGTCCGCAATGGCCGCAGTACAAGGAGTTGTTGGAGTACGCGTCGGCGCTCGGATTCGCCACCGAGAAGTACCGGCGTATCAAAGACACTGACACTCCGCTTGCGCTGTCCGTGCAGGACCAGCTCGACGACCTGCTCGAACACCTCGTCACCGAGTACGACGAGGAGGAACTGCCGTACCAGCGCGAGGCGGCATACCACCGTGCGGTGATCGATAACGGCGGCGACACGGGCAGGGCACACATCGACGCGGACTCGATCAGTGCCGCGCTCGAACAGACGATGGACGCGGTCTCGTTGCAGACTCAGATCGCCGTCCACCCGGACGCGATGGGGGTGTCTGTCGGCGCACAGAAACTGGCGATCGGCGTAGGACAAGATGATCTCCGTGCTGCCATCGGAGACTTCACCACCGGCTATCGTCGCGGATTCATCGATGTCGTTGAAATCGTTCTTGCACAGGATCATTCGCAGTTTGCGGTCGCTGTGGGGTTTCCGGGATGGAAGACAGACACTGCAACGACACAGGAAAGGTCCGAAGCAGGTCTCGGTGAAGTGTGGCATCAGAGCTACGCCGCCTACATCGAATCCGTTCGGTTCAAGCCCGGAACAGCGATCGGAGCGGCCGTGCTGGCGGGCGCGGTCGGGCTGTTCTGCATCGCAGCGTTCGATCTCGTCGGAATTCTGTTGACCTTGGCGGTCGTGGCCGGCGCCGGCTGGTGGGTGACCAAGAAGAAACGCGCCGCCGACGCGATGGTGCGACAGGCCGAGAGCGATCGGGGGCAGGCGCTCCAGTACTCGATCGATATCTACCGGACGGCGGTCGCCGAGTTCGTCGATGCTCGTCTCGCTTACCAAGAGGCAGACGGCAATGAACAGGAACTGCTCAACCTCGTCGACACGTGGCCGACAGTCGTGGGGCAGGAGAAGGGTCACTGATGAACCATTCCGATGCCACTATCGTTCGACGAACCAGGCTGGCCCCGTTCGTCCCCCCATCGCAGGAGACAGTGAGTACCACGACTGGGATCATCGCCAGGGATGCGGTGCGACGATCACCACGTCCAGCAGGCGAACGCTTGAGCCGCAATCGTGTGATCGCCGGCGACCTACCGGAGTGGTCGCCGATGCCGCCCGGGGAGATCCCGGTGGTGTCGCGTCGAGTATCCGAGACGAACCCCCGATGACAGTGGGTGCGGCGAGTACCTATGAGGCGTGGGTGACGGCATTGCGCACCTGGGGGCGCAATCCTCGGCACAATCTGGATGGGCTTCCCCCGTTGACGGCCGACTCCTTCCCGCCGGATACCTACCAGCGGCTGCTCACTCACTTGCACAACGCGCAGTCCGCGGTGATGATGCGCGCTGATGAACAGTACAGCCGGGACATGTCACGCGCTCGAGACGAGCACGAGATGGCACAGGCGTTGCTTGAGCTCCGCAGGGCGTGCGCTCGTAGACTGCAGTTGATCCGCCATCCCGGACTACCGCGCGAGTTGCGTCAACCGTTGGAAGAGGGTGTAGCCGAGGATATTCGGCAACTCCAGAAGCAACTGGAGGAGGGCGCCGTCAGCGGCGTCGTAGACATTGCCGCACGGGAACGACATCTGCTCATGGTGCGGCGGGCGCAGCTGACCGTCCTTCTCGACGCCGAGTATCCGCTCGAACGGATTCTCGACCCAACCGGTTCCGGCTGTGCCTCGGCGCCGAATGCCGACACGATCGGATCGGCGGCTCCCGCACTCCCGCCGACGACCGGGTCCGCACGCCGCCGCGTCGTCCTGGACTGACCGAACCCCACGCACCAACCGGGAGGCGCAATGCCCAACCAGATTTCGACCGCAGACGTCATCACTCGCTACTTGAAGGCGCGTGTACCCCTGATCGTCGTTCGAACGATCGAGAGCCCGCGTGCTCTCGACGTCCTCCGCGGGGTCGGCGGAGCGCTCGGCTCGATGTCGTTCTACTGGCATTCGCGGACACGCGGTCTGTTCGAACTGTCGGGGCAGGCGCCGGTCATCGAAGACAGATCGCTGGTCGGTGCCTTGGAGTTCACCGCCTCGACGTTCGTCAACCGCGCGAACGCGAACATCATCCTGAGCGACATCGAGGATGTTGACGACGACAGGCCGACGGCCCGGCATCTGGCGGAGTTGGTCCGGTTGGCCGACGAACGACAAGGATCGATCATCCTGATCACCGCGGGCCAAGTGTGGAGCGGCTTGTCTCGCCTCGGCATGTCGGTGGACCTCGACCTGCCGGATGTCGACGAACTCGAACAGGTGGTAACGGCGCTCGTCGACGACCACCGTCCGTTCATGAGCATCGAATGGGGAGTCGGGGAAGTCCGGCAGGCTGCTGAGATACTGGTTGGGGTGACACAGGCGGAAGCGGTCAATGCCGTGACGACGATGCTCGCCAAGGGTGCGTTGGGATGTGACGACATCGCCGAACTGTCCGAGTTCAAGGATCAGATGTTCGGCGAGATCAGCGGGATCGAGCGGGTCAAGGTCAAGGAGGGTGACTATCAGGTCGGAGGACTGTCCACGCTCCGCGAATGGTTGTACACGCGGCGTGAGTTGATTCGTGCCGACCTGAGCAGGTCGCCTCTCCATCCGCCACGAGGAGTCTTGCTCGTCGGCGTTCCAGGATGCGGCAAGTCGTTGAGTGCCAAGGCCATTGCATCCGAATGGAGGCTCCCGCTGTATCGCCTCGACATGGGGGCAATCATGGGCATGTATGTGGGGCAGTCAGAGGGGAGGCTCAAGGAAGCGCTGTCGATGGCCGATCGAGTCGCACCGTGTGTGTTGTGGGTCGACGAGATCGAGAAGGCCCTGGCGGATCGGGGCGGCGACTCCGGGGTCACGCGCCGATTGATCGGACAGCTGCTGTTCTGGCTGCAGGAGTCCACTTCCAAGGTGTTCATGGTGGCCACTGCGAACGACGTGACAAGTCTGCCTCCGGAACTGCTGCGGAAAGGACGGTTCGACGAACTATTCTTCGTCGACCTACCCGACGAAGCGGATCGAGCCGAGATCATCTCCCTCTATTTCCGTAAGTACCTGCAGTTAGAAGCGGAACCGACGTTGCTTGCCGAACTGGTGCAGATGTCGGAGGGGTTCGCCGGATCGGATATCGAATCCGTGGTGCACGACGTCGCGACAACGATGTTCGTACGAGGAGACACCCAGATGACCGACGATCTCGTGCGAGGAGTGTTCGCGAACGTCGTGCCGTTCAGTCGAACCAACCCGGAAGAGGTCGCAGCCATTCGCGCGTGGGGCAAGGATCGTGCATTGCACGCCGGCCGAGCACGTGCCGGTGCGAGGCAACCGATCGGGGTTGTCGGTCGCCGGGTGGTCATGACCGGCTAATTTCCGCGGGTTCGTTACCGCGCGATCAGAGCATCTTTCTGCGCCTCGACGAGTGAATGGGGGTAGTGGAGCAGCGACATTGCCGGTGGGTGTCAGTCCGGCATCGACGAGGAGCGCGTTGAGTTCGTCGGGGGTGCGTTGACGGCCACCGTCGGTTTGAGTGAGCATCTGCAGATCGATGGCCTTGGCCAAGAGGCTCGGGCATTCGGATGTTCGACCATTTCGACGAGAACCACGTGGCTGCCGACGGGCGTGGTCGCTGTGTCCCGGTCGAGGATCGTGGTACAACGGGCGTCGTCCCAAACGACCCTGAGCGACCGGAGTCTCGACTCCGATCGCACATGGCCATGGCATCGGGTTCCGGGGTTCCGGCCGCCGCACCCGGGTTGGTGCTGACCGGCTCGCTCGCCCTGTGTGCGCTGGTGGCTGTGCTCACCGTCGTCGGTGTCGGTGTCGGTGTCGGTGTCGGTGTCGGCGTCGGCGGCAATGCCTGCCCGCTCGGCTACCGTCGCCCAGTCCTAGCGGCGCACATCGGATATCGAGGGACATGTGGAGACTGCCCTCGTGCGTTCTGTTGTCAGATATCCGTCGGTCTGGGAGTAGTGTGGGAATTTTCATTCGGGCCGGTGAGTCATCCCACGACGGGATTAGGATTGAACTGCCGAGAAGCCCTGCAACAGAAAGAAGCTTCGCAAAACCGATTTCACTCTCGTCATAGAGCCGGAGGGCTTCCTCGTCGACAAGCAGACTGTATTCGCGCCTGGTGAGGCGGAACGTGCGAGTCAATGGGGATGCGCGCTCATCGGCGCTGATGGCGATTGACGGTTCTGCGAGCCTGGAAGGAGATTCCGACATGCGCCCCACCGGCCTCACCGCAAACCTGAACGTCCCGAACATCGAAGAAGCCCGTAGCTTCTACGCCGACTTTCTCGGGCTTTCCGTCGAGGAGATGAATCTGGGATGGGTTGCCCGGTTCAGTACTCCGGACGGGCGTGCAAGTGTTCAACTCGTCAGCGGGGACGAATCAGCGCCGGTGGATTCGGCTTTGTCCGTGCATGTCGGCGACGACGTGGAGGCTGCCTACGAGGAGGCAAAACGACGGGGGCTCGAGATTGTGCACCCGCTGACGACCGAGCCGTGGGGTGTACGGCGATTCTTCGTCCGCGCGCCGGACGGCACCGTGGTCAACATCGTGAGCCACTCGGACGACGGTCAATAGCTTTTCGGCGGCATCGACCCCGCTGCGTCAATCGGCTGCGTCGGGACCAGCAGTTCCCAGCCAGTCGAGGCGAAGCCGAACGCCCACACGACGATGACAAGCGCCAGCACCACCGTCGTCACCTGGCCGAGGGTCATGAGGACCTGTCCGGGGGTGGGACCGCGGCATTGACGGACTTCACGTTCCGCGCCGAGACCGTCACACGACGCGGGTCACTGCGATCGCGCGCTCGTGCAGACTGCCGAGGATCAGGGTGCCGTCGTGCTCGACGACTCCGGTGACCATGGCGTAGTCGGCTCCGTTCTGCTGCAGGTCGTGGACGATCGAACCGTCCGCTGCCACCCCCAGCACCCACGCGGTGCGGGCAGGGGCGGGCAGGAGCCGGTCGGGCAACATCCACAACGCTCTGCGTAAGAGACCCGGAAGCGGAAGTAGAGTGTCCAGCACAGGGTTTCGTGGTGATGCGAGAGTCACCCAGATCAATCCGTCGCTGCCGAGGGCGATGTTGTCGGGGAAGCCGGGCAGGTTGTCCACCAGTGTCGACTTCGGGGCCGCGCAGCCAGTAGCGGTTGAGTCGGTAGGCGGCAGTTTCTGCGACGATCAACGCTGAGCGGTCGGGCGTCAACGCCACGCCATTGGCGAATTGCAAACCGTCGAGCAGCGTCTCCACTTTGCCCTTGGGTGACAGGCGGAACAAGCGGCCGGTGCCGGAGTGTTCGACCAGATCGCCCATCCACTGCTCCAGCGGCCACCGACGCGAGGATGCGGTGAAGTAGATCGTTCCGTCATTCGGGGTCGGCGACCACATTGCTCGCGAAGTTCAGTGGCTCGTTGTCGACCGTGTCGACCAACACCGTGACCGAATGTCCCGGACCGGGCCAGTGCAGAAGTCCGCGCTCAGCGTCGCACACGAGCAGCGACCCGTCCGCGCCCGCGTGGAGGCCCAGTGGGCGACCGCCCGTGTCGAGCACGGCGGTGACCTTTTCGGTGTCGATGTCGACGCGCAGAATCTCGCCGGTATCGATACCGGTGTAGATGCATCCATCTGCGCCGAGAACAACGTCTTCGGGGCCGCCCCCTGACAGCGCGATCCGTCGTACCGGCGGTAGCGGGGGTGTGCTCGTTTTCCTCTTTGCTCGCGCTGGTGCGGAGGGCGGTGCCCAACGGTGAGGAGAAAGCCGCGTCGAGGAACGGGAAGTTGCGGTCATGTCATCTACTCCTACGACGCACGCGAGGTGAGCGTGATGGTACGGCGCTTCTTGCACATCCTTGTCGAACGGATGTGTCGGTGCAGGAGGTCGCTCGCGGTCAGGCGCTGCAACGTACGTCGCTAATTCCCGGTCGAGCTCTGTGTCCTGAGGCCGCTGGCGGCCGAACCGGACGTGAACACCTCTGCGGTGGCACTGTCGAACAACCGCATGGTGTCGGAGATGAAGGCTCGCCGCGTCACTCCCGTCGCGCGTAGGGCCGGCCCGTGGTCGAATGCGACGACCACCGCAACAGCACGCGCGAGGACGCGCCAGCCTTGCATGACCGCCACGCGGATCGACGCTGATGTATGAGCGAATCCGACACGCAGGCGATGGCACTGGAACGGGACGTGGTGGTGCTCGTCGTCGAGGATTCGCTCCGACACGTCGACCAGCAGCGCGTCGTCTCCGCCCTCGGCGAGGGCGCGGTAATAGCGCAGTGCGACGACCTCCGCGATGGTCAGGACCATGAGTTCGAACCGTAGACCCGTCAGCCGGCGGAGCTGCACGAAAGTGGTGTCGGACCAGTGCCGGCCAATTATCGGAATGCCGGCGGATTGCAGAAGTGACGCCAGCATCCGCGCATGGTTCTGCTCCTCGGCGACGAACAGTCGCACCGCGGCGGCATAGTCGGAGTTTCCTGCGGCATCGGCCTTTGCGATCAGGTGAGCTCCGTCGCCGCTCTCTCCGACCTGGAACTTCTGCAGACTCCGCGCCACCGCAGGATGCAGACGGCAGTCGTGGGACCAGTCCGGATCGGGTGTAACGGCGCGCCGCGACGCTCTTGCCATGAAGTCGGCGCACCAGGTCTCCATGAAGAAAGAGTAGCGCCGCCCCTGGCTGTACGTCATTGACCCAGAACGGTGTTTCAGTGAAACTGACCCACCATGGGGATAGCCGGGGTGGGAATCGATGGTCTGAGCACGCTACGTCAACGTCTCGGCCGCTGGATTCAGGCCAAGACGATCAAGGGGATCGAACCCGGACCATACGACATCGAGGTCCGTAAGAACCTCCGCGTCCCGATGGACGACGGCGTCATCCTCCTCGCCGACCTCATCACCCCGATCGGCGACATCGATCCGTGCCTGCCCACCGTCGTGATCCGCGGACCCTACGGGCGCAGCGGTGCGGTGGCGGGTTCGGCGCGCGCTCTCGCCCGCGAGGGTTTCCGGGTGTTGTTCCAGAGTTGCCGAGGCACGTGGGGGTCCGAAGGAGAATTCACCCCGCAGATCGACGAACAGCGAGACGGTATGGCCACACACCGCTGGGTCCGCGCCCAGCCGTGGCACACCGGGCCGGTCGCGACCCACGGCCCCAGCTACATGGGATTCACCCAGTGGGCGGTGGCCGCAGAACTCGAACGTGTGGACCCCGACAACGCCCCGGACGCACTCTGTCTACTCGTCACCATGCCCGACTTCGGTGCGATCACCTGGGACAACGGCGCATTCTCCATGCGCAATGCGCTCGGCTGGACACAGATGATGGACAGGATGAACCACCGGGAGTTTCTCCCGCTGCTGCTGGGGCTACGCGGCCCGGATTCCAGACTGCGGACGGCGTTCGACGTGCTGCCGCTGACTGCCGGCGACGTCGCAGCAAACGGACGGAAGGTCGGTTGGTACCAGGACTGGGTCACCCGCGAGGACCTCGCCGACCAGTACTGGACCCAGCAGTCGCACACCGCGTCCGTTCCCGAGCTCACCGCGCCCACCTTCATGGTCACCGGCTGGTACGACATCTTCCTGCCCTGGCAACTCCGCAACTACGCCCAGCTCGTCGAGGCCGGCAGACCGCCGCGCCTGACCGTGGGACCGTGGGCCCACCAGTCCCGCGGTATGGCCGCGCCGACGATCACGGGCACAGTCGAGTTCCTGAAGGAGCAGTTTGCCGACGCGCCCACCACACGCGTCGCACCGGTTCGTGCGTTCCGCACCGGCGCCGACGAATGGCACGATCTGGCTACGTGGCCACCCGAAGGCGTTTCCACCGAATGCCTGTTCCTTCTGCCCTCCAGCAGACTCGGACCCGACAAGCCCGCTGGTGGCAGCACCACCTACATCTACGACCCCTCCGATCCCACTCCTGCCCTCGGCGGCCCGAGTCTGGATCCGAAATCGGATCCGGTGGACAACACCGAACACGAGCGCCGGGCCGATGTCGTAGTGTTCCGCGGTGACGTCCTCGCCGAACCGCTGACTGTCGCCGGTGAACCTGTGGCCCGTATCCGATTCCGCTCCTCGCAGCCCAGCGCCGACCTGTTCGTCCGCATCTGCGATGTGCATCCGGACGGTCGTGCGATGACGGTGTGCGATGGGATCCGCCGGATCGGCTCCGTAGGAACGAAAGGCACCGATCCCGAAGCGGATTCGGATGGATTCCGCATCGTCGAGGTACGCCTGTGGCCGACCTTCCATGAGTTCGCCGCCGGTCACCGCATCGGGATTCAGATCAGCTCCGGCGCGCATCCGCGCTACGCTCGCAACCCGGGATCGGGTGAACCCGCTGCCACCGCGACCGCGCTCCACCGGGCGGAGCAGGAGCTCTCCCACGAATCGGCCACGCCGTCGTGTATCGAACTCCCGACGTGGTCGCTTTGATCGCTGTCTCCGTTTGCGGGATATGGCTCATGCCGGCTGCGGTGTAGCCATGACCGAGTCGAACGAGCGGCTGTATCCGGATTCCGACCTCGAGGCCCGGTTGGTGGAATGGCTGCCGCACCAGCGGTGGTGTGCCGCGAAGGGGCACAGGATCACCGGCGTGAGAGTCGTGTTGCGACAACCCCTGGCCGAGGAGTCAGGGTTCGGCGCCGACCACGTGCTGGTGGCGGTCACGTTCGACTCCGCACCCGAACAGATCTATCAGGTGCCCCTCGGTTATCGATCGCACCTGCCGGACGAACTGGCACCGTCGACGATCGCCGCTCCGGATGAGGCAGCCGGCCGCTCCGTGTTCGTCTACGACGGGCTCCGCGACCAGGAGATCATCGGTCTGTATGCGAACAGCAGCTTGGCGCGTGGCGCGACCCGCGGTCCCATCGAACTACACACCGTCCCGGGCACCGTGATCGAGCCGGGGATGCGGGGGCGCGCACTGAGGGTCGAACAGTCGAACACCTCGGTGGCACTCGGAGAACAGTTGCTGCTCAAGATGTTCCGCCGCGTTACTTTGGGGATCAATCCCGACGTCGAACTCCATCTCGCGCTTGCCGCGGGCCAGTGTCGGTCGGTCGCGCCGATCCGCGCATGGCTCGAGGCGGATATCGAGGGTGTGCGTACCACTCTCGCGATGGTTCAAGACTTCGCGGCGAACTCCGCCGACGGTTGGTCGATGGCCTTAGGAAGCGTCCGCGACCTGCTCCTCGAGGGTGATCTGCGCGCCGACGAGGTCGGCACCGACTTCGCAGGTGAGGCGCACCGGATCGGTGTCGCGGTCGCGGAGGTCCACGCTCATCTCGCAGAGGGTCTCGGCGTCTCGGAGCGCCCGGCATCGGACCTCGCTGCGGGTATGGTGCGCCGGCTGGATGCCGCAGCCGCTGAAGTGGACGAACTCGCGGTTTTCGTGCCCGGCGCGCGGGCGCTGTTCGAGGAGGTGGCGGCACTCGACCCGATTACGGTGCAACGCATCCACGGCGATCTGCACCTGGGTCAGGTTTTGCGGACACCCGAGCGGTGGCTGCTCATCGACTTCGAGGGAGAGCCGGCGAAGCCACTGGCCGAACGGAGGGAGCCGGACACGGCGCTGCGTGATGTGGCCGGCATGTTGCGGTCGTTCGACTATGCGGCGCATCATGCGGTGCGCGAAAGTGAAACCGAGGGTGTCGCGTCCCAGCGGGAGTTCCGGGCGGGGGAGTGGGCGCAACGCAGTTCCGCCGCGTTCTGCGACGGCTACGCTGCTACCGCCGGATCCGATCCGCGAGAGGTCGGTGTCCTGCTCCGCGCATACGAGGTGGACAAAGCGGTCTACGAGGTGGTGTACGAGGCGCGGAACCGGCCGACGTGGTTGAGGCTGCCGCTCAATGCCATTCGACGACTGACTCGGCCGTGACTGCGGTGCCCTTCCCGGCCCCCTTGCACCGTGATCCACTTCACCCGGTAGATCGTGGACTTTTGTATTGCGCACAATAGAACCGTGCACTACCTTTATTTTCGTGTCCGATCACTTCGCGCTCGACCAGCAGGTGTGCTTCGCGCTCTACCGGGCGTCGCGCGCCACCACAACCGTGTACCGGCCGCACCTCGAGCGGCTGGGCGTCACGTACCCGCAGTACCTCGTACTGCTGGCGCTCTGGGAACGTGACGCACGCGGCGTGCACGATCTGTGCGACGCCCTAGATCTCGATACCGGCACGTTGTCGCCGCTGCTCAAACGGCTCGAGACCGCCGGGTTCGTCGAACGTCGACGGCAACGCGCCGACGAACGCCGAGTCGTCGTTCACCTCACCGATGCTGGCAACGCGCTACGCGAGGAGGCCGAGGACATACCCGGCTGCATCGCGCGCTCGAGTGGGCTCGGCGTCGACGAACTGGTCGCGCTTCGAGACACGCTTCACGATCTGACCGCCGCGCTGCAGGACGCAACCGGCGGAACCTCCGAAGAAGGGTAGGACCCCCATGAAGATCATCTACACCGCAGAAGCTCTTGCCACCGGTGAGGGACGCAACGGTCACGCCCGCGCCAGCGACGGAAAGCTCGACGTGAACCTTGCGATCCCCACCGAAATGGGCGGCAACGGTGAGGGCACCAACCCCGAGCAGTTGTTCGCCGCGGGATACGCGGCGTGCTTCCACTCCGCCCTGCAGATGGTCGCGCGTCAGGAAGGTGCCGACGTCAGCGATTCCGCAGTCGGTGCTCGTGTCGGTATCGGCCCGACGGACGCGGGCGGTTTCGCGCTCGCGGTCACTCTCGAGGTCTCACTGCCGAATTTGACGCACGACACGGCGCTCGAGCTCACCGAGAAGGCGCACCAGGTCTGCCCGTACTCCAACGCGACGCGTGGCAACATCGACGTCGTGCTCGCGGTGGCGGAAGACTAAATCCGTCACCTGTGCCCGTTGTACGCGGTGGACATCGCGCCCGGATTGTCACGGCGCAGATCGAACTTCGGTTGGATCGACGTCGCTATACGCCGTTGAAGTAACCAAGAAATCCGAGCGATCCCGAATCGGGTGTGAGTACGGACGTCAAGCTTGCGCTCCATATCGTGCAGGTATTCGCCGACTGGCGCTGCGACGGCGACCTACCCTGGTGAAATGACAATTCTCGTGACGGGAGCAACCGGAAACGTCGGCAGACTCGTGGTGGACGAACTGATGCGCGCTGATGCCCCACACGTGCGCGCCTTGACCGTGAATCCCACGCGGGCGGCACTACCCGGCGACGTGGAAGTCGTCGAAGGGTATGTGGGCAAGCCTGATTCACTCAGCGGGGTGTTCGACGGCATCGACACCGTGTACCTCGCACCGGTTCCCGCGGCAGCGCGGGAAGTCGCGATCCTCGCGCGCGGCGCCGGGGTGCGCCGGTTCGTCACCCTCACAGGCGGACCGGGAACCGACTGGTACGGCATCGAGGCCGACGTCGAAGCGTCCGGCCTCGAATGCACCCACCTCGAACCCGGCGAGTTCATGACCAACGCGACCATCTGGGCAGAGCAGATACGCACGACGGGTGAGGTCCGCGGCACGTATCCGACCGCGGCGAATGCCCCGATCGCGCTCGAAGACATCGCTGCGGTCGCGGCGCAGGCACTGCTCGGCGATTCCCATTCCGGGCGCACGTATGAACTCACCGGGCCACAGTCGCTGACCCATCCGCAGATGGTGCAGGGCATCGGTTCGGCGCTCGGGCGCCACGTGCCGTTCGTCGAGGTGTCGCGGGAGGAAGCGGAAGCGGTGCTTGCTCGGTCGATGGGTGAGTACGCCGGGTGGTATCTGGATGGCCGGGCGCTGCTCGTCGATCATCCGCAATCGGCATTGACGACGGTCGAGGAGATTCTCGGCCGGCCCGCGACGACCTTCGCTCAGTGGGCCGCCGCGAATGTCCAGTTGTTTCGCTGACCCGTAGAGCACCTCACTCGTGCGGCGTGACGAGTGCGCCACCCGGGGACAGCTCCACGGCGTCGATACCTGACCGCCCCGCATGGTGGACGAACTCGGCTCCGGGACCGAAGAACAATCGGGGGCGCACGGAATCGAGTCCGACCGGCCACAAAGTGCCGTAGTGGATCGGTACCGCCAGGCCTGCGGCCACGAGGCGCGCGACGACCGCCGCCCGGGACGGATCGAGGTGGCCGTTGCCCAGGGTCGGGCCCCAGCCGCCGACGGGAAGCAACGCGATGTCGACGGGGCCGACGTGGCCTGCGAGGCCCGGATACAGATCGGTGTCGCCGGCGAAGTACGTCCGGTGGTCGCCCTCGACGACGAAGCCGATCGCCGGCGCGAGTTCCGGGCCGCGTCGCCAGCGTCGACCGTCGTGTCGGGCGGGCACAGCGCGGACAGTGACGCTGCCGATCCGGATCTCGTCGCCGGTTCGCAGCGGCATCAGGCGGTCGTCGAACCGGCGCAGTGCGGGCAGACCGTCGATCGCTCCCCACGGGGTCACGATCGGAGTGCTCGGATCGAGCAGCCGCAACGACGGTAGATGTGTGTGGTCGGCGTGCAGATGCGAGAGCAGGACCGCGTCAGGGCTTCGCACATGCGGCCCACTGGGAGTGGGACCCCGTCGGCGGCGCAGATGCGCGACGCGGTCGGTCAGCACCGGATCGGTCAGGACCACCGTCCCCCGGTCCGCGATCAGCGTGCTGGCGTGTCCGAGCCAGCGCACACCGGACGGGACGGCATCTCGACCCGCAGTGGCGTTCACGACCCTTACGATTCCAGACGAGGGAAGGAACTGCGATGCGCACGGTGAGTGGCATGGTTCGGGTGCTCGTCGAGTTCCTTGTGCTGTGGGGGTCGTCGGCGCTCGCGATCATCGTGCTCGACCGCATCCTCGGCGGCATCACCTTGGATCCGTCCGGCTTCGCTCCGATTTCGACCCTTCCGGCCGCGCTGGCGTTGTCGTTGGTCTTCGGGTTGTTCAACGCGGCACTGTGGCCCGTGATGATGCGGTTGATGTCATGGATCGGCCCGGTGCTGTTGTTCGTCGGGGTGTTCGTGGCCGGCGGACTGATCATGCTGTTGACGCTGTACCTCGTGCCGTTGGCGTCGGTGGACCGGTGGCAGGATGCGTTCTTCATCGCCGCGCTGCTGTCGCTGTTCACGTCCGTGGTCTCGGGCGCCATCGCTTCTCGGTCCGATGTCGCGTACCGGTTGATGCAGGTACGCCGACAACGGTTCCGATTGCGTCGCCGCAGGGTGCTCGCGGACGCGTCCCCGGGGTTGTTGTGCATCCAGATCGACGGACTCGGCTACGACGTGCTGCGCCGCGCGATCGCCGACGGTGTCACCCCGGGTTGGCGAAGCTGGTGCGCGAGACCCACCGCCTTATGCCGTGGCATACCGACTGGAGTAGCCAGACGGGCGCGACCCAACTCGGCGTGCTGCACGGCTCGAACCACAACGTGCCGGCCTTCCGCTGGTACGACAAGACCACCGGACGCATCTCCGTATTCAGCAACCCGGCCGACAACGAACAGCGAGAACTCGAACGCAGCGACATTCCCGGGCTGCTCGCGCGCGATGGTGCGAGCCGCGGCAACCTGTTCACCGGTGGCGCGCACGACAACGTTCTCGTCGTCAGCCGCATGCGCGGTGCGCGCCTCGGTGGCGGTGCCGGCTACCGCGACTATTTCGCCGATCCGGCGAGTGCACTGCGCACCGTCATCAGGATGGTTGCCGAACTGCAACGGGAAGTACGTCAGTCTCTGCGGCAGAAGCGAAAGGACATCCGGCCGCGGGTGCCGCGGGGCGGGCTGTATCCATTCGTTCGGGCGTTCGCGACGGTGCTGGCCACCGACGTCGCCGCTGCCGCGGTGGTCGGAGATCTGATCAAGGGGCGCAGCGCCGTCTATCTCGATCTGATCGGGTACGACGAGGTGTCGCACCACTCCGGTATCTCCAGGCCCGAAACGCTTGCGGTGCTGACCAAACTCGACGACGTCGTCGAGATGCTGCTCTCCGTGGTGGCGCAGGCCGACCGGCCGTACCGTGTGGTGGTGCTGTCCGACCACGGCCAGAGTCAGGGCGCGACCTTTCTGCAACGCTATGGGGAAACACTGGGGCAGTTGGTAATCCGTCTGGCTTCGACGCGAGAGTTGGATGCTGTCCGGCATAGGTCTGGATCCGACGTCTCTTCCCAACCTGGAGCAGAACGACGTGGATATGCCGCTGCGAGTGTGCATTCGCCGGCCGCCGGCGAGGAGGTGCATCCGTCTACGGGTGAGCCGATCGTGCTCGGCTCGGGCAACCTCGGTCTGATCTATTTCCCGGACCTGCCCGGTCGTGCCGACATCAACGCCATCGAGGGCGCTCACCCGGGGCTACTCACCGGCCTGCGGGAGCATCCCGGGATCGGCTTTCTGCTCGTGGCGGCACCGGCGGATCCGTGGTACTCGGACCGCACGGCCAGGTCGACCTGACCACCGGTGAGGTCACCGGCGACGACCCGCTGGCGGTGATGGGCGACGACGCGCTGGTGAAGGTGCGTCGCACCGACACCTTCGACAACGTCGCCGACATCATGGTGGGCGGCGCGTACTGGCCCGACACCGACGAGGTTGCGGCGTTCGAGGAGCAGGTCGGTTCGCACGGTGGGATGGGCGGACCGCAGAGCACGCCTTTTCTCATCTACCCCGCAGACCTGCCTGCACCGCCTGCGCCACTGCATGGTGCCGAGACGGTGCACAAGGTGCTGGTCGGATGGCGGGATCATTCGACCGGATCGCATACAGCGGAAACTCGGCGCGACACGGCAACGCGCGGCGGCAACCTGGGGCGCGCGAGGCCCCGAGGCTGATTGCGGAAGGCCGGCTCGAGCCTTGCGATTCCCGACGGCGTCACACCCGAGCTCTCCGCTCAGATGGGCTTCCATACGCAATACACTGGCAGGTGTGGAACCGGTCGTCGATTATTCCACCCGCGCAGTAGCGGAACCGCTGCGCGGACTGGTCGACGGCTACCTCGGCTATCGCATGATGGGGTTCCCCGCGGGAATCCACCGCGGCCTGCCGTCGCGGCACATGACGTTCATCGTGAGCATCGGGGCCCCGATCGTCGTGTGCGCGCAGACCAATCCGGCGCAACATCCCGACAGCTACCGGTGTGTACTCAGCGGTCTGCAGGCGTCGACCGCGCTGATCGCTCACGACGGCAGCCAGGAAGGTGTCGTGATCGAACTGTCGCCCGTGGGGTGTCGCGCCCTCTTCGGAATGCCGGCGGCCGAGTTGTGGGACGGCTCCTTCGAATCCGCCGACGTGCTGGGACAGGTGGGGGACGAGCTCTGGGAGCGACTGCAGGAACACCTCGGTTGGCCGGAGCGGTTCGATGCGTGTGACCGGGTCCTGCTCCGGCTGCGGCGGGAGAAGCCCGTTGCTCGCGAGTTGGCGGCCACGTGGCAGGGGATCGTGCATGGCGGCGGGGCGCTGCCCGTCTCCCGGCTCGCAGCGCATACCGGCTACTCTCGCCAGCACCTGACCCGGTTGTTCCAGAACGAATTCGGGCTCGGACCGAAGCTGGCGAGTAGGGTGATCCGGTTCGAACGGGCCCAGCTGGCGCTGCGGTCGCCGCGATGGCGCGGATCTGTCGCGGACGTCGCTGTGTCGTGTGGATACTCCGACCAGGCGCATTTGACACGGGAATTCGTCGATCTTGCCGGCTGCACGCCTCGGGAACTGATCGGTGGGGATCTTCCAATCGTTCAAGACGATGCCGCCCTCGAACCATGATGCTCGATATGTCAGCACATCGATCGACGCCGAGTTCCAGGGAGTTCCTCATGAACACCGTCACGCCGCACTTGCTGTACGAGGACGTGGAGAGCGCGTTGTCCTTTCTGACTCGAACTTTCGGGTTCGAGGAGACACTGCGCTACAACGATCCCGCCGGGTATGTCAGCCACGCCGAGATGAGACTGGGCGAGGCGGTGATCATGCTGGGCGATCCCGGCCCGGACTACCGCGGCCCGGGCCGTCGCGGTGGCGCGACGGTGCAGATTCACGTCCAGGTGGACGATGTCGATTCGCTCTATCGTCGGGCGCAGGAGGCAGGGGCGAAGATTACTGCCGATCTCGAAGACCAGTCGTACGGCGACCGCAGTTTCTCCGCGGACGACCCCGAGGGCCACGCGTGGACGTTCGGACAGACGATCCGCGAGGTGGCGCCCGAGGACTGGGGGGCCGTCGCTACCTGAGGACTCGGTGTAGCCATGTTCGAAGCGATGTTTCTCCACTCCGGCGCCGGGGAACCCGGTGGGCATGTCCGTCCTTGTCGCAACCGAGAGCACCCGAGGCACTACCCGGCGCACCGCCACGGTGATCGCGGGGTCGCTGGCCCAACACGGATTCGAGGTCACACTGGGCACCCTGTCCGACCTCGAACGGGCCGCGGAGTTCGAGGCCATAGTCATCGGGAGCGACGCGGAGGGTGACGGCTGGCCCGACGTCGCGCGCGAGGCGTGCACACGTCACGCCCCAGCTCTGACGCAACGGCTGGTCTGGCTGTTCTCAGGCCCTGCGCCCGACGGAGCGACGAGCAGCAACATCGACCTGTCCGAACTGGCGGAGACGGTCACGGCACGGGACTACAAGTACTTCCCGTCGACTGATACCGAGCGGATTCTGTCGTGGACGGCGTTCATCGCCGATGAGCTCCTTGGGCACAGCTGACCAGGCAGGTTCCGTAGCTCCTGGTCGGAGGCCAATCGCGCGGACTAACCGCGCGCGGGAGGCTCGCGTCGATCCAGCGCCTCCACCACTACGGGGGCAGCGAGCTCCACAGCGAGCAGCAAATCATGGAAGCGGTGGGGCCGACCCAGGGTGGCGCGGGTCGCGAGCCGGCCGACACCTCCGAGCGCCATCAGTCCGGCCAGGATCCGCATTCGGTTCAGGACCGGTTGTGGGCGAGCCGCGGCGTCGAGCCAACTCAAACCGTAGCCGGCGAAGACGGGACCCATGAAGCGCACGTGTGAATCCACGGTCGCGCCATAAGTCATGCCGGGTTCCCCGGATACTCCGCCGACGAGCTGGATCCCTCCGATCGCGATGCAGGTCCATCCGGTCACGCGTCCTAAGATTCTCAGGGCCGACATGTGTACATACTCGCAGATTTGACGGTTTCCTGGACCAGGCCGAAGGCGTCGCCTTTTTCGGCGCCCCCTGCCCTTCGAACTTTCGGGGGCAGGCTCCGATCATTGAGGACAGATCATTGGTGGGCGTGTTGGAGTTCACCGCGTCGACGTTCGTCAACCGTGCGAACACGAGCATTATCTTGACCGACATCAAGGATGTCGACGAACTCGAACGGGTGGTGGCGGGGCGGTGCAGGCTTTCTCACCTGATGTAGGTGATCGGGCGTCCGCCCCGGTGAACGGTAGTCGCGACGATTCCAGCTTCGCGCAACCGCGATTGTGCGCGCGGATGGCTGGGATCCGCGCGGGAACGTGGGCTCACCATCCAGGGTAGGCCGGCAGCGTTTCTGGGGGTGTGTCGGATGTGACTATGAAGTACTCGTTTTGGATTGCGTCGGGAGCGTACTGGTGTCCCCATTGTCGGCATGCCTGGGTGTGGTCGCGTCCGGATGAGCCGTCGATGTTGATGTTCCAGCCGGTGAATACGTCGTAGGTGGGGGCTTGCCATTGTGGATTCCCGTTTTCGTTGACGGGCGGGGTGGAGGTGGACCCGATCGAAGGTGGCACCGGAGTCACATTGCTCGTTCGCTGAAGAACGAATTTGAGGTTCGGGCCCCCGGTGGTAACGGAGCGGCTGTAGTGATCATCGGTGTTTCTCACTGCGACGTTGGATGTTTGGTGGCAGGAGTGTGCGATGAAGCCGGTCTCGGTGGGTTCGATGCGCATGATGTGGAAGTAGGCGGTACCGAAGTGCTGTGTGTTGAGCGGGGGAAACTCGTCATACTGGTCTTTCGTCTCTTGGTCGATGGCGCGGGCGAATCCGCGATAGCTGTCGGTGACGGAGTTGGCGAGTGCGATCTCATTGGCTTCGATCGCGGCGCGGGCGAGGGTGGCCTCGGTGCTGAAGAGATCGATTCCGGGTTCGGCGGACCAGACGATGGTGGAGGTGAGCCGAGTGTCAGGAACGCGGTACGGCCCCGATGTAGAAGGTACTGAGGTACTGGATGATTCGGATGTAGGCCCCGCGTCGTTGGCTGTGAAGGTGGGGATACACCCGCTCAGCAGTGTTGAAGCAAGCAGGCATGCGAGCAGCGTTGCAGGTGCGGATCTCATACGGGCCACCTGCTCATTCGGGTGGGCTCACCGTCTCCGATAAAGACCGACTCGAATGCTCGTTGGTCGTCGTCGCTACCGAAGATGTTGTCGTAGTAGGCATTGATTGCCACCGAGTGCTGATCGATGTACTCGTCGACACGTCGAATGCCGGAACGTTCGAAGGCGCCGGGAGTTTCGTCGACGATACCTTGCCTGACTCGCTCGATGTTCTGTAGTTCTCCGTTGTCTGTGTGTCCGTCCATGAGTTCCCCATATGTGATCAAGGTGCCGGCACGACTTGCTTCCGGTGGGAGATCGGTAGCCGGCACCCGGCCCGAGTCGACGAGTTCGGTGAGGATCGTGTACTTGATCTCGTTGTCGGTCATGCGAATCTGGTCAGGACCGGCTTCGTACTGACTGATCCGGAAACGGGCTTCCGGCGATCCGGAGAACCGATCGGTCAGGTTGCCGTCGGCATCGATGATGTTGCCCGAAAGCAACGCTCCAGCGGTGTAGACAGCGCCCGATGCGGCGACACCCCACGGTGGAGGTAGGTAGCTCAAACCGGTTGCAGTGATGGCCTGCCCGGCCCCGAAGTGTCCGGCACGTGTTGCTGCCCGGTCGGATTTCGCTTCGCCGGAGTCGCTCAACCTGTCGCCGAGTTCAGTCCTGAGACCGCCCTCCACGACAGCGCGGAGCCTTCCTGAGGTTTCTCCGAGCGTGATCGGGGGCGGATCTACGTCCGAGCGGGCGAACGCGCGGTCGATCTCGTGTGCCGCCGCGAGTGCGTGGCCGCTGATGAGTGTTCCCGCGTGCGGGTCGCTGTCGAGCAGCGAGAAGATGCGCGTTGTCTCGACCGGGCCGAGACAGTCGAAGCTCTCGTGATAGGCCAGTCTCGGATCATCGGTCACCATGTCGATCACGTACGGCGACAATGCGCCCGCGATCGACTGCGTCAGTGCCGGGTTGACCTCTCCGAGAGCGGATCTCCCGTCGCCCACTCCGGGTATGTCCATCAGCCGTCTGTATGGGTTGGTGTTGTTTGCATCGGTGAAGGCGACGGGGGAGTCGGAACCCGACGATGACAGCATCAGCGCGAGCGAGTGCGCTGCCTCCCCTGCGCGTTCGGCGCGGACGGTGTCGTCGGGGCCGGTGACTGCTGAGTTTTCGGGGATCCAGCCCACGAGACGGCTCAGTGTCGCTCCGTCGTCGTTCCACTCGTGCTCGAACAGCGGCATCAACGTTCGGGTGTTGTCGGATGCGGTGAGCAGTTCGTAGGAGGCGTCCTCGTTCCGCAGTCCTATGTCCAGGAACTTCTCTGCGACCGGCTCGTACGCATCTCGGTAGAGTCCGCCTGTTCCTGAGGCGATGTCGAGCAAGCGTGAGGCCGCATGGTCGAGCTCGCTTGCGAATTGCGTGCCGGGAACGACTCCGGGGTTGGCCTCGCCGAGAAGAGCTGCCACGTCGGCGAGCCGTTTGTCCACGTATACGTCGTCGAAGAAATCTCCCATGAAGCGTGCATCCTCACCGGGATTACGGATCCGAGACAGGTTGTCGCGCAGTTCATCCGGGACTAGTTCGTAGCTGCCGGTGTTCTGGCCGTCGCCCACGTTCTCGTTCGAGATCATGAGTAGTCCGTTGGCGAGTGCATCGAGTTGGGACGCGGCATCGTCGTCACCGGATTCCTCGCGACCACGCAGAACGTCGGCGACATCGAGGAGGCCGTCCGTGCCTGCCTCCCGGTAGAAGTCGCGCAGGTATGTCAGCACGGCCGTCGGGACATTGTCGACGGTGTCTCCGCGTGCGAGCGCGTCGAGCTGTGCGGGAGAGAGCTGGGCGGCAACGAGGATGTCAGCGATCCGCTGGTAGTCGGTGAGCGTCAGAGTGCCGTTGCGTGCTGCGGTGCCATCGCCGGCTGCATCGGATCGGGCAAGGGTTTCGTACCGGGCGAGAAGGCTCGGGTCGAGGTCGGAATCCCGTCGCACCCTGGAGAACGCATCGGCGACGGCAACGGTCGCAGCAGTGTCGGCGGTATCGACTGCTACGAGATCTGTGGTGATGATCCTGGTCAGGATGTTCGCGCGTTGGCTCAGTGCCGCCATCTGGATGACGATCTGGGATCCGCTCGAGTCCGGCGAGTCCGATACGACAGGTGGCGGCGGTGTCACGGTGCCGTCGTCGGCGACCGAGAATCCGGACCCGCGTGCGTCTTGGATGTGGGAAACTGCTGTTCCGACCGCATCCTGCAGTCGCCCGGCGTGCGTCGTCAGTTCGGCCGCGGCATCTGCCAGGGCGGTGGCGAGGGTGCGGCCCGGGTGCAGGACGTCGTAGACGTGGCTGCGCATCGTGTCGCCGGCGCCTTCGGTCCAGAATGTGTAGGAACCGGCCGCGGCGTGACTTGCGTTTCGGAACTGGCCGTCCAGGGTCGCTGCCGCTTCGGTCCACGCGGTCGCCATGGAATGGAGCGTATTGGGCGACCATGCGAGTACCTGCGAGACGGTAGGGGTCACCACAGTGAGGATCCGTCGACCGAAACAAGCTTCGCTGCAGTCTCATCGTCGGTGGCATCGTATGCTTCGGCACTCGCGACCAGCCGGTCGCGGGTGTCGGCGAGGTGGTGGGCGACCTGCTGGAGTCCGGTGTGAGCCAGCAGAGCGTGCGCCATGACTGCGGTCGCGATCGATGACCCGGGCAGAGCATCGATTACGGAACTGCACGCGCCGTCGGTACGGACGGCACCTGCCTCTGCGCCTGTGGTGCCCATCGCCGATGCGAACTCCCGCACCAAAGCTGTATCGACGTACATGTATCCCCCCGATGCATCCGGCCCCCGCGGATGATCGGCTACGGTATCCCAGCCATACCGATACGTCGCGAGGGGGGTCCGTGGGTTCTGTTGTATCCGGGCGAGGGGCAGGCTCGGACCTCGATCCGCTGTCCGGGCATCTCGACGATCTGGTTTCTGCTCTGACGACTGCGAGCGCTTCTGCGAGCAGTGCGACGGTGTCGGTGCGTGTGGGTGCTGATGGGTCGTTGCAGGATCTGCAGATCGACGACCGGGCGCTGCAGGGTGGCGGGGCAATGCTGGCTTCTCACTTGATGCAGGTGATCGGGCGTGCGCATGCGGAGTTGGGGGAGCACCGTCGAGCCGCGGAGTCCGCGCTGCGCGCGGATGCGCGGATCGCGGAGGCCATCGCTGCAGTGGCCGGTGCTGCTGACGCGCCGCGTGCGCCCCGGTGAACGGTGGTTGCGACGATCCCAGCTTCCCGCTAGCGCGATTGTGCGCGCGCGGATGGCTGGGAGACTCGCGGGTGCACGTCAGAGTCCGGCACCGAGCATCGAGATCACTCCGCGCGCGGTCGCGCGCATCGACCACGCGAATGTCTCACGAGGTGTGAGGTGCGCGAGCTTCCGTGCGCCGGAGTTGATCGTGCGGAACCCATCGGCCCTCGAGGGGCGCATCGTGTCACGCTCGTCGCGGTGCGAGACCGGGTTGATCTCGGCGAGTGCGACCGCGTGCTCGGCGACGACGGACAGGGCGATGCTTGCGTTCGCCGGTTCCCAGCTGTAGCGGTCGGCGAATTCTTTCTGGTTGCGGTCGATCGCACCCAGTGCGCCTTCTGAACTCGGAGTGAGTGCAGTGAGATACCTGCCGATCCCGGGATTCGCGACCACGAAATCACGTAAGGCCAATGCGAGGTCGACGAGGGCGTCCTCCGGATCGTCGGCGGTGGGCTCGGGGAGTGGGGTTCGCGCGACGATGCCGTCGGCGACGATGCGGTGGAGTCCGTCGAGGTCGCCGACGTGGCGGTACACCGACATCTCACTTACCCCCAGATCGCTGGCGATCGATCGGATGCTCAACTTGGGCAGCGTGATACGCGCGCCGGCGTCGACGAGGCGTTCGGGGGTGACGAGCCGAGGCCGCCCAGGTGAGGACATGCCGAGCATTCTCCCATGGATCGTTGTAAGGTTAGACTAACTCACATTATCTGAATGGCTCCGTACGACGAAGATCGAGGTTGTTATGCCGGACGAGGTACCGTTCACAGCCGACCGGGTCGCCGACCTGATGGAAGTGCTGCGCACACCCGAACACCAGGCCGGGCTCGAGGAGGCGACGTTCACCGTCGTGTCCGTTGTCGATCGCGCGGCCGGACTGATCCGAGTGAGCGGCACGATCTCCGGAACGCATTCACTCCAGGACTGGGCGGGCCTCAACATTGCCGTTCGACTGTCACTTCCGGAGCAGTCGGCCGAGTTCGCGGGGATCGACGGAGCACCCGACACTACCGCCCGTGTCTACACCATCGCGGACGTGGACATCGAGAGTAGGACGGTCGCGCTCGACATCGTCCGTCACCATGAATCGTCGCCGGCGATGAACTGGCTCGGTCGGGTGGGCAGTGGAGATGTCGTACCGATCGCCGGTCCGCGCCCACACCGTGTTCCGGGACCGGGTTCGCCACGCATCCTGCTGGCCGACTCCTCGGCGCTGCCCGCGGCGGTCCGCATCCTCACTCGTCTACCCATCGAGGGTTCTACGGTGCTCGTCGCTGCAGCGCCCGACGACGAGATCGCGCTTGCCGAAAGCGATCTCGGGGAGCGGAGGAACTCCGTTACGGTGCAGCGGGTTGCGCCGGGCATCGAACGGCCTCTCGCAACCGCGTTCGCCGGGATGGAGGTGCCGACCGGAGCATCGGTGTGGGCGGCGGGGGAGCGCGAGGACGTACGGGAGGTGCGCCGCCGCTGTCGGAACGACCTCGTATTGGCGGCCGAGAGCATCCAGGTTTTCGGCTACTGGAAGCGCGGAATATCCAACACGCGAATTGATATCGCTCGGCTCGAAGCTGCGCGGTCGTCGATGGAGGCAGGGCGCGCCGTTTTTGCGACCGACGACCTCGACATCGAGATCTGACGCGAGCTCGTGAACATCTCCGGGGTGTCTGTACGCACCCCGGAGTGTCACGTGTCAGTTGTGCGCGGCAACGTTCGGGGCGATCTGTCCTTCTATCAATTCGCTGATCGTGTAGTCGATCGACAGTGGCGAGGCATTGCGCAGCGCTGTGAGGGATGCGGCGTCGACGTCGACGTACCGGCCGTCGGCGACGGCCGGAATCGATGTGAAGACCGGATCGGACAACGCCTGCTGTGACCCACCCACTGCGAAGAAACTCAACAGCAGGATGTCGGCATCGAGTTGGCGCGCATTCTCGGGAGAGATCGTCGCCGACCCGGAGCCGTCGCCCGTGTCGGGTAAGGAGCTGATGGTGTCGGTGAGGGTCATTCCGAACTCGCCGAGGATTACGCTGCTGAAATCGTCGGGATCGTTGACGGCCTTGTAGCCGACAGGCGTGGCGATGCCGAGCGTGTATGTCACGCCGTCGAGTTCGGGGTTGCGCTCGACGGCCTCGTCGATGTGGGTCTGGACGTCGTCGATGAGGGTTTCGGTGGCGTCCTCGCGGCCGAGTGCGCGACCGATCTGGCGGGCCTGGTCCTGCCACGGGATCGTCAGGTACGTGGCGCTTTCCGGACCGACCACGGGTGCGATCTCGCTCAATTGGTCGTGGTAGGTCTCGAGGTCTGCGAATGTCGTCGCAACGATGAGGTCGGGCTGCAGCGCTGCGATGGATTCGAGGTCGAGATCGACCACATCGAACCCGGCTCGGGTGGTGTTGACCCGCGTCGGTTCACCTTCGATCAGATCGGTCTGCCACGGCACCTGCCCATCGGGGGACAGTGGGAAGGATGCGGTGCCGACGGGTTGTACGCCGAGAGCGAGCACGGTATCTGCCTCCTGCCAGCCGAGTGCGACGACGCGCTGCGGATCGGCGGGAACCTCGACGGTCCCGAATCGGTCGGTGATGATTCGGGTTTCTTCGTTCGTGGGGGTCTCGGTGCCGGCGCAAGCGGTGCCGAGTGCAGTCAGTAGGGCGAGTGTCAGAAGTGCGGGTGCTGTGCGTGTGGCACGGCGTGGTGGGCGCACGTTGTGCTCCTGTCGAAAGCGGCCGGGTAATAGTTAGGTTAGACTAACCCACATAATTAATCTTCGCTCAACCCGATATCGAGGTGCAGTACGTATCGGGACTCCTCGTAGGTGCGTGCCTGCACGGCGCGACTACGAGTGCGGGCGGAGGTTATTCGCGGTCGGGCACCAGGACGGCGGCGCCGCGGACTCGGTCGTCGGCGAGATCGGTCAATGCTCGGTCCGCTTCCGACAACCGGTAGCGCACCGTGCTCACCTGGATCCGGTGCTCACCGGCGAAGCGCAGGAAGGTGTGCGCGTCGTCGCGTGTATTGGCTGTCACCGACCGGATCTCCCGCTCGTAGAACAAGTGCTGCTGGTAATTCAGCGGAGGGACATCGGTCATATGGATGCCGGCGAGGGAGAGGATTCCACCACGGTCGAGTGCTTCGAGTGCGGTCGGGATCAGATCTCCGACGGGTGCGAACACGATGGCGGCGTCGAGCGGGACGGGTGGCCTGTCGGCCGAGCCCTGCACGGATTCTGCGCCGAGTTCCTCGGCGAGCGCGCGGGCGTCGGCGCTCCTGGTCATGACATGAACCGACACTCCGCGGTGCATCGCCACCTGCGCCGCAATATGGGCGCTACCACCGAAACCGTAGATGCCCAGGCGCCCGCCCTCCGGAACGGCCGCGCGCTCCAATGCGCGGAACCCGATGATGCCGGCGCACAACAAGGGCGCGAGTTCGACATCGTCGTAGCCCTCCGGGAGTGGAAGTGCGAACTGTGCAGGGACCGTGACGTATTCGGCGTATCCGCCGTCATCGTCCCACCCGGTGTATCGCGAATGGGGACAGAGGTTCTCGCGCCCGCGCAGGCAATACCGGCAACGTCCGCAGGTGTACCGGAGCCAGGCGACGCCGACGCGGTCGCCCGGTGAAAAGCCGCTGACCGCGTCGCCGGTCCGGTGCACGGTACCTACCACCTCGTGCCCGGGAACCACGTGGCGCCGGTGGACGGGCAGGTCGCCTTCCGAGACATGCAGGTCGGTTCTGCAGACCCCGCAGGCCTGGATCTCGATGAGTAACTCGTCGGGACCCACCGTGGGGATCGGGCCGGGTTCGAAGACGAGCGGGTGCTCGTGGATCGGTCGCGGGTCTGCTACCCGCCACGCCATCATCGTCCCGTTCGAGTTCACGGCGACCCCCGGTTTTCTCGAGCCTGCCCCACTGTAGGTCGGATGTCGCGGTTCGCGGTACGGAAATCCTCTGCGTCAGGACGCCTCGAATCGCGCTTCGACGTCGGCGCTGAGCGTGATGCGGTCGGGTTCCAGAGAGTAGCCGGGACCGTTCTCTTCGGACGCCGACGCCGCAGCGGAACGCATCGCTCGCATCATGGGTGCACCTCCTGCACCTGGGCTCGGGCCCGGCTGAAGACCCAGCATTCCTGGATCGGCAACGGCGAGAGCACGGAAGTCGCTGTAGCCCAAGCTTTTCGTGTAGCCCTTGGCTTTGGCGAGGGCATCGCGGACTGCGAGGTCGCGGACCTTCGCCATCCGCTTCTCGCGGGTCTTGCGGGTGATCCACCAGTTCAGGTTTGCGATCGCGACGGCCTCGACCTCGGAGGCAGTGTCGACGAACGCGCTGACCGCGTCGAACTCGCGGAATGTCACGGTGAGTGACGCCGAGGAGGTGTACCGCCAAGGGCGGGTCTTGCCGTCCTTGCTGTACGGGCGGTGTCGACTGTGGCGTACCTGATCGAAGGTCCAGCGAGTGACCGGGCTGTTGTTGCGTTCGCGCAGCTCGGTGACGAGGTCGGTCAGGGTGACGATCGCGGCGGTGACCGGGTCGGCGGCGTGCTCGCGCGTCGTGCCGTCAGCGTGCACCCGGAGCGCGACCGTGCACCGGTTCGGGGCGAACTCGCGTTCGGCATGGCCGGTGACAGTGACGATGACGGGATGATCGCTCATGGACGCGAGTGTGCCAGTCCGAAGCGGGCCGGTGGGGGAACTGCGGGCCTCAAAGCTACTCGAGCGGATCGATCGGACTGTCGGTGATCAGTGCGGTCAGGATCATCGGGGCGTCGCCGTCGCATTGATTGAGCGACACCGCGACCCAACGGGAATCCGATTCGGTGACCGGACCCCAGACCGCCAGATCACCTAGGCAATCCTTGGCGACGAGTGTGCGGAAGGGTTCAGTGGTGGGCGGCTGCCATAATGCGGGCCCCATCGTCACCGTGCGGTGAGGCCCCCAGCGGCGGGTCAACTCCGCAATCAACGACGTGAGATGGCCTTCCGCTGCCTCCTCCGCGACGTTCCATTCCGGTGCGTATACGCCGACGAAGTCGTTGCTCTCCCAGAGCGGGAACAGCTGGAAACCGGCACCCCGGGTGATCGTCCATTCGCCGGTGTTCGGTTCTCCCTCATCGGTGGTGGGCCCGGAGGTGGGGAGTGGAACAGCGAGTGCGGCTGCGATGTCCGACACGGCGCGATCCGCATCGAACTCGTCACCCGATCGGGCCGTCATCGTGTGTGCCTGTTCATCCGCGCGTCTCTCATGTCGGCCAGAGTGCCAGCGGGGTCCGACAATTGCGACGTACTCATGTGCTGCCGCATCTGGCGGGATCGCGGATCTCGGGCACGACGCCGACACGTAATCAGGATTCCATCGGAGGGGTGGGGATCAACGTGGTTCCGAAGGTGATGCGGATGGCGTTGTCCTTCTCGGTCCGGTAGGAGGCGAGTACTTCGTTGAATTTCGCCTGGATTTCGGCGAGGTCGTCGGTGTCGACGTAGAGCGGTGTCGCGCCGAATCCGAGGTAGTTCCTGAGGGTTCGATCGCCGCTGTCGATGAATTTGTCGAACTCTTTGCCGAGCATGCCGAGGAACGAGACGAAGGCGCTGCGTAATTCGGCGTTGCCCACGGCGTCGAGGTCGTCCTGGCCGACGTGCGCCATGCGCTCGCCGAGCGCGAGCGTGCGTTCGATGGTTCCGCGGACGCGTCGTTCGTCCACGACGGTGACGACCTGTGCGTCGATCAACGCGGACACGTGGCGGTAGAGCGTGGCCTGGGTGATGTCGGGTAGTTCCTTGCGGAGCTCTGCGGTGGTCAGACTTCGACCACCGAGCTGTTGGATGATCCGCAACCGTACCGGGTGCAGCACGACGTCGGCTATCGACGGTTCGCCGTCCATCTGGCCCTTTCCTCCATTGTTCTCACTCTGATAATGTTCTCACTATCGAGTCCAGGTTACCGCTGACAGAAGGGCCACCGCCATGGCCGACCTATCGCATTCCGAATCTTCCCTGCACCTCGCCTTCACCGGCTGGGAAGCACTCTTCGTCCGTCGCACCCACTTGTCGCTCCCGAGGTCGTCGATAGTCCGTGTGGAGGTGCTGCCGGGGTGGACCTCCGAAGTGCTCGGCATCCGGAACGGTCTCGCAATCTCCGGTTTCCTCAAAGTGGGCACCTTCACGCATCCCCGCGGCACCAAACGGCTCGTCGTCATGAAGCGAGGTGAACCATTGCTGCGCATAGTGCTTCGTGGCCGCGTGGCCGGCGACGAGTTCGACGAACTACTCGTCAGCAGCCCCTGCTCCGTCGAACTCGCTCGCGGTCTTCAAGGAGCTTCGGCGTCATGACCGGCATTGCAGTCGAACACCTGACCAAGAGATTCGGCATGGTCGATGCTGTTGTCGACACGAGCTTCACCGCCGAGCCTGGACGAGTGACCGGATTCCTCGGCCCCAACGGAGCAGGCAAATCCACCACCTTGCGGATGCTCCTCGGCCTGATCCGACCCGATGCGGGCACCGCCCGGTTCGGCGGGGTCCCGTACGTGGACCTCCCGTTTCCTACCGGCACTGTCGGTGCTGTGCTCGACATCGCCTCTGCGCACCCCGCGACCACTGCCCGCGCCCACCTGCGCACCTATTGCGCACTCGGGGGTCATCCGGTGCGGCGAGTCGGCGAGGTGATCGACTCGGTCGAACTCGACCGGTTCGCCGACCGCCGCGTCGGCACCTACTCGACGGGAATGCGACAGCGGCTCGCGCTGGCCACCGCACTTCTGGGCGATCCCGAGGTCCTGGTCCTCGATGAACCGTCCAACGGTCTCGACCCCTCGGGCATCGTATGGTTGCGCACATTCCTTCGTGAGTTCGCAGCAGGCGGTGGCACCGTGCTGATCTCGAGCCACGCGCTGTCCGAACTGCAGAACACCATCGACGACGTAGTGCTCATCGATCGTGGGCACATCGCGTGGACGGGCGAACTCTCCGAACTCGTGGCCACAGGGGACACGCTCGAAGAGGCCTTCCTTTCCCTCACCGAGAGGGCGGTTGTGAAATGACGAACGCGGTCCGCGGTGAGTTCTTCCGGCTGTTCTCCACGCGCTTGCCGTTGTGGGCGTGTGTCGCGGCCGTTCTGTCCGGTGCCGGACTCACCGGTGTGCTCGGCGTGGTGGGTCCGGAGAACGCGTCGCCGCCGATGCCCGGCCTCGATACGCCGGAGGGCGTGGCGATCGCCGTGGGCTTCACCGGTCTGTTGCTGTTCGTGCCCGCACTGTTCGGAACGATTGCGGTCACAGGCGAGTACCGCCACAAGACCATCGGCACCACTTTCCTGGCGGTTCCGCGACGAGGGGCGGTCCTCGCCGCAAAACTGTTCGTCTACAGCGTCTTCGGTCTCGCATTCGGGTTCTTGATGTCGTTGTCGTCGGCGCTTGCGCTGTGGGCGGTCACGGCCTCGAGGGGCATCGACCTCGGCGCCACGACGGGAGGTCTCGCGGCGGTCCTCGCTCGCGTTGCCGTGGCCGCAGCGATCTACACATTGCTGGGTGTGGGGATCGGCGCGCTCGTGCGCAGCCAACTCGTCGCGGTCGGGATCGTGCTCGGGTACTTCTATTTCCTCGAGCCGGTGCTCATGATCCTGCCTGGTCTGAACACGCTGTATCCGTTCATGCCGGGAGGGGCGACATCGGCGTTGACGAACTTCACGTTCCTGAGCGACACCATGGCGGGGGAGATGTCGTCGGGGGCGGCGGCCTTGCTCACTCCCGCGCTCGGTGCACTCGTGTTGCTGATGTATGCGGCAGTGGCATCGGCGGCGGCTGTGGTGGTTCCGCTGCGGCGTGATCTGGCGTGACCGTCGCACGTGGCTCAGGTCACGGGCATGTAGTTCGAACGATGGATACCGTTAGTCTTGCGAACGGTACAACGTACATGCAGTCGGTTACATCGGCCGACCTTGCGCGGTCGCGTGCCGCGACGAGCTCGACGGCTTGCGTGTGCAGGCCGGTGATCGAAGGACCTTGTGAACAATGGGCAAGACCTCGAACTCTGCGATGCCGAAGATTGCAGCAGCTGTTGTTGTGATCGCCATCGTCGTTGTCGGGATCATCCTTCTCTCGCCGCGGGGCGAGGACGACGGCGACATGGCCACGACTTCGTCCTCGGCTCCTGTCGCGGGTCTGGAAGGTTTGGAAAGTGTGCCGCAGAATGCGACTTCGTGCCCCCGCGCGTTCGACAGCCCTGAGGTGACCAGCGCCGCGATCGCAGACCCGGCCATGTCCTGTGAGTTCGCCGAAGCGGTGCGTCGCTCCTACCTGGACCAGCCGTTGCGATACGGGCTGGTGACAGTCGAGGCGCGCGAGCCGGCCACCGGGCAGAACCAGACCATGAAGTGCTCGGGAAGCCCTGTGGTCACCTGTGTCGGCGGTGACGTCGTCGTATACCTGAACTGATCCGCGGTGTAGCGGGCACGGCGAGGATCGTCGCGATGATGCGGGTCGATCCCACCTGATTGCGCATGCCGATCGCCGGAACATGCGATGGTGGCAGAGCGAGATGATCCCTCGAGGATGTGCAGGTGACTTCCGTGCCCATCGACAACGATGTGTACAACCGTGAAGGTGCAGCGTGGTGGGACGAGGACAATCCCCTCAACATGCTGCACGGGAGTCTGACATCGGGTCGCTTCGCGTATTTCCTCGAGGTGCTCGAGAAGAGGGTCGGTCGCGAATACACAGGACTGCGTGCCCTCGACGTCGGGTCGGGTGGTGGGTTCCTTGCCGAAGAGTTCGCGAAGATCGGATTCGGTGTTGTCGGTGTCGACCCGTCGGGGATTTCCCTGCTCACAGCGGGCAGACACGCGGCCGAGGGAAACCTCGAGATCGACTACCTGCGCGGTAGGGGCGAGATGCTGCCGGTTCGCGATTCCTGGGTAGACGTCGTGTATTGCTGCGACGTGCTCGAGCATGTCACCGATCTGGACGCGGTGATCGGCGAGGTCTTCCGGGTGCTCGAACCGGGAGGATTGTTCTTGTTCGACACCATCAACCGGACTTGGACCAGCCGACTCGTTGCTATCAAGATCATGCAGGAGTGGCGATGGTCCCGGCTCTTCGACACTCCGATCCACGACTGGACGATGTGCGTGCGGCCGGAGGAACTCGCGGAGGTCATGAGCAGGCACGGACTCCGCGCCGGAGAGATCGTGGGTCTCGGACCACGGTCGAAGAATCCGTTGCGGGTACTCGACATGGTGCGGGGCGCGCGGGGCCGGCTCCCGTGGGGAGAGGTGAGCAGGCGGCTGGACTTCGGACGAACGAGATTCACCGGTATCTCCTACATGGGTTACGCGGTCAAGATGTGACACGAGCCCGAGCCCGAACATTGCTCTGATGGATCGGTACCGAGAACTGAGGAGGACCCGATGAGTGAACCGAAACCGCACACCGTCTCGCCGGAATGGCTGTACGAGCAGCTCGCCGACGAAGACCTGGTCATCGTCGACGCGACCACCCACCTCACGATGCCGCCGGACGGGTCGGTGCAGATCGAGCCCGGTCTCGCCACGTACCTCGAAGCCCACATCCCGGGTGCGGTGTATGCAGATCTGTTCACCGACTTCTCCGATCATCATGCCGCCCAGCCGTTCACCGCCGCTCCGTCCGAACGCTTCGCAACGGCTGCCGGTGCCGTCGGAATAGGGGACGGCCGCAGGGTGGTGGTGTACGACCAGTCGAGTGGGATCTGGGCTGCCCGTCTCTGGTGGCAGCTGCGGCTCGAGGGGTTCGACGATGTTGCCGTCCTCGACGGTGGGCTACCGGCCTGGACGGCAGCGGGCTACCCGGTGTCGGACGAGCAGGTCATCCCGCACGCCGCCACTTTCACGTCGCATCGCCGTCCCGAACTGCTGCGTTCCACCGGCGAAGTGCGTGGTGCGCTCGACGACCCGCACACACTGATCATCAACGCTCTCGACCCGGCGACCTATCGAGGTGACAGCCCGTCGTACCCCCGCCGCGGGCACATTCCGGGCAGCATCAACATTCCGTTCGGTGATCTCGTCGATCCGTCGACCGGGCGTCTGAAGCAGCCGGCCGAATTGCGGGCGGTGTTCGAGAAGGCGGGTGCGCTCGACCCGGACGTGCACCCGGTGACATATTGCGGTGGTGGTATCGCCGCGTCGGGTGTTGCACATGCGCTCGCGGTGGCTGGACGTTCCGACGTCGCGGTGTACGACGGATCGCTCAACGCGTGGACCGCCGATGAGTCGCTGCCATTGGTGGAGGGGCCGGATCCTCGCTGACGCAGGTCGGTTCGCGCGCTCGCCGGTCTCCCGCTGCCGAACAGCACTCGCGGGAGATCGGCGGGCGCGCGACCAGCCCTCAGGGGTAGTTCGGGTTGTTGAACTCCGGAATCTCGATGCTGATCGTCCGCAGCTCGGACATGTAGAGCAGCACGAACTGGCGGAGCAGTTCGTCGAAGGTCCAGTACGCCTCCGGGGCCAACGGCAGGGGAAGTAGCCCCTCGCGCACCGCGATGAATGGCCCCCATGCCACATTGAGGAGGTTGTCCCACAGCAACTCTCGGGGGATATTCAGCCAGTTGGCGATTTCGTCGCCGAGCGTGAAGCGCGTCAGGGCGCCCAGGATCGGCCGGCTGAGGAGTGTGAAATCGAGTCCGGCGCCGAGATCGAGGAGCATGTCCGCGAGTTTGAGGCCTTCGGAGGTGGGTGCCAGCACAGGGTCGAGCGACGCTTGGGCTTGGGACTCGGCGTCGTCCCAGGTCGCGGGGATGTACTGGTCCTCGATGCCGAGCATGTGGGCACTGATCTGCCAGGAATGGAGGAACCCCTCGGACTCATTGGCCGGAATCGGCACCTTCCACTGCTTCAACACGCGCATGACGGTCGTGGGGAGGCTGTGCCAGGTGACCATCATGTCGTGCTGGCTGATCGGAATGTCTTCGGGTGCGGCGCCCTCCCAGTGCGGCGACTGCGGCAGAAGATGACGTACTGCAGCATGCACGAGCCTGGTTTTCACGGCGGTGACGATCATCTCGCCGTCGTCGAGGTACGCGTTACGGGAGCCGATGTCGTAACCCAGCTTCGCGGTCTTCGAGATACGGCGCTTCATGTTGGCGCCGCCCTTCGAGTAGTACACGGCGCGAGCCTCTTTCGGGATCACCGTGCTCATCATGCCGCTCGCGAAGCCGTACAGGACGCCGAGATAGAGGCCGCGCTTCTCGTTGAAACGCACCGCGGTCTCGAGCTTGCCGCGGTCTGCCCACTCCGGCAGTTGACGTGCCCGCTCCATGAAGTCCTTCAGGTCGGCGGGAAGTCCGTCGGGCAGGGGCTGTCCGTTCTTCGTCCATGTGCGGAGGAGTTGATTGACCCTGGGTACGTCGCCTCGGTCGAGTAGCGATGCGACCAGCGGGTCGGCTTCGGTGTCCCAGACGGTTCGCGGATCTGCGCCGCTACCGGTGCCCGGGATCGAGCCCGCCGGCGACCACCGCCAGGGTTGTGCGTTGGCGGGCGTCGCGAGCGCGATTGCGCTGAGAGCGCTCAGAGCCCCGCCGGCCGCCAGAATCTTTCGCCTACTGAGATCGGTCATGCCATCTACCCCCGATGAGATGCAGAGAGAAACAGGGTTACAAAATCCGTTACTGCGTATCATTTTGTAACACGGTGTGACGACGTACGTGTGCAGTTTTGCCGAAATTGCCGCACGGAACGGCGTGTAGCCTCGGATTCCCCAGGAGGTGATCGTGGATTCTCAACCACAAGCCCGAACAGCGGCTTCGGAATCTCTACTCGAGCGCGCTTTGCTCGAAGCTGTCGAGAATGCCGATGAGGCCGACACCGTGCGCACGCGTCTGCTGGACGCAGCCCACGAACAGTTCTGCCGTTCCGGAATCCAGCGCTCGTCGATGGAGGAGGTCGCCAGGCGGGCGAACCTGTCGCGGGTCACGCTCTACCGAAGATTCGAGACGAAGGATGCGCTCGTCGAGCAGGTACTGCTGCGCGAATTTCGTCGATATTTCGATCGGTTCCTCGTCGATATCAGATCCGCACGCACCGTCGCCGATCGTATCGTTCTCGGATTCGTGAGCTCGCTGACCGCAATCCGTACCAACTCGTTGATCGGTGGTCTTCTCGACGCCGAACCGACACTCCTCGCAGGATTGCTCGTCGATGACGGTCGGATGCTCGCCATCGCACGGCAGTTCGTCGCGGGGCAGCTTCGCCGCGAACAGCAGGCAGACACCATCTCGCGCGAGATGGACATCGATCTCACCGCGGAGATGATGGTGCGGATCGCAGCGTCGTTCCTCATGGCCCCGACCGATCTGGTCGACCTCGACGATCAGGATCAGCTTTCGGTGATCGCCCGGCAATTCATCGTGCCGATGGTGGTGTCCTCGTAGTTCACTCCGCGATATGCAGCACGTTCGCGAGATGTGCGACGAGCGTCGTCATGCTTGCTCCGGGCCCGCGAAATCCCACATAGCCGTCGGGTCGTACCACGACGATCTCCGGGTGCGCACCGAACCCGTACATCCGTGCTGCGTTGCCCCGCTCGTCGCGGAGCACCCGTCCGTCGGCGGCCTGGGCGAGGTCCGGTGTGAGAACGTACCCGCGCACCAGGCCTCCGAATCTGTCCGCGATGCCTTCGGCCAGGTCGGCCGACTCCTTCACGGCAGGCCCGGTGGGGGCCCACAACAACACAGTGTGGCCCGGGTGGCGCAGGAGGTCGTGCAGTCGCAGTGGTGCGGCCAGTGCATCCTGACGCAGCTCGCGAGCATCGGGCGCCCGATTGCCAGGGACGGGGCCACCACCATCTGTCGAGCCCCCGACGATCGGGCTGTTCCGGTAGTTCAGTAGCAGCTGGGCTTCCCTCAGAATGATTGTCTCCACGTCGGTCTCGCCGCTTCCGATACCCTCACGTGCGTGACGCACGGTGCGACCCACTACGTCCTCGCCGATCGGCCGGCGTTCGACGTCGTAGCTCGCGAGCAGACCGTCGGCAGCATTTCCACTCACGGCGAGCGCGAGTTTCCAGCCGAGGTTGTACGCATCCTGAATTCCCGTGTTCATACCCTGTGCGCCCGTGGGCGGATGGATATGCGCGGCGTCGCCCGCAAGGAACACCCGCCCGGCGCCGTAACTATCCACGATCCGGTGGCTTATCCGAAACACCGACGACCACCGCATGTTTCGCGCGCGTGTGGGCTCCGGGGCCAGACGATCCAGCACGGCCTGGATGTGGGCGAGAGTCGGCGGGTTCTTTCCCTCGAGGCCATGGGCGACTGCGCCGTCCCCTCTGGTGGTGGCCAGATCGGGTGCGACCAGCGACGATACGCGGTACCGCTGGTCGCCCGGTAGCGGGATGCACACCATCAGGTCAGACGTGGAACCGTTCTCCTGCGTCATTGCACGTACGGCATATCCGGAGGGCAACGACCAATCCAGTTCGACATCGGCGAGCATGTACTCCTCGGGAAACGCGTCGCCCTCGAACGAGGATCCCAATCCTTTACGCGTCGCGCTGTGGGCCCCATCGCAGCCGACGAGATAGCGTGCCGACAGGTGCTCGGTGCCGTCCGTGCTGCGCAGGGCGGCGACGACGCCCCGTGAGGACTGCTCGAAGCCGGTGAGTTCGACGCCGTACCGCACCTTCGTGCCGCGTTCTGCCAGTGCCCTTCGGAGTACCTCTTCGGTCGCGTACTGCGGCATGCACGTGAAGCGATACGGCACATCGTCGGGCAGTTCGAGGTCGACTCGCATTGCCTCGTCGCCGTTGACGAACACGATCTGCCCGTGCATCGGAGTCGATAGATCGAGCGCGGGTCGGGCCACTCCCATCGCGTCCCACACTTCGAGAGTTCGAGGCTGGATCCCCACGGCCTTGGCGTAGTGCGTGGGTGTCTTCAATTTGTCGATGACGACGACTGAGACGCCCCGGCGGCGAAGTTCGATTGCGGCTGTCAACCCGACGGGGCCGGCGCCGACGACCAGGACGGAAGTTTCACTGACCTCGGACACGATCGAGCCTTTCGGTCGAAGGGGTTCGGGCAATTGTCTCCCGCACGGCCGGTACTCGGGCCGGAATCGGCCGCGCCGACCGAGGGCGACATAATCGACCGCCGAGAGCTGGAAGCGAGGAGGAGTCGTGGAGACGAGGGCACTGCCGGTTTACGCCGCTGGAGAGATCGAGGTGCCGTTCGTGATCGCCGGTATGGACGAACTCATCGGACGCGACACCCGTTTCGAGCCGCACTCGCATCCCACCCATGAGCTGTTGTGGAACGAGCGCGGCGCATCGAGCGCAACGATCGGCTCCCAGACCTGGACCATCTCCCCGACGATCGGACTGTGGATCCCGGCGGGTCTGCTGCACTGGGGCATCATGCCGACGGGGACGTGGTATCGCACTGCGCATTTCGGTATCGACCATGCGCCGTCGCTGTCCGATGGCCCGGTGGCCGTCGAGATGACACCATTGCTGCGTCTGCTACTCGACCGCCTCGCCGACGATTCGCTCGAGCCTGCATCACGATCGTTGACGGAGAAAATGGTGATCGACGTGCTCGTCCCCGCTGAGCACGAGCTGCTGGTCCGGGTGCCTGCCTCACCGTTGCTGCGACCCATCGTCGAAGCGATCGGCGAGGACCCCGGTGACCCGCGGACCCTGTCGGACTGGGCGACGGAACTCGGGGTCAGCCGCCGCACCGTCACACGTGCGTTCCGCGCGGAGACAGGCCTCAGCTTCGGCCGTTGGGTGGCGGCAGTGCGAGCGCAGCACGCGGTGATGCTCCTCGGACACGGCATCGAGCTGGGCGAAGTCGCAGAGCAGCTCGGGTATCGCTCGGCGAGCGCATTCGGTGCGGCGTTCAGGCGGGCCACGGGGGCGACACCGGCATCGTTCCGCGCGGGCTGAACGGGCGACGAGTCGTGACCCGATCGCGATAACCGGTGGCCCGATCGCGCGATTGCGTCTCAGGTCGGCAAACATTAGGTTTAGGCAAACCTCGCCTAACATCCGATCTGTCCGGATGTGGGCACCCCCTGCACGAAAGCGAGTTCGTCCCCATGCGTTCACAGCGCTTCCTGGCAGTGGCCGCCGCCGCGGTCGCCGTCACACTCGGCTTGTCGGCCTGTAGCTCCGACCCGGAAACCACCGAGAGCGACACCGGCACCACCTCCGGCGGATACCCGATCACCATCGAGCATGCCCTCGGCACCACCACGCTCGAGCAGAAGCCGGAGCGCGTCGCCACCGTGCAGTGGGCCAACCACGAAGTGCCCCTCGCGCTCGGTGTCGTGCCGGTCGGTATGGCCGCCGCGAACTTCGGCGACGACGACGGCGACGGCATGCTGCCGTGGGTCGAGGAGAAGCTCGAGGAGCTCGGCGGCGAAACCCCGGTGCTGTTCGACGAGACGGACGGCATCGATTTCGAAGCCGTGTCCGATACCGACCCCGACGTCATCCTCGCCGGCTACTCCGGACTCACGCAGGAGGACTACGACACCCTCAGCGAGATCGCTCCGGTCATCGCGTACCCCGAAGCCCCCTGGGCGACGGCATGGCGCGACATGATCGCGATCAACAGCGAGGGGATGGGGATGGCCGAAGAAGGCCAGGATCTCATCGCGAGCCTCGAGAGCGAGATCGCCGACGAAGCCGCCTCTCACCCGGAACTCGAAGGCAAGGCGGCGATGTTCCTCACCCACGTAGACACCGCCGACCTGAGCCAGGTCAGCTTCTACACCGCCAACGACACGCGGGCCGCGTTCTTCGAAGACCTCGGACTCGCCACCCCGAAGAGCGTCGCTGACGCTTCCACCGGCGACGAGTTCTCGCAGAAGGTCAGCGCCGAGCAGGTCGACGTGTTCGATGACGTCCAGATCATCGTCACCTACGGCGACCAGTCACTCGTCGACTCGTTGAAGGCAGACCCTCTGCTGTCGCAGATGCCCGCGGTCGCCAACGACTCGATCGTCTTCCTCGACGGCTCCGGCCCGCTCGGCACCGCCGCGAACCCGACGCCGCTCGCCATCTCGTGGGTGCTCTCGGACTACGTGGAGATGCTCGCCGAAGCAGCAAGCAAGACCAACGCGGAGTGACCTCCGTACAACAAGCATCGACGCCGGGCGCCGCACTCTCGCGGCGCTCGGCGCTCGGCAACTCCGCGTGGCTCCTCGTTCTGCTCGGGGTGCTCGCGCTCCTCGTCGTTGCGTCGGTCACCATCGGGTCGCGTGATGTGGAGTGGGCCGACATCGTCGCCGCGCTCGGCGGGTCGACCGACAACATCGGGCAGGGCGCCATCGCGAAGAGAATCCCGCGAACGGTGCTCGCACTTCTCGTCGGGGCGGCATTGGGACTCGCAGGTGCGGTGATGCAAGGCGTCACCCGAAACCCGTTGGCCGACCCCGGAATCCTCGGCGTCAACATGGGAGCGTCGCTCGCGGTGGTCGTAGGCATGGCCTGGTTCGGGCTGTGGACGCAGACCGCGATGCTGTGGGTCGCGATCTTCGGCGCAGGCGTGACCGCGGTGTTCGTCTACATGATCGGTTCGCTCGGCCGCGGCGGAGCGACACCGCTCAAACTCGCACTCGCCGGAGCCGCTACCGCGGCCGCCCTTTCGTCGTTCATCACCGCGATAATCCTTCCGCGCAACGACATCGCGGGGAACGTGCGCTCGTGGCAGATCGGCGGTGTGGGAGGCGCGACCTTCGACGTGATCGGGCAGGCGATGCCGTTCCTGATCGCAGGATTCGTGATCTGCCTGCTGTCGGCGCGCAGCCTCAACTCCCTGGCCTTGGGTGACGAAATGGCCGCCGGGCTCGGCGAACGTGTCGCGCTCGCGCGAGGGCTCGCCTCGCTCGGAGCGGTGCTGCTGTGCGGCGCCGCGACCGCGATCGCCGGCCCCATCGCCTTCGTCGGTCTCGTCGTGCCGCACCTGTGCCGGCTCCTGATCGGCGTCGACAACCGGTGGCTGTTGCCCTTCTCCGCACTGGTCGGTGCCGCGCTGCTCACGGCCGCCGACGTCGTCGGCCGCATCGTCGCGCGACCCAGCGAGATCGACGTCGGCATCATCACCGCGCTCATCGGCGCACCGTTCTTCGTGTACATCGTCCGCCGGCAGAAACTCCGAGAACTGTGACAGCCACACTCACCACCATCGAACCGGATGTCGACGAGGTCGCCGCGAGCCGAGTGCGCCGCGGACGACGTCGACGCATCGTGATCGGAATCCTCGGCGCGCTCGTCCTCACCGCATTCGTCGCGAGCCTGATGTTCGGGAAGACGTTCTATCCGCCGTCCGACATCGTCCGCGTGATCCTCGGCGAAAACGTCCCCGGTGCGACGTTCACCGTCGGCCGACTCCGCCTGCCGCGCACTGTGCTCGCCGTGGTCGCGGGAGTGTGCTTCGGTCTGGGCGGCATCACCTTTCAGACGATGCTGCGCAATCCGCTCGCGAGTCCCGACATCATCGGGATCAGTGCCGGGGCGAGCGCCGCTGCCGCGTTCGGGATCATCGTGCTCGGTCTCGGCAGTACTCAGGTGTCGATCTTCGCGATCGTCGCGGGGCTCGGCGTGGCGCTGTTGATCTATGCGCTGTCGTATCGAGGCGGTGTCGCGGGGACGCGGCTGATCCTCATCGGCATCGGCATCGCAGCCATGCTCGACAGCGTCACCTCGTATCTGCTGAGCACCGCAGCCGCATGGGATCTGCAGGAGACCATGCGCTGGTTGACCGGCAGCCTCAACGGTGCAACGTGGGGCGCGACCGTGCCCGTGATCGTCGCACTCGCGATTCTCGGTCCGGTGCTGTTGGCGCAGACCCGCAACCTGTCGGTAATCCAGCTCGGCGACGAGGCCGCGCAGGCACTCGGTGTGCGCGTCGAGCGCACACGCATAGTGGCGATCGTCGCCGCCGTCGGACTCATCGCGTTCGCCACCGCGGCAGCCGGACCGATCGCGTTCGTCGCATTCCTCGCCGGTCCGATCGCCGCGCGCATCGTGGGGCAGGGTACGTCGCTGTTCGTCCCGGCGGCGCTCGTAGGTGCGTTGCTGGTCCTCGTCGCCGACTTCGTGGGCCAGTACGCATTCGGTACCCGCTACCCGGTGGGCGTCGTGACCGGCGCCCTCGGAGCACCGTACCTCGTCTACCTGATCATTCGCTCCAATCGAGCGGGAGGCTCGCTGTGACCGCATCGCACACTTTGACGGTCGAGAATCTGGAACTCGGCTACGGTAACCGGACGGTCGTCGAGAACCTGGATCTCGACGTACCTTCCGGGATGATCACATGCATCGTCGGCGCAAATGCGTGCGGCAAATCGACGCTACTGCGGTCGATGTCGCGACTGCTCGCGCCGCGCGGCGGGCATGTATTGCTCGACGGCAAGGACGTCCACAAGCTGCCTGCGAAGAAGCTCGCTCGTACTATGGGCCTGCTGCCGCAGTCGCCGATAGCTCCGGAGGGGATCGTCGTCGCGGATCTCGTCGGACGCGGCAGGCATCCGCATCAGCGGGTCTTGTCGAGGTGGAGTCGCGAGGACGACGCCGCCGTCGCCGATGCGCTCGCCGCCACGAATACCACCGAACTTGCCGAACGCGCCGTCGACGAATTGTCGGGTGGCCAGCGTCAACGGGTGTGGATCGCGATGGCCCTCGCGCAGCAGACCGACGTGCTGCTGCTCGACGAACCCACTACCTTCCTCGATGTGAGTCATCAGGTGGAGGTGCTGGACCTGCTCACCGACCTCAATCGTGACCGCGGCACGACGATCGTCATGGTGCTGCACGATCTCAACCTCGCCGCCCGTTACGCCGACTACCTCGTCGCGATCGCAGACGGGCGGCTCTATGCGGCGGGTGATCCGTCGGACGTGCTCACGAGTGAGACCGTCGCCGCGGTGTTCGGGCTCGACAGCCGCGTGATCGAGGACCCTGTCTCCGGAAAGCCGCTGGTGCTGCCGGTCGGGCGACATCACGTGAGTATTTGAAAAGTGGGGATCCGGGCCCGGATCCCCACTTCGGGTATCAGCTGTATGCGTTCTTGATCGCGTCGAGTGCGGTGGTGCACGGGACGTCGGCTTCGCGCAACGCGTCGACGACGTCTGCCTGATCTGCCAGAAGGCTGTTCGCAGCGACCGCCCAGGTCACTTTGCCGGGCTCGAACTTGCGGGTGGGAACCCACCCTCGCTGCGGAGCCAGCTCGCGCAAGGTGCTCCAGTGGGCGACCTCGGTCGCGTCCGGACGTCCGATGAACAGCAACTGCTGGTGTGCCACGATGAACCCCTTTGTTCTACATGCCTCGTCAGGGGTGTCGTTCACTGTGTTCTTTTCGTTACATTGCGCTCGGACGAAATTTGTGCCCTGGGTCAGGACTCGGGGAATGCCTGGGCCGCAGGTCAGGCCTCGAAGAGTGTCTGGCCCCAGTAACCGTTCTCACCGGGACCGGGCGGGCACGCGAACACTGCCGATCCGACGTGCTGGATGTATTCGTTGAGAGCGTCGGACCGGGCAAGCGCGAGTTGCATCGGCACGAACTGGGTCTGTGGGTCGCGACAGAAGGCGATGAAGAACAAGCCGGCATCGAGATGGCCGAAGCCGTCGGACCCGTCGGTGAAGTTGTAGCCGCGACGCAGGATCTCGATGCCACCGAGATGTTGCGCCGACGCGAGCCGGACGTGCGCGGTGGTGGGGATGAACGGCCCGTCGGGACCGTTGGATTCGAGATCGAGTTCGTCGAACTCGTGGGTCTTCCCGAGCGGTGCACCCTCTCTCTTGTCGCGCCCGATGACCGCTTCCTGCTCGCCGAGCACCGCACGATCCCACTGTTCGATGAGCATCCGGATGCGTCGCGCAACAAGATACGTGCCGCCGCCGAGCCAAGGCTGATCGTCTGCTGGTGCGACCCATACCGACCGGTCGAGTGCGGCAGGATCCTCGGCTTTGAGGTTGTTCGTTCCGTCCTTGAATCCGAACAGGTTCCGCGGTGTCGTCTGCGATGTCGACGTCGACGAGGTCCGCCCGAAACCGAGTTGCGACCAGCGCACCGATGCAGTTCCGAACGCGACGCGCGCGAGATTGCGGATTGCATGCACCGCGACCTGCGGGTCGTCGGCGCAGGCCTGGACGGCGATGTCGCCGCCGCCACGCGTCGGGTCGAGATTGTCGGCCGGGAAGTGCGGGAGGTCTTCGAGTGCTGTGGGTCTGAGGTGGGCGAGCCCGAACCGGTCGTCGAACAGGGACGGGCCGAATCCGATGGTGAGTGTGAGGTGGGATGGGCCGAGGTCGAGTGCTTCACCGGTATCGCTCGGTGGGTGATAGGCGCCGTCGCCCGTCGCGCCGTCCTCCGTGGCCTCGCGGCCGGCGGTCATCCGGTCGGCCATCTCGGTCCACGTCTTCAAGAGCGCGATCAACGCGTCACGGTTATCGGTGGTGACATCGAACGCAACGAAATGCAAGCGGTCCTGCGCCGGAGTGACCACCCCGGCCTGATGCGCCCCTCGAAACGCGACGATGGGGTCGGTCGTGTCGGATTCGGGTGCGGTGGCTCTGCCGATCACCGCACCCGTTCCTGCGAGCACCGCTCCGGCCCCCACCGCGCCGAACAGTCGGCGGCGGGAGATCCCCGGGTTCTCGGTCATTGCCCCGATGCCTCCGCAACAACGCCCTGAACCTTGCTGACCTCAGCGGACAGTGCGTCGAGCAAGCGGGACAGTTCTTGACGCTGCGGTTCGGTCACCGTGTCGTAGGAGACGAACCCTTCGCCTTCCCGATACTGCTGCAAGGCTGCATCGAGGTCGGCGAACCGACTGTCGATCACCGGTCCGAGTTCTGGATCCTGCTCGTCGAGGACCGGACGCAGAGCGGCGATCGCAGCCTGCGAGCCGTCGACATTGGCCTGGAAATCATAGAGGTCGGTGTGGGAGAAGATGTCCTCCTCACCGGTGATCTTCGACGTGGAGATCTCGTCGAGTAGGCCCTGTGCGTCGCCGGCGATGCGGGTGGGATCGATCGTGTAGTCCTCTGCATTCACCAGGTTCGCGAGCTCCTGGATGTCGACCACGAGCTGATCGGCAATGGCGTTGGTGTCGGGCTGGAGTCCGTCGACCCACAGGTCCTTCTCGATGCGGTGGAAGCCCGTCCAATCCTGACCGGGTTCGAGGTCGGCCTCGCGTAGGTCCAGGCGCGGATCGAGGTCGCCGAAGCTTTCGGCCTCGGGCTCGATGCGTTCGTAATATGTGCGGGTCAGGGGGAACATCCGCTTGGCTTCGTCGACATTGCCGGCTTCGACCGCGGCGACGAACTCGCCGGTGGTGGTCACCAACGCCTCGGCCTGGCTTCGGATGTAGCGGCGGTAGCCGTCGGCGGCTTCGGCGAGTTTCCCGTCGGCGTCGCTTGCCGCCTGGGAGTCTCCGGTGACGGTGAACGGCTGGCGGACACCATCGCCCACCATGCCCGGCCGGCACGAAAGCTCGTATTCACCGGCTTCGGGGATGCTGACGATGAGCTGCCGAGTCAGGCCCGGGCCGATGTTCTCGACCTCACCGAGCGCGCGGTCGCCCGTGGCGAACACGTAGAACTCGGTGACCTTGGTGCCGTTGTTGGTGATAGCGAACGTCGAATGGCCGGTGACGGCCTCCTCGGTCGATACGTCGCAGGACGTGTCGGTGGCCGTCACCGTGATCGCCTCGGCGTCGGACGACGCTTTCTCCGTGCATCCGGCGAGGACCAACGGAAGCAGGGCGGCAGCCCCGGCGCAGTAGAGGGAACGACGCATATTCGTACCTTTCGAGCGAGCGCACACGGATCGCGGACGCGAAATCAGGGGGTTACGGCGGCCTGCGACGGGCGGACCCGTGGCTCGGCAGCGAACGGCCTCAGGAACAGGAACAGGACGACGACCAGGTAGAGGAGCCACGCGGTGAACTGCAGGACCGTCGGATCGGGGCGGAGGTTGAAGATGCCGCCGAGGACCGTTCCGTACCAGCTTCCGGCGTCGTAGGTGTCGGACACATCGAAGGCAAGGGACGTGCCACCGGGCAGTACCCCGCCGATCTGTAGTGCACGCACGCCGTAGCCGAGGATCCCTGCCGCCACGACCACGAGGAAGGCTCCGGTGAACGTGAAGAACTTCGCCATGTTGATTCGGATAGCGCCGAGATACATCAACACGGTGATCCCGGCGGCGACGGCGATACCGAGCAGGAGTCCGATGAGCGGCCACGGGCTACCGGCGGTGTTCTCTGCGTAGCCGACCATCAGCAACGCGGTTTCGAGACCTTCACGGCCGACCGCGAAGAACGACAGGGACAGCACGGCGACCGGTCCGACGACCAGTGCCTTCTCCATGCCGGACTTGAGATTGCCGGAGATCGTCCGGGCGGCGTTACGCATCCACAGCACCATGGTCGTGACGATCACGACCGCGATGAGCGAGGCGATGCCCGCCGCGATCTCGGCGGCCAGACCGTCGAGCGTGTTCGTCCCGAAATGGATGATCAGGAAGGTGGCAGCGACCAACGCCACAGCGATCCCGACGCCGAGCCACACCCATTTGAGGGCATCGCGACGTTCGGATTTGACGATGAACGCCACGAGGATCATGACGACGATTCCGGCTTCGAGTCCCTCGCGGAGGCCGATGAGCCCGGACCCCGCCAGTTGAGTGGCAATGGACGGTGCATCGGCGCCTGCAGCCAGAGCGGACATGGAGCAACTCCCGTACTAAGGTGAGCCGACCCTCACTGAGCCGCGCGGAGAAGAACATACACCCATCTGCCACCTCTGCGGGAGGGGCTTTCGGGTCATTACCTGCGCATTACCGAGTCGGACGGACCCACTACTTGTCTGTGCCGGCCGACTCGTCCGTATTGTGCTCTGCCTTCGACCGCATGCGTCGCACGATGGCGTAGGCAACAGCGATCACCACGACGGCGATCACGATGTACTGCAACGTCTCCGCATAGGGCTCGACCCGGTACCAGTTCTCGCCCAGCTGATACCCGGCGATCACGAAGATGCTGTTCCAGATGAGGCTGCCCGCGGTGGTGAACGCAGTGAACTGCCAGATCGGCATGCGTGTCACGCCGGCCGGGATCGAGATGAGGCTGCGGAAGATGGGCACCATCCGGCCGAAGAACACTGCTTTGCGGCCGTGCCGCCGGAACCATTCGGTGGTCCGGTCCAGATCGTCGACGTCGACGAGAGGCAGCCGGTCCACCGCGCGGCGTATCCGTGCCTCACCCACCCAGCGTCCGAGGGAGTAGAGCCCCAGTGCTCCGACGATCGAGCCGAGCGTGGTCCAGAAGAGCGCACCGAAGAGGGTGAAGCTGCCGAGGCTCGCCGCGAAGCCCGCGAGCGGGAGGATGACCTCGCTGGGGAGCGGAGGGAAGAAGTTCTCGAGCGCAATGGCGATGCCCGCGCCGACCCCGCCGAGCTGATCCATGAGATCGAGCGCCCATCCGGCGAGTCCGTCTGTGGGGGCCGTTCCGGCATCTTCGATACTCACCTCACCCAGGGTAAGGCGGAGTCGACGCTGGCAGACTGGGCCCGGTGAACGCGGGGACAAGAACCAGAACCAGAGGACCACTCCAGCCGCCGGAACTCGCAGCTGCGGCAGTGTTCGGAGCACTCACGGCGGTGTTGTCGGTGGTCGCAGGGTTGATTCCGATCGGGGTCGCGCAGGTTCTGGTGGCGCTACCCATCGCGTTTCTCGCCATCACGGGCCGCGTCCGCACCGTCATCGCCGCCACTACCGCAGCGGGTGTCGTAGCACTGATCGCAGGCGGACCGTTCGCGGTCGCGGCGGTGGTGCTGCTCGCGGCGATCGGCACCCTTGTGGGGTTTGCGCAACGCCGCTGGGGACGATCGGCGGTATTCGTCATCTTCGCGTGCTCGGTACCGATGGGTCTGACGGTGGCGGCGGCGGTCGTCGGCCTCCTGGTCGTGTTCGAACAGACCCGCGTCCTGCTGCTCGAGGCACTGGTCAACACCATGCGCGGGATGCTTGCCGCGTTCGAGGCCGCTGGGGCGGATACCGAGCTCAGCCGGATAGTGAACGAGACCATCGATTTCCTCGTGACCTACTGGTGGCTGTGGATCGGCAGTGCTGTCGTCCTCGGAGTGGTCGGGACTGCACTGCTGGCGTTCGGGATGTTCGCGTCCGTCGCACAGCGCAGTACCTGGCCGCGGCAACAGGCGGGATGGCCGCAACGGACAACCGAGCGTGAGCCCGGCCCGCTCCCCGTGAAGCTGAACTCGGTCTCGTACCGCTACCCCGGCACAACCGTCGATGCGTTGAGCAACGTGGACCTGACGATCACCGAAGGCGAGTTCGTCGCAGTCGTCGGCGCCAACGGCTCCGGGAAATCGACACTCGCTCGCATTCTGGCAGGTCTCGACCCCACTTCGGGTTTCGTCGATCGTCCCGGCCCGGTGGGACTCGGCAGTCCGGGCGGAACAGTGCTGGTCTTCCAACATCCGGAAGCTCAGGTGCTCGGTCGCACGGTCGGTGAAGATCTGCGCTGGGGAACGAGCAGCGACATCGACATCGACATCGACTCCCTGCTTGCCCGTGTCGGACTCGAAGGCATGGGAAACCGCGCCACCGAAGACCTCTCCGGCGGGCAACAGCAGCGCCTGGCGTTGGCCGCCGCACTCGCGCGTACTCCGAAACTGCTCATCGCCGACGAGATCACCGCGATGGTGGACTCCGACAGCCGCACCGCACTGGTCGGTCTGCTCGCCGAGATCGCTGCCGGTGGCACCACAGTCGTGCTCATCACCCACCTGGACGACGAAACTGCACACGCCGACCGCGTCGTACATCTGGATCGGGGGCATACAGTCGCGCCGCCGGCGCCCGAACAGCGGCGCGAGGCGATCATGGCCGCACCGCCGGTGCAGTGGCTCGCGGTGCTCGAACTTCGCGAGGTCACCCACACGTATTCGGCGCGCACCCCATGGGCACACACCGCGTTGCACAACGTGTCGCTGACCGTCGGCCGCGGGGAGGGGGTGCTGGTGGTCGGAGCCAACGGGTCCGGCAAGACCACCCTCGCGTGGACCATCGCAGGTCTGCTGCGACCCACGAGTGGCACCTGCACCGTGCATGACACTCCCAGCGCACGGGTGCGCGGCGAGGTCGGCCTCGTGTTCCAACAGGCGCGGCTACAGCTGCAGCGCCCCACGGTTGCTCGCGAAATATCCGAAGTCGCGGGCCTCCACCGCACCGACCACCAGTATGTCGCTGCTGTCCTGAAGCGGGTGGGGTTGAGCGCCGGTCTCGCAGTTCGCCCGATCGATCAGCTCAGCGGTGGTGAGATGCGACGAGTCGCGATCGCCGCCCAACTGTCGCGTGCTCCGCGCGTGCTCGTGCTCGACGAGCCCCTTGCCGGTCTCGATGCCGCGGGACGCCGCGAACTGATTTCGATCCTCGTGCATCTGAGAACCGTCGAGCACGTCACGATCGTCGTCATCTCCCACGACCTGCACGGCATGGAAGAGGTGTGCTCGCGCACCGTGGTCCTCGAGGGCGGCACCGTCGTCGACGACGGAACGAAGGCGGCCGCGTGATGAAGAAACAGCGTCAGCGCCGTCCCCGTCAGCGCCGTCCCCTTGTCCTGCTGCGGCCGGTTCCGCGTGAGACACCCCTGCACCGCGTGTGGGCGGGCACGAAAGTGATTGCGGCTGCCGTGCTGTCGGTGGTGGTGAGTTTCCAGCCGTCGTGGGCCGGGCTCGGCGTCATTGTTGCCGTGCTCCTCGGAGGTCTGCTCGTCGCGCGCATTCCGCGCGGTGTGGTGCCCACCATCCCGTGGTGGGTGTTCGCGTTCTTCGCGTTCTTCGGCGTCATCAATGCGGTCGGTGGAGGTATCGACGCATACATCCGGGCGACGCTGCTGGGTATCGCACTGTTGGTTCTTGCGTCGCTGGTGGGGTGGACGACGCGGCTGTCGGAGCTCGTCGACGCCCTACCCGTGCTGCTGGCACCACTGAGGATCCTGCGTGTCCCGGTCGACGAATGGGTGACGACGTGCGCATTGGCGTTGCGCGTGCTGCCGTCGATCCGCGGGGAACTGCGCATGTTGTTCGCGGCGCGAAGGCTTCGTGGCCGAGCGGGACTCCCGTCACCACGCGGGTCGTGGCACGAGGTCATCGATGCGGTCGGTGCCGTGGCGTCGGTGTCGATGCGGCAGGTGCGAGACCTCGGGGACGCCCTGTCGGTGCGCGGCCCACGCCCTGTTGCGCGGGCCTGGCCGCGGCTCGGGGTGGGCGATGCCGTGGTGGTGCTCGTCGTGGTCGCGGCGTGCGTTGCCGTGGAGATTCTGGGGTGAAATGTCATGGGCAGCGTGCGCGGAGGATGTCGGCACCGGGCCCCGTGAGATCGTCGCAGTAGTCGGTGCGGCCTGCCATCGCCATCGTCAGCGAAAGGGTCGGGCCACCCACCTCCGGTCCGGAGCCCACGGTGAAATCGCTGTCCGTGGCGGTGAGCCGCAGCCCCTCGGCGGCGGTTCTGCTGTTCACCGCGAAATCTTTTCGCGCGTAGAAGCGTGCAACTTCTGTGGTTACCGCGATCGCCGGTGTGCGGGAGATGCCGAGCGGGCGACGAATGTCCTGTGCGTGCACCACCACCTCACCCAGCCATGCCGCGGTCGGGCCGAGCGGAGCCGTGGTACTGGTGAGCACGCGTCGAAAGTTCGCGAGCGTGTCATCCGGTGTGGCGCCGAGGTGCTCTGCGAGTCGTCGTGCGTTGTGGAGGTCGGTATCGAAGCGGGCGCCGAGGGCACTTCCGATCCACCGCAGTGGACCCACAGTGGCGACCGCGGTGAGATGCGCGACGACCTGCTCGACCGTCCATTGGCCGCACAGCGACCGGCATGCCCACTGGGCAGAATCGAGTTCCGCAAGGTCGTCCGCAAGCGCCGACCGTTCGGCGTGCACAAGATTCCAGAGTCGATCGCGGTCGGCCACGCTGGTGAGGATATCGGGTTCGGACATCCGATTCCGGCGGTAGCGTGTGCCATGTGCGTTGGGTTCTGCACGTCGACCTCGACGAGTTCCTCGCCGCCGTCGAAGTGCTCCGACATCCCGACCTCGCCGGGAAACCGGTGGTGGTCGGTGGCCGCGGCGACCCCACCGAACGTGGCGTGGTGTCGACCGCGTCGTATGCGGCGCGCAAATTCGGAGTGCGGTCGGGAATGCCGCTGCGTGTCGCGGCCCGCAAGATCCCCGACGCGGTGTTCCTGCCGGTCGACGCAGATGCCTACAACGAAATGTCGCGACGGGTGATGGATGCCCTGCGTGGGTTGGGTATCACAGTCGAGGTGCTGGGATGGGACGAAGCATTCCTCGGGGTCGAGAGCAGCGACCCCGAAGCGTTTGCAACGGTGGTGCGACAGTCGGTGCTCGACGCGACCGGTCTGCACTGCTCGGTGGGGATCGGCGACAACAAACTGCGCGCGAAGATAGCGACCGGATTCGGTAAGCCCCGGGGCCAATTCACTTTGACCCGCGACAACTGGTATTCGGTGATGGGAGACCTGGGCCCGATCGCGCTGTGGGGGATCGGGGCGAAGACCGCGAAGAAGTTGGATGCCATCGGGATTCGCACGGTCCGCGAGTTGGCGTCGTCTTCTGTCGACGAGATGGCGTCGAGATTCGGTCCGAAGACCGGGCCATGGCTCGTGGGGCTCGGTAGGGGGGTGGGCAGCGCGGAGGTGTCGAGCGAACCGTGGGTTGCACGATCACACAGTCGCGAAACGACGTTCCAACACAACCTCGCGGACTGGGACGAGGTCGCAGAGCATGTGCGACGGTTGGCCGCGCGGGTCACCGAAGACATCCGGGCCGAGAAGCGGCCCGGCGTGCGGGTCGAAATCAAGCTCCGCTACGCACCGTTCTTCACGCGCACCACCAGCCGCGCGCTGCCGGATCCGACACTGGATCCTTCGGTGATCTCGGCGGCAGCGGTGTCGCTGCTCGACCGCTTCGATCACGAGCGGCAGGTGCGGCTGGTGGGGGTGCGGGTGGAGATGGTGGAAAGCGGGTAGCTATCGGGCGATGCCGTAGAACCGATCGACACGCACTCGCAATACCAGTCGTTGTTCGTCGACCATCGCCGCGCGGAACTCGTCCCAATCGGGATGCTCGCCCTGGACCTTGCGGTAGAGCGCGACGAGTTGTTCGGCCGCGTCGTCGTGGGGAGTGCGTGCGATATCGGACAACTCGGCGTTGCCCTCGGCGACGGCGTACGACCAACCACCGTCGGAGTCCTTGAACAGGCTCACGCGCGAGTCGCGGCGCATGTTCCTCGTTTTCGCGCGAGAGTCGGTGATCGAGATGGAGAACGTGTGTGTCCGGTGATCGTAATGGTAGAGGATGTTCGAGACCTGAGGTCTGCCTGAACGTTTGAGGGTGACGAGCGCGGCGATTCCGGTGTCGCCGAACAGGGCTTCGAGAGTGGACTCATCGGCTGCCATGGCGTCAGGATACGTGGGCCGAATGTGGTCGTCAGGCAGTCGAAGTGAACGAATGTGACATTCGGCTGCAGTAACGGGTCTACCCTCGGATGAGGGTCGGGGCCCATTGTCGTGACATCGAGGCAGCCATGGCTGACAACACCACAAGCAATCGCGCTTCATCGGCGGGGGAGGGTGCGGGTTCATCGATCATCGACAAGGTGCTCGACGGACCGCTGACAGGCCTCGCGCCTTGGATCTTCCTTGCCATCTTCGAAGGACCCGGCAGCATCGGCTGGGTGTCTGCGGTGGCGCTCGCCATCTCGGTGTTCTTCGTCGTGGCGGATCGGATCCGCGGAAAGAGCCTCAAGCTTCTCGGGGCCGTCGACGTGCTCTTCTTCGCCGGCCTGTTCGTCCTGCAGTTCTTCCTGAGCGCCGACGGTGAGGTATGGCTCGAGAAATGGATCGGTGAGATCGCGAACATCACCCTGGTGATCATTGCGGTGGGATCGATCCTGATCCGGGTGCCTTTCACCCTCCAGTACGCGCGCGAGATGGTCGAGCGCGAGTACTGGGATTCCCCACTGTTCATCAGGACCAACTACATCATCACAGCAGCGTGGGCCGTAGCATTCGCGGTTGCGGCGGCCGCCGGTTGGTACGGCGACGCTGTTCTCGACGACAGCAACAACATCTGGACGGGTTGGGTGCTGCAGACCGGGGCGATGATATGTGCGATCAAATTCACCTCCTGGTATCCGGATCACGTCAGTGCGAAGGCGATCGGCGAGCATGAGAACGCGGACAGCGACGCGACCGGGGAGACCGCCTGACGACCGGGTCAGAGCCCGTACTGCTGCGCGAAGGCTGCCGGTGTCATGCCGACGACCTTCGCGAAGTCGCGTACGAAATGCGGTTGATCTGCGTACCCGAGCATCGCGGCCATTTCGGCCAGGGGGATTGCATGCTCACGCAATCGTCCCGCCGCTTCCTGGAGACGGCGACGCTGGATCAACCATTTCGGTGTCAGCCCGATCCTGCGGTGTACCAGCCGCTGCAGCGCCCGCTCCGACAGGCCGAACTCGTTTCGGACCTGCTCGACGCGAAGGACGTCGGAATTGTCCTCGACGTATGCGACCACCTGGTTGATCAAGCGCCCCTCGTCGTCGATCGACGCATATGGCCGGAGCATGTCGTCGAACAGGTCCATTGCGGCGCGATGCGATTCGGGAGCACGGGGCGAAGTCGCCATCGCGATACGTACCTCGTCGGTGAGGCGGGCACCGGCGTCGCCGAAGATGTCGCGCAGATCGACGAACCGGTCGGTGAACGCCGCGACCGGTGTGTGTGTAAGTAACCGACCTGCTGCCGGGGTGAACATCACCCCGACCGCCCACCCCTTGCCTCTGAGCGTGGTACGGGACAACCCCGACGTGATGCCGTAGAAGCGCGCGTAGTCCTGTGCGATCACTGCAAGGCACACGGGGTATTGCAGAACTCGCTGGACGGACTCCTCACCGTCGGGCACAGACCACACCGGAATCCAGTACCGACGCATCAACGCAGTGAGCTCGGGTGCGGCCGAATACCGGAAGACCCTGCTGGAGGTGTCGGTCGGGTCGTTCAGGTGGGCGCGTTCGATCGGCTGTCGATCCGGATCGTCGACCGTGTCGGGTTTCATCAATACCGCATCCTTTGCGCGGAAATATTGTCACGTCATGAGTACAGCGTCCATGAATACAACAGCACTCCGACACGACGAGGCGAACGCGCCGCTCACCGCACTCATCGGCGCCGTCGCGTCCGGTTCGTGGGACCGGCCATCGCCCTGCGACGGCTGGACCACGCGCGATGTGGTTGCCCATATCGTCGATACGCAACGGGAGTTCCTCACCAGTCGCGGTCTCGATGTCGGTGAGCGTCCCGACCTCGACGATCCTGCGGCGGGATGGCGTGAGCACACCGCTCGTGTCGCGGCGCTGCTGACCGACGACGAGCTCGTCGTCGCCCCGTACGAGGGATACTTCGGCCCCACGACGTTGGGTGCAACGTTCGAGCAGTTCTACATCTGGGATCTGCTCGTTCATCGTTGGGACATTGCGCAGGGCGCCGGAATCCCGGTGTCTTTCACCGATGCCGAACTCGACCGGATCGAGGCCGGGGCGAACAGCTTCGGCGACTCCCTCTACATGGACGGTGTCTGCAAGCCCGGTGCGGAAGCCGGGTCCGACGATCGGCAGGAGCGGGTACTGGCGCGATTGGGACGCCGAGCAAAGTGATGCCCCCTATCGTCGGTGTATGACCGGAACGATCGTCGTTGCCGACGAGGTGCGCGCGGCCGTCGCGGAGGGTAGGCCCGTGGTGGCGCTCGAGTCGACGATTTTCACACACGGCCTGTCGCGGCCACGCAACCTCGAGGTGGCGTTCGAGGCCGAACGATCATTGCGCGACGCAGGCGTGACTCCGGCGACCGTCGGAGTGGTTTCGGGTGTCCCCACCGTCGGTCTGTCCCGCGACCAGATCGAACTGATCGAGGCCGTGGACGCGGGGACCGTGAAGACCGGGATCCGCGACCTGCCCACGGCTGCCGTGAAGAGGCTGCACGGTGGAACGACCGTGGCCTCGACCGCGTGGCTTGCGCACCGCGCCGGGATAGCAGTGTTCGCGACAGGGGGTCTCGGAGGTGTCCACCGCGGTGCGGCGACAACCTTCGACGAGAGTGCAGATCTCGTCGCGCTGTCGTCGATTCCGATTCTGATCGTCAGCGCGGGAGTGAAATCCATCCTGGACGTGCCTGCCACACTCGAACGGCTCGAAACGCTCGGCGTGATCGTGCTGGGGTATCGCACTACCCGCTTCCCGGGCTACTACGTGCGCGACAGCGGGTGTTCGATCGAGGCGGTGGAGTCGTCGGAAGCTGCTGCCGCTGTAGCCCGAGCCCGCGACGATCTCGGGATACGGTCGGCTGTGCTCATCGCCAATCCGGTCGCTGCCGACGAGCAGGTGGATCCGGCCCTGCATGATCGCGTACTCGCCGAGGCGGAGCGGGAGGCGGCCACGGCCGGTGTTCATGGCAAGGACCTGACGCCGTTTCTGCTCGACCACATGCACCGCGGTACGGAGGGTGCCACCCTCGACACGAACAGTGCGGTGTACTTGAGGAACGTGCAGGTCGCAGCGGAGATCGCGACAGCCCTCCAGGGTGCATGCTGACCGAAGGCACTCGGCCTCAGAGTAGGTGACCGACGTCCCCGAGGGTGTGCAGCGTTCGGTTGTGGAAGACGTCGTCTTGCTCGAGCACCGTGATGCTGCCGGGAGCGGCGCGATAGGCCACATACGCGCAGGCACTGATCGGTAGCCGCTGCCAGGAGGCAATGACCCAGCTCAGCGAACCGCCGTGGGTGACGACAATGCGATGCGCCTTGCTGTCGGCAGTGATTCGAGCCATGGCCCGGTAGACGCGAGTGACGCAGTCGAGCTTGGTTTCCGCACCCTCGATTCCTTCGTCGTGATCCAGGCGTTCTCCGGCGGGAGGGGGAGGAACGAAGTAGGTGTCGAGCCAGGCCTGCGGACGACCACCCGCAACGCCGTAGGACTTCTCGCGTAGGTCGGGAAGAAGTACGGGTTCGACGTCGAAAACTTCCGCGAGGGGGCGGGCGGTCTCGGTGGCACGGGTGAGGTCCGACGTGTAGAGAGCCGGAATCGAATCGGCGGGTATGAGATCCCGCAGTCGTGTAGCGATCGCATGCGCGTGGATCACTCCGCGGGAGGTGAGTGCGGAGTCGTACCAGCCGCCGACGAGACCGTCGACGTGATGGGTCGCTTCGGGGTGCGTGACGACGTAGATGTGCTCGCCCATCAGCCGGACCGGTTCCAGAGGAAAGACGCTGCACCTGGAAGCAGCGGCGTGTGTGTCTTCCGATAGAGCTCGGCAGGCCTGCCCACACCTTCGCGGCTGAGTTCGCCCGTTGCTTCGAGGCCGTGTGACAGGTGGCGTCGGAAGGTGTCCTTCGGGAACCGACGCCCGTAGATCACTTCGTAGAGGCGTCGCAATTCGAGGATGGTGAACTCGTCGCTGATCAATCCCGACGGATCGACCGCTGTTGCGTAGCGGCGACGCAGATCGTCGACGGCGAGGTCGACGATGTCGGCGTGGTCGAACGCGAGCTCACTCGTGTCGTCCACAGGTGCCAGCTGAGCCCCGGTGGGGAAGCGCTCGAACGGCACGGCTGCGCTGTGGGCCATCGACAGTACCCAGCCGCGGTCATCGCGCTCGGGATCGTCGAGCATGGCCATCTGGTGGAACTCGACGCTGTCGAATCCGGCTTTGTCGTGGAGCGCACGACGTGCGGCGTCGGCGAGGCGCTCGCCGGGATGCAGGAACGTCCCGGGTAACGCGCGTCCCCGCGGATGATCGACCACCAGTACTTTCACGGTGTCGTCGACGACGGTAAGTACGGCCACGTCGACGGCGACCGAGGGGCGCGGATAGTCGGTGAGGGGCTTGCTCGGTGACCGCGGATTCTTGCTCATGTTGTCATTAAAGCAAACTTGCGCTAATTTGGTTGGCGCAAGTTTGATCAAAGGGGAGAATGTGAAACTGGACGCGCTGCAGAAGGATCGTGTCGCCGGAGTGCTCGTGGCCACCGCCGCGGGTGATGCGCTCGGTGCCGGATACGAATTCACTTATCCGCGACCGGATATGGCAATCGACATGATCGGTGGCGGACTGGGCCCGTTCGCGCCGGGGGAGTGGACCGACGACACCTCGATGGCCCTCGCCATTGCCGAGGTATCCGCCTCGGGACGACCGATCGGGCACGGCGAAGGACTCGATGCCGTCGCAGCGCAGTTCGTGCGCTGGTACGACACCCACCCGAAGGACATCGGCAACCAGACGCGGGCCGTGCTCTCCGCGCGGCCGACGTCGGCCGCGGCGATGCGGCGGCATGCCCTCGAACTTCCGGGACGCAAAGCGGGCAACGGGTCGCTCATGCGCACCGCGCCCGTCGGCATTGCCTATCTGCACGACGCCGGCGCGTGTGTCGCCGCGGCCGGCGACATCAGTGCCCTGACTCACAACGACCCTCAGGCCATCGAAGCGTGTCGCCTGTGGTCGTACGCGATCCGTCACGCCGTGCTGCACGGCAACTTCGACGGGGCCCGACTGTATCTCGACGGAGCATCCGATGAGGTGGCCGACTTCTGGGGAGGGCTACTCGACGAGGCTGAGAAGGCAGATACCGCAAGAGTATTCGACAAGAACGGATGGGTCGTGCACGCGCTGCAGGTCGCGTGGTGGGCGATCACCCACACCGACGCGTCCGGACCGGGCCACCTCGTCGATGCGCTGGAGGCTGCAGTGCGTGCCGGCGGCGACACGGATACGACCGCGGCGATTGCAGGCGGTCTGCTCGGAGCCCGGTGGGGCGCGTCGGCAGTACCGGAACGTTGGCAGCAGATGCTGCACGGCTGGCCCGGATATCGTGCCGCCGATCTCACCGATCTCGCCTCGAAGACGGCCGCGCGCGCAGGGCAGGGGATGTAGTCAGGAGGGTGCCTGATCGTCGGGCTCGACTTTCTCGGTCTTCTCACGGTCGGTGGAACTTCCCGGGACGCCCTCCTCGTTCCGCTCCTTCTTGACGTTCTCTTCCATGTCGTCGATGAGCTGAGACAGGTTGTCGCCGGTCAGGTCGTTGTCGTGTGCACGTCGATCGGGGTCGGGCATGGTATTCCTTTCGTCGTGCGGATTCTCTGACTTCCACGTACCCGAGTCGGCGGGCCGCGAAACCAGCCTCACGACCGAGCGGGTGCCGTCCCGTCGAGGAACTGTGCGGCGAGCGATGCCGGCATCGGTTCGTGCCGCAGGTATCCACGAGCGAAATCCGCGGTGCCCTGGGTGATGGCGCGCAGGTCGATCGGGTAGCGGCCCAATTCGAGTTCGGGCACCTCCGCGCGTAGCAGCGCGACCCCCGGGCCGGGGGCTTCGGTTCCGAGCACCCGGCCGCGGCGCGCCGACAGATCGCTCAGTACCGACCCGAGGTGTTCCTCCGGCAACGTCACCCGAACCGCCGCTACCGGCTCGAGCAGGCGGGTCTCGCCATGGGCCGCGGCATCACGCAGCGCCAGGCCCGCAGCGGCCTGGAACGCGGCATCCGACGAGTCCACCGAGTGGGCCTTGCCGTCGACGAGCGTGACTCGTACATCCACCATCGGATTTCCTGTCGCGACTCCTTTGGCGGCCTGCGCGCGCACACCTTTTTCCACGGACGGAATGAACTGCCGCGGCACCGCGCCTCCGACCACGCGCTCTTCGAACACCACCCCGCTGCCGACCGGGAGAGGTTCGATCTCCAGGTCGCACACCGCGTACTGGCCGTGTCCACCCGACTGTTTCACCAAACGACCGTGCCCTGAGGTCGGGGCAGTGAACGTCTCGCGGAGCGGGACACGATGCTCGACCAGATCGACCTGCACGCCGTGCCGGTTGCGGAGCCGATCCACGACCAGTTCGGCGTGGGCTTCGCCGGTGCACCACAGTACGACCTGATTGGTGTCGGCATTCTGCTCCACGCGCACGGCGGGATCTTCGGCCGTCAAGCGCGAGAGGGCCTGTGACAGCTTGTCGTCGTCGGTGCGTGAATGTGCCTCGACCGCGAGGGGCAGCAGCGGTTCGGGAATCGGCCACATCGCCAGGTCTGCGGGGTGGTCGGGGTCGTGGAGCGTATCGCCGGGGCGAGCGGTCGCGAGCTTGCCCACGCAGACGAGATCTCCGGCCACCGCCTCGCCGGTCGGTCTTTGTTGCTTGCCGAACGGGCTGGTCAGCGCGGGGATTCGTTCGGACGAGCGCTCGCTTCCAGTGAGTGCGGCTGTCGTATCCGGTCGCAACGTTCCCGCGTAGACGCGCGCCAGACTGATCCTGCCCACATACGAGTCTCCCGTCACCCGCACGACCTGGGCAACCAGTGGGGCGTCGGGATCGCACGGCGGAGCGCCCCGCAACCGGTGGGTGGGGTCGGGGAATCCCGTGACGATCAACTCGAGCAACTCGACCGCGCCGACGCCGCTCTCGGTCGCGGGAACCGCAGGGTGCATTGCGCACAAAAGTATCTCGCGGGTGAGTCCGTCCTGCAAGGAATCCGGATCGAGTTCTTCACCGGAGACGAACCGTTCCATGAGTGTGTCGTCCTGGCCGGAGATTGCCTCCACCAGGCTTTCGCGCGCGGCATCGGAGACAGGGCATGGGCCGGGCTCGCCGTAGCTTCGACCCGTCAGCAGCCCCATCGACCCGATCGGCCGGTCCCCGTCGAACACCGGATAGAACAGTGCGCGCACGGTGTCGGGGCCGAGTCCGAACGCGTCGTGGCACTGCTCCAGTAGTTCGTCGTAGGTGTGTCGCGCGATATCGAGTTTGGTCACGACAATTGCGCGCGGAATCGCCTCGTCGTCGCACTCGCGCCACAACGCGCGAGTGGCCGGAGTGATGGCATCGGTGGCCGAGACGACGAAGATCGCTGCGTCGGCGGCGTGGAGCCCGGCGCGGAGTTCGGCGTCGAAGTCGGGGTGGCCGGGCGTGTCGATCAAATTGATCTTGACGCCTTTCCATTCGAGGGGCAGTACCGCCAGCTGCACGGAGCGTCGGTGTTCCTGCTCGATCTCTTCATAATCGGACACTGTGGTGCCGTCGGCCACCCGGCCCGCACGGCCGATTGCACCTGATGCGAAGGCGAGTGATTCCGCGAGCGTCGTCTTTCCCGTGGCGCTGCACCCGACCAGCGCGACGTTGCGTATGGCGTCCGGCGTTTCTGCAACGGGCGCCTGCCGAGTACGTGATGCGGTGCGATCTGACATCGACCTGCTCCTCGTGTCGCTTCCGCCCAGTTTAGGCAGCGACACGGCTGCGGCGGTCCCCTTTCGATCATCGGGAGACGACGGGAACCGTCGAACACCGTGTGATGACGATGCGGCTACGTCTCGGTCTCGAGTCGCTCCGAGGTGCTAACGGGTGACGGAGCCACGTCGACGACACCGGTGTCGGGGTACCCACCTTTCGAAAGTCGAAGGAGGCACCCACCATGCGAACTCCCTCACGCGTACTCTCCGTGCTGTTCGGTTCCGCTCTCGTCGTCGCACTGTCCGGAGTCGCTCTCGCGGACCCGTCGGAGACCGTCCCCACCACGACCGAGATCACAGCCACAACAACTGTGCCCTCAACAACTGTGCCCACAACTACTGCGCCGTCACTGCCGACGACGTCCGTGAACACCGACCCGGCGCCACCCGATGTCGGCATCGAGATGGGTACGGTGGCGATCCGAGCGGCCACCCTGTCCGACGATCAGCCGGTTGCCGGTGTGTCGGTCGAAGTCGCGCGCTGCGACACCGGTGAGATCGTCGGGACACCGGCGACCGGTCCGGAGGGAACCGCGAGCGTGTCGGTCCCACTCGGATGCCACACCGCCACGGCTGTGGGTTTCCCCGACGGCTACGACCCCGTGTCGGTAGGGCCATGGCAGGTCGAGGTCACGGCTCCGGGACAGGTGCAGAGCGTGGGGTTCACCTTTGCTCGCTGGGCACCACCCGGAGAGGGCACGATCGATCTGCGGGCTCGCGACCTCACTACCGGAACGCCGATCGCAGGAGTGACGGCGTCGGTGCGCTCCTGTGTCGAGGACGGGCCCTACGGTTACCTGACAACGGATCTGGACGGTGCAGCGAGCGCGACGTTCCCGCTGAACTGCTACGAAGTGACCGCCACGACGATTCCTGCGGGCTCGACAGTAGTGTCCGGCGGACCGTTCACCGTCGAACTCGATGCCCCGGGGGTCGTGCGCAGCGTCGAGGTCATCCTCGACCGTTCATCTCCGCCGGATCCGCCGACGCCTACCGTGCAGGGACGAATCATCAAGATGGACAGGATATCCGGTTCGCCTCTCGAGGGAGCGATCTTCGTCGTGGGTCCGTGCAACTCGGAGTGGAACCATCGTGAGGTCACCGGCGCGGACGGTCTGATCCCCCTCTTGCTCGCCCCCGGGTGCTACGTGGCGAAGGAAATCAGTGCACCCGACGGGTACATCGCAGACACCGCCCCGATCACATTCACCGCGACGGAGGGCGAGTACTTCACCGTCCAGGCACTGAACATGCCCGAGAACCCCGGGCCGGTCTTCCGCAATCCCGACCTTCGCGTACCGGTTCGGTCGATACCGGCCGGCCCGGTCGAAAGGCCCTGAGATGCGCGCCCGGGTACTTCCCGCAGCGTTGGCGGCGGCCGTTCTCGTCCTCGCGGGAGCCTGTTCCTCGGATGCCCCCACCACAGGCTCGGAGGTCTCCCCACCTACCACTCGGCAGGAGGATGGTAAGCGCGATATGCCGCCGCCGGTGATGGCGATCGCCGACGACCCGGCCGTGCCGGTGGCTCTGACCATCGGCGAGGACTCCGCCCCGACGGATCCGGTCGCGACCGATACCGCGGGTGTCCTGATGCCCCCACAGGATGTGTCGCGGTTGGGATGGTGGGCGGATTCGGCGCTACCCGGATCCGGGACCGGATCGATCGTCGTCACAGGGCACGTCGACGACGTCGAGCAGGGTGACGGATTCGCCGTGCGTTTCACCGAACTCGACGAAGGTGACGAGGTGACCTTGTCGCTGGGAGGCGGATCGAGGCACCAGTACCGTGTCGATCGGGTCGTCAGTGTCGGTAAGGGCGGGGACGTGCCGTTCGACGAAGTGAACCGACTCGGCGGACCGGAAACGTTGGTGCTGGTCACGTGCGGCGGTGAGTTCGTGGGGCCGCCGTTGGGTTATGCGAACAACGACTTCGTCTTCGCGACACCGACAACGTGATCAGGTGTCGCTGCGGGGATAATCGAACAGCGATCCCTGGATCAACAATCTGACTGCGGCGTGGGTGGCCCGATACTGCTCGGGTGTGGCGGTCGCGGCATGGTCGTGCAGACCCCGAAGCACCGTGATGATCGCGTCCGTTGCACCTGCCGTGCCGGTGTTGAGGATGCCTTCCCGGGCGGCCTGATCGATGATTCCGGCGATCACGTCGTGTAGCGATGTGAAGATCACGTCGCTGTCTTCACCCAGATGGAGATGTTCGGCGTTTTCCATCCGCAGTGCGCGGTCGAACGCCACGGAGTGAGGATTCTCGAGCAGAACGGCAGCGCCCTCGTCGAGTACCGCCAGGAGCTTCGCCCGAACACCGTCGGCTCGCTCGGCCGCGGCCTCCAAGCGCGGCAGGGTCACCTGCGCGATAGCGGTGAAGGCGGCCTTGACCAGTTCGGCCTTGTTGGGAAAGTAGTGGTCGAGAAGAGTCGATACCGCCTGCTCGATCGGCACGCGGTGTCCTGTTCTCCGTTCGAGGTCGCGCACGTCGACGAATTCACTGCGGAGGGGCAGGTCCAGGGGATTCGTGAACTGCCCGAGACGTTTCCATCGATCATGCGGGTCCTCCCACGCTTCGAGGAAATAGTCGACAGCCACCGCACCGACGGCCGGGCACTGTCGTTCCCCGACGGGGTCACTGCGCGAACCGTCCTGCAGCGAGCCACGCGGGAGGTTCTGACGGAATCGGGTCTCGACGTCTCCGGCCTCACAGACGCTCAGATGAGCGACAACCACGGTTGGGTCCTGTTCCCCAACTTCTTCATGACGGTTCGTGCAGGTGAAGCCACAGTGATTCTTGCCCAGCCCGACCCGGAGGGCGACCCGAATCGATGCGTCTGGCAGATCATCAGCGTCATGTTCCTGCCCGACGAGATGAAGGACGCGCTGCGCGCAACACCCATCGAGGTGAAGGAACCGGGCGAGTTCAAGTATCTCGAAGCGCTCCAGCAGGATTACGAACAGATGCCTCGCCAGCAGCGGGGCCTGCGCAACGAGGCGCTCGACCATCTTCTTCTCGTGTCGGAGGAAGTGGTTGTGGCGCACTTTCATTCTGTGCTCGACCGTTACCTCGGTGCGAGTGAGCGGGCCTGATCCACACGTTCGCAACCGGAACCACACCACAGCACCAGGAGAGGGACACGGAACTACGCGAAATTGTCGACGTCGCTGACGATTACACCGGACGAGCACGCACTGTGCTCGAATACAGCCTGCTCATGAAGTCTCTCGTGGACCTCGCCAAAGAACCGGGGTTCTCGAAGGAAGGCTGGGCGCCCCTCGCCGAACTCGTCGCCACGGACGAGTTCGTGCGGGTCGGGAACTTCAAGGAGGTGATGAACTGGTCCGAATACGTCGAGTTTCTCACCGGCTGGGCCGGCTCGTCGCAGTGGGCAGGATCCTTCAGGCGCATCACCGAAACACCGGACGTCGTCTTCCTCGAGCTCGAGGAACGAAGCAGCGTGGGTGATTTCTCCAGCGTGGTCAATTCTGTATCGGTTTACGAATTCGACGACGCCGGGAAGATTTCCCATATCGACGTCTACCTGCAGATGGCGCTTCCCGAGAGCGCCATGCTCGGCAGTTACGAAGACGTTCAGGTCTCCGAATAGCGTTCCATTCCAACCGGAAAGCATTCACTCGAAAGGCTGTAGATGTCCCTGGAAGAGCGTATGAGCCAGCACCGGCGAGTGGCCGAGAGCTACCGGAACGCATACCTGCGTGAGGGCGTGAAGGACGCGACGATGGAGGCCGAAGCCTGATGGAGTCTGTGGCAATCACCCCGTTGTTCGGTACGGAATTTCGGGGAGTGGACACTCTCGACGACGACATCGTCGCGGCCCGCATCGCCGAGGCCCTGAAGTGGCGGGGTGTCGTACTCATCCGCGGACTGCATCTCGACGACGACGCACAGATCGCCTTCAGCCGGCGACTCGGCGATCTGGTGGAACCGGTGCGAAACGAGAAGATCATGACGGTCTCGCTCGACCCGGAGAAGACAGCGGCGGCAGAGTACCTCGCCGGGACCTTCAGCTGGCACATCGACGACACCACGAACAAGGTCCCGGCGAAAGTCACCACACTGACGGCGCGGCAGGTCGCCGAAGTCGGAGGCAGAACCGAGTTCGCCAGTACATACGCAGCGTACGAGAACATGTCCGAGCACGAGAAGAAAAGATACGGGGGGCTGCGGGTCGTCCACAGTTTCGAGGCCGCACAGCGCACCGTGTACCCGGATCCCACCGACGAGCAGGTCAAGTTGTGGCGCATGCTGCCGCAGAACGAATCGTCTCTGATCTGGGACCGTCGTGACGGGCGACGTTCGCTGGTGCTGGGCGCGACAGCAGATCATGTCGTCGGCATGGATCCGGAGCGAAGTCGCAGGTTGCTCGACGAAGTACTGGCGTGGAGCACGCAGAAGCAATTCTCCTACCTGCATGAATGGGAGGTCGGAGACTTCGTCCTGTGGGACAACACGGGGATCCTGCACCGTGCAGAATCGTACGATCCCGCATCCGGGCGGTTGATGCAGCGGACGACCATCGTCGGGGATGAGCCGTGGACGTGAGGACGGCGGTGGTGACCGGTGGTGGATCGGGGATCGGCAAAGCGGTCGCCGCCCGGTTGCGCAAGGACGGGTATCAGGTGGCCGTGTTCGATATCGCCCCGTCGGGAGGGGAACTCGAGTACAAGGTCGACGTCACGGATCGCGCTCGGGTCGATGCCGACTGGGGGCGCATCGTCAACATCTCCTCATCGAGTACCCACTCGGGGCAGCCGTTCATGTCGTCCTATGTTGCGGCGAAGTCGGGAGTCAACGGGCTCACGAAGTCACTTGCACTCGAGTACGGCCCACAAGGGATCACCGTCAACGCCGTACCGCCGGGATTCGTGAACACTCCGATGCTGCGACGCGCAGAGGGGAAAGGCTTGCTCGGCGGCACCATCGAGGAACACATCGAGCGAACCCCGGTGCGGAGGGCGGGCCGTCCCGAGGACATCGCGGCTGCCTGTTCTTTCCTGATCGGCGAGGAAGCCGGTTACATCACCGGGCAGATTCTCGGCGTCAATGGCGGGCGCAACACGTGATCGACGCGCCTGGGCGCGACCGAAAACATACCCATAGGGAAAGTTTATCCACCGCGAAATAACGTATTTCAAGAATGAGAATTGCGTTATTGACAATCGAGTATGTGAGTTGCACCATATGTGAGTCGATCGCGGATCGGACGCGCTCGATGTGGTCGGGGGGACTACGGGGCAGAGGGGTCGAAACGGCAGCATTTCTGAGCAACGCGCGGTGAGTGGCATCGATTCGTTCTGTCGATGGGGCACTCTCCCTGAGATTCTCCGGGTGTGGGGATAGCCCGAATCATCGACACGGCCGGCGACGGCCCGGATGAAGGACTCCAATTTGAAATTACACAAGGTGGTTGTGGCGTTCGCGGCTCTCGCAGTACTCGCGACCGGATGTGGTGGCAGAGAAGGCGCAGAGGAGATCGACTCGGGCTCAGGCCAGTCGGACTCGACAGCGACAGCGAACTTCGGCGACCTGACCGAAGTATGCGGCCCGGGCGATGCGTCCACGGCCTCGGCCCAAGGCGTGACCGCCGATTCGATCGAGGTCGGAGTGTTCTCCGACATCGGATTCACCAAGAACTCCGAGTTCGTGGACGCCGCGAAGGTCTTCACCTCGTGGTGCAACGAGGCCGGCGGCATCAACGGTCGTGAGCTCATCGCGACCACGCGTGACGCCAAACTCATGGAGCCGCGCCAGCGGATGATCGAAGCGTGTCGCGACGACTTCGCGCTTGTCGGAGGCGGTGCAGGACTTGATGCGCTCGGTGTCGAGACACGTCTTGAGTGCATGTTGCCCACTTTCACGGCCCAGGCCGTCCAGGAGAAGGCCGCGGGTGCAGACCTCGAGATCTCGGCCTCACCGTCCAAGATTCCCGGCTACGACAACTACGCGGGATTCCGCACCTGGGTGCTGAACGAGGCGTACCCGGAGTCCAAAGCTGCGGTCGGCATGATCAACGGCGACTCCGCGGTGACCAGAGTCGTCGGAGAGATCAGCAACGAAACCCTCCAGGACATCGGGGCCACGGTGATCTACGACGAGCTCTATCCGGCAATGGGAGTCGCCGACTGGACTCCCTACGCTCAGGCCATCAAGTCCAAAGGCGTGCGCGGCCTGATCTTCATGGGTAGTTTCGAGCAGCTCGCCAAGCTCGAAGAGTCGCTCACCAACATGGATTACAAGCTCGACTGGATCGACGCCAACAACAACGCATACAACGACCAATTCATCGAATTGCTCGGTCGATCTGCGGACTTCCAGAACAACCTGGTCGATCTCGGCGGTGTTGCTCCGCTTGAAAGTGGCGAGCCGGCGGTGGAGGAACTTCGTGCGCTGTACGAGAAGTACGCGCCGGATGCCCAGATCACTCTTCCCGCGCTGCGCGCGTGGTCGTCCTGGTTGCTCTTTGCGAAGTCCGCGGATGCATGTGGAGACGACCTGACACGCCGATGCCTCTACGACACGGCGAGGCAGGAAACCGAGTGGACCGGTGGCGGACTCAACGTCCCCATCAATGTGGCCGAACCACTTCCCCCGCAGCCATGCTTCAACGTCGAGCGGGCCACATCCGACGGATGGAAGACGGCAGACTTCGGAGCCGACAACGGTCTGTACCGGTGCGACATCCCGGCTCGTGAGCTCACCGGCGACTACGGTGTGCCCATGACGCTCGCCGACGTCGGCAAGAGCATGAACGACGTCGAATAATGGACCAGTTCATCACCTTCGGCCTCGTAGGCCTCTCGACGGCTGCGATCTATGCGGTCATCAGCAGCGGTTTGGTGGTCACCTACACCACCACCGGTGTGTTCAACTTCGCGCATGGCGCGACCGGAATGATGGCGGCCTTCGCCTACTGGCAGCTCAGTGTCGGTTGGGGATGGCCCGTGTGGCTGGCGTTGCCGATCATTCTGGTGGTGCTGGCACCGCTGTTCGGGATCCTCGTCGAACTGCTGATGCGACCCGTCCAAAAGCTCGGTGACGCTGAGAAACTCGTGATGACGATCGCGTTGCTGAGCGGCCTGATCGCGCTTGCGCGGTGGGTGTGGAATCCGACAGAGGCGCGATCACTTCCCACCTTCTTCGCTGACCGGGTGCCCTTCCATATCGGTTCGGCGACGATCAGCTGGCATCAGGCACTGACGATGGTGATTGCCGTTTCAGTGGCGCTTGCACTCCGCGTCCTGCTGTTCAATACCCGCACCGGCGTCGAGATGCGGGCCACCGTCGACGACCGGGCGCTCGTCGGGCTCACCGGAGCAGACCCGGTGCGGGCCAACCGCGTTGCTTGGGTAGCCGGCACTATGCTCGCTGCTCTCGGTGGGGTGTTGATCGCACCTATGGTGTCGCTCGACGCGACTCAGCTGTCACTCTTGATCGTCAGCGCGTATGCGGCCGCTATCTTCGGTCGGCTGAAGAGCCTGCCGATGACGTTCGTCGGTGCGATTGTCGTCGGATGCATGGAGGCCTACCTCGCGGGATACCTACCACAGAACGACTATTTGCCGGGGCTCCGTCTCGCGGCGCCGGCGCTCCTGCTGTTGATCGCACTGCTGATCTTCCCGCATCGGAAACTCCGTGGACGCGAACGCAATCTCACACAGGTGCCGGTGCCCACAGTGCGGGGCACGATCGCATTCGCCGTCGTCATCGTCGTCTTCGGTCTCATGCTGGCGACGGTGCTCGGTGAAGGCGACCTGATCACCTACGGTCAGATCTTCGCGTTCGGTGTGATTGCGTTGTCGATGGTGCCGCTCATCGGCTACGCCGGGCAGATCTCGCTGGCTCAGCTGGGAATGGCCGGCATCGGTGCGGTCGTGTGCGCGAACTTCGGTGCGGAGGGTCAATGGTGGGCGATACCTCTCGCGATGGTGGTGGCGGGTGCGATCGGTGCGCTAGTGGCGTTGCCGGCGTTGCGCCTGTCCGGGGTGTATCTGGCCTTGGGGACAGCTGCAATTGCGGTTGTTCTCGATCGGTGGGTCTTCCCCCTGGCACCGGTGACGGTGTTCGGCAGGGAGTTCACCTTCTTCAACCAAGGATCGGCAAACCTGGTGGGGCCCAGCTTTGCCGGATACCACCTCGACAGCACAGCCGAGCTCACCGTGTTCGCTGCCGTGTGTCTGGCATTGGTGACCGCGTTCGTCGCGGCGATTCGGCGAGGGAAGCTCGGTCGTCGTCTGATTGCATTGCGCGACAGCGAAACCGCATACGCGACATTCGGTGGCAGTCTGCTGTACATGAAGGCGCTGGTGTTTGCGATCTCCGCTGCGATCGCTGGACTCGGCGGTGTGCTGTACGGGATGCAACTGCAAGCGGTGGCACCCCAGCAGTTCAACTTCGTTGCGGGTCTCGGTATCTTCCTGATCGCGGTGGTCGGCGGACTCGGTGTGGTCGGCAATGGACTGTTCACCGGTGCGATGATCGCCGGACCGATGAACGCGATCGTCGCGCTGTGGCCTGCAACCCAGAATCTCGTGCAGACCCTCCCGGCAGCGGCCGGACTCGCCTACGGGTCGGGGACGGTCGACGACGGTGTGGTGCCCTCCCTGAGAGAACGATTCGACGGTGCGCTTCGCAACCCGATTGCCATGGGCTCGCTCACGATAGCGGTCGTAGTGCTGTGGTTGCTGCGGATCGCCGACGTGATCAACGGCTACGTGCTCGTCCTGGGGATCGTGATCGCAGCAGCGGTCGCCTTCGGATGGGGTGCGCGTCGCGTGCCCGAGACGGGCTCGGAGCTGGATATCCCCGTCGAGTGGTGGGGACTGCAGCGCCCGTGGGACGAGAACGATGAGGAGGTGCTCGATCGTGCCATCACAACTCGAGGTTGAGAACGTCACGGTGGCATTCGGCGGCCGCAGAGCCCTCGACGGTGTCGACCTCCGGGCCGAACCGGGACATGTCACCGGGCTGATCGGTCCCAACGGGGCGGGAAAGAGCACGCTGTTCGACGTGATCTCCGGACTGCGCAAGCCGGTGAACGGGAGCGTTGCCCTCGGCGGACGGGAGATCACCAAGCTCGGCCCCGCGCGCCGCGCGCGGCTCGGGATGTCCCGTACCTTCCAACGGCTCGAACTGTTCGGGCGGCTCAGCGTCCGCGACAATCTCCTCGTCGCAGCCGAGATGGGACCCGACCGGAAGCAGGCGTCCACCGTGGTCGACGGACTCCTCGATCGCCTCGATCTACGGACCATCGCCGACACGACCGCGGATGCGCTGTCGACCGGCATGGGGCGCCTCGTCGAAGTGGGACGCGCACTGGCCGCGCGGCCCAGCGTGCTTCTCTTGGACGAACCCGCCGCAGGCCAGGATCACGAGGAAACCGAGCGCTTCTCCACGCTGCTGCGTACGGTTGCCGACGACGGCGTGGCGGTCCTGCTCGTCGAGCACGACATGGACCTGGTGATGAAGGTGTGCGACACCGTCCACGTCCTCGATCTCGGGAAGATCATCAGTGTCGGTACTCCGGATGAGATCCGCAGCGACGAACGCGTCATCACGGCCTACCTGGGAGCGTCATGAACCCCATTCTCGAACTCCGCGATGTCTCCGCCGCATACGGGAAGATCACCGTCCTGCGCGGTGTGAACGTCGCCGTGATGCCCGGACAGGTCGTGGCGCTGCTCGGCCCCAATGGCGCGGGCAAGACCACGACGCTACGCGTTGCGTGCGGTGCTCATCCCGTCAGTTCGGGTCAACTGTTGCTCGGCGGCCGCGACATGACAGGTGCCTCATCGCGCGACCTCGCCCGTATCGGTGTGTGCTTGATCCCGGAGGGTCGCGGGGTCTTCCCCAACCTGACGGTCCGGGAGAACCTCGTGATGATGACGTTCACGGGACGCTCGATCGAAGAGATCGAGGAGATCGCCTACACGCGGTTCCCGATCCTCGGTAAACGCGTGTCGCAGACGGCCGGAACGATGTCCGGCGGCGAACAGCAGATGCTTGCACTGGCACGGGGATTGGCAACCGATCCTGCGGTGCTCATGCTCGACGAGCTGTCGATGGGATTGGCTCCCCGGATCGTGGCGGAACTGTACGAGCACGTCGCCGAGGCCGCGGCGCAGGGGGTCGCGGTCTTGGTGGTCGAGCAGTTTGCCACTGCGGTGCTCCACACCGCTGATCACGCCGCGGTGCTCGTCCGCGGTGAGATCGAGATAGAAGGCCCACCGGACGAACTCGGCGACGAACTCGCCTCCCTCTACCTAGGAAGTGCATCATGACCGCGACGGAAACACGCGCCGACAGGTTTGCGCGCGAACTGACCGAACTGAAGATCCCCGATCCGGCTGCCGGCCGATCCGGCCTGTGGTTGAAACTCGGTGTCGCGCTGATGGTTCTCGGGCCGGTGCTCGCGATCGTGGCGTACTTCCTGTCGCACAACACCTCCGACGCGCTCGTTCAACGCGACGCCATCATCGTGGCGTTACTCGGTATTGCGGTGGCAGTCGTGGGAGCGGCTGTATTCCTGCGATATTCGATCACGGGATTCTTGAGATTCTGGCTCGCTCGGCAGTCGTACGAATTCGCTCGACTCGGTGATCGACTTCCCGCGGACCCCACCGCACCCTGACTCGACTGCACCACCCACGTGGACGAGGGTCCACCCTTCGAAAGGAACACCAAGTGCGCACACATTCCATCCGTCGGGCATTGGCGGTTGCCGGAATCGCCGCCGTGGCTCTCGCCGGAGTCGTCGGTTGCAGTAGTGACGATTCGTCGGACGCCACCGACGACACGACCTCGACCACTGTCGCCACCGCCACCACGGAGGCCGAGGAGACGACGGAGGCTGCCGGGGGCGCCGCAGACGCGGAGACGACACAGGCGGTCACCGACGCCTGGGTCGCGTTCTTCAACGGAACGACCCCGCCGGAGACCCGCGCGGGCCTCGTCGAGAACGGTGACGAGTTCCTCCCTGCGCTGCAGGGAATGGCTGCAGATCCGCAGGCGACGGCGACCACTGCCACAGTGGAAGGTGTGATGAGCGCGGGAGATGATGCTGCGACCGTCTCGTGGACACTGCTGATGAACGGCGCTCCCGTACTTCCCGACCAGTCCGGTGAGGCACTGCTCGAGGACGGTCAGTGGAAAGTGTCCGCCGTGACCTTCTGCACGCTGCTCGCGATCCAAGGCGATGGCAGTCAGGTGCCCGGCTGCTGACGCTGCCAGACCCTGAACGGTCGAATGGCCGAATGCCACATCGTGACATTCGGCCATCGAGCGTGTCAGCGGACCGTCAGCGTCAGTACACGTCGCGCACGTACCGCTTTTCACGCTTGAGTGAGGTGATGTACTCGGTGGCCTGCTCTGCGCTCATGTTGCCGTGTTCGGCAACGACCTCGTGGAGCGCGACGTCGACGTCCTTCGCCATCCGCGACGCGTCGCCGCAAATGTAGAAGTGCCCGCCCTCTTCGAGCCACGCGAACAGCTCGGCGCCGTGCTCCTTCATCCGGGTCTGGACGTAGATCTTCTGGGCCTGGTCGCGGGAGAACGCCAGGTCGAGGCGGCTGAGCAGACCGGACTCGACGAAGTCGGCGAGCTCGTCTTCGTAGATGTAGTCGCAGCTGCGCTTCTGGTCGCCGAACAGCAGCCAATTCTTGCCGGTCGCACTGCGGGCGCGGCGCTCTTGCAGGAAACCGCGGAACGGTGCGATACCGGTGCCCGGTCCGACCATGATCATCGGCGCGGTGTCGTCGGATGGGACGCGGAACGACTTGTTCTTCGTCACGAAGATCCCGACCGTGTTCTCGCCGGCACGGTCGGAGAGGAACGTCGAGCACACGCCGCGCCGTTCACGCTCGTCGTTGCCGTAGCGCACGGCCGCGACCGTCAGATGCACCGACCCGTCGGCGATGTGAGGGCTCGAGGAGATCGAGTACGCCCGGTGCTGCAGGGGTTTGAGAACCGCGAGGAGTTCTTCGGGTGAGAACTTCGGGGTGGGTTCGAGCGACAGGACATCGAGAATGTCGCGGCCCCACAACCATTCGTCGAGTCCGGTCTTGTCGCCGTGGCGCAGCACGTAGGTGAGTTCTTCGTTGCCGGTGCGCTCCGCGACGGCTTCGAGCAGGTCGACGTTCGGTGCGGTGATCTCGTCTTGGTAGGTGAGCAGATACTCGAGCGTGTCGTCGTGACCGTCGGGTACCACCTCGCCGTCGAGCCCCAGCAGGTCCAGCAGCGACCGCACGAGACCGGTGTCGTTGACCGGCATTACGTTCAGCGCATCGCCTGCCTCGTACTCGATGCCCGAGTCGGCGAGCGCGAACTCGAAGTGCCGGATCTCCTTCGCGGAATCCTCACCCGAGAGCAATCGATTGACGGTGAGTGTTGCTGGGAACGGGTTCTTCCGCGTCCACTGCGACTTCGCCCGCGCCCGCGCCCGCGCGGGTGCGGCCTCGGCCGGAGCGGCAAGGGCACCGTCGCCGTTGATGCCCTCGACCGCAGCGACGAGGGGCAACGTCTCGGCGATCCACGCTGCCGCGACGTCCTCGAACTCCACGTCGCAATCGACGCGCGATACGATGCGCGCCGCTCCGAGTTGCTCGAGGCGCATATCGATCAGCTTGCCTGCCTGGCAGAATCCGTCGTAGCCGGTGTCGCCGAGAGCGAGCACTGCGAAGTCCACACCGTCGAGACGAGGTGCGGATTCGTCCGACAATGCGTCCCAGAACAGTTCGGCGTTGTCGGGCATCTCACCCTCACCGTAGGTGGACGTGATGATCAGGACCCGCCCGAGCGACGCGAACGTCGCGGGATCGACGTCGTCGAGGGCGGAGACCACGGGCGCGAATCCGTGCGTGCGGGCCGCTGCTGCGGCATCCTCGGCAACCGTTTCGGCGTTGCCGGTCTGCGACCCGTACAGCACGTGCAGGGCGGGAGCCGAACCGGTGGCGCCGACAGCGCTGGCGGGACCACCGGAGAACAGACGGGTCTGCATTCCCGCGAGGAAGCCGGCCAGCCACGAACGCTGGTCGGTGGTGAAAGGAGCGTCGACGGGGATGAACGGAGCGGTCATGTGGAAACTCCCAGAGTCGGGGCGACAAGGCCGGGTACCGCGTGGCGGGCGAACAGTTCTTCGTAGCCCGGAAGATCACCGGCGATGTCGAGATTCTTGCCGCTTTGCCACAGGATCCACCCGTAGGTGCCGGGTGCATCCACCGAGCGGACGTTGCGCAGCGCGAGGGCCTGCTTGTAGTCGGTGAGCCGCTTGTCGGCGACGAGCGCTGCCAACTGGGTGTCGGTGTGGTCTGAAATCGCTTCGAGTGCATAGCGTTCGAGCTTGCTGATGAGGAAGAAGTCCTCGGTGAGCAACAGATTTCGCGCCGCCTTCTGGACTGCGGGATCGTCGGTGCCTGCTGCGCCGGGGACCTTCTGCAGTGCCATCTCCTGTGCGGCGGCGAGCACCGTGTAGTTGTTGAGCAGCGCGTACATCGACTCGGTGTCGGTGCCGTTCGGGGTGACACCACCGGCGACGGGCGCACCCGACCGGTAGCTCTCCTTGAATTTGCGCACCTGATGGGCGACGAGTGCTGTGGCGACCTCACTCGCGAGTTCCTTGCGGGTCGAGGCGGCGAGGATCGCGTCGAAGTCCTGGTATTGCAGCAGAGCGCGCGGCATGCCGTACGCGAAGTGCTGCTGCTCGACCTGCCAGTTGTCGATGAGGAATCGGGCCTTCTCGGATCCGGTGGCCTCGACGTGCAGGTGCAGCAGTCGTAGCACGGTCGCGTTGTGGATCGCGGCCTGCGGTTCGTCGCCGGTGATCGGGCCGAGCACGATCGAATCGGCGCTGGCCTTGCCGGAGAGCTGACCCTCGGGGTCGTACTGGTAGACGAACCCGCCCGACATGCCGTTACCGACGCCCTTGCCGAACCCACCGATGTTGAGTACTGCGCCGTTGGTCATGTATTCGCACGCGAAGTCGCCGACACCTTCGACAACGGCGGTCGCACCGGAGTTGCGGACGGCGAAGCGATCGCCTGCTTCACCCTGGACGAGCAAACGGCCGCCGGTGGCGCCGAACAGTGCGAAGTTGCCGATCAGCACGTTGCCGCCGCGGTCGTTCGCGCCACCGCCTGGGGAGGACACGACGATCTGCCCGCCGCACTGGCCCTTGCCGACTCCGTCGTTGGCGGTGCCGGTGTGGTGGAGCACCATGCCGTCGTTGCAGAACGCCCCGAACGACAGGCCGGCCGAGCCGGTGGTGGTGATGGTGACGGTGCCGTCGCGCAGCCAGCGGCGTCCGCGCTCGTCGGTGAGCGCGGATGGCACGTGGCCGAGTTGCTCGTGGTTGAGCATGCGCTCGATGTCGATCGCGAGCTGCGCGCCGACGCTCTTGTTGTTGTTGGTCAGCCGCACGCCCTCGCCGAGTACGACGGTGAGTTCGTTCTCGTTGTCGAGAGCGCCGCGGAGCTCGCTGATCCACTCGTCGTCGAGCGAGTAGTCCTTCTCCAGATACACCGGGTTGTCGACGTGGACCTCGGGGATTACGGCGAGCATCGCCCGCAGGTCCAGTTCGCCGACGCTCGACGGATGGTCGAGCAGGTGCAGCAGGTCGGACCGGCCGCGTGCGTCGCGGAGCGACTGCAGGCCCAGGCGGGCGAGCAACTCGCGGGTCTCGTGCGCGATGTTGAGCAGGTACTGCGCCATCGCCCGTGGGTCGCCGTTGAACATCTCGGGGTTGGTGGTCAGGCCGGCGGGGCATTTGACGTTGCAGTTCTTCGCCATGACGCAACCGAGCATCATCAGTGCAGTGGTGCCGAACTCGAAGCTGTCGGCGCCGAGCAGTGCGGAGGTCAGGACGTCGGAGGCGGTCTGGTGAGCACCCGAGCACCGCAGGATCACCTTGTCGCGCAATCCGTTCGCGCACAGCGCCTGGTGGACCTCGGCGACACCGATCTCAGCGGACCGGCCGGCGTACTTGAGCGAGGTCACCGATGCGGCACCTGTGCCACCGGTGTTGCCTGCGACGTTGATGACATCTGCGCCGGCCTTGGCGACACCGACGGCGATCGTGCCGATTCCCTCCGACGAGACGAGCTTGACGATCACCCGCACGCGGGCTGCCTTCGCGTCGTGGATGAGCTGCGCGAGATCCTCGATCGAGTACGTGTCGTGGTGCGGGGGAGGGGAGACGAGTTCGACACCGGGGGTCGCACCGCGGGCGGCGGCGATCTCGACGGTGACCTTCTTCGCGGGAAGCTGGCCGCCCTCGCCCGGCTTGGCGCCCTGCGCGATCTTGATCTCGATCTCCTCGAGCATCGGATCTGCCAGATACCCGGCCCACACTCCGAAGCGACCCGACGCGAACTGCTTGATCCGCGATCCGCGGATGGTGCCGTAGCGGGAGATGTGTTCGCCGCCCTCACCACAATTCGACATGCCACCGACCATGTTGGTGCCGTGTGCGACTGCCTCGTGAGCGTTGGAGTTGAGAGCACCGTGGCTCATCGCACCGGACGCGAGGGAGCGGGTGATCTCGTGGGCCGGCTGGATCCGGTCGAGACGCAGGCTCTGCGGCGCCTGCCGGATCTGCCCGAGATAGTCGGCGGCCTGCCCGAGTGCCCGCACGGTGAGGGTGTCGCAGTAACTGCGATACTCGACGATCGAGTCGCCGAACCGTGCGACGAGCGACTGCGCGAGCGCCTCGGGGCGGGTGTGGTCGTCGGCCAGCGGGCCGGTCAGGCGCAGCACGAACTCGTTGTCGCCGACGCGGGACGCGGAGAGCCCGCGCACCAGCATGGAGTTGTTGCCGTACCGGGCGAACCGGCCCATCTCGCGCTGGAAGTCGTCGGCGCCGGTGAGGTATGTGACGTCGGCGGGCAGTGCGAGCACGTCGCGCAATGCGGCGGGGCGGCGTATACGTTCGTCGGCGATCGTGCGTGCGAAGGCGCGGTAGCCGGGAGTGATGTCGAACGCGTCGATCTCGTCGGGGGTGAGCGCACGGAATCCGCCGTAGCGGTAGGCGTCGTCGTCGAGGCCGTGTGCGTCGGACAGCCGGTGCAGCGGAAGCAGCCGCAGGGAATCGGTCAGGTCGGCCTCGCCCGTACGCTCGACCGGCAACGTGACCTCTTCCTCGGTCATGTCGACGAACCCGCGCACCGCGGTGGTGCCGAAGGAGTGACCGGCGCCGTCGGCGCGTTCCTTGAACAGGCCGAGCAACGGCACGTCGGTCTCACCCTGCACGCTCAGGGCGTGGCTGTGCCAGTCGGCGACGGCCTGCGCGATGGTGGTGAATCCGACACCGCCGACCGGGGTCCTGACGTTGGGGAACCAGCGGCTCAGCACCTCGTCGTCGGTGTCGAGGTAACTCGGTTCGAAGAACTCGCCACCGATGTACGACTCGACGGTGCACAGACCCACCCGGCCCATCGTCTTCATGAGTGACTTCTCGGCGGCCTTGCGGAACTTCAGGAATGCTGCGTCGGCGTCGTCGCTGAACTTCTCCTCGGCGCGCATCTGCACTGTCAGCGGGTAGACGGAGGCGGCGCCGAAGCCGAGCGTGGCAGCGATGTGGTGCGACGAGAACAGCTGACCGGATTCGACGATCACGGACACCCGAAGACGTACGCCATCGTCGATGAGTCGCTGGTTCACGGCCGCGACGGTGAGAATCATCGGCAGCGGCGCGTGGTCGGCGGACACGTGGCGGTCGGTCAGGACTGCGATACCGCCTGTGGTGCGAGCGAATTCGGTGATCCGGTCGGCGACGACGTCGACGGCGGCGGCGAGCGCCGCGGCATTGGCCTTGCTGTCGTCGAACACGGGGGAGTACAGCATTTCGAAACGCTGTGTCGGTGTCTCGGACTGCTCGCGGATCCGGAGCATGTCGAGGTGGGTGAGGATCGGGGTGGGAACGACGATCTGTGCCGCGGAGGGTGCACCGCTGCCGGGGCGTGCACCGAGCGCGACCCTCAGCGTCATGCCGTCGGCTTCGCGAATGGAGTCGAGTGACGGGTTGGTGACCTGCGCGAATCGCTGGGAGAAGTACTTCGCGACACCGCCCTCCTGATCGGAGAGGGCATTGATCGCGTTGCCGTAGCCCATCGCCGAGATTCGCTCCTGTCCCGAGGCGAGCATCGGGTCGAGCATGAACCGGAACGATTCCTGATTGAGCGAGTACGACACGTAGCGCTGGTGCCGCCCGAGGTTGCCGTTGTAGCGCAGCGGTGAGCCGGCTTTCTCGGCCGGGACCGGAGGCAGCGCGTCGAGGTTGCGGCGGGCCTCGTCGACCAGCGTCGCGTAATCTCGTTGAGCCGCAAGCATCTCGAGTGCTTCGTCGGCTCCGTACGACCGGCCCGTGCGGTGGTCGAAGTACAGCATGCCGCCGGCTTCGATGCGGCCGCGACGAATCACGGCTTCGGGCGCGAAGTCGAACTGGCCGGCCTCGGAGGTGACGGCGAGATACTCGTCGGTCTCGACGGTCCGCAGAGGACGTAGGCCGAGTCGGTCGAGGCGCGCGCCCACGACGGTGCCGTTGCCGAAGATCAGTGCGGCGGGCCCGTCGTTCTTCTCCTCGTAGAGGGAGAAGAATTCGAGCATCGCGCGGACCTGCGGCGACACGGTCGGATCGTTCTCCCACGCGGGCGGAACCATCTGGACGACCGCAGTGACGAGATCCAGATCGCCCGGCGCGATGCGCGCAGCGAGGGTCTGGTCGAATCGGCAGCTGTCGGACTGCCCGGGCGGGCGGATGATGTCGCGGCCGGCGGCGCGCGCCTGGGCGCCTTCGAACAGGCGGTTCTTCCGGTCGGTGTTGAGCTCCCCGTTGTGGGCCATGAGCCGGAACGGTTGTGCCATCGTCGGATGCGGGTCGGTGTTGGTGGAGAAGCGAGTGTGGAAGAACAACGTGTGCACCGCGTGTCGCGGGTCGACGAGGTCGCGGAAGTAGGGAATGACCTCGTGAGAGTTCAAGCGGCCCTTGAGGACCTGGGTTCGGGTGCTCAGCGACAGGGGGTAGAGACCGGCCAGGGCGGGCTCAGTGTAGGCGCGGGACTCGATCGTGAGCAGTATCTCGTGCAGGATGCGGTCGAATTCCTCTGCTGACGTGCAACTGTCGGGCCGTCCGAAGATCCACTGACGGATCGGCAGCTGGTAGGCCGCGGCCGACGGACGCAATACGGAATCGTCGACGGGGATTTCACGGACGGTGATGACCTCGACACCGGCCGCGGTGAGCGCTCCGGTGACCAACGCTTCCGTGTCGTGGTGCACGGATCGGTCGGCAGGCATGAAGAAGTTCCCGACGCCGAATTCCTGTGCGCGCAAGGGTCGTCCGGTGAGCACGGAGAAGAAATCGACGGACAGGTCGACGTTGACACCGGCGCCGTCGCCGACGCCCTCGGCGGACATGCCGCCGCGGTGGGGAACCACGCACAGTGCTTCGTGTCCACGGGTGAGGACCTCGTGAGTCTGGGCGCCGTCCTTGCGGGTGATGAACCCGACTCCGCAGCTGCTCTTGTCGAGCGTGCTGTCGTACAACCCGGTATCGGTGTCATGCGTCAACGGACCATCCTCCTCGGCGATTCGAAGTCGACCGACGGCGGCGGAAGGCGCGTGCGTATACGCACGGAAAGCGCCAAGGGTAGACCGGTGCCTGCGACGGTGACCAAAGATCAGAAAACAGACGTCTTTGTCCGAATGCGCCGAGCGTTGCGACAGTGGAGCGCGCGAGCAGCGTTGTCGATTGTAGCGCACAGGTTACGGCCGTGGGTCCGCGTCGTGCGTCACAGGCGGGGTGGCATCTGTGTGAGTGCCGCAGGTCACAGGGGTCGGATACGCTGCGATCGTCGTCCGATCCGTACGTGCAGGTATCGAAGAAGAGCAGGGGTGTTGCAGATGAGTGAAGTTCTCGACCGAACCAAGATCTACATCGGCGGGCAATGGGTCGACTCCGACGGCGCCGGACACATCGAGGTCGTCGATCCCACCACCGAAGAGGTCATCGCGAAGGTCGCGGACGGTGTGGCTTCCGACGTCGATCGGGCGGTGGCAGCCGCCCATGAGGCGTTCCCGGCATGGTCGTCGCTGAGTGGGTCTGCGCGCGCGGCTTACCTGGAGAAGATCTCGTCCCTCGCCAACGAGCGTGTCGATGCACTGACCGCGACCGTGTCTCAGGATATGGGGATGCCGCTGAGTCTGGCGAAGCCGGTGCAGATCGGCATGCCGCTCAAGAACATCGCCGCCTATGCCGCATTGGCAGGCGCCTACGATTTCGACGACCAGGAGATCGGCAACGCCCTTGTGGTGCGTGAACCGATCGGGGTCGTCGGTGCGATCACCCCGTGGAACTACCCGCTACATCAGGTGGTCCTCAAGGTGTTTGCGGCGCTGGCAGCCGGATGCACTGTGGTCCTCAAGCCCACCGAAGTGGCGCCGCTGATCACCTACGCGCTTGCAGACATCGTCGACGAAGCGGGCTTGCCCCCGGGCGTATTCAACGTCGTCAGCGGTTACGGCCCTGTCGTGGGCGAGGCCATCGCCGCGCATCCCGACGTCGACATGGTGTCGTTCACCGGGTCGACGCGCGCGGGTAAGCGGGTCGCGGTGGTTGCCGCCGAGACCGTGAAGAAGGTGGCGCTCGAACTCGGCGGTAAGTCGGCGAACCTCATTCTCGACGATGCCGACCTTGCCGCCGCTGTCACCGAGGGCGTGGGCAAGTGCTTCCTCAACTCCGGACAGACCTGCACGGCGCTCACCCGGATGCTCGTGCCCGCTGATCGACTGCCCGAGGCTGCCGCGATCGCCGCCGAGGTGGCGAAGGCCTACACCGTCGGGGTCCCGTCCGAGCCGGGTTCGAAGCTCGGACCGCTTGTGAGCGGTACGCAACAGAAGCGGGTGCTGTCCTACATCGACAAGGGTGTGGCCGAGGGCGCCGAACTGACCCTCGACGGGCGCGAGCACGGCTTCTCCACGGGCTACTTCGTCGGTCCCACGGTCTTCAGCAATGTCACCGAGGACATGACCATCGCCAAGGAGGAAATCTTCGGACCGGTGTTGTCGATCATGGGCTACAAGGACGACGACGACGCTGTGCGCATCGCCAACAACAGTGAGTACGGACTGTCGGGTGGTGTGTGGTCGGGAGACCCTGCGCGCGCCGAGTCCGTTGCACGCCGTATCCGCACCGGCCAGGTCTACATCAACGGCGGCGCGTTCAACACCGATGCTCCGTTCGGCGGGTACAAGCAGTCGGGCATCGGCCGTGAGGCCGGCGTCTTCGGACTGGAGGAGTTCCTGGAGATCAAGACCATCCTGCGCTGATCGGCACCACGTGCCGTGCGCCGCGACACGCCGATTTCGGCAGTGTGTGATGTTCGACACGTTTCGGGCGATAGTCGAAGTGGGCGACGAATCGCAGCTCGAAACATGTGATCGATCGCGGCGCACAGCACAACGGCACAGGAAGAAGCGCGGCTATGTATTGGTCGGCGAATACGGGTGACGGAGTCGGCGGGTTCGGCCACGGTGGCGTTCCGGGCGGGAACCTGCCGCCCGGTCGTCGTGGTGCCGAACCGCCACTGCGCAGTCTCCTCGAGGCCCGGCTTCCGGATCTCGCGCCTTGCGCACGACTTCTGGCAGGCAGTCATGACGTGGACACCGCGCTGCTCGATCGGGCGGTCGCTCGTGCCGCGGCGACCTGGCGGGAGCCTGTGGGGCCCGAATTGTGTGCCTACGTCCTGTACTGGTTCGGGTATCTGCTGCAGGCGAAGCGGCCTCACTGTGGTCCGCCTCATCCGGATCTCGGCGTCGACGACACGGTGCTGTTCGGAGCTCTGTCCCCGCTCGAGCAGGTCACGATCGTGCTGAGCGCGTATGACGGGCTTCCCTCCGCGCGTGTTGCCGCGCTGGCAGGGCGGGCGCTCGCCGAGTTCGAACTGGACGAGTCTCGGGCGATCGTCGGATAGTCGTGGTCGACCGAGGGTGTGCGCATCTACGCACGAGGCCCCCGCACCATCGGTGCGGGGGCCTCGCTCAGGAGAGTGTGGTCAGGACCGGCGCGTACGTCCCAGTCGAAGCAGGGTCATGGCGAGGGTCTTGCCGTCGTTGCCGAGTTCGGCGAACCGATCGAGCACGCTCATCTCGTTGGACTGTGCTTCGCGGGTCTCACCCGATTCTTTCGCTGCGGCGCCGATCTGCTGGGACAATTCGGAGCGCCGCTTGACCGCCTCGAGGATATGGGCGTCGAGGTCGCGGATCTGGTCGAAGAGGCTTCCCAGGTCCGTGTCGTTGGCCGACGATGCTGCTTCGGCGCGCTCGATGCCAGGCGAATCAAGCTGGATGGTCATGCAGATTCCTCCGGTCTCGTCTGAATCGTCACAGATTGTGTCGTGTTCATCGGCGAGGGTGTTACTCATCCGTACATGAAAATTCTCCGGCTCCGCAGACACGACCGAATCAACCCCCCTCAAAGGCACTGTGAACAGGATAAATACCCTATCTGACCGGTGAGTATGGTAATTGTCACACTGGCGTGTGCCAAGACTTTGTGCTGAGCACCTGACGGGGTACTCGTCGGTGGGGTCGGGTGCGGTAGCGTCGGGCCGCGACCGGCATTCACCGGAGGCGTCGGGGCCTCCGGTGCTCCGGAAGGGAGTACCTATGCAACGGCCGATTCTTCGGAACGGGCAGGGCTCGGGGGAACGTCAGGAGCACGCGAACGGCCTGGTGCGTCCGGGTGAGTGGGGGCGGCCCAGGTGGAATGCCCGGGCTGCGATCTCGATCGTGGTGGCAGCCGTGGTCAGTGTCCTCGCCTTCGTCGGCGGACTGTCGTCCGCAGGCTCCGGCTTCGGGCCCGAATCCAGATTCTTCTTGATCCTCTCCGCGCTGATGCTGCTCACTGCGGCGTTCGGATGTGTGTTCTGGTGGCCGAGGCGCGGTGCCCCGGGGGTGCGGACTCTGCGCCGGGGTGGTCTCGGCGCGGGGACCGAGGTGCGCTCACGGATGTCGGTCTTCGTCGCTCTCGTTTCGATGGTGGGCTGCGCGGCAGCGCTCGCCGTGGGCGCCGCCGTCGAGGTGTTCCTGTTCAACAACGGCATCCCTTGGGTGAGTCTGGTCCTGGCGCTGCTGGGCGTGCCGTGCGTGACCTTCGTGATCGAAGTGGCGCTCGGTCGCCTGGCGGTGGGGGCGCTCGTGCTCAGCCCCGACGGCATTCGTCAGCGCGGATGGTCGTTCGAGTCGTATCTGCCGTGGATGTCGGTGGCCGGCGTACAGGCACTGGATTTCGGATACCCGGAAACGTGGATCGAGGGAACGCCGACCGCGGCGTGGGCGCGTCGCCGCACCAGTGCGCTGTTCCGGCTGGACAGGTTCCCGGAGACACCGCGCATAGAGATCGACTCGCGGCGCTACGCGGTCGACCCGGTGCTGCTTCACCGGATGCTCGAGTTCTACACGTCTCACCCTGCCGCGCGAAGCGAACTCGGCACCCCGCGGGCGGTCGAGAGGTTCCGGCGAGCCGACCTTCGCGACCCTGACCGACTCGGCGAATGAAAGTCGGATTCTCTGGAAAAGAGAGCGATACTTCCATATAGTCGGGGTCGAGAGTCCATTGCGTAATGGATTCTGCGGCACTGAGTGCCGTAGCCTTCGTTCGGGGTGTACAGCACGGCAGCCCAACACGAGAGTGTTCGACCAGATTGGATTTCAGATATGACCACTCCGGACCCGATCGTCATCGTCGACGGCGCACGTACCCCGGTGGGAAGCTTCGGCGGCGCGTTCAAAGATGTCCCCGCTCACGAACTCGGCGCGGTTGCCGTCCGAGCAGCGCTCGAGCGATCCGGTGTGGCAGGCAGTGACATCGACGAAGTGGTCATGGGCTGCATCGGGCAGGTCGGTGGCGACGCATACAACGCGCGCCGAGTCGCCCTCGCGGCGGACCTGCCGATATCGACCCCTGCATTCACCGTCAACCGCCTGTGCGGTTCCGGACTGCAGGCCATCTGGTCGGCTGCACAGCAGATGCACTGGGGCGGCGCCGACATCACCATCGCCGGTGGCGACGAGAACATGTCGCGGATGCCGTTCTACGACTTCGGCGCCCGGAGCGGTTACAAGCTCGGTAACCGCGAGCTCGTCGACGGCACCACCGGCATGCTCACCGACCCGTTCAGCGGCAAGCACATGGGTGTCACGGCTGAGAACGTCGCCCGCGAGTACAACGTCACCCGCGAGCAACAGGACGAGTTCGCCCTCGAATCGCAGCGACGCGCAGACAGTGCCGCGGCCAAGGCCGCCTTCGCCGAAGAGATCACTCCGGTCGAGGTCGGTGGACGCAAGCCGGTCACCGTGACCACCGACGAGCATCCCAAGCCCGAGACCACCCTCGAAGGGCTCGGTAAGTTGCGGTCGGCGTTCATCAAGGACGGCACGGTGACCGCAGGCAATGCCTCGGGTATCAACGACGGTGCCGCCGCAGTAGTGCTGGCAAAGCAGTCCGTCGCGCAGGAGCGCGGCCTCACCGGCTCCGTGGTGATCGACTCGGTCGCCGTCGCAGCGATGGATCCGTCCCTGATGGGCTACGCCCCCACTCACGCGCTTGCGAAGCTGTTCGAGCAGACCGGCACGACACCGTCCGACATCGACACGATCGAACTGAACGAGGCCTTCGCCTCGCAGGCAATCGCCGTGATCCGCGACGCGAAGCTCGACCCCGCCAAGACCAATCCGTACGGCGGAGCAATCGCGCTCGGTCACCCGGTCGGCGCCACCGGCGCAATCCTGACCGTCCGGGTCGCCAAGGACCTGGTCCGCCGCGACCTCGAACTGGGCATCGTCACGATGTGCATCGGCGGTGGCCAGGCCCTCGCCGCATTGCTGCGTCGAGTCGGCTGACGGACGACCCGTAGAACGGATGGACCCCGAGACCGGGGTCGGGGACCGGTCGCCCGGCCCCCGACCCCGGTCTCGGATGCTTCGTTCGTGTCCGTCCCAGTAAGGGCCTCCGCGTGCGCAGTGAGGTTGCGGTGGGTCAGCTGAACCTCCTTCGGGCGTCCCGTGGTCGCGGAGGATGTACGCCTTCGAGGCCTACCGAGGAGGGGACAGATCGATGGGCGGATTCGGAACCGGGCTGTCGAGCAGACGCGGGTAGTCACTGGCGAGCGAACGCGGTGCCAGCAGATCCGGACCTGGGTATCCGATGATTTCGGAACGCTCCCACCAGCGGAACGCGGTCAGGTTCTCCTGTGCGAGTTCGTCTGCGGTCAGAGTGGGGCTCGGGACGAACTGGGCGGTGCGGATGAGGAAGTAGTCGTTGATGATGCCGTCGAAACCGGGCACGTGATCGGGCGAGATGATCGTCGAATGCCATACGTGTGACGGCTCCGTGGAGAGCTCGAATCCGACCTCTTCGACGAGTTCGCGCGCCAATGCCTCGAGCGGGGTCTCCCCGGTCTCGATGCCGCCCCCGGGGGTGATCCACACGGTGTACCCATCGGGCGTGCGCGCACGGCACAGCAGCAGTCGATCGTCCGGGTCGACGAGAAGTGCGCGGACCGAGTGGCGGAGGCGGCGGAAACTCACGTCGCGAGCCTACTCAGTCGCCCCCGCGCACGTGTCTGCTGCGCCCGTCCCAATGGACATGGGTCGTGACGGCAGAGCTGTCGCCGAGGCGACGGACTTCGTAGATGTCGAGTGCCGGCACCTGGGGCACACATCCCCACAGCGCGTGCCCGGTCATGACGAAATCGATGTCCTGGCGCACCAGCAAACCCATGAGCTCACCGATCGTCGGCTCGTCGATCTTGGCGAACGCGTCGTCGAGCAGCACCATCCGCAGCGCGAGGTCGGTGTCGGGCAGTCCCGACAGATAGCCGTCTGCTGCGGCGAACAGTGCAACGTACGACACGAATCGAGTCTCGCCCTGGGAGATCTTCGCCCGCTTCGAAATACGACGCTCTTGATCGGGCTCCGGGCCGATGATGGTGACGTCGATGGTGTGCCACGCCCGGTAGTCCAGTGCCCGCGACAGATGCGCTGCATACCCGGCCGACGGGTCGGTGCCGTGCGAGACCTCCACGCGGTGACGAAGCAGCTCGATCAGATCGTCACTGTCCTCGATCGACCGGGTGCTACCGGTGAGGAGTCCGGTGATCCGCGCCGCGTCGGCGTCCTCACGGACCGGATGCCACCCGATGCGGACGCCGATACCGTGGCTGGTCCGGCTGTCGCTGAGACTCTCGTTCATCGCCGCAATCAAATTCTCGGCCTGCGTGATCCGCCTGCGGAGTTCATCGGCAACACCTCCGAGCACGAAGCCGGTGAACACATCGTGTTCACGCTGGGACAGCGCGGCCCTGCCCTCTTCGACACGGGCGGTGAGGTGGGCGAGTACCCCTGTCGGGGTGGTGTCGGGACCCGCGCCGGACAGGCGCACCACATGGGCGCCCGATTCCACGGTGTGCTCGATGTCGAGCGCTTCCGAGATCTCCCGATCGAATCGTTGCAGCGCAGCGAGGATCCGGTTCTCGCCCGTGTCCGTGGCGCGTGGCAGTGCTGTCAGCACGGCATCGGCAGCCTCACGGACATGTTGCGAGTCGAGATGCGCGATCGGACCACCTTCGACATCGGCTGCTGCGGAGAGGGCGGGGATGGCGAGCCGAGCCTCGAGTATGCCCGCAGCGGCCTCGAGTTCCTCGCGGTGACGGGTGAGTCGCTCCCGCGCTGCCGAGGCCTGTTGCATCGCCGCTGCCACAGCCTTGCCCAGCTGCTCGCGGTGAGCAAGGGTGCGGCGGCACTGCTCGTCGGTCCGGGCCCTCTCCGTCTCCGAGCTTCGCAATTCCTCCGCGAGGTCGGCGACCTCGATGTCGACCGCCTGAGTCTGCGCGGCGATCACCGCTGCCCGCTCGTGCCACTCGTGCCAACGGGCGTCGGCCTCAAGCTCGGCGCGTGCGCGCAGTTCTGCCGACTGGGTGACTGCGTGCGCGGAACCGCCGAATCTTGCGTAGTCGGCCAGGACGTCGCCGATGCCGCGGGCCAGAGTTGTGCACGCGGTGTCCGCCTCGGCACAGGCCACGACGACTGCGTCCAGGTCGGCGACCCCGATCGGCAACGCGAAATGGGCGCAGGCGGTCCGGTGGGATTCGAGATCGGCCGCCCACCGGGAGCGCAGTGCACCCGCCCGCTCCCGAGCTCGGTCGGCGATCTCCGTACGGCGGAGCGCGTACTCGGCGTGTGCGCGAGACCGTGCGTATGCCCGGTGCAGAGCGTGCGCGGTGGGCGCGGAGGAAAGATGGGCGTCGAGTTCGTCGTGTGGCCTCGGCGCGACACGGTTGTCGACCGCCTGTCTCTGCTCGACGAGATCCAATCGGACCAGTTCACCGTCGATCTCGTCGAGCCGGCTCCGGCGCGCGGCCTCGTTTCTGCTCCGGGCGGCCTCACCGATGAATCCGGGTGCCTCTGCGGTGTGCCGTCCGCGCAATACGCCGTTGTGCCAGCGGCCGTCGCGTGAGACGGATGCGGACGCCGAGGCATCCTCGAACCCGATCGCGGACAGAACCGAAGCGACCGCCTCGACCGGCGCCTCGGAAGTCGGGTCGGGCTGCAAAACTGTCGAAAGCGGCCGGAGCGGAGGTTCACCGCGGGGCGAGACGAGGATCTGCCCTGAAGACGCACGTAGCCGACCTTCACCGTCCACGGTGGCAGTCAGTAATCCTGCGGCCAGCAGTCCGGATTCGATACCTGCCCGATCGTCATCGCCGAGGACATCGACGAAATCGACGGCCCTCCAGAACGGGACTCCGCTCTGGGGACTCCGCCACGGTGCCATCGAAGGGCCTTCGGAGCCGAGTTCGAGACGTTGTCGTTCCTCCAGCAGAGCCGACCGCAACTCCCTCTCGGCTGTGCTGGGGGACTCGGCCGTGCCTGTCGCGCTGGTGATGTCGAGGTCGCCGGGTGTCGCGGTTCGAGTGAGTGCCACGAGTTCGGTGAGGACCGCGTCGGTAGCCGCGGGGTCGGGGTCGTCGCCGGAGAGTGATTCGATGGCGTCCACGAGGCGCTGCATCAACGCCGCACCGTTCTGGTCGAGGTGCGGCAGCAGAGTAGTGGTGCGCTCGGATGTGAACCATGCACGCCATCGGTGCTCGAGGTCGAGGGCAGCGTCGTCCAGTGCATGAGCAGCGGCATCGCGTTCGAGTATCTCGCGTTCGGCATCGTGTGCGGCGCGCTCGGCCTCGGCTTCGGCGTCGCGCACTCCACGTTCGGCGAGTTCGAGGCGACGGGCCTCGACCAGTCGTCTCGATGCTTGATCCCGCCTGCGCCGCGCGGCTGTCGCCGCGTGGTAGGCGGCGACGCGGGCATCTTCGCAGCCCTCCGGAAGAAGCCGTACCTGCGCGACCGTGGGCCTGACGATGGACTCTGCGACGGCTTCGCGCCGCGTGCGGACGGGTTCGGAATGGTCTTGGGGTCGTTGGATGTCGAGGCGGATCCGCTCCGGGAGTGCGTCAGCCGTTACGGCTGAGTTGGTGAGGCGGAGTTTCGCGGCCGCGAGCATCTCGGACGCCCCGGCGACGGTGACCTCCAGAGCGCCCAGATGTGTGTCTGCGCGCTCGGCGTCCAGGGACTCGCGGTCTCTGGCCTGCGCGGCGTGATGCATGGCCAGGTCGACAGCGCGGCCGAGCGCGTCGACGGCGAGCGTCCGCTGAGCCAGGTCATCGGCGTGGCGGAACAGAGCATGGGATTCGAGGCCTCGGATGGCACGATCGAGTTCGGCGAGCTGGTCACGTCGTTCGCTCAGGCGAGTGTCGGCTGCGGCGACCTGAGCGTCGAGGTCCGCGACCTCGGCTTCGGCCTCGTCGAGTTCGGTACGCGCCCGGGCGACCCGATCGGCGGTCTGTGCAGCGGCATCCGCACTTGCCCGGAGCAGGTCGGCCGCGTAACGACGATAGACGGCGTGGAACTGACGGACTCGGGTGAGCGAGGATTCCAGCCGAGTCTGGGCTGCACGGCTCTCACCGAGCAGATCGAGACGATCACCCGCCGAGGCGAGCATGTTCTCGTTGAGCGGGGGGAGTGCGTCGGACAGGATCTGAGGTAGACGGCCTTCGTCGATCCGGTTGCCGACATCGGGTGACCGCAGGGTGTGGAGTAGCTGCAGCAGGCCCGTGTACCGATCGCGCCCGGAGTCGCCGTGCAGACCGAACACCAGCGTGCGGACGGTGTCGCGGTGTTCCTCGGGGTTGCGCGTGATCCGGTCCGGGCCGATGCGGGCAGCGAGGTCGTCGCGTGAGAGTGGCACCCGATGCTCGTCGACCAGTGGGAGGTCGGTGCCTACCCGGGCATCCGCGGTGAAGAAATACACCTCGCTCCGGTGCGCGGTTGCGCTGTAGCGCACTTGCGCGCCGATCGTGAGAACACCTTCAGGACGCGATAATTCGAGCCACAGATAGCCGATTCGGTTGTTCTGACCGCCTGCTCCGATCCGCATCAGTTCGTCGAGATCGACCTTGCCCGCGCCGGTGGCATCCATGCGTTTGCGGTCGGCGTCGAGCAGGAACGGCAGCAGCATCTCGAGGGCACGTGATTTCCCGGAACCGTTGGTGCCGCGCAGGATCATGCGCCCATCGCTGAGTGTGAACTCGGTATCGAGGTAATGCCAGACGTTGACGATGCCCGCGCGGGAGAGCTTCCACCGGTGCGGGTGCGATGAGGCGGTGGCGGCATCGAGTACGGGCGTGTCGGACGAATGGGTCATGGTCGGGGGCTTTCGGCGATGGTCGGGCGATACCGGGCGGCGGGGGCAGCGAGAAGGATTCCGTCGTCGAGGGCACGTGCGAGACCGAGTCGCACCAGCAGTGCCGTGACATCGCGGCGCAAAGCGGTGACATCACGGACGTACTCGCCGCGCCAGCTCCTGGCATGGGTGGCTGTGAGGCCGGTCAAGGTCCTGTCCAGGGTGGCCGTGTCGATGTGCACGGGGTTGCCGGGTACGGGGTCGACTACGTCGACCAACTCCGAAATCAGGAGAAGCGCAGCCTGATTCACGGTCCCTGCGCCGGGGAAGAGTAGGTCGGTGAGGCTGCCGTCCGGGTCGTAGGCGAGCGCGCCCTCCGTGCGTACCTCGAGGACCAGACCGAAATCCTCGTCCAGACGACGTGCGATCTCTGCTCGTTCGCGGATCAACACGTCGAGAGTTTCAGGATCGAGATCGTCGCGTGCCGTGAACGGGTCTTCGACGAGCCTGCGATACAGACGGCGCCGCGGTGTCTCTGGTCGCGCGGTGATCGCTGCCGACGGGCCGGGAAGGTCGTGTAAGGCGAAAGCGGTGAGGTGCCGCAGCAGTGACCGGCAGACGGTGAGAACCACCTCGTCCTCATCCCCCTCGCAGCCGTCCCCGTCGTCGCCGAGGTCGGTTTCCCCGACCACCCCCCACTCCATCAGGACCTGCAATGCGGCCACGAGATGTCGCCGTTCCGACAACCCGTCGGCGATCTCGATGTTCTGCGCGGCGGCGTCGGCTCGGACCTGCCCGACCAGTACCGCCATGGGAATGCGGTCGCCCTGACCGGGTGCGAGCAGTGCGGCGGCGGTCAATGCGAGATAGGTGTATCCGATCGCGCCGAACTCGCCGCCGGTTGCGCGATGGAGCGGTCGCAGGGGCGCTGCGGGATCGAGCGGTGTCTTCACCAGCCGTGCGAACTCCGCCTCCACGATCAGCGTGTAGCCCAATTGATCGGCGAACATGGCGCGCAGTGCTGTTGCGTGGCGGCGGACCAGATCGAAAGTGTCGGGGTCGTGGACGGCCGTGAGGATCGGTCGCTGCAGCACGGCGCGGGCGCCGTCGCGCCGGCCTGCAGCATCCTGGACTGCGGTACCGGTATTCACCACACCCCGATCGTGTGTCCGGAATCGGCGGGCGCCAGCAGCGGCGACGAGGTGCGAAGGATCAACCCGTGCACTGTGAGATCGCCGTCCGGGCAGTGCACGGTGGTGTCGCGACCGGGTTCGGCGGTCAGAGTGAGGCCGAGGTCGTGGTCGTCGATGCGGTACACGCCGTCGAGTTCCTGGTGCCGTGCGAGAAGTGCCGCGAGTCGGTCGAGGAGTACGTCGCGCGCGGTCGTGGAGATCCGCTCGCCGTCCAGGTCGCCGGATGCGCGTAGTTCGGCGACGGCGTCGGCGAGTTCTCCCGATTCCTTCTCGGCCAGCGCTGCGATGAGGGTACGGTCGGCGGCCGGGTCGGGAATCCGGGCGTTTCGGCCACGCGGCGAGCGGTCGCCACGTTCGCGCAGCGACACCGGCACCGACACCGGATCGGCGCTCCACCAAGATGTTCCGGCCCCGATCCGCGGGTCCGGTTCTTCCGGGCCCAGCAGCAGGTGCCGACTCGGATAGGCCCCGAATGTAGCGGCATGGAGCCGGTGGGCCTGTTCGTCCGAGGACTCCGAGAACCACGAGGCCAGGCGCAGAAGATCGGCTCGGTGGGAGAACCCGGGAGCGTCGGAGGTGCGGGTCCGGGTATGAGTGAGCAGCCGGTTCAGTGCCGTGGTCGCGGCGTCGCGCAGCTCACGCGGGCCTGCTTCCTCGTCGTACCAGGACACGAGATGTTCCCATTCGTCTCGTGTGCGCCCGGGGGAGCGGGAGGCGGTGCCGCTGGGGAACCCCGGATCGGGGAGCGCCGCGAGCAGGTCGTCGATGTGTGGGAGCAGGCGCTTCACCGCCGTGTGGATCCGGGTCGCGTAGCGGCCCAGATCGGAGGTGATGACGTCGATGTAGTCGAGTAGCAGGAACTTGAGTTCGGTGTAGTCGTCGCCGGAGAGATCCGGTCGACCCGAGATCTCCGCCAGGTAGTTGTAGAAGTCGGCGACGCTGTCGGTGAATGCTCTGTGGTGCACGAACACCCCGGTGACGTGTCCCGCGAGGGTGTCGGGATCGATGGCGAATCCGGTGCGGGTCGCTGCGTCGATGTGCGTGAGTGCGTCGCAGATGCGCGCGAGGGATTCTCGGGTGACTTCGCGGGCGCCTTCGTGGGACGACAGCAGTGTTGTGGCTTCGCGGTGTATGCGGCCGCCGAGCACTGTCGGACGATATCGGGCGGTGGCGCGGACGTAGTCGCCGATCGACCCGACGCGGGTGTCGCGGCCTCCCTCGCCGAGGTTGCCCCACGCGACGAGTTGTCGGCACCGGACCTCCACGACGTCCCGGTCGATGCGATGTCCACAGGCAGCGAGGGCGGCGGCGATGTCGGCGGCAGTCGCGTCGGCGAGCAGGACGCCTGTGAAGTAGTCCATGATCGCGACGTAGTCGTCGGATTCGTCGGCCACCAGGTAGCGGAACAGGCCGCGGGACCCCCCATCACCCATCGGTCGTCCTTCCTGTGCGCCACCACCACGGTACGCACAGGTTAGTTGCTCGGATTCGTCGAGCCTCGGGGTGAGGGTGAGGTGTGCGCCTACGATGGGCCCATGACAGGTACCGACGGGTTTGCGAGCGACCTCGTCGAGCAGCTACAGGCCTCGCGCGACCTGATCCTGTGGAAGCTCGACGGGCTGTCCGAGTACGACGCGAGGCGCCCGATGACACCGACCGGAACCAACCTTCTCGGGCTCGTCAAACACCTCGCGACCTGCGAATTCGGCTATTTCGGTGAGGCGTTCGGCCGGCCATCTCCGGTTGCGCTGCCCTGGGCGGATCCGGAGGGTGCTGACGGTGCGAACATCGACATGTGGGCTACTGCCGACCAGTCGCGCGAGTACCTCGTGGGTCTGTATCGCCGCTCGTGGCAGCATGCCGCGGAGACTTTCGCTGCGACCGAGCTCGACGACGTGACGCGCGTGGAGCTGTGGGGCCAGGGCCGCATTACGCTGCACCGCATCCTCGTGCACATGAACAGTGAAACTGCCCGCCATGCCGGGCACGCCGACATAGTGCGGGAAATGATCGACGGCTCGGCCGGATGGCGGCGAGACTTCGACAATTTGCAGTACCACGAGGACGCGCAGGTGCGTGCTCACCATGCCCGGGTGCAGGCGGCCGCCGAGCGATTCCGCTGACCGAACGCGGTGGGTTGCCCTGATTCGAGGCGTGGAGCACACCGGGCTTATAGTTGCCGTATGCAACAGAAGCGGAGGTCCGATTCACCGAATCGGACCTCGGTATCCGAGGCCTACGACGAATTCGTTCACCTCGTGCGCTTCCTGACTGCAGGGGAGCGGTCCGATGACAGTTCCCTGTCGCTCGCGCAGCATTCGCTGCTCGGGTTCATCGCCCGCAATCCGGGTTGCCGCGCCACCGATATCTCGGAGGTTTTCGGCGTCAATCGGTCGACCGTCTCGAGGCAAGTACGCCACTGCATCGACGAGGGTTGGCTCTCTGCGGACTCCGGACCGACCAGGTTGGGACACCCGCTCAGGCTGACGGACCAGGGGCACGCGGTGCTCGCCGTCACAGTGACTCGCCGATACGGCGAAGTCACAGCAGGACTGGCGGGATGGGACCAGGATGAGATCGACACGTTCATCCACTTGCTGCGCCGCTTCCGCTTCGGTGTGGACCCGTCTACCCCGCCTTCGACCGACCAGAACGATGGAGATTTCAGTGCGTGAGTACTCGACCCCCGCCCAGTTCACTGTTGCGGACAACGATTCCGTGGTCCACACGGTATTCATCCAAGCGGAGAAGACCCCGCACCGCGTGATGTACTCGCGCCCGCTCGGTGACGAGTGGGTCGCGGTCACCGCATCGCAGTTCGCGGAGCAGGTCGCCGGTGTCGCCAAGGGCTTGATCGCCAGAGGAGTGCAACCCGGCGATCGTGTCGCATTGCTCTCGGCCACTCGGTACGAGTGGTCGCTGTTCGACTACGCGATCTGGGCGGCGGGTGCGGCATCGGTGCCGATCTACGATTCGTCGTCCACCGAGCAGATCCGCTGGATCCTCGAGGACTCCGGCGCCTGCCTCGCCATCGTCGAGACCGCCGCCCATGAGGCGCTCTTCGTCGGCATGCCCGACACCCTCGGTGAGATCCATCGGATCGACGGTGGGGCCGTGGACGCACTCATCGCCGCGGGCGCAGGGATCGACGACGCCGAACTCACCGCTCGCCGCGAGGGGATCCGCGTCGACGATCTCGCCTCCCTCGTCTACACCTCCGGCACCACAGGCCGGCCGAAGGGTTGCATCCTCACCCACCGGAACTTCCTCTCGGAGGTTCGCGGAATTCTGACGGCACCGATCGGTCAGATGGCTGCCAAGCCGGGTAACCGGATCCTGACGTTCCTGCCCCTGGCACACGTGCTGGCGCGGGCAGTGTCGCTTGCATCATTCGAAGGTGGTGCAGCACAGTCGCACTGGTCTGATTTCGGAACCGTATCGAGCCAGTTCTCCCGGTACTCGCCACACATGATCCTCGGCGTGCCTCGCGTGTTCGAGAAGGTACGTGACGCCGCGGCCGGTAAGGCGGCAGCAGGCGGAAAGCTCAATGCGGCCATCTTCCAGTTCGCCGAGGACACCGCGATCGCGTACAGCGAGTCGCTCGACCACGGTGGCCCGAGCCTGTTCTTGAAGGCCAAGCGGACCATGGCCGACAAGCTCGTCTACGGCAAGCTACGTGAGGCCATGGGCGGCGAGTGTCAGATGGCCATCTCCGGTGGCGGAGCGCTCAGCACCACGCTCGGACACTTCTTCCGCGGCGTCGGCGTGCCGATTTACGAGGGCTACGGCCTGACCGAATCGACAGCGGCACACACCGTCAACATGCCTGGATCGCAGAAGATCGGTACGGTGGGTCAGCCCTTGGGTGGCAACAGTGTTCGTATCGCTGAGGACGGCGAGATCGAACTTCGCGGAGGAGTCGTATTCAACGGCTACTGGCGCAACGAGAAGGCGACCGAGGACGCGTTCCACGACGGATGGTTTCGTACCGGCGACCTCGGCTCGCTCGACGCCGACGGCTACACCACGATCACCGGACGTAAGAAGGACCTCATCGTCACCGCCGGCGGCAAGAACGTCTCTCCGGGTCCGCTCGAAGACCGGATGCGATCGCACACGCTGGTCTCGCAGGCCGTTGTTCTCGGCGACGGGCGCACGTTCATCTCGGCATTGCTGACGGTCGACCCCGACGTATTCGACAACTGGAAGCGGGAGAACGGCAAGCCGGCGGACGCCACTATCGCAGACCTGCGAAACGATCCGTCGCTGCGCGATGCGATGCAGACGATCGTCGACGACGCCAACAGCACGGTCTCGCATACGGAGGCCATCAAGAAGTTCGTGATCCTCGATCGCGACCTCACCGAGGAGACCGGTGAGCTGACCCCGACGCTGAAGATCAAGCGCAATGTGGTCGCCGAGAAGTTCGCCGCCGACATCGAGGGCATCTACGTGAAGCGGTGAAGCTCAGCCGGGCTCGGCCGGGGACAACGCCTCCGCGAGTCGCGCAAAACGCTCATGACCGGTGAGGTCGTCGATGAGGACGGCCTCACCGTCGGCGTCTGCGAGCGGCACACGCCAATTCGGATACTCGTCGACGGTGCCCGGCTGATTCTGGCTACGGGGTTCACCGACCGCGTCGGCCAGTGACAACGCCAGCATGGCCGACGGACTCGCCGCGACGAGCCGATGCAGCGCCTCGACCTGGTGCTCGAGACTCTCGCCCTCTACCGGGTCGAGCAGCCCGCGATCGCGGGCGAGACCGAGCACCGCATCGCGTTCGGCTTCCGCGGCAGCGAACTCGGTCGCCAGGTCGTCTTTCAGTAACCCGAGCTTCGACCGGATCGAAATATGCTCCCCGGCAAGGTATCCGGACGTCGGAGGTAGGTCGTGTGTGGTGACCGACGTCAGGCACAACCGGCGGTAGCTCTCAGGTGCGCGCGGAGTGTCTCCGTCCTTCTCGAACCACAGGATCGACGTACCCGCGACCCCACGCTCAGCGAGATACTCCTGGACCCATCCCTCGAACACACCGAGATCCTCACCGATGACAACCGCATCCGCGCGGTGTGCCTCGAGTACCAGGATGCCGATCATCGCCTCGTGGTCGTACCGCACATACGCGCCTTCGCTCGGCGACGATCCTTCCGGCACCCACCATGTGCGGAACAGACCGAGGATGTGGTCGATCCGCACACCACCGGCATGTCGCAGCACCGACCGGAGCATCTCGCGGTACGGGCCGTAGCCGAGTTCCTCGAGGCGATCGGGACGCCACGGCGGCTGGTTCCAGTTCTGTCCGTTCCGATTGAAGTCGTCGGGCGGGGCGCCGACTGTGACCCCCGAGGCCAGCGCATCACCCAGTGTCCACGCGTCGGCGCCCTCGCGTTTCACCCCCACCGCCAGGTCGTGTACGACACCGATGCTCATGCCCGCGGCTCGTGCCGCGATCTGCGCGTCGGCGAGTTGCTCGTCGCACAACCACTGCAACCAGCGGTGGAAATCGATGCGCTCGGCCAGTACGACGCGTTGGCGTTTCACCCAGGGATCGTCCGGAACCGTGACCCGCTCGTCCCAGTGCTGCGACCCCGCCGTCTCCGCGAGTGCGCACCACAGTGCGAAGTCGTCGAGTGCCCGGCCGCCGTCAGCGCAGAATGCTGCGTAACGAGCCTGACGGGCAGGACCCCGGGGCACACTGTGGATCCGCTCGAGCACCTTCAGTTTGGCGCGGAACACCGGATTCCGCTTCAGCCGTGCACCTTTCCGGTTCGCTTTCGCGCAGTCCCGTGCGCTCTCGTCGAGCAGTCTGCGCTGTTTGCGCGAAAGATAGGCGGCCTCGGGAATGTCCTCGACCCGCAGATAGAGGGGGTCCACGAACCGCCGTGAGGACGGAAGGTACGGAGACGGCTCGTGTGGGGGCCGCGGCTCGGCGGCGTGGACGGGATTGATCAACACGAAGTCGCCGCCATGGCCCGCGGTCACTGCTGTGAGATCGGCAAGATCGGCGAAGTCGCCTATACCCCAAGACCGGCTCGACCGGACCGAATACAGTTGTGCGGCCAAACCCCACTGTCGGGAGCGCAGCACGCGGTCTGCCGTGGACAGTCGCGCCGGCGTCACCACGAGCGTCGCGGTCGCTTCGATGTCGTTGCTGCGCGCATGGATCGTGTGCCAGCCCAGTGGTAGCGCAGGCACCGTGAAGGTGGCCCGGCCGACGAGCCGTCCGTCGACCATCCTCGGTTCGACCCACACGTCGAGCTGCTCGGCGTCGACCTCGGAGCCGTCCTCGGCCACTACCCACACCGAGACCGGATCTCCGTGCGGCACGTGTACGGCAAAAGGACGCCTATCGCCTTCGGCGACAACCAGCGACAGCGGCAGCATCTGCCGCCACGGTGCGTTCGGGACATCCGCGAGGGATTTGTCGATCTCGGCGTCCGAACCGGCGGGCACGTCGAGCGCTGCCAGGATCGAGCGCAGCGTCCGATCGGGGACATGATGTTCGAGGGTGTCCCATCCACGGTAGGTGCAGGACACCCCGTGGTACCCGGCGAGTTCGCGAAGCTTGTCCGACGACGTCACGCTCTGGAATCATGCCAGGAAACGCCCGTGGTGGCACTACCACGAACGAGAGACCACATGACAATCATCGACGTCGTCGAAGGTGATATCACCACGATTGCGGTCGACGCCATCGTCAACGCCGCCAACTCGTCGCTGCTCGGTGGAGGCGGAGTCGACGGCGCGATCCACCGCGCGGGCGGGCCGGAGATCCTCACCGAATGTCGCGCGCTGCGCGACACCACACTGCCCGACGGCCTTCCCGCGGGCGACGCGGTGGCCACCACAGCAGGACGACTGCCTGCTCGGTGGGTGATCCATACCGTCGGTCCCGTGTACGCACGTGACGACGACCGGTCGCTGATTCTCCGCTCCGCCTATCGCCGGTCACTGATGGTCGCGGACGAGCTCGGTGCGGCGACCGTGGCTTTTCCGCTGATCTCTGCCGGCGTCTACGGATGGCCGGTGGAGGACGCCGCCGCGCAGGCGGTCTCGGCGATTCGCGCCACTACGACGGCGGCTGCCACGGTCACCCTCGTCGGATACACGAGCGCCGTCGCTGACGTGCTGCGACGGGCAGTAGCGGGACGCTAGTCGCCGAATCCGTCGAAGAGCGTCGGCTCGTCCGGATTGTCGAACAGCGGCGGCTGGTCGGTGCTCGGCTTCGCCGGCGGGCGCCGGTGGTTCGGGATCTCCGTGGGCAGGTCGAGGTAGCTGAGGGCTGCGGCCAGCGACCAGCTCGTCAGCTTCCACTCGAGGGCCTTTGCGTCGGCAGCGGCGACACCGTCGTCGTCGCCCATGAAGGCACGGTTGAGGGATTCGCTGGTCCAGCCCACGTGCTGCTCGGTGCTGAGTTCGAGGAACTGCTGCAGCCGGGAGGCCTCCCGGTTTCCGATCGCCGCGACCGTCTCGACCGGTATATCGGAGCGCCCGTGGATGTGATGATCGCGAAGTTCGAGCAGTGCCGCCGGAAGATCGTCTTCGAGGCGGGGTTCCCACAGGTCGTCCTCGAACAGATTGCGCTCGTCGGAGGATTCGAAATCCGGGGCCTCGAAATAATGATCGTGACCGTGACCGCGCATCGGAAGGCCGCCGATATGCGCTGCGAAGTCGTGGTCGACGCCCTCGAGGAAGCCGGACATGCGATCGAGAGCGGACACCAGATGTTCCGGCACGAAGGGCGACGCAGGCAGGTGGTTGACGACCGCGACGCGATCGTCGATGAGCACGAACTTCAGTTGCGGCCATTGCCGATTGAGATCGGACACCACCTCCATCGCGCGTGTGCGACCACTGATCGAATGCACGATCGGCGCAAGGAGATCCACCGTTGCTGCGCCCGCACCGACCCCGACGAACACGAGGACGTCGGCGATACGCAGCACGAGGTCGCCGTCTTCGTCCCATGTGGGTGTGTCGCCGACCCGGTCGCCCACGGTGTCCTCGATGAGTTCTCGCAGGTGCTCCTCGCCGAGGGGATGGACAGGGCCTCGCACCGGCACTTTGGGAGAGACCTCGGCCACCGGTGCCGGAGTTTCCAACTCGTGGCTGCCGGCGGTCCCGAAGGACTCCGCACGCAGGAAAAGGGGATGCGGAACGCCCCAGACCTCGCGCAACGCGCGCACCGCGACCTCGGCGAGCCGATCGGCCCACGAGGAGGGGAGGTCCATCCAGAACGCGGGCGAGCCGCCGTCCTCCGGTGCGTCGGGATCGCGCGACGGTGTCTGCCATCCCAAATCCAACAACAACGCCTCGTCGTGCGGCGACAGGTGACGATCCTCGGTCAGATGGAGATTCGACGGTACTTCGCAGCGCACCTGCTGATCACCCCACGCGTAGAACTGCACGCACGGCCCGGCCGGCCCTCCGGCCTCCTCTGCCAGTGGCTCGAGCACGAGTCCGCCTCCATCGCGCATGGCTGCGACGTGGTCGGCGAGGTCCCCCCGGAACTCGCGCCAGGCCCGGTCGACGTCGCGGTCGAATCCGCTTTCCGGTTCGCCCATGAACCTGCCCCCTTCCTTCCCGACATTGACCCGTGTGTCGTGAACACTAGTCGGACCCACCGACACCGTGCCCGTCGGTGAGCGCGCCCACGGGGGTGCCAGGCGCATACTGGCACCTGTGCCGAACAGCGCGCAGTCATCCGATGCAGCCGGGACCGACAAGGCGGCGCAACTACGCGCACTCACGTGGCGGGCATTGCTTCGCACCGTGACGACGCTTGTGGTGGCGGGCACCGCCTACTTCACGCTTCCCTTCTCGGGACTCGACGACCTCCCCACGCTGCTCCTGCTCGTACTCGGATCGGTAGTGGTATGTGCTGTCTGCGCCTGGCAGGTGTGGTCGGTGCTGCGGTCGCCGCATCCGATGGTCCAGGCCATGGAAGGGATCGCCGCGACCGTCACCGTCTACGTCCTCGGCTTCGCGTCGCTGTACGCGGTGATCTCGCAAGTCGAGCCGGAAGGATTCACGGAGGTCCTCACCCGGATGGGCGCCCTGTACTTCAGTCTCACAGTGTTCGCGACCGTCGGATTCGGGGACATCGCCGCGGTCACCGACGGAACGAGGGCGGTGGTCTCGGCGCAGATCGTATGCAACCTGATCTTCCTCGCGCTGGTTGTGCGGTTGTTCGTGCTCACCGCCAAGCATCGTTGGCAGCAGGTGGGGGAGACGCCGACAACCGACGAGGTTTCGTGAATGACGAAATCTGTGAATGTGGACGTCCCCACCACCGGAACAGGTGATGGGGACGTTCGATACTACGAGCCTGCAGGCATCACGGGATGGTGAGCACCTGGCCGGGCTGGATCAGGTCCGGGTTGGAGACCCCGCTCGCATCGGCGATGCGCTGGTACTGGTTGCCGTCGCCGTAGAAACGCTCGGCGATCGCCCAGAGAGTGTCGCCGGAGGCGACAGTGTGGGTGCGGGCGGCCGGGGCCGGGGCAGGAGCGGGCTCGGCCGGTGCGGGAGCCACGTGGGCCGGCTCGGCAACGGGCGCTGCCGCCTTCGGAGCAACACTGTTGCTTGCCCAGACCGGCTTGTCGCCCGCGTACAGCACGACATTGCGGTCGTCCTGCACCGTCAGGCGTACACCTGAATTACCGCTCGTCTCCGACGCCCACACGGGGGAGTTGTCATCCTTGTACAGGACGAAGTTGCCGTCCTCCTGTACCGTCGCGCGCACCGTGCCGGAGCCGTCGGTTCCCGCCGCCCACACGGCCTTGCCGTCCTCGGACAGGACCAGGTTGCCGTCCTGCTGGAGCACGAGAGTGTACTTGCCGTTGTCGGACTTCAGTTCCTGGCCCACACTGAGGCTTTGGCCGGAATTGAGAGAGCTCACGCTGACCCCTTCGATCGATACATGGTGATTCGGGCAACCGGCTCGAACCGGGCGCCTGACGCACAGTACCGCCCACCCGACTCCTAGCTGTGGATGCCGTAGAGGGTCGTACTGTTCGCTGGATCACACCGTGTCGAGCGAGCGCACGAACATTCCGATCTCGACGACCGCACGACTGCCCTCGGGAACCAGTGACGCGGCAGCCTGGAACACGTGCACCTGCTTCTCCCACACCTGCAGTTCCGTCGGCACACCTGCCGAGGCGAGACGGTAGGCCATCGTCTCGGCGTCGACGAACGTCATCTCCTCGGATCCGGTCTGGAGCAGAGCCGGCGGCATGCCGGTCAGGTCGAGATCCACGGGAGAAGGCACGGGCTCGTAGCGGTCATCGATCTGTTCGGCCCTCTCGATCAAGGTGGACAATGCCGGCACCGCCCGCCGCGGGAACAACGCGCACTTCCGGGCATTCGGATGGTCGAGCTTGGGGCGGTGATCGAGGTCGGTCAGCGGCGAGATCGCGACGGTGCCCGCGGCCCGACCCAGCCCCAGCCGCAGTGCTTCGTGAGCCACGGAGAAAGCGAGAAATCCGCCCGCGGAATCGCCTGCGATGACGATCCGATCGATCGGGTAGCCATGGGCGATGAGCCAACGGAGTCCGGACAGGCCGTCGTCGACCGCATGTCGGATCGGGTGACGTGGCAGCATCCGGTAGGCCACCGACAGGGCCGGGGCGCCTGCTGCCGCCGAGATGCGCGACACCAGTTGGCGGTGGGTGGTCAGCCCGCAGCACAGAAACGCTCCGCCGTGCAGGTACAGGATTGCGGTGCGGCCGCCGGCGCCGGGGGCACGGACGAACTCGGCGGGGCAGGTATCCAACGTCATGCGGTGGTACTCGGTCCCGGGTGCCGGGAGCAGGGGGAACGCTGCGCGGTCGACCAGACCCGTGGGCCACGGAAGGGACGGCGTGAGCGCCCACGCGTCGAGGAGTGGTCGCACCGTGTGGCGCAAGGAGATGCTCAGGGCGCGCGAGGCGATGCTGACGCCGCCGTATTCCTCGATCTGCGGGGTGGAGCGTGCACGGACAGGCGCGACGAGGGGGGCGGACAATGCGCTGCTCATTTCGTCGCCTCCTCGCCACTCGCCGCAACACCGGACGGGTGTTCGAACTACGGATCATTCAAGCTACGCCCGACATGTGGTGCAGGTGGGCCTCGTAATCCGATAGATACGACGTGGCACGCCAGCTGCAGGTGGGGTGGCATCCTGTTACCGATTCGATATTGCGGGTTGTCCGAATAGCGCGAGCGATCAAAGCATGTCGGATCGTGAGTGCAGGACCGACACGAGTTCACGTTCGATCGCCACGAATTCGGGGTCGGCCAGCAACTCCAACGACCGTGGTCGCGGTAGCCCGACCCGGACTTCGTGCAGGATCCGTGCAGGTCGCGGCGAAAGGACCAGGACGCGGTCGGACAGCAGGACGGCCTCACGTACGTCGTGCGTGATCATCAGGACGGTCCACCGGTCGCGCAGCCACACCGACTGCAGCCACAACTGCATGTCGGTGCGGGTGAGTGAGTCGAGAGCGCCGAACGGTTCGTCGAGCAACAGAATCTCGCGTTGTTGGATCACTGTTCGCGCCAACGCTGCACGCTGACGCATCCCGCCGGACAGTTGCGACGGACGAGCCTCCTCGAACCCGGCGAGTCCGAACGTGGGGAACAGTGCCCGCGCCCGCGCGCGTGCCTCCCGACGTGGCACGCCCTGAACTTCGAGGGCGAGCGCGCAGTTGTCGAGGACTGTGCGCCATGGGAACAGGAGATCCTTCTGGGGCATCAGTGCAGCGCACCCCGGGGACGCAGGAGCGCCGCCGACCGAGACGGTCCCCTCGTCGGGCGTGTCGAGTCCCGCGACCAGACCGAACAGCGTGGACTTCCCCGACCCGCTCGGACCGATGACCGATACGAATTCCCCTGGGGACACGTCGAACCCGACGTCGTCGAGCACGTGGTTGCCGTCGAACGACCGGTGGACGCCGGAGAGGGTGACGGCACTCATGCGTGGCTCCCTGTTGCTCGATTCTCTGTGCCGAGGGCCCACGGTGCGATCAAGCGCTGTGCCACATACGTGAGCAGGTACAACACCAATGACACTGTCGCGGTGACCAGTACCGCGGCGAGCACCAGATCGGTGCGGAACGAATTCTTCTGGATGGCCATGTAGATGCCGAGCCCCGATGTGGCGCCGACGTACTCCGCGAACACCGCGCCCACCACGGCGTAGGTGATGCCGATGCGCAGCGAGGTGAAGAACCGAGGCAGCGCCGAGGGAAGACGCACGTACCGGAACTCTTGCCAGCGAGTGGCTCCCATACTGCGCAGAAGTGCCCCGGCCTCGCGATCGGTCGCGGCAAATCCCTCGATCAGGCCGATCGCCATCGGAAAGAAGGTGGCCAGCGCGATCACCAGAATCTTCGGCAGGAGACCGAATCCGAACCAGATGATCATGAGCGGGGCAATTGCGATGATCGGCAGTGTCTGCGAGGCGACGAACAGCGGCACGAATGCTCGCCGTAGGAACGGCGAGAAATCGACCGCGACTGCCAGTAGCCACGCCACGGTCAGCGACACCACGAAACCGACGAGTGTGACCTGCAGTGTCGCAGCGGCGTGCTCGGCTATGGCGATGCGATGTGCCCACCCCTGCTGCAACACGCGCGTGGGGGACGGCAGCACTTGCGGGCGGATTCCGCTGACCATCACGTACAGCTGCCATGTCGCGACGAGTGCCACCGCGACGACCGTCGCAGGAAGTACACGATCGATGCGGCGTCGGAGCGGGGAGTTCCGGGTAGTCGTGACCCGGATCCGGGCCCCCGCGGGCTCAGGGCGTTTGGTAGTCATCGGTGAGGTAGGTCGACCAGTCGGGCTCGGTGGTCAGCCGCGCGCCGTCGGTACCGGTGAGTAGCCCCTGCTCGTACAGGAACCGGGCGTACCCGGCCCATCTGCTCGCGTCGAGGGTCCCGACGCGTCCCTGGTCGTCACGCATGAAGTCGGCGGAGAGCATCCGCTGACTCTCGAAGACGAGTTCTTCGTTCGAGAACGTACCCGGGTTGGCGTCGAGCAGCGCACGCGCGCCCCGATCGGGATCGTCGGCAGCGATCTCGTAGCCACGCTGCAGTGCTTGCACGAACGCGCGACCACGATCAGGGTTCTCGGCGAGCCAGTCCTCGTTGCCGTTCACGACGATCGCGTACTGATCGGGGAAGCCGTAGTCGGTGTAGTCGAAATAGCGCATCGGCAATCCACGATGCTCCGCTTCGAGTCCCTCCCACGCCAGATACGAGACGGTGAAGTCCGCGGTACCCGAGTAGACGGCCTCGTACGCCGACGTTCCGAGAACGATCTCTTCGAACTCGCCTTGTCCTCCGTCGTTACGGATGACCTGCGCCAGCGTTTCCGAGACGCCCGGGTCGGCGAACCCCGCGTAGATCCGGCCGTCGAGATCGGCCGGTCGCGTGAGATCGTCGCGGTCGGACTTGACGGCTATCGCTGTCGCCCAATGTTGTAGCGGGGCGAGGACCGCAACGGTATGTGCTCCCGCGGCGCGTGCGAACGTAGCCATTCCATGGGTCGAGATCCCGAACTCCGCATTGCCCGCGTCGACGAGAGTGTCGGGTGACGCGTCGTTGTAAGGAAGGATCTCGACGTCGAGCCCGGCGTCGTCGAACAATCCTTCCTGCAGCGCCACGTACAGACCGGTGTGGTTGGTGTTGGGAGTCCAGTCGAGTGCGAACCGGATCGTGTCGTCGGAACCGCCACCGGCGCACGCGCTGACTGCGCACAGCGTGAAGATGGCGGCGGCGAGCGAGACGATCCGGTGCCGCAGCGTCACGATGCGGGCCACGGCTGCGTGTTCAGGGCGGTGTCCCAGAACAGCAACTCGTAGCGGGTCGCAAGCGTGAACGCGTCGATCATCGCGTCGCGTTCGGGCTCGGTGGCCGCGGCCCCTGCAGCGTCGACGAGGGTGCGTGCGGTGGCGACCGAATCCTGGAATCCCTGGTCGTCATAGGTTGCGACCCATCGCGCGTAGGGGTGGGCCGGGTCGGCAGCAAGCACAACAGCTGCGCTGGACGCAAGGTCGCGGCACACTTCGGCGTAGATCCAGAAGCACGGCAACACCGCGGCGGCACCCACCGGATACGGCTCGGTCGCGACGGTCGCCGTCAGATACGACACGTAGCCGAGGCACGCGGGGGAATGCGCGACAGGATCGTCGTTCGCGGGCAGTACACCCCCGGTCAGGAGTTGCCGATGCAGCGCCGATTCTTCGGTGGCAGCCGTCGCGGAACTCGTGGCCCAGAATGCGCCGGTGACAGGATCCGGCGCCTTGGCGGAGAGCAATGCGAGCGCTTTGGCGTATCCGGCCAGGTAGAGCGCATCCTGCTCGATGTAGAAGCGGAACGACTCGAGCGGCAATGTGCCGTCGCCGAGGCGGCGCAGGAACTCGAGGTCGTCGATGGAGTCGCGCAGAACCTTCGTGCGGTCCCACAGGACATCGGTGAAACGGTCGGTCGGTGAAGCGTGCGCAGGCACAGTCATCCCGAATCATCCCTTCGTCAGCATTACCTGATCAGGTTCGACGGGTGTGATCTCAGCCCCGCTGTCGCGAAGCACCCCGTGTCGGTCGGAGGCGACGATAGCACCTCGGGCGGGCCGTGGGCGCCGCTGCCGATGGGTACGTTGGGATGCGAGAAGCTCACCGGGAGGTCATGTGGACGCCGAGACGCTCATTGTCGGATGCAAGTACGGCGACGCCCGCGGGTACCGCGACGGCGCGGTGTACTCGTGGAAGGGGATCCCGTTTGCGGCCCCGACCGGCGGCGACATAAGATTCCGCTCGCCGGAGAGTCCCCGGCCGTGGTCGGGCGTGCTCGACTGCGAGCAGTACGGTCCGATCGCTCCACAGAGCCCGAACAGCCCGATCGGAATCTCGTCCGAGATGTCGATCGGGGAGGACTGCCTCTCCCTCAACATCTGGGCGCCCGAACCGGACGGCGAGAAGCGTCCGGTGATGGTGTGGATCCACGGTGGTGCGTATGTCATCGGCTACTCGGGTCAGAAGATCTACGACGGGCGTGCGCTCTGTGAAGCGGGGAACGTCGTGGTGGTCACCCTCAACTATCGCCTGGGTGCCCTCGGATTCCTCGATCTGTCGTCCTTCTCGTCCGCCGACGACACATATGAGTCGAATCTGGGTTTGCGAGATCAAATTTCGGCGCTCGAGTGGGTGCGCGACTGCATTGCGGACTTCGGAGGCGACCCGGATAACGTCACCCTGTTCGGCGAATCGTCCGGTGGGGGCTCGGTCACGACGTTGATGACGGTGCCTCGTGCGGAGGGGTTGTTCCATCGGGCGATCGCGCAGTCGCCGCCGGCGACGTCGGTATACGGCCGTGAGCGTGCGGCGGTGGTCGCCGAGCGGTTCCTCGGGATCCTCGAGGTGTCTCCGGCTCGGGTGGGGCGTCTCCGGCAGATGCCCTTCGAGCAGCTCGTCGAGGCGGCCGAAACCGTGGTCGGGGAGATCCCCACGAAAGTTCCGGGCACCTTGGCCATGACGCCGGTGGTCGATCGCGACCTCGTGCCCAAGTACCCGGTCGCGGCATTCCAGAAAGGCCTGTCGCACCGGGTGCCGCTCATCATCGGTTCGAACAAGGACGAGCCGTCGATCTTCCGGTTCATGAAGTCGCCGTTGATGCCGGTCGACGATTCGTCCGTGCGCGCCATGCTGGAGGCGCTTGCGAAGGACCGCCCCGATCTCGAGCCCGCGCGGCTCGCCGAGATCGCCGCAGCGTATCCCGATCTGCCGAAGCCGAGCGGGGCGATGGCCTTGTCCCGCGACGCCGGGTTCCGGATGCCGGTGTTGTGGGTGGCGGAAGCGCACTCCGAGCATTCCCCCACGTGGGTGTACCGCTTCGACCACGCAACGCCGATGCTCAAGGCAGCGCGGATCGGTGCCGGGCACGCAACCGAATTACCCTACGTATTCGGTAATTTCGGCACGCTCGGTCGAGATCCGAGTTTCTGGCTCGGTGGGCGCAAGAGTGCGATCGAGGTGTCGGGCCGGATCCAGCGACGATGGTTGGCGTTCGCGAAGCACGCGGTTCCTGCCGCACTGGACGCGTCGAAGCACTGGCCGCAGTACGAGCCGCGTGAGCGGGCCACCCTACTCATCGATGCACGAGACACAGTGGTCGCAGACCCGGAGGGCGCAATGCGTGAGGTGTGGGGCGCGCAGGTGATGGGTTTCTCCTGAACCGGGCCGGTGGCGCAGTCTTGACGTCGTTGAACGCGTGTGCAACCCTTGGAACATGCGTTCAACCGAGGGCGTTTCCGACCTCACCACACGCGCTCGCATCCGCGACGCGGCGATCTGTTGCGTTGCTCGGGATGGGGTGAATGTCTCACTCCGGGCCATCGCCTCGGAATGCGGCGTGAGCGCCTCGCTCATCGTGCACCACTTCGGTTCCCGGGCCGGTCTGCGCGAGCACTGCGACGGGTACGTCCTGGGCAGCATCCGAGAGCTCAAATCCTCGGCCCTCGAGCCGGGCAGCGGCGTCGCGGCAATGCTCGCTCAGCTCGAGAACATCGGGAGCTACGCCCCGCTCATCGGCTACCTGATCCGGAGTCTCCAGGCCCGCGGCCCCGCCTCCGAAGAGTTCCTCGATCATCTGGTGGCCACCACCGAGGATTACCTCGCGAAAGGCACCGAGTCCGGCGTCGTGAGTCGCAGTCGCAATCCTGAGGCACGGGCGCGGGCTCTGGTCGAATTGAGTACCGGCGCGCTCCTGCTGCATGTCCCCGGGCCGAACGAGCCCCTCGACCTCGACGCACTGCCCGCTTGGCTCAGTTCCTACACCGACCGTCTCCTGCTCCCGTTGCTCGAGCTCTACACCGAACCGCTCCTTACCGACTCGAGCATGCTCACCGCGTATCTGGCCGCTCGCGAGGCGGCTCTCTCGTAACCGATCACGGAGGTTGCATCATGGATACACCGGCCATCGAAACCGTCGACCTCGTCAAGACGTTCGGCACCACCCGTGCCCTCGACGGCTTCTCGATCGAAGTCGGAACTGCAACAGTGGCGGGGTTTCTCGGCCCCAATGGGGCCGGAAAGTCAACGGCGATCCGCGTGCTCCTCGGCATGCTGCGTGCCGACTCCGGTTCGGCACGTGTCCTCGGGCTCGATCCGTGGACCGATGCGGTCGAGATCCACCGTCGCATCGCGTATGTTCCGGGTGACACCAATTTGTGGCCTGCGCTCACCGGCGGCGAGATCATCGATCTGCTGACTCGTATCCGTGGCGGTGACAGCCCTTCCCGCCGAGCCGAACTTCTCGAGCGATTCGAACTCGACCCCACCAAGAAGGCTCGCACCTATTCGAAAGGTAACCGGCAGAAGGTCGCACTCGTCGCGGCGTTGGCGTCGGACGTCGAACTGTACCTGTTCGACGAGCCCACGTCCGGACTCGACCCACTGATGGAGGCCGTGTTCACCGACGAGGTGCGCGCATTGCGTGACGCCGGACGAACGGTGCTGCTGTCGAGTCACATTCTCGCCGAGGTCGAGAAACTCTGCGACACCGTGACGATCATCCGCTCCGGAAAAGACGTGGAGACAGGGACTCTCGCGCAGTTGCGGCACCTGACCCGCTCCGCGGTGCGAGCCACCGTGCCCACGCTCCCGGGTGGGTTCGCATCGCTCACCGGCGTGCACGACCTGACCTACGACGACGGTCATCTCGCCTTCGACGTCGACAATGCTGCGGTCGCCCCCGTACTGCGCGCACTCGCAGAGCTCGACATCGCGAATCTGACGATCACCCCGCCGTCACTCGAGGAACTCTTCCTGCGTCATTACGGCGATACCCCTACGAATGCACCCGAAGAAGAGGGGGTGACGACCCGATGACCGCCATAGTTGCTCCCGATGCCGACCTCGATACCCGAAGTGCGCATCGATTCAGTGGAATCGGCGATCTGCTCCGGCTCTACCTCCGGCTGGATCGTGTTCGCATCACGGTGTGGACCCTCGCACTCGCATTCACCGTGTACGTGACCGTCGAAAGTCTCATCGCGGCCTATCCGGACGAGGCGGCCAGGCAGGCCCGCGCGGCACTGCTCGAAAACCCCGCCGCGGTGCTGATGACCGGTCCGGCGTACGGAGCCGACAACTACACTCTGGGCGCGATGACCGCCAACGAACTGAGCTTGACGCTCATCGTTGCCGTCGCAATCATGAACATTCTGCTCGTGGTGCGGCACACGCGTGCCGAAGAGGAAGCCGGGCGACTCGAACTGCTCCGTGCGCTCCCGGTGGGCCCGTTCGCACCCCCCGCGGCGGCTCTGCTCGCCGTCGCTGTCGCAGACTCGATCGTCGGTGCCGGAGTCACTCTCGCGCTGCTTGCGGGAGGCCTCCCTGTCACGGGATCGGTGCTGTTCGGTGTGGCCACCGCTGTCACAGGCCTGCTGTTCGGCGCGGTGGCTGCCGTGACGGCGCAGTTCAGTGAGCATTCGCGGACAGCGTCGGGCACCGCACTCGCGGTCCTCGCGGTGGCCTTCCTCGTACGCGGGTTCGGCGACATTCTCGAACCCACAGGGTCCTGGGTGTCGTGGCTGTCGCCGATCGCATGGGCGCAACAGACCCGCCTCTACGTCGACGAGCGGTGGTGGCCGCTGCTGCTGTCGGTGGTGGCGATCGGTGCACTGCTCGTATTCGCTGTTGCGCTCTCGCGGCGCCGGGACATCGGCGCCGGGTTGCGTGCTCCGAAGCCGGGGCCCGCCGAAGCCTCGGCGTCGCTGCTCACTCCGCCCGGACCGGCATGGCGGCTGCTGCGCGGGACGTTCGTGGCGTGGACGGCAGCCCTTGCACTCCTCGGACTGGCGATGGGCACTCTCGCCGATTCGATCCAGGACATGGTCGACAGCGTCCCCGACATCGGCGAATTCCTCGGTGGTGACACACAATCGCTCACCGCCTCGTTCGGTGCGACGATGCTGCTGTTCCTCGTTGTGGGAATCGCGGCGTTCGCCGTCTCAGCGGTCATGCGTATCCACGCAGACGAGGATGCCGGCCGAATCGGACTGGTGATCGTCACCGGGACACCGCGTACGCGATCGTTCCTGTGGATCGTCGCGGTCATCGTGGCGCAGGTGGTCGTCGCATCGGTCGTCACGGGTGCTGCCACCGGTCTGGGTATGTCCATCGCGACCGGTGAGGCCGACTGGATCATCCGGATGTGTGGTGCTGCACTGGCGTACGCGCCCGCGGTATTGTTCGTCTTCTCGGTGTCGCTAGCGCTGGTCGGGCTCGTCCCGAGACTGGCAAACCTGGCCTGGGTTCTCGTCGTCTATGCGGTGTTCGTGGCGTGGTTCGGTGAACTGCTGAATCTGTCGCAGTGGCTGCGCGACCTCTCGCCGTTCTCTCATATACCGCTCGTACCATACGAAAGTGCAAGTGTTGCACCGATGCTCATACTCGGTGCGGCGACGGTGGTGTTGGTCGCGGCGGCAGTCGTGGGCTTCCGCCGCCGCGATGTGACAGTGTGAGGACGACGCCGTCAGTTCCGGTACTCGGGATGCTCGGAGACGAACTTCTCGACGTACGAGCAGGATGTGCCGATCTTCAGGCCCTGCTGGCGGGTCGTGTCGAGGGCGTACTGCACGACCTGCCCGGCGAGCCCGCGGCCACGGAAGTCCGCTTCGGTGACCGTGTGGTCGAAGTCGCGTAGTCCGTCGGCCTCGCTGTAGTCGGCATAAGCTGCGAGATCGTCACCGATGAACAGTGCGAACCGCGACTGCTCGGGCAGGTGTTCGATGCGGACGGCGGTCTCAGTGTTGTTCGACATGCTCACGACTTTACATCCGGGTCGGACCGTCGGTCTCGATCACCAGTGCGTCGTCGTCGCGCAGCGCCACGAATGGGATGGACTCGCGGCGAAGATATTCCAGAGTGCGGCCCACGCCGTCGTCGCCCAGCAGCGAATCTCCCGCATGGGGAACGACCGAGTGATCGATCCAGCCGAGCCCGTCCCACAGCACCGGGCCTGCCCCGATCTCGACGACCTCCGCTGGATCATCCGAGAACTCGAGCCCCCGCAGCGTGGGAGTCGCGATGCAGGCTCCGGCGCTGTAGCCCCCGTACGCGAGGGCGCCGGATCCGACCAGGTCGGTGAGCACCGCGTCGCCGCCACTCCGGGCGAGCTGGGCGCGCAGCACAAAAGTGTTACCTCCGCGCACCCACACCGAAGAGAAGGCGGCGAGCCGCGCTCGAAGTCCATCCGGATCCGCAGGATGATCGCGGAGATCGACTTCCTCCGGCTCGTATCCGAGGCCCCGCAGCGGACCGAACTCGCTGGTCACACTCGACTCCCGCGCGCGAGCGGGCCATGCGTCACCGGCATTGGCGATTACGGCGATGGGCCCGGGCCCGCGCGTCACCGCCAGCAGACGCGCAGGATCGGACCCGAACCGGTAGGACGACAGGAACAGGCGCATCGGTCAGATCGTGAACGCGAGATTCTCGACGATACGGCCTCCTACCTCGGTGTCTCCACCGAGAACCACCTCACCGAGTTTGTCGACGCCGCTGACACGCCCACCTGCGAGCCGCACGAACAACGCAGATTCCATCGTGATCGTGCTCGTCGCGGGCCCCGACAGCGACGTAACGACATTCGCACGTCCTGCCACCTCGAGATGGATTGTACGGGCGAGAGGCCCCGTGAGTTCGATCGTGATCCGCGAACCTTCGGGAGCCTTGCCACGCTTGCCCACGACGAACGGCATCGCACCGAAGATCTCGGCGGACCCGAGTTGAGCTCGGGCACCACCTTCGCTGCCGACGGTACCCAGCGCGTCGTGAATGTCCAGTTCGTGTAGCCAGCAGTCGAACACCCTGATACGCATGAACCGGCCATAGGTTGCCGGACCGACCGGGGTGTCGGCCGGGGCGTCGAAGTCGGTCTGGGTCATCGCATTCAGACTCTCGCGTCGCTGCGCGACGATGTCGCGGTAGCGGGCGAGTACCTCTGGTCCTGGGACACGGCGAAGATGCTCGACCCACAGCTCGTTGAACGCCGCGATTTCGTTGTGGACATGGCCCAGTGTGTGCACGTCGATGTCGACATGAGGTGCGGCGATCCCGGCGAGCAGAGATTCGGTTCCGATCAGGTGCGCGGCGATGTCCTTGACTGTCCATCCGGGCAGTTCGGTGGGGGTGAACCAGGCATCTCCGTCGATGCCGGAGAGCAACGTGTCGAGAACCTCGAACTGCTCGAGAAGTAACGGCCGGATGACGTCGATGGAGAATTCGCTGGTTTCGGAACTGCCGGTCGGGGTGGTCACAGATTCTCCTCTTTCGAAAGACGGTCGAGGCCGACGCGGATGGCCGCAGCGGTGGATTCAGGGTTGCGGTGTTTGCGGCGGAGGACGCCGACACCGAGACGGAAGCGGTCGCCGTTCCATCGGGGAATGACGTGCAGGTGCATGTGGAATACGGTCTGGAATGCGGCGCGACCGTCGTTGACCACCAGGTTGGCCCCGTCGGTGGCGAGATCGGATCGGGTGAGTGCGCGGGCCATGCGCTGGCCCGCCTGGAACATCGACGCCGCGTACACGGGGTCGAGGTCCTCGAGCCGTTCGGAATGGGTGCGCGGCACCACCAGCAGATGCCCGCGCGCCAGGGGCCGGATGTCGAGGAACGCGACCACATGGTCGTCCTGGTAGACGAGCGCGGCGGGCGCGGCACCTCCGGCTATGTCGCAGAACACGCAGGAGTCCACCTGCTCACTGTATCGCCGACACCAGTTCCGGCAGCCCTACCGCGGCGGTCGTGCGCCACACATGGTCGGCCTGATCCGACAGGTCGGTGTCGTCAGGATTGATCTCCACCACCGGAACTCCGTGGCGTCGTGCGAGCGACGGCAGGCCCGCCGCCGGATACACCACCCCGGACGTACCCACGACCAGCAGAAGATCTGCCTCGCGCAGGGACGCCGTCGCTGCCTCCCACGGCTGCTCGGGCAACATCTCCCCGAACCACACGACGCCGGGACGGACCAGTCCGCTGCAGTCCGCGCACACCGGCGGCTCGAGTCGTTCGACGGGTGCCGCGGGCGGTTCGGGGACTTCGGCTGCGCTGCCGCAGTCGGCGCAGCGCGGCTCGAACAGACTGCCGTGCAGGTGTGCGAGGACCGCGCTGCCTGCACGCTCGTGCAGATCGTCGACGTTCTGCGTCGTGATCTGCATATCCGTCGCGCGTCCCCAGTCGGAAAGTGCCAGGTGACCGGCGTTCGGCTGCACTCGCCGCACCAATTCGACGCGCCACTGGTACCAGGCCCACACAAGGGAAGGGTCGTCGTTCCATGCTTCGGGTGTTGCGAGCGCCGCGGGGTCGAATTTCTCCCACAATCCGGTCTGCGCATCGCGGAATGTCGGCACTCCGCTCTCGGCGGACATCCCGGCGCCGGTGAGCACGGCGATGCGCCGCGCGGGAAACGCGAGGTCGTAGATCGCAGTAGGGACGGCCATGTGTCTTCTCGTAGGGATTGCCTTCTCGTAGGGACTGTCTTCGGACCGTAGCGGTCGGGATCAGGTTGTGGGGGAGTTGTCCCACTCGTGTCCACAGCGCGGGCACGGCGCATCCGGGTCGTCGAGGAACAGGCCGCATTCCGGGCAGACGCGGTCGAGCCAGCACACCGGGTCGCCGCCGAGATCATCGCTCATTCGCTTCGTATTACTCCTCGCGCAGGTGCTCGGCAAGGACCTCCGCGCCGCTGTGCTCGACGTCGCGGGTGGCGGTGAGAAGTACGAGGGGGCGTCCGTCGGCAAGCGTGTCGAGCCGCTCGATCGCGGCGCGACCGTCGGGCGACATCAACTCGTCGATGTACCGCTCGCGGAACTCTGCGAACAACGCTGTGTCGTGCGAGTACCACTTCCGCAGATCCGTCGAGGGTGCAAGTTCCTTCGCCCAGTCGTCGTAATGGAAAGCATCCTTGCGAAGTCCTCGGGGCCACAACCGGTCCACGAGGACACGCACGGAATCCTCGGCGCCAGGGTGGTCGTAGACCCGCTCGACACTGACTTCACGTCGCGACATGTGTACCTCCCGGAGTCGACTTCTCACAGATGCGAAGGTGCGCCTGTGAAGTGAGGTGCCTCACATTCTTGCATTTTCTTACTGTTCGGACTCGATTCAGACAGTCCGGGCCAGTTGCGGCCCGCCTGTGGGCGCGGTAGGTCTGGCAAGGCTTACAACACACGTGTAGGGCCGTTACATGGCCGACAGACACGCCATTCGCCGCCGATCGCGGCGCCGCGCGCGGCAATTTCATTCGACGCAGGAGTTAGAGAATATTGAGTAGCGAAGGATCGAACACGGAGAGCGGGGACCGCCGCCGCCCGGCCGTCGGTGTCGTTCGTGAGACGAACGACGGCGAGCGGCGGGTCGCGCTGGTGCCGAAGGTAGTGCCCTCGCTCGTTTCGAAGGGATTCGACGTCATCGTCGAGCCCGGGGCCGGTCAGAACGCACTGATCCCGGACGGTGCATACAAGGAAGCGGGCGCCACGATCGGTGACGCGTGGTCGGCCGACATCGTCGTCAAGGTCGCACCGCCGTCGGATGCCGAGGTGGCCCGGTTGAAGTCGGGACAGAAACTCATCGGCTTCCTCGCTCCGCGCAACGCGGAGAACCAGATCGGTGCACTGACCACCGCTGGGGTCGAGGCGTACGCAGTCGAGGCCATCCCGCGTATCTCGCGTGCACAGGTGATGGACGCGCTGTCGTCGCAGGGCAACGTGTCGGGTTACAAGTCGGTGCTCGTCGCCGCATCGGAATCGACGCGTTTCTTCCCGATGCTGACCACCGCTGCAGGCACTGTGAAGCCGGCGACCGTGCTGGTGCTCGGCGTGGGCGTTGCGGGCCTGCAGGCTCTCGCCACCGCGAAGCGTCTCGGTGGCCGCACCACCGGATACGACGTGCGGCCCGAGGTTGCCGACCAGGTGCGCTCCGTCGGAGCGCAGTGGCTCGATCTCGGCATCGATGCCGCAGGCGAGGGTGGATACGCCCGCGAGCTCACCGACGAGGAACGCGCCCAGCAGCAGCAGGCGCTCGAGAATGCCATCAAGGGCTTCGACGTCGTCATCACCACCGCTCTGGTGCCGGGTCGCCCCGCGCCGCGACTGGTGACCGCCGCTGCCGTCGAGGGCATGAAGCCCGGTTCGGTCATCGTCGACCTCGCCGGCGAGACCGGTGGCAACTGTGAGCTCACCGAGCCCGGACAGACCGTCGTCAAGCACGACGTGACGATCTGCTCGCCGCTGAACCTGCCCGCGACGATGCCCGAGCACGCGTCCGAGCTCTATTCGAAGAACGTGTCCGCGCTGATCGAGCTGTTGCTCGACGAGAGCGGCGCGCTCGCCCCCGATTTCTCGGACGAGATCCTTTCGGGTGCATGCGTGACGCGGTCGAAGGAGAACGTCTAGATGTACAACGAACTGCTCGCGAACATCGCGATTCTGGTCCTTGCCGGATTCGTCGGATTCGCCGTCATCTCCAAGGTCCCGAACACGCTGCACACGCCGCTGATGTCCGGTACCAACGCCATTCACGGCATCGTCGTGCTCGGCGCCCTGGTGGTCCTCGGGCACCTGCCCGGCGACGCCCACTGGGGAATCAAGATCATCCTGTTCGTCGCCCTTGTCTTCGGCACCCTGAACGTGGTCGGCGGCTTCGTCGTCACCGACCGCATGCTCGGGATGTTCAAACAGCGCAAGCAGGCCCCGCAGGCTGCCGAGAAGGGGGCTGACGCCTGATGAGTTACCTCGTTTCAGTCCTGTACATCGTCGCGTTCGCGATGTTCATCTACGGTCTGTCGGGCCTGACCGGACCGAAGACCGCAGTGCGCGGCAACTACATCGCCGCAGTCGGTATGGGTGTCGCGGTCATCGCGGTGCTCATCGACATTCGTGAGACCGAGAACTGGGGTCTGATCATCGGCGGTCTGGCCGTCGGTGTCATCCTCGGTGTGCCGCCGGCTCTCAAGACCAAGATGACGGCGATGCCGCAGCTGGTTGCGCTGTTCAACGGCGTCGGCGGTGGCACCGTCGCGCTGATCGCGTGGGCCGAGTACCTCGAGTCCTCGAGCTTCACCACCCTCGACGACATTCCGACCGTCACCATGATCGTCGGCTCGCTCTTCGCCGCGATCATCGGCTCGATCTCCTTCTGGGGCTCGCTCGTCGCGTTCGCCAAACTGCAGGAGCTGCTGAACAAGAACCTCGAGAAGAAGCTGGTCTCCGCGGCGAAGCTGTTCCAGCTCGCCAACATCGTGCTCGTGATCGCGTCCATCGCGGTCGCCGTGTACATCGGTATCAGCGCCGACGGTGAGCCGCTCGCGTCGTGGTGGATCGTGCTGCTGCTCGTCATCGCGGGCCTGATGGGTCTGTTCGTCGTGCTGCCGATCGGTGGGGCCGACATGCCCGTCGTGATCTCGCTGCTCAACGCTCTGACGGGTCTGTCCGCTGCCGCGGCCGGCCTGGCGCTGAACAACCAGGCGATGATCGTCGCAGGCATGATCGTCGGCGCGTCCGGCACCATCTTGACCAACCTCATGGCCAAGGCCATGAACCGCTCCATCCCGGCGATCGTGTTCGGCGCGTTCGGTGGCGGCGACGAGGGCGGCGCGGCGGTAGGCCCCGGTGGTGGCACCGTCAAGGCGACCTCTGCCTCCGATGCCGCGATCCAGATGGCCTATGCAAATCAGGTCATCGTCGTCCCCGGTTACGGTCTGGCGGTCGCGCAGGCGCAGCACGCGGTCAAGGAGATGGCGGCGCTGCTCGAAGAGCGCGGCGTCGAGGTCAAGTACGCGATCCACCCGGTTGCCGGTCGGATGCCCGGTCATATGAACGTGTTGCTCGCCGAAGCCGACGTCGAGTACGACGCGATGAAGGAAATGGACGACATCAACGGCGAGTTCGGCCGTACCGATGTCACCATCGTCATCGGCGCGAACGACGTGACCAACCCTGCGGCACGCTTGGATTCGTCGTCTCCGATCTACGGTATGCCGATCCTCAATGTGGATCAGTCCCGTTCGGTGATCGTGATGAAGCGGTCGATGAGCTCCGGTTATGCGGGCATCGAGAATCCGCTGTTCACGCTGGATCAGACGTCGATGCTGTTCGGGGATGCCAAGAAGATGGTCGGAGAGGTGACGGAAGAGCTGAAGGCTCTCTAGAACACTGACCCGAAGGTGTGGATCCGAGCCCGGGAAATCCGGCTCGGATCCACACTTTTCATTTGAGAGCCGGAGCGAGCGCCGCAGCGACGAGGACACACACCAACGGCACCACCATCGCCACCGTCAACGACGACACCTCCGAGATCCAGCCGATCGCAGCCGGACCGGCAAGAAACCCGATGTAGCCCAGACCGACGACCCGCGACATGTTCTTGCCCGGAGTGCCGGTCGCGATGTTGCCCGCGGCGGTGAAGATCTGAGGGACCGCCCCCGACAGGCCGAGCCCGAACAACGCCCACCCGACGAGGGTCGTCGGCACCCCCGGCGACGTCATCACCAGAGCCATGCCCGCCGCAGCCGCGAGAGTGCCGAACCGGACCACGGCGACGCCGCCGATCCGCGCGCTCACCCGGTCGGCGACGAACCGGCCCAGCGTCATCGTCGCGGAGAACGCACCGAAGGCCAGCGCCGCCACGGAATCCGAGGCGCCCAGATGCTCCTTGACCTGGAGTGCACTCCAGTCGTTGGCGACGCCCTCGCTGAGCATCAGGCCGAACGCGACGCCGCCGAGCAAGATCACCCGCATCGAGGACCCACCCGCGCTGCTCTCCGCGGGTACGTGCGGTGTCGGCTCACTTGGCACGAGACGAGGGGCCGACCACAGGATCGCGGCGAGACCGACTGCTCCGGCCGCCGCCAACGTCACCGGCGGGTCGATTCCCACGGCGAGTGTCGCTGCACCCACCAGCGACCCGGCGATCCCGCCCATCGAGAACAGCCCGTGGAACGCGGCCATGATCGGGCGGTGGTAGCGCCTCTCCACGAGTACGGCCTGAGAGTTCATCGACACATCGAGCGCACCATTCGCGAAGCCGAATACGACCAGGGCGACGGCAAGCTGCCACGGCGCGGTGGCGAGGCCGGGCCCGATCACCGCGACAGCGAGAATTGCCGCGAACAGCACGGTGGTGCGATTGCTGCCGAACCGGTCGGCGAGGTACCCGGTCGCCTGCATACCCATCAGGGCGCCGACCGCGAGGGCAAGCAGCAGGGTTCCGAGCGCGGCGTGACCGACACCTACTCGCTGCTGAACCACCGGGATATGGACGACCCACATCGCGAGGAGGAAGCCGTTGATACCGAAGACGGTGAACACTGCGGCGCGGGCGCGTGTGAGGGCAGCATCGATCACGTGGCTCCACGCTAGCGGGATTCTGTGAGGCGGGCTGTCAGGGTCTCGCGATGAGAGTCGGTACCGGATCCCTCAGGATGGCGCCTACCGCGGCAAGCGCGCGCCCGGCCTGTTCACCGTCGACCAGCCGGTGATCGAACGCGAGCGACAACGTCACGACCTTCCGCACCGCAAGAGCGCCGTCGACCACCCAGGGTCGGTCGGTGATCGCTCCGACTGCCAGGATCGCGGCCTCCCCGGGATTGAGGATGGGGGTGCCTGCGTCGATCCCGAACACACCCACGTTGGTGATCGAGATCGTCGACCCCGTCAGATCGACAGGCGTGGACTCACCCGAGCGCGCGCCGCCCGAGGCCGAAGCGATCGCGTCGGCCAACTCGGGTAGACGCATCGCGTGCGCATCGCGCACCACCGGTACCTTCAGGCCTTCGTCGGTGGCGGTCGCGACACCCAGATGAACACGGTGGTGAACGACGATCTCCTGGGCTTCCTCGTCCCACGACGAATTCAGCGACGGCTCGTCGGCGACGGCACGCATCAGGGCGGCCGCGACGATCGACAGCGATGTCAGGTGCGTGCCGTCGAACGGAGGTGACGACCGCAGCCGCGTCACCAGTTCGACAGTATGCGTGGCATCGCACGTCAGGAACACCGTCGCATGGGGAGCCGTGAAGGCACTGCGTGTGACGGCCGCGGCGCTGCGCTTGCGTATCCCGCGGATGGACACGCGCGTGTCGTCGTCGGTACCGGATGCCTGCGGAAGACCCCGGTCGGCGCGGCGCCGCACATCGGCGCGGGTGATCACCCCACCGGGACCTGTGCCCTCGACGGTAGCGAGGTCGACGCCGAGGTCCTTCGCCTCCCGTCGGGCGCCGGGCTTCGCGTCGGGCCGAAGCGCGACAGTGCTGCTGGTGCTCGCCTCTTCGTCGGAGTCGTTCCCGGACAATGCCTTCCGAGAGGCACGTCTGCTGACCGGGGCGTCACCGGGGCCGTAACCGACGAGAACCTGCGGTCGCTGCTCGGTTTCGTGCTGATCAGGCTTCGCGGCGGGGGTGTCGGTATCGGAGCCACCGCTGCCGGACACCGTGATCCGCAGCAACGTCGCCCCCACCGGCACGGTGTCGCCGGGGGAAGCGAGCAGTTCGGCGACGGTGCCGGCGTACGGGGACGGCAACTCCACCGCAGCCTTCGCCGTCTCCACCTCGGCGATTACCTGGTTGAGCTCGAGGTGGTCGCCTACCTGCACCTTCCACGCGACAAGATCCGCGTCGGTCAGGCCCTCACCCAGATCGGGCAACCGGAATTCCTTGACGGTGTCGACCATCGGTCCTCCATTCGTCACGCCGCGAGACTGCGGTCGACGGCGTCGAGTATCCGGTCGGGGTCGGGGCGATGGTGGGATTCGAGCTTTGCAGGGGGATACGGAATGTCGAATCCGCCCACCCGAAGTACCGGAGCCTCCAGCTGATAGAAGCAACGTTCACCGATATGCGCAGCGATCTCGGCCCCCACCCCACAGAACACAGGCGCCTCCTGCACGACGACGAGTCGGCCCGTGCGGCGCACCGATTCCTCGATCGTGTCGAAATCGATGGGGGAGAGCGACCGCAGGTCGATGACCTCGATCGAATGCCCCTCGCCGTCAGCGATATCCGCGGAGTGGAGGGCCGTCGTCACGAGTGCGCCGAAGGTCACGAGGGTGGCATCGGTCCCGGATCGGACGATACGGGCCCGATCGAGCGGCAGGTCCGGTTGCGCGTCGACGTCGACGGAGCCGCGTTCCCAATAGCGGTGCTTCGGTTCGAGGAAAATCACCGGGTCATCGAGGGCGATGGACTGCTGGATCATCGCGAACGCGTCGGCGGGGTTGCTGGGGGACACCACCCGTAGGCCCGCGGTGTGCGTGAAATACACCTCGGGCGATTCCGAATGGTGCTCGACCGCGCCGATCCCCCCGCCATACGGGATACGGATCGTCAGAGGGGCTCGGACGGCACCCGCTGTCCGGTAGTGGATCTTCGCGACCTGGGAGACGATCTGGTCGAACGCCGGGTAGACGAACCCGTCGAATTGGATTTCACACACCGGCCGGTAGCCGCGCAGTGCCATCCCGAACGCGGTACCGACGATTCCGGACTCGGCCAGTGGGGTATCGATCACCCGGCCGTCCCCGAAATCCTTCTGCAGTGTGTCGGTGATGCGGAAGACACCGCCGAGCTTGCCTACGTCCTCGCCCATGATCACGACCTTGCGATCGTGTTCGAGGGCCCGTCGCAGACCGGCATTGAGCGCTGCGCCGAGTGTCATCGTCGTGGTGGTCATCGTGCGGCCTCCTCCGGGATATCGAATTTCGGCGTCTCGAAGCTCGTGAGATAGCCGGCGTAGTCGGCGCGTTCGCGTTCGATCAGGGGATGCTCGGTGGCGTACACGTGGTCGAACATGCTCAGCGGTTCCGGATCGGGCAGGGCGAGAGTGCCGGTGCGCAGGCGCGTTGCAGCGGTGTCGGAGGTGTCCTTCACGTCGGCGAGGAACGCGTCGTCGGCGAGGCCCTCCCGTTCGAGCAACTTTCGGACCCGTTCGATCGGGTCGCGAGCTCGCCATTCGTCGAGGTCGGCGTCGGTGCGGTAGCGGCTGGGGTCGTCCGAGGTGGTGTGCGGCCCCATCCGGTAGGTCAGGGCCTCGACGAAGAACGGTCCGGCTCCGTCACGTGTGTGCTGCGCGGCACGTCGAGTGACTGCGAGGACCGCGAGCACATCGTTGCCGTCGACCTGCACGGCAGGCATCCCGAATCCGGCGGCGCGTTGCGCGAGCGGAACCGGTGTCTGGACCTGAGTGGGGGCACTGATCGCCCAGTGGTTGTTCTGGCAGAAGAAGACGACCCCGACCCCCCAGCTCACAGCGAAGCCCAGCGCCTCCGACACGTCGCCCTGGCTGGTGGCGCCGTCCCCGAAATAGACGACGGTCGCGATGTCTGCGCCGTCGAGCTTGGCGCCCATCGCGTAGCCGGTGGCATGCAGCCCCTGCGAACCCACCACGATCGCGGGGTTCGTCATGTTCACGGTGGCCGGATCCCAGCCGGAGTGGGCGCAGCCGCGCCACATCCGGGTCATGTCGGCGGGGTCGACTCCGCGACACCAGGCGACTCCGTGCTCACGGTAGCTGGTGAGAATGTAGTCGTCGGGCCGCAGCGCATGGGCGGATCCCACTTGTGCGGCCTCTTGGCCGGTCAGCGGGGCCCAGAGCCCGAGCTCGCCCTGTCGCTGGAGCGCGGTGGCTTCGGTGTCGAGTCGGCGGACGACGACGAGATCGCGATAGATCTCGCGCAGGCGCGCGGCATCGACGTCGGCGACCAACGCGGAGTATTCGGGGTTGTGGACGCGCCGGCCATCGGGCTGGATGAGCTGGACCGGATAGGTCGGGGATGCAACCATCGTCGATCACCTCGTCGGTGCAGGCCCGGAGGTCCTTGTGGGACGAACCGGGCTTGTATTGTGCTGTACCTCACATGATCCACGTTCGGTGAAAGTGCGCAATCGAACGCGGCCTGGTTGTGCAAGAAGCACAGAGATCGTCGGTCGAACGGTGGCACACTGTGAAGGATGACCAATGTGGACGCGACCGACGCCCGTCTGCTGATCGAGCTGGCCCGCACGCCCAGGGCCACGGGTGTCGAATTGGCTCAGCGACTGGGGTTGTCCCGCAACACCGTGCAGGCACGCCTCGCGCGCTGGGATGAGGAAGGGTTGCTGGCGTCGTTCGAGCGGAGAGTCGATCCGGTGGTGCTCGGCTACCCGCTTGCGGCGTACGTGGCGACCACGGTGGACCAGCATCGTCTCGCAGAGGTGGTCGATGCGCTGGAGGGGATTCCCGAGGTCGTCGAGGTCTACGGGCTTGCGGGTCCGATCGATCTGTCGGTCAAGATCGTCGCTCGCGACACAGACGATCTGTACCGGCTTGCCGGGCAGATTCTCGAGATTCCCGGTGTGGAGCGCACCAACATGTCGCTGGTGATGCGTGAACTCGTTCGCCAGCGCACTGTGCCGCTTCTCGGGATGATCCCTCGGTGACGGTCGGCAACCGACCGTATGTGCGGCTCAGGCCGAGCGGGTGACGAGTTTGTGGACGGCTTTCCGGATCTGCTCGGGGATCGGGACGGGGCGCCGGGTGTTCATGTCGACGTACACGTGTGTGAAGCGTCCGGTGGCGGCAGCAACGAGCGTGCCGTCGTCCTCCTCGCGGAAAATGGCGAGTGAGTAGGTCACCGATCGGCGGCCGAGCCCCTCTACCGAGAGGCCCACTTGAAGGCGATCGGGGAACGACAGTTCTGCGAGATAGCGGCACGAAGTTTCGGCGACAACGCCGATCGCGTCGAGTTCGCGGATGTCCACGCCGGTGGTGGCCATGAGCCAGCCGTTGACTGCCGAGTCGAAATACGAATAGTAGGTCACGTTGTCGACGTGGCCGTAGTGATCGTTGTCGGCCCAGCGGGTCTGAACCGGCCACAGTACCGGGAATTGCCCCGGTTCGGCTGTGGGTGTCGTCGGCTGGCGGTTGGTCACGCCTCGACGATAGTGCTATCCGGACAGCAAAATCCCATCAACAGTGCTCACATTGCAGAACCGACACCGAAAAGGGATGAATCGGGCACTACTGTGGCGCGTTCATGCGCGTCCACGTGTCACTATTCGGTATGGCCCACAGAAACGTGCTCATCTCCGCTGCCGAACTCGCGGATTGTATCGATGCCGGCGTGCCACCGATCCTGTTGGATGTGCGCTGGATGCTCGGCGACCGGCACGGTCGGGAGAAGTACCGCGAAGGCCACATTCCGGGTGCCGTGTTCGTCGATCTCGACGCCGAGCTCGCCGATCCGCCCTCCGTCGAACTGGGCCGTCATCCCCTGCCCGACATCGAGCGCCTGCAAGCGGAAGCCCGCGGGTGGGGGATCTCCGACGGCTCCGCGGTGGTCGCCTACGACGCAACCGGCGGAATGGCGGCGGCGCGCGCGTGGTGGCTGCTCGAATGGGCCGGTCTGGCGGACGTCCGCCTGCTCGACGGCGGGCTTCCCGCGTGGATCGCAGGAGGTCATCCTGTCGCGGCCGGCCCCGGGGCGGAACACAGGCCGGGGTCGGTCACTCTCAGCGCAGGACACATGCCGACGGTCGACATCGACGAGGTCGCAGAGTTTCCGTCGCACGGCGTACTCCTTGACGCCCGTAGCGCGGAGCGCTATTTCGGCGACGAGGAACCGGTGGACTCGCGTGCGGGGCACATTCCCGGTGCGATCAACGCGCCGACCGGCGGAAATCTCCGTGAGGACGGCACCTTCCGGCCCGCGGATCAGCTGGCGGCCCGGTTCGCGGAGTTGGGTGTGACCGGCGATGTGGCTGTGTACTGCGGCTCGGGGGTCACCGCGGCGCACGAGATCGCAGCGCTGGCGATCGTGGGTATCGATGCGTCCCTGTTCCCCGGATCGTGGTCGCAGTGGTCGGGTGATGCGCGCCGGGAGATCGCGACCGGATGACGCAGCGGGACGGCAAGAATGCACCGGGAGTGGTTCGGCGGGGGAGCGACTGCGTATGTTACCGAGGGTGACATTCAAAATTCCTGGACGTGTAGCGTTCCCGTTGGTCGCGGCGGCTCTGTTCGGTGCCGTCGTATGCGCGCCTGTTGCCGCTGCCGCACCTGGCGGCCAGGGAACACCCGCCCTGGCGGCGTGCGCAGGCATCGAGCCCTCGTCCGAGCTGGCCACGCTCACCGATCCGGCCGGGATCGAGACCTTCGCCGACGCGCAGGCTCGCATCGGTGCACTGCGCGAGGTGCTCACGCGCAGCGACGATTACCGTGGAACATTCGTCCTCGCGTTCGACGAGATCCTCACTTCGGCGGAGCCGACCCTCACGGCAGGTATCTACGACGATCCGGAATGGGCGGAGGAACTGGCGGTCGAGGTGGTGCGGCTGTACCTGGCCAACCTCCATGCGTACGTCACCGGCGGTACACCGGCTCCCCACTGGGCAGCGGCCTTCGCGCTCACCGAGCAGTGCGACCGCAGCCCGGGGCGAGTGCTCACGGGCGCGATCGTGGCGCATCTTGTGATCGATTTCCCCGAGGCGCTCGTGGCGATCGGATCGACACCGCAGCACACCCGCGACTTCTATACCTTCGGTGAGGCTCTCGTCGCGGCGGCACCGGTCATTGCCGACGAGTTCGAGCGGGTCTACGGCACCGATATGGAGCCGTTCTTCACCGGTTGGTTCGTCGGGGATCTCGTCGGCGACACTCCGACCACGACGTTCATGTTCCAATCGGCACGAACGGTGGCCTGGGTCAACAACTTCGGCTTACAGAACCCCGCGACCCGAGATCTGACCCGCGCCGAGATGAACCTTGCAGTCGACGCGGCGAGCGTGGTTCTGGACGGGCTGGAGGTCATCGGAACAGTGTGAGTACAGCGGTGCTGTGAGGGCGGCGGTGCGGTGAATACGGCCGGCCGTATGTCACTGCCTGGAGTACTCGGATGCGCGCCGGATCTGTTCGGAGGTCGGCTTCACGCCGGTGTAGAGCTCGAACTGGAGTGCCGCCTGGAGTGCGATCACCTCGGCTCCGGTGATGGTGTGCATCCCGTGCTCCCTGGCGTCGCGGATGAGCGGGGTCTCCGGTGGTACGGCGACCACGTCGAACACTGTCGATGCCGAGGCGATCAGGTTGCCGGGGAACGGCAGCGCCTCGGAGTCCGCTCCGCCGCCGGACATTCCGATCGGAGTGGCGTTGACGAGCAATCCCGCAGAGAGGTCGGTCGCATCGCTACGCCACGCGTAGCCGTATTTCTGAGCAAGTGCCCTGCCGCTGGTCTCGTTGCGCGCGACGACGGTGCCCTCGGTGAAGCCGCTGTGGCGAAGTGCTGCCGCGACCGCCTTGGCCATGCCGCCACTCCCGGCGATCACGACCGGCACGGTGGGGTCGACCTCGTGTGCGGCAAGCAGGTCCACCACGGCCTGGTAGTCGGTGTTGTAAGCGTGGAGGATGCCGTCGTCGTTGACGATCGTGTTGACCGATTCGATTGCTCGGGCGGAGTCGTGGAGGACATCCATCATCGGCAGCACCGATTCCTTGAAGGGCATCGACACACCCGCGCCCCGGATCCCGAGTCCTCGGATTCCGGCCACGGCATCGGCGATATCGCTGGGCCGAAATGCCTTGTACACGAAATCGAGGCCGAGTTCGTCATAGAGGTAGTTGTGGAACCGGGTGCCGATATTGCTGGGCCGTCCCGAGAGTGAGATGCACAGCCGAGTGTCCTTGGAGATGCGCGAGGCCATCTTGACACGGTAGCCCGCACCCCGACCGGAATGCTGTTCTCGCAAACAAGAATGATGTATGTTCGCGATATGGGAGACGATCTGGGTGCCGGTGGACTGCGATTCGAACGCGAGGGTGCGATCGGGTGGTGCATCATCGACCGGCCTGCCGCACGCAACGCATTCACCCCGGCGATGTACTACGGCCTCAAGCGCGCGGTCAAGCTGGTCAACACCGACCCCGATCTCGGTGCCCTGATCATCACCGGAGTCGACGACGTCTTCGCGCCGGGCGGCGATCTGGGCGGCCGCTCGGAGCCGGGCGACCAACTGCCGGAAGGGCTTTCAGGTGACGAAGTCGTCCCGTTCCTGACCATCCGCGACAGCCGCGCGCCCGTTATCTCCGCCGTCAACGGAATCTGCCAGGCGGGTGGGTTGCTCGTGGCCATGATGTCCGACATCGCGGTGGCCAGCGACCGCGCCACCTTCCGCGTGCCCGAACTCTTGCGCGGAATCCCCGACGCAACCTTTGCCGCGGCACTGCCCGCACATGTCGGATTGGCAGCGGCCCGCGATCTGATCCTGTCCGCCCGGAGATTCGACGCGGCCGAGGCCCTGCGGCTCGGCGTGATCTCCCGCGTCGTCCCGCACGAACAGCTGCGCGAAGCCGCCCTCACTGCGGCCCGCGAAGTGTTGCAGACGGCGCCCATCGCGCGCGCCCAGGTCAAACGCATGCTCAACGAGCGCTACGGACTGTTCGACTACCAAACCATGTTCGGCGCCCTCGAGACTTCCCCGGAGCCCCGTGAAGGAATGCGGGCGTTCATGGAAAAGCGTGATCCCGCCTGGATTCCACAGAATCTGCCGTCCGTCTGATCGTCATCGGGGGCACGTGCGGGCAGAGTCGGCGAGGGCGCTGTGATCCTCCACCGTGATCGGTAGCCCATACCTCAGCGCGACTGTCAGATACTTGCCTGCAAACCAGCACCGGTACCCGGTGGCGGGAGGTAGCCACGCCGCTGGGGTGTGATCGCGTTTGGTCATGTTCGTGGCGCCGTCGACGGCAATGAGGTTGTACACCATGTCGTTCGCGAACTGCCGCCGAAGCTCCGCAGACCACTGCGCGGCGCCGTGATCCCACGCCGCCGCGAGTGGATAGATGTGATCGATGTGCACCGCGTTCGCATGGGTGCGCCGGAACTGCACGCGCGCGCCGGTGTACGGATCGTCGAGTGTTCCGCTGAGGACGACGCACTCGTCGCTGCCCGGCCGGAATACGACGTCACGAAGGTCCCGTGCGAGCACGTTGTTGCGGGTGTCGCAGCCGTCGCGCCCGCCCGGACCGGGGTGCTCGTCCGTCCACGCTTCTCCGAAGACACACCCACCTTCGCCTCCACAGTCGCGCACGTATCCACCGGGGTGCGGCCGCACGGATACAACCGTCACTGCGGCGAGCAACTCGTCGATCAGCGCGCGCGAAGGACTACCGGGAGCGGGATCCGACGGTGGTGGAGACGAGTCGAACCACCACGACACGACCATGGCGATCACCACCGCCGGCACCCACCACTTCGCGTTTCCCCCACGCATCGGATGATGGTGACAGGTTCGCGTCGACATGTCGTGTTTGCGCGCCCCACGGACTTGCGCGCGTGATGTCGTGGGCACGCACCCACCTGCGCGGCATCGACGCCGCGGCCGGAACGCACTGGGAAGTCAGCCCTCGGTGGTCAGCGGGAAACGCGTCGCGCGGATCGATGCGACCGTGCGTCCGTCGTGTCCGACGATCCAGGAACCACCGGACTGGCGGCATTCGGCGATCCGGTCGTAGACCCTGAGCAGGAAGAAGATCGCATCCTCGGGACTGGCGGTCGCGGCGAGTCGGTGCGACTCACCGTGTTTGGTCCCGTCGAGCCACACCCCGCACTGGCCGTCGAGACGCAATGTGGTGACGTGGTCCCAGTCGATGAACGCGTACTTCACCTGCTCCCACGGTGTGTGAGCACTGTATGTCTGCTCGAGAACCTGGATCAGGACGGGCATACGCACATCCTCCTCCGCTCACGCTCCTCGATCCAGACCGTGCTCGAGTTCAGTACTCGGCGGCGAGTGTTCAGCGGACGGTGACGACCACTTTGCCGCGCGCGTGCCCTTCCTCGACGAGCGCCAGGGCGTGTCCGGCTTCGCGGAGCGGGAAGGTGCGCTCGATCCTCGGGTCGAGGATACCCGTTTCGACGAGTGTCGCGACACGCGTGAACACCTCGGTGGTGCGGCGACGGTCGACACCCGAACCCCCGAGTTCGGACCCCAGGCCCGGATCGGCGACGCTGACCAAGCGCACGGCGGGTCCGCAGGCAGCTGCGGCGTGTGCCAGGACGTCCCCGCCCACCAGGTCGACGATCACCGTCACTTTCCCCACCCGCTCGCCTGCCGCGACGATCCGTTCTTCGCTGCCGGATCCGGACTCTATCCAGATTCCGCTGTTGGCCTCCACGAGATCCGATTTGCCTGCACTCGCGACACCGAGTACCGCCGCGCCCCGCGCGTGGGCCAGTTGGGTGACGGCCGAGCCGACACCGCCCCCGGCGCCCAATACCAGTACGGTGTCCGCATCCACGATCTCGAGTTGCTCGACGATGTCGAGCGCTGTGCCGAGCGCAACCGGAACGGTCGCGGCCGCGGCGAAACCGAGCACCTCGGGCTTGTGCGCGGCACTGTCCGCGTTGAGCACCGTGTATTCGGCATAACCGCCGAAACCCCTGGCGGTCGAACCGAAGACGGCATCGCCCACCGAGAAGTCCCGGCCGTTCTCGCCGACTGCCGTGACCACACCCGACACCTCCCGTCCGAGGACGGCAGGCAATGTCACCGGAACGGTGTCCTTGCGGGTGCCCGTCCGTACCTTCCAGTCGGCCGGATTCACTCCAGCGGCGTGAACGGCGACGACGAGCTGACCAGGTCCGGGCCGAGGTACTTCCAGGTCGAAGACCTGCTGGGTATCTGGTCCGCCGTATTCCGAGAAACCGTACGCAAGCGCCATGGTCACAGCCTGCCACTTCGGATGTCGACGAGGGCTGGCACCATATAGGGATGTTCTTGCACGGGCTCTGGTCACCGGGATCGGGTCTCATGCTGTGGCGCGAACCGGACGAAACGCCTGCCGCCGGCCTTGCCGACAGCGCGGAGCTACCGTCGGCGCTGCGCCGGTGGACGGACCGGCCCTTCCGGCACCGGGTCGAGCTGACGCTGCCCGGTGACACCGCACCGCGCGTCCTGCCCGCCATCGCTGTCGCACCGCCCGACGCGGCCGAACTCCTGCTCGACGTCCCGCGCCGCGCGCAGGGAATTGCGGGTGATCTGCGTTTCCTCGTCCACGTCGCACGTGGCATCGAACGGTGGGCGCAGTCCGGCCGGGTCGCGCCCGGGCTGGAGCGGGCCGAGAAACAGTGGTGGGCTCGCTGGCAGCTCCTCGGCGGCGAGAAGACACGGGCGTGGCTTGCGGAACTCGCTGCGGCGATGCCGCCGGTCCAACGCCAGCTCGGCCGTCCTGCGGCACTGCTCGACGACATGTGTGCCGAGCTGACCGACCCGATCGTGCGAGGTCTGCACCGGCCATCGACGTCGCTGCATCCCCTCGTTGCCGCGCTGGCTGATGGCAACCCGCATCCGCGCGGCAGCCAACGGATGGCCGACGCCCTCGACGAGTGGCGGGCCAGCCTCGCGGGATTCGAACCCGGCCTCGTGCTTCGCCTGGTGGAGCCGGACGACAGTGACGATGCGGACGTCGGTGCCGACGTGTTGTGGCGTCTCGAAGTGTGCCTGCAGACGGAGGGGCGGTCGCCGATTCCCCTGCCGGTGGAGTCGACCGACGCGCATCTTCTTCAGATCGGTGTCCGCAAGCTCGGATCCGCGCTCAACGCGTACCCGCGACTACAGGATGTCCCGCGCGACCCCGACACGCTGGATCTGCTGCTGCCGACCCCGGTCGTGATCGATCTCGTGGAGCACGGCGCGCGCGCTCTGCAGGCGGCGGGCGTGTCGCTGCTACTGCCGAGAGCGTGGGCCACGGTCGACCCGTCGCTGCGCCTGAAGGTGAATTCATCGGTCGCACCGGTGACTGCCGACGAGAGCTCGGTGGGAATGAACGCGATCGTCTCCTACGAGTGGCAACTCGCCGTCGGCGACATGTTGCTCACACACTCCGAGATGGAAGAACTCGTCGCCGCGAACAGCGACCTGGTGAAGCTACGCGGCAAATGGGTTCGCGCCGACAATGAGGCGCTGGCCCGCGCTGCCGAATACGTCAATGCCCATTCGGAGCAGGACGGCTCGCTCGGTTCCTTGTTCGCGCAGTTCACCGGAGATGACCCGCCGCCGGTCGAAGTCACCGATATCACCGCCTCCGGGTGGGTCGAGACGCTGCTCGACGGCCAGGTGCATCCCGAGCCGGTGCCGGTGCCGAAGGACATGCGCACCGAACTACGCCCCTACCAGCAGCGGGGACTCGACTGGCTCGCATTCATGACCAGGCTCGGTCTCGGTGCTGTGCTCGCGGACGACATGGGCCTGGGCAAGACGGTGCAGGTGCTCGCGTTGCTGGCCCACGAACAGGAGGTGTCACAGCCAGGCAGTCCGGGTGAGGGCACGGCGCCGACGCTGCTGGTGTGTCCGATGTCCGTCGTCGGCAATTGGCATCGGGAGGCAGAGCGGTTCGTTCCGGGTCTGCGCGTCTACGTACACCACGGCCCTTCGCGTCTGCGCGACGAGGCGCTCGCCGCAGCGGTAGCCGATCACGACCTGGTGATCACCACCTACGCAATCGTCGCGCGTGACATCGCGCAGCTGACGGAGCTGTGGTGGCGGCGGATCGTGCTCGACGAGGCGCAGCACGTGAAGAACGCGAGCACCGGACAGTCACGGGCTACGCGCGCTATTCACGCAGCACACCGAATCGCACTCACCGGCACACCCGTCGAGAACCGGCTCGAGGAACTCCGCTCGATCCTCGACTTCGCGAACCCGAAACTGCTCGGCAGCGCTGCAGGGTTCCGGGCGAAGTTCGCGGTACCCATCGAACGCGATCATGATTCGGCGGCGGCCGCACGACTGCGTGCTCTGACCGCACCGTTCGTGCTGAGGCGCGTCAAGACCGACCCCGACGTGATCTCCGATCTGCCGGAGAAGTTCGAGCAGACCGTGCGGGCCAACCTCACCGCCGAACAGGCCGCGCTGTACCGGGCCGTTGTCGACGACATGATGCGCAAGATCCGCGACAAGGAGGGAATGGCCCGTAAGGGCGCAGTGCTGGCGGCGCTGACCCGCCTCAAGCAGGTGTGTAACCATCCCGCCCATTATCTCGGCGACGGCTCTCCGGTGCTGCGCCGCGGGCGGCACCGGTCGGGCAAGCTCGGGTTGATCGAGGACATCGTCGAATCGGTGCTCGGCGACGGCGAGAAGGTCCTGCTGTTCACGCAGTTCCGTGAGTTCGGCACCCTCGTCGCGCCGTATCTCGAACAACGTTTCGCGACCGAGGTGCCGTTCCTGCACGGCGGTGTGCCGAAGGCGAAGCGCGACGACATGGTCACCCGATTCCAGCAGGACGGTGCAGGGCCCCCGATCATGCTTCTGTCGCTCAAAGCGGGTGGCACGGGTCTGAACTTGACGGCCGCCAACCACGTGGTGCATCTGGATCGTTGGTGGAATCCGGCGGTCGAGAATCAGGCCACCGACCGCGCATTTCGCATCGGGCAACGCCGCGACGTGCAGGTGCGCAAGCTGGTGTGCGTGGGCACAGTCGAAGAACGGATCGATGAAATGCTCACCGGGAAACAGGAACTCGCCGATCTTGCGGTCGGAGTGGGGGAGAACTGGATCACCGAACTGTCCACCGATCAGCTGCACTCGCTGCTGACCCTGGGCGACGATGCGGTGGGTGACTGATGGCGGGCCGGAGGAACGCAGGCAGGTACGGCACCGCCGAATCGGCGATGCACGGCGTGGAGGCTCGCACCAAGCGCGGCGCGATCGGCCGCAGCTGGTGGTCGAAAGAACTCATCGCGACGATGGAACAGGTGGCCGATAAAGGCCGGCTGACCCGGGGCCGTGCGTATGCGCGATCGGGTCAGGTGGTGTCCATACGACTCGAGCCCGGCGCCGTGATCGGCGAGGTGCAGGGCAGCCAACTGCGCCCGTTCACGGCCACCGTCACGGTGCGCACGTTGTCGGACGAGGCTGTCGAGGAACTGATCGAACGGGTGCGTTCGTCACCCGGATTGCTCGCGCGCCTGGCGGGGGGAGTGCTGCCCGAGGAACTCGGGCCGCTGTTGCTGCCGCGCCGCGCCGGTGAACTCGACTTCGACTGCACGTGTCCCGACGGCGGTTGGCCGTGTAAGCATGCTGCGGCGGTCGCGTTCCTGTTGGCCGAGCACGTCGATGAGAACCCGATGTCCGTCTTGACGCTGCGGGGTGTGGAGGTGTCGGGACTCATCGGAGGGGTCGAGGAGGACGAGCCCGACGACGGTGATTTCTACGGGGACGACACCGAACTGCCGGAGCTTCCGGTCGAGCGTTTCCGGCCTGCGATGGACGATCTGGATCCGATGTTGCTGCGCCGGGCTCTGCGGGCGGGTGGAACGGATGAGGCCGTGGTGATCCGCGGTATGTCCGATCTCGAGGATCTCTACCGTCGTTTGCGCTGATCTACTGCTCGATACGCGGTGGCCCGGAATGTGACGGTAGACATACATGGACTTCCAACTATAGGATGGTCGAATACTTCCGGGTGTGGTCTGCGGCTACGCCTCGGTCATCGACACAACTATCTCAAAGGACTGGTCGACATGAGCGTTCGAGAACTCACCCATTTCATCGGCGGCAAGCATGTCGCCGGGACGTCCGGACGATTCGGGGACGTCTTCGAACCCAGCACCGGTGAAGTCCAGGCGCGCGTCCCGCTCGCCACGAAGGCGGAGGTCGAGGCCGCCATCGTCAACGCCGAAGAGGCACAGAAGGAATGGGGCTCGTGGAACCCGCAGAAGCGGGTCCGTGTGCTGATGCGATTCGTCCAACTCGTGCAGGACAACATGGACGAACTTGCCGCGTTGCTCTCGAGCGAGCACGGCAAGACCATCCCCGATGCGCGCGGCGACGTTCAGCGAGGGCTCGAAGTCATCGAGGTGTGCCTCGGTGCAGCACACATGCTCAAGGGTGAATTCACCGACTCCGCCGGCACCGGCATCGACGTCTACTCGATGCGGCAACCCCTCGGTGTCGTCGCCGGGATCACCCCGTTCAACTTCCCCGCGATGATCCCGCTGTGGAAGGCCGGCCCGGCCCTCGCCAGTGGCAATGCCTTCGTCCTCAAGCCTTCCGAGCGTGACCCCTCGGTGCCGTTGCGTCTGGCGGAACTGTTCCTCGAAGCGGGCCTGCCCGCCGGGGTGTTCAACGTCGTCAACGGCGACAAGGAATCCGTCGACGTCCTGCTCGAAGATCCGCGCATCAAGGCCGTCGGGTTCGTCGGGTCCACGCCGATCGCGCAGTACATCTACGAAACCGCCGCGAAGAACGGCAAGCGCGCCCAGTGCTTCGGCGGCGCCAAGAACCACGCGATCATCATGCCCGACGCCGACATGGACCAGGTCGCCGACGCGCTCGTCGGCGCCGCCTACGGGGCCGCAGGCGAACGCTGCATGGCCTTGTCCGTCGCGGTGCCCGTCGGTGAGGAGACCGCAGACCGGCTCGTCGCCAAGCTCACCGAACGTATCGCGGATCTGCGCGTCGGTCCCGGTACCGACGAGAAGGCCGACTTCGGTCCACTCGTGACGGCCGACGCACGCGACCGCGTCCACGGGTACATCGCCAAGGGCGTCGAGGAAGGTGCCGAGCTCGTCGTCGACGGTCGTGATTTCGTCCTCGCGGGTCACGAGAACGGCTTCTTCTCCGGCCCCACCCTGTTCGACAAGGTCACCCCCGGTATGTCGATCTACCTCGAGGAGATCTTCGGGCCCGTCCTGACAGTCGTGCGCGCCGCCGACTACGAGGAAGCATTGCGTCTGCCCACCGAACACGAATACGGCAACGGCGTCGCGATCTTCACCCGCGACGGCGACACCGCCCGCGACTTCACTCGCCGCGTCGAGGTCGGCATGGTCGGCGTCAACGTCCCGATCCCCGTCCCGATCGCGTACTACACGTTCGGCGGCTGGAAGGCATCGGGCTTCGGCGACCTCAACCAGCACGGCCCCGATGCCTTCCGCTTCTACACCAAGACCAAGACCGTCACGCAGCGCTTCCCCTCCGGTGTCAAGGAAGGCGACATCGAGGGCGCCCACGTGGCCGACACCGACCACTTCGTCATCCCGACCATGGACTAGGCGGCACCGACAATGTTCGCACTCACCGACGACGATCGGGCGATCCGCGACACCGCCCGCGACTTCGCCACCGAGTACCTGGCTCCGAACGCGGTCGAATGGGACCAGGAGAAGCACTTCCCGGTCGACGTGCTGCGCAAGGCCGCAGCACTCGGCATGGGAGGAATCTACGTTCGAGAGGACGTCGGCGGGTCCGGGCTGCGACGCCTCGACTCCGTCCGCATATTCGAGGAACTCGCCAAGGGCTGCCCGTCGATCGCCGCATACATCTCGATCCACAACATGGTGGCGTGGATGATCGACAAATACGGCAACGACGAACAGCGTGGCCGGTGGCTGCCGAGCCTGTGCTCGATGGAGCACCTCGGCAGCTATTGCCTCACCGAACCGGGTGCCGGTTCGGACGCCGCTGCCTTGAGCACCAAGGCCGTCCGGGACGGCGACGAGTACGTACTCAACGGTGTCAAACAATTCATCTCGGGTGCAGGCACATCCGACGTGTACGTGGTGATGGCCCGCACCGGCGACACCGGCGCCCGCGGAATATCCGCGTTCATCATCCCGAAGGACACCCCGGGGCTGTCGTTCGGCGCCAACGAGAAGAAGATGGGCTGGAACGCCCAGCCCACCCGACAGGTGATCTTCGAGGACGCCCGCGTTCCCGCGGAGAATCTCCTCGGCGAGGAAGGCGGCGGCTTTCGGATCGCGATGCACGGGCTCAACGGCGGACGACTGAACATCGCTGCGTGTTCGGTCGGCGGCGGCCAGACCGCTCTCGATCGGACAGTCGCATATCTCGCTGAGCGCAAGGCATTCGGTGAGCGGCTGCTCGATGCGCAGGCGCTGCAGTTCCGGCTCGCCGACATGCGCACCGAACTGGAAGCGGCGCGCACCCTGTTGTGGCGGGCCGCCGACGCGCTCGACACCGAGGCCGCCGACGTCGTGGAACTCTGTGCGATGGCGAAGCGGTTCGCGACCGACGCGGGTTTCGCCGCGGCGAACGAGGCCCTGCAGTTGCACGGCGGATACGGTTACCTTGCCGAGTACGGGATCGAGAAGATCGTGCGAGATCTGCGCGTTCACCAGATCCTGGAAGGAACCAACGAAATCATGCGGCTGGTCATCGCGCGGAGCGTGGTGGCGGCGGCCCAGACAGGAGCGGCATGACGGGGAACGAACCCGAGATCCTCATCGAGGCGAAGAACGGGCTCGGCCGGATCACTCTGAACCGGCCGAGGGCGATCAACGCGCTCAACCACACCATGGTCCAAGCGATGGCCGAGGCGCTGCTCGAATGGTCCACCGACGACACGATCCGGACCGTTGTGGTCTCCGGCGCAGGCGAACGTGGTCTGTGCGCGGGAGGTGACATCGTTGCGATCTACCACGATGCGAAAGACGGTGGCACCGGCACACAGGAGTTCTGGCGCGACGAGTACATCCTCAACGCCGCGATCGGCCGCTACCCGAAGCCGTACGTCGCGATCATGGACGGCATCGTGATGGGCGGCGGCATCGGGATCTCGGCGCACGGCAACGTGCGGATCGTCACCGAACGTTCCTCTCTGGCAATGCCGGAGGTCGGAATCGGGTTCATTCCCGACGTCGGCGGAACCTACCTCCTCTCGCGAGCCCCGGGGGAGCTGGGCACACACATCGCCCTGACCACCGGGCGAATGAAGGCGGGCGACGCGATCGCACTCGGGTTCGCCGACCACTTCGTCCCGTCCGAAGCACTCGACAAGTTCGTCACCGCGCTCGAATCGGGTTCGGTCGAAGAGGCGCTGGCCGAATACTCGCAGCCCGCACCGGAATCGGACGTGCTCGCGCAGCAGAGCTGGATCGACGCGGCCTACTCCGCCGACAGCGTTCGCGCGATCGTCGAACAACTCCGTGCCAGTGATGTTCCCGACGCTCAGGCCACAGCCGAGACGATCCTCGGCAAGTCTCCGGTCGCGCTCGAGGCGACCTTGCGGTCGTTGCGGCACGCCCGGCAGCTCGACACCCTCGAAGAGGTCCTCAACGAGGAGTACCGAGTGTCGCTCGCGTCGTTGAAGACCCATGATCTCGTCGAAGGAATCCGCGCGCAGGTGGTCGACAAGGACCGCAACCCCGCGTGGAGCCCCGCGACCCTCACCGACGTCACCGACGCGGACGTCGACGCCTACTTCCAGCCGCTCGGTGATCTCGAACTCGGGCTCGCCGTCCCTGAAGGAGATCGATAGATGAGCACTCTCCCCAGCGTTGCCTTCCTCGGACTCGGGCACATGGGCGGCCCGATGGCCGCGAACCTGGTGAAGGCCGGCTACGCCGTGACCGGATTCGACCCGGTCCCCGCCGCTGCGGAACAGGCCACCAAGGACGGCGTCACCATCGTCGCCTCGGCGGTCGAGGCCGTGGGCAACGCGGACGTCGTCGTCACCATGCTTCCCAACGGCAGGCTCGTGCTGGACCTCTACGACGAGATCCTGCCCACCGCGAAGGCCGACACCCTGTTCGTCGACAGCTCCACCATCGACGTCGCCGACGCTCGTGAGGCCGCATCCCGCGCACAGGCAGCGGGACACCGCGCCATCGACGCACCCGTGTCCGGCGGTGTCGCCGGTGCGACTGCGGGCACCCTCGCGTTCATGGTCGGCGGATCCGAGGACGATTTCGGGTCGGCGCAGCCGTTGCTCGAGGTCATGGGACGCAAGGTCGTGCACTGCGGCGGTTCGGGCAACGGCCAGGCCGCGAAGATCTGCAACAACATGATCCTCGGTGTGTCGATGATCGCGATCAGCGAGGCGTTCGTACTCGGCGAGAAGCTCGGCCTCGACAACCAAGCCTTGTTCGACGTTGCCTCCAACGCGTCGGGACAGTGCTGGGCACTGACGAGCAACTGCCCGGTGCCGGGCCCGGTCCCGACGACTCCGGCGAACAACGACTACCAACCCGGATTCGCTGTCGCACTCATGGACAAAGACCTTGGCCTGGCCTCGAATGCGGTCCGCACCAACGGTGTCGATGCGGAACTCGGTCTGCGCGCGGCGGAGCTCTACCACCGGTTCAACGAGGGTGGCGGCGGTGGTCTCGATTTCTCTGCGATCATCAACGACATCCGTACCCGTTCGACAGAAGAGGACAGCAAGTGAGCGAGTTCGAGACCATCCTGCTCGACCGTAAGGGCCGAGTCGGAATCATCACGCTCAACCGGCCGAAGGCGCTCAACGCCCTCAACAGCCAGTTGATGCACGAGGTCGTTGCGGCAGTCGAGGAGCTCGATGCCGACGCCGAGATCGGAGCGATCCTGCTCACCGGTTCCGAAAAAGCCTTCGCCGCCGGCGCCGACATCAAGGAGATGGCGCCCAAGACGTTCAGCGAGGTGTACGGGGAGGACTTCTTCTCCGAGTGGGACCGCCTCTCGGCCGCACGCACCCCGATCGTCGCCGCGGTCTCCGGCTACGCGCTCGGTGGCGGCTGCGAACTCGCGATGCTGTGCGACTTCATCATCGCCTCCGACACCGCGAAGTTCGGGCAGCCCGAGATCAACCTCGGCGTCATCCCGGGTATCGGTGGCTCGCAGCGACTGACCCGCGCCGTGGGCAAGGCCAAGGCGATGGAAATGGTTCTCACCGGTCGCAACATGGACGCAGAGGAAGCCGAACGCGCCGGGCTCGTGTCGCGGATCGTGCCGGTGGCCGAGCTGTTCGACGCCGCGCTCGAGACGGCGACGACCATCGCCTCGAAGTCGTTGCCCGTTGCGATCATGGCGAAGGAAGCGGTCAACCGCGCGTTCGAGACCACGCTCGCCGAGGGTGTGAAATTCGAACGCCGCGTGTTCCATTCGACGTTCGCGACCGCCGACCAGAAGGAAGGCATGGCCGCGTTCATCGAGAAGCGCGCACCGGAGTTCAAGCACGCTTGATCGTGCGGATTCGGTAGAGACGAGTGAGGGCCGCCCCGACCGGGGCGGCCCTCACTGCTCGTTCACCACTTCGTCGGCGTGCCACCTGTGTCGAAATCACCTGCGTCGTGGCGCATCACGGACAGGACTCGGAGCAGTTCGTCGAGGTCTGCCTCCGGGATGCCGGGGCGTGCGAACACCTCGGCATTGAGCTTCTCCGTTGCCTCGACGGCGAGCGTGCGCCCGGCATCGGTCAATTCGATCAGTGTGGCGCGACGATCGCTCGGATGCGGCGTGCGTCGAACGAGGCCTGCGCCTTCGAGTCGGTCGACGGCGTTGGTGACGCTGGTCGGGTGCACCTGTAGTCGAGCACTGGCCTTGGCCATCGGAAGCGCCCCCGACTTCGTGAAGTGCAGGAGAGTCAGCAGTTCGTAGCGTGCGAACGTCAGACCGAACGGTTTGAGGACCTCCTCGACGCGGGCGATCATGATCTGCTGGGCCCGCATAACCGAGGTCACAGCGGCCATGCCGTCGGCGACCTCGCCCCAGCCGTGGAGGGTCCACTGGCGGTGGGCTTCGGCGATGGGGTCGAGCGGAAGTGGTGCGGGCATACTTTCGATCATCCCACGTCGGAGCGGCTGTCAGGCGAACTGCTCCTCGAGGTGGTCGAGAAACGCCATCGACTCGTCGTAGTCTGCGCGGATCGCCCAATACGGCATGTCGTAGGCGTGTCCGGCGGCGAATGCGGGAAGGGCGGCATAGATGGGGTTGGCCTTCAGTTCCTCGACGGACGGGCCGGGACCGTTGAACCCGGTGACGAACACCGACGGGGTGGTCACGACCTGCCCGATGGTCTCCAGGGAGACTTCGAACATGTCGCCGCCTTCCGTGTAGGGCTCGGCGCCGCTGTCCGCGAACACGGGGGCCGGTTCGAACCCGAAGTCGGCGAGATCGGCGGGCAGCCCCATGTTCTCGATCAGGACGTACGGAGTGCCGTCCGCCGTGATCGTGACGTACGAGACCGGGTTGGGCGGTGGTGTGATCGACTCGATCACCTCGGTCCTGCGGTCCTCGTACTCCTGCGTCAGCTGCGTGAGTACGTCGGACTGGTCGAACACGTCGTTCGCGAGGTACCCGAACTGTTCCTGCCAGGTCTGGAACTGCCGGTCCACGAGCACGGTCGGGGCAACCGTGGTGAGGTTGTCGTAGGCCTCCGAAGCCTGAAGGTACGGGAACCCGACGCCGCCCGCGATGATGAGATCGGGATTCATCGCTGCGATGGCCTCGATATCGAAGCCGTCTACGGACCACGGAAGGAATTCGGTTCCGGCAGCCTCTGCATCGTCCGCCCAGAACTCCGAGAAGGTTCCCGCCACGTCCGCGTCCTCGGGTGTGACGCCGACGATGGGAACATCGAGGTGGTAGAGGTAGCCTGCCAGCGCGTAGTTCAATACGACGACGCGTTGCGGGTCAGCCGGAATCGTCACCTCTCCCATAGGGGTTGCGACGGCGCGGGTCTCCTCCGCGGAACTCCGCTCCGCCGTGTCCGCCCCCGTGTCCGTCCCCGAATCCTGTCCGCACGCCGTGAGTGCGAACGCTGTCAACACCGCGGCGCACAGCGGGATGATCCTTCTTCGAATCGACACGTGCACAACACCTCCTGAACCGCGGCGTCTCCGCGAGAAGGTCAGGCTAACCGAAGTATCGGTCGACTGCACCGTCCCCGTCTCGTTCGAGAGTGACGGAGAGTCGTTCCGGCACCGTCGGTCAGCTCCGAATCTGCGCTCGGTGACGTGTAGGTGTCGGCTCGGTGAACGGCGGCTTCACCCGCGGTGACCAACATCTGCGCACGTCAGGCGCGCATACTGTCGGCGCTAGAGTGCGCGGGTGCACATTCTGTTCGTCTGTAGCGGGAACGTGTGCCGCTCCGTGATCGCCGAGCGGCTCACGCTCGCATACGCCGCCGAACGACAGATCAGCGGACTCACCGCCGAGAGCGCCGGGACCCGGGCACTTGTCGGGTTCCCGATCGAACCGCGAGCCGCCGCGGTGATCGAGGGACTGGGCGGTCACGTGACCGAACGGCGAGCACGCCGCGTCGATTCGGACATGATCGCACGGGCAGCGCTGGTGCTCACCATGACCGGTGACCAGCGCGACCGGGTCAGCGCACTGGCCGCGGGTTCATCGATGAAGTCGTTCACCCTCACCGAGGCGCACCGGATCGCCACCGTGACCGGAGCCGACACCGTCGCGAGGCTCGACGCCTATCGCTCCACCAGCGATGCCGACGGAAGTCCGGGGATCCCCGACCCGGTCGGGCTGTCGGAACGCAAGTTCGTCGAGACGGGGGACCGGATCGCGGCGGCCCTGTTTCCGTTGCTCGACATCCTCACCACGCGTCACGCCGGGAACGACCCGGCCGTCGCCGGGTGGCGTATTCAGCGGTATGCGTAGTCGGGGAAATGTTCGTCGACGGCCTCGGCGCACAACCCGAATTCCTCGAGGGTGTACCGGTGTGCGGGCTTGCGGGATCCGCTGCGGCTCTCGGCATGAATCGCCGTCATCGCACGCTCCGCCTCGATGGTGAGGTCGGTGTCGAGCCGGTCGTAGATGCCCCTGATCGTCTCCAGCGGATCGGCGACGAAGTCCCGGTAGTCGACGTCGACGAACTGTGCGGGGTCGTGTCGCGACCGGGCCTCGGTGAACGTTGCGTAACCCCGTGACCACAGGTCGAGTTGACTGCGGCCGATGGTGTCGCCGACGAATGTCTCCGACCACCCCTCGGTCGCCTGGGCGGCAAGGCTGCAGACCGAAGGGATGACCGTGCGGGGGTCGCGATGCGTGACCACGACGAGGGCATCCGGGTAGACCGTGAGCAGTTCGTCGAGGGCGAAGAGGTGGCTCGGGTTCTTCAGCACCCATCGCTTGCCGGCGTCGGGTAGGCCGATCAGTTGAAGATTGCGTCGATGGCGCGCATACGCATCGGTCCAGTCCTGACCGGCGAGCCACTGCGAGTAGGTGGGCAGATGAGCGAGGCATTCGTACGAGATCGACCGGAACGACTGGCGCAAGAGTTGCCAGCATTCCTCGACCTCGGCGGCCGACATGTAGTGCACACCCATGAACTCCGGGTGCTCGACGTGATGCTGGGAGAACGCCGACTCGATCCCGGCGAACACCGGATTGTCGCCCCAGGACTCGCGGGGCGGGCGCGGTTGCGGCATCTCGGTCAGCCACATCTCGAGACCCTGGTGGGCAGGGTCGGCGGTGAGGAGGCGATGCAGTGCGGTGGTGCCGGTGCGAGGCAGGCCCGTCACGAAGATCGGTCGCGTGATCTCGACGTCTGCGTGCGCGGGGTGCTGAGCCCACGCGGTCTCGGACAACAGCCGCGCGACGAGTGCTCCGCGCAGAAACACCCGCGACATCTTGCTGCCGAGTGGGGTGAGTTTCTCGTCGCGCTCGTACGAGTCGAGCAGGACGCCGAGTGCCTCGCTGTAGTTGTCGGTTCCGAAATCGGTCAGGCCCGTCAGGCGCGTTGCGGACTCGTGTAGCGATTCGGCGGTGCCGATCGTGGTGCGTTCGGTCATGATCAGTCCCCGTCAGTGGTGGTATTCGCCGCAGTTGACGTCGAGGCACTGGCCTGTGATCGCCGATGCCATCGGCGAGGCAAGGAAGATCACAGCATCGGCGATCTCCTCGACGGTGGGCAGGCGCTTCAGATCGCTCGCGGCCGCGGTGTGGTCGTAGATCTGGTCGACCGTCATGCCGTACTTCTCTGCCTGATGCTCGAAGTAGCCGCGCAGAATCGGGCCCCAGATATATCCTGGGGCAACGGAATTGACGCGAATCCCTTTCGGTCCGAGTTCCGTCGCAAGCGACTGTGACGATGCGAGTAGTGCGGACTTCGCCAGCTTGTAACTGCCGTAGCGCTCTTGGGAATGCCGAAGGACCATCGAATTCACATTCACCACAGAACCTTTCGCGGTTCCGAGTAGGTCGGTGAACAGTCCGGTCAGTCGGAGCGCGCCGAGCACGGTGAGTTCGATGCTGTCACGAATATGTTGAAAATCGGTGCGCACCAACGATTTCATCGCGGGAATCGAGAACGCGTTGTTCACCAGGGTGTCGACCTGCCCGAACTCGTGCGCCGCGACCTGTGCGAGGTGGGCGGCCGAGTCGTCATCGGTGATATCGGTGGGGACGGCCACCGCGCGGCGGCCCAGCGCGGTGACCTCCGCCGCGACCTGTTCGAGTCGTTCCGGGGTGCGAGCGGCCAGAACGACATCGGCGCCGTGCTCGGCGCACCGTACCGCGAGTGTGCGGCCGAGGCCGGGGCCGACACCCGAGATGACGACCACCTGATCGCGCAGGAGGCCCGCCGGGGCGCTCACGCGAGCATCCGATCCGCTATGCCGCTCCGGCGGGCGGCGATGCGCGCCGCCCAGTCGTTCGGCGTGATGCGATTCGACCCATGGAACGGCAGCAGCTCGGGCACTCGGTCGACTGCGACCACTTCGGCAACCGGACCCTCTCCGGGTCCCGGGTGGCGGTCGAGGCGCTGCCAGCGGAACTGCAGGATGCCGCGGTCGTGACCGACGGTCTCGACCCAGTTGGTCACCCCCGGATTGCGGTTCGAAACGACGATCCGGATGATTCCATCGGGATCGACCTGTGCCTGGGAGTTGTTGAGCGACGTCTGGTGACCGGTGTAGTCGAGCGAGACGTACCACAGACTGCCGAGCTGGAAGCCCAGGTAGGGGGCGTCCGATGCGGGCAGCGTGATGATCATCGCCTCGTCGTCCGAGAGCTCGAAATGACCGACCGAGGAGTACTGGGTATCGAGCCCACCGGGCGTGCGACGCGGCTCGGTGAGGGTGTTGACGGGAAGATCCAGATAGAACCACTGAGGAAACTGCAGCCATGTCTTCACACGCGACACCAGGGCGCGGGCGGCGCGCTCGTACCGTCGAGAGACGTCGTCGCGAGTGGGGGCGGGTGCGGGAGTACCCAAGGTGTCGAGCCGGTCGATGCGGAGCGTTCCGCGCTGCTGGGTCCAATCGCTGTAGACCTCCCGGACGACGAGCTGCGACGAACCAGGGGACAGGTGGAAGTAGTTGCGCGTGGGATCTTCGGGGCCGGGCCCGAACCGGATCTCGAAGGTGTCGTCGTCCGCGATGCGGATCGCGCGATCGTCGAACGCTGTCACATTGCCGGGCACGTTCGTATCGGTGTAATTACCGGCCATCACCTGGAAGCTCAGATCGCAGGTGGTGCCGCGACGTCCTGTAACGACGTACTCGGCGTTGTCCCGCACGGGAGCGCCCCAGTACAGAGTGTCGGGATTGTCGAGACCCATCTTGGCGTAGGGACCGGTGCCCGTGATGAATGTCGGATGTGTACTGCTGTGCACGAACGCGGCGTGCACGCACGCGGAGATTCCCCCGGCGAGGTACTCGTAGCCCTCCGTCAAGTCTTGTTCGGTGCGGATGTGCGGTGCGGTGGCCACGAGTTTCTCGGCTTCGGCGATGGCCGCTGTCAGTGGATCGGTGAGCACGCGGTTCTCCTGAACGTCCGATGTCTACCGCTGCGGTGAGCTTCTTCCGCAGCCGACAATAGAACGCGTTCTAGTAACTGGTCAACGGTCGCGGGTCCCGGCGAGCAGGAACCATGGTTTTGTGGAGTGCATGACCGACGACGCAGCCCTGGCCACCGAGATCGCCGCGGGCGCAGGAGAACTGTTGCTGACCATTCGCGCAACTGCACGGTACGAACACTACGGGCGCGAACTCGGACGCCGTGGTGATCACGCTGCGAACGCATACATACTCGAGCGGATCGCGTCTGCGCGACCCGGCGACCTGGTGCTCTCGGAGGAATCGGCCGACAACCCGGCGCGCATCGACGCGGAGCGGGTATGGATCATCGATCCGCTCGACGGCTCGAAAGAATACGGCAGGCCCGGCTACATCGATTGGGCAGTCCACGTTGCGTTGTGGCAGGCAGGAAAGGGACTCACCGCCGCGGCCGTCGCGCAGCCCGCGATCGGGGCCGTCTACTCGACGAACGACGAACCGGCCCTCGCCCACGAACCCCTCGGACGGTACCGGCCCTCCATTGTGATCAGCGGCAGCCGTCCTCCCGCGTTCATCGGTGAGGTCGCGAGGAAGGTGGGCGCCGACCTCGTACGTATGGGATCTGCGGGGGCCAAGGCCATGGCGGTCCTACGCGGCGAAGCCGACGCGTACGTGCATGCAGGGGGCCAATGGGAATGGGATTCGGCTGCACCCGTCGCGGTCGCGCAGGCTGCGGGCATGTTCTGCGCCCGAATCGACGGCGCCCCCCTCGAATACAACAGGCCCCATCCGTACCTGCCCGATCTGGTGATCTGCCGCCCGGACTGGGCTCCCACACTCATGGCCGCCGTGTCCGAACACGCGGACGAGCCCACCGACAGTGCTCGGGTGGCGATGGCGCGCGCCTACATTCGCTCGCTCCTGAGCCACGATGCAACGCATGTGCGGCTCGCTGAAGACGCATGGCGCGTCGAAAACGGGCAGCGTACCGGCGACAGCGGGACCGAAATCCGAGACCGCCTGGAGAACGGGGCGGAGTACCGGTCGCTCCGCCGGGTGCGCGAGTTGACGTTCCACGAATGGCACCACGACGTCGTTGCCCGCTTTCTGCTCGACATCGCTGCAGGTCCGGACCGGACGACGACGGTTTCGGTCGTCGAGCATTTCCACATCCCCGCAGGCGATATTCGGTCGATCGTCGCGATCATCGAACCCAATCCGCCAATCAGTTGAACCTTTGAGCTACTTTCGAAAGCGACGAATAGTGCGCAAAGCGATACAGATCAGAATCAGGCGGTGCCATGACAGCTTCACTCGATATCGGCGACGGAATTCACGCGATCCCCGTTCCCGTTGCTGACCTCCCGGTCGGCGACACCCAGGTCTACGCGATGGAATCCCCGCGCGGCGTGGTTCTGGTCGACGCCGGCTGGAACAACGACACCTCCTGGAACGCATTGCAGCAGGGGCTTGCCACCGCAGGCTTGTCCGTGACCGACGTCGAAGGCGTCGTGGTCACCCATTTCCATCCCGACCACGTAGGCCTCACGGCGCGTCTCCGCGAGGCCTCCGGTTGCTGGGTGGGAATGCACGAATCGGACTTCGAGCAGCTCGGCCACATGATGTCCGATGCCGATTGGAGCGAACGCGCTGTCGAGCAATGGCGCATCGCGGGAGCCCCACCCGAGCAGATCGAGGAATACCTCGCCGACTCGGGCAAGGGTGAGGGCAAACCGGAGGCTGCACCCGATCGCAGACTCACCGACGGGGAGATCATCCCGCTCACCGGACGCACGCTCCGCACCGTGTTCACGCCCGGCCACACTCCCGGGCACGCGTGCTTCTATATCGAGGAACACGAGATCCTGTTCAGCGGCGACCACGTGCTCGCCAAGACCACACCGCACGTCGGTGAATTCGATTTTCCCGTTGCGGAGCGGGATGCGCTCGGCGAATTCATCGAGTCGCTGGGTGCGGTGGGGAAACTTCCTGCGCGGCGTACTCTTCCTGCACATCGCCAACCCATCGACGACCTTGCGGCCCGGACGGCGGCACTGGTCGAACACCACGAGGAGCGCCTGGACGACCTCTACGAATCGCTGGGTGACGAAGGGCTCACGCTGTGGGAGGCCACGTCCCGCATGAAGTGGTACCGGCCGTGGGACGAGACACCGGCGCGCGGTAAGCAGATGGCGATGTCCGAAGGGTCGGCGCACCTGCGTCACCTCATCGAACGTGGACGTGCTCGACTCGTACCCGGCAGTCATCCCGCCCGTTTCGTGCGGGTCTGAGGATCCACCGGAACGAGTTCGCCCCCCGCCTCGTAATGAAGCGGGGGGCGTCGTGGTGCCCTCGGCAGGATTCGAACCTGCGACTTCTTGCTCCGGAGGCAAGCGCTCTATCCCCTGAGCTACGAGGGCAATCCGGGCCCGCTGGGTGACCAGTGGTGCGGGAGTCAGCCTAGCGCATTGTCGGCTCAACACCACATCGGCTGGTCAGGGCCGGTTTACTGACCCAGGCGGGGGTACGCCGGACCATCGATCAGTTCATCGGGAGTGGCTCGGCACCGCGCTCGGCCAGCATCGACGTCATCAGCTCGGACTCGCTGGTCTGTGTGTCGACCATCTTCTGAGCCAGGCCCCGAACGACCGATTCGCTCGCGTACTGCGCGCCGTATTCCATCATCGGCAGCCCACCCTCGTGGTGACGCAGCATCAACTGCAGGAACAGCACATCCTGCTCGATACCGGTCGCCGCGCGCAGGTTCGCGAGATCCTCGGAAGAGGCCATCCCCGGCATCATGGCCATTCCGTCGGAACCTGCCTTCGAGTCGGATCCGTGGCCCTCGCCCGTACTCGCGTGCGAATGACCGCTGTCCTCGCTCATCCAAGTCATGTAGGGGCCTGACGGCAGCGGTGGCTGCCCCCACATCGTGAGCCAGCCCTCCATCTGTCCGACCTGATTCTGCTGGGTCGTGAGGATGTCGTAGGCGAGATTGCGAACGTATTGATCCTGCGAGCTCGTCACCGCAATCGCCGACATCTCGATCGCCTGGTTGTGATGAACCGTCATGTCCTGGCAGAACCCGACATCCACCGAACCTGCCGTCGGATCCGCCGGCCGCGAGTCCTCGAGGGGGATCCGCGCGAGAAACCCGAGCAGGAAGCCGACCGCCAGCACAGCGACCGCAGCGAGCACCAGCAGCATCCGACGGTTCCCGGTCCCGTGGGCGGGGCCGGTCGAGTCGCGCGTCAGATCGTCCGGGATGTTCATCGTCAGCTCCCTGCCGGTGCCTGCATGTCGGCGGGAATCTGCTCGGTGCCGTCCGCGGTGCCGCCGTCCATCGGTACCGCGTCGGGGCCGGGTGCGGACGCATCGAACGGAGGCGGATTCGCGGGATCGAACGACGACGGCAGCGTCGAGCAGCTCGCACCGATCTCGGGGTAGGTGTACCGGTTCAGGCGCAGTGCTTCGATGAAGTGATCGATGCGCTCGTCATCGACGCTGTCGACCTTGAGCTGGTGACCCCACGACTGCAACGAGATCGGCGTGTCGAGTCCGGGGTACGGCGACATCGACATGTACGTGCGTCCGTCGACCTTCGCCGCGAGCGTCTCGATTGCTGCGTCGTCGAGGAGATCGGGGTTGTAGGCGATCCAGACTGCACCGTGCTCGAGTGAATGGACCATGTTCTCGGTGCGAACGGCCTGCTCGTACACGGTCCCTGTGCAGGTGGCCCAGATCGCGTCGTGCGGTCCGCCGAACGGCGGGTTCTGGTCGTAGGCCACCCGTTGGGTGGGAGCTACGTGCTGGCCCGCCGGATACTCGATATTGACCACGCCGTCGATGGCCAGCGACGGGTCCTGGTTCTCCTCGGTCGGCACCCAGGCCGACAACTCCTGCTTGTCCTGGTACTGCGGAATGATGCTGACCGCGATCACAGCGACCAGTGCGACGACAGCGACGATGCCACCGATCGTCAGCCACGGAATCTGACGCTGCTTCGGGAGGCCTTTGGCCCCGCCACTGTTCTTCTTGGCGGCCTGGATGGCCTTCGACGATTTTGCGCCGGTGTTCTTCTTGCCGGAACTGCCGTTGCTCGGACCGCTGGGCATCGCTGGGTGCTCTTTCGACGGATGGACAGGCGAACGTGCGCACCATCGGGTACGACACATCGTCAACTCTACGGGCGCCGGCAGCGGGGGACCGTCCGCACCTTTACCCCGCAGCCAATAGGATGAACACCTGTGACTCCTGCCGATCTTGCCGAATTGCTCCACGGAACCGCCGCGAGAGTGCTCGCCGACCGTGACCTCGACGCGTCTGTACTGCCTGCGACCCTCACTGTCGAGCGGCCTCGCAACCCCGAGCACGGCGACTACGCAACCAATGTCGCGATGCAGGTTGCCAAGAAGGTCGGCGTGAATCCCCGTGATCTCGCGACGTGGCTCGCCGAAGCGCTCACCGCCGCCGACGGCATCGACTCCGCCGATGTGGCAGGCCCCGGCTTCCTCAACATCAGGCTCGCGGCCGACGCACAGGGTGCGATAGTCGCCAAGGTGCTCGGGGAGCGCGACGCGTACGGCAGCGCCGACGTCCTCGCGGGCACGAAGATCAACCTCGAATTCGTCTCCGCGAACCCGACCGGCCCCATCCACCTCGGCGGCACCCGCTGGGCGGCGGTCGGTGATGCGCTCGGCCGCATCCTCACCGCGCAGGGCGGAGAGGTCACCCGCGAGTACTACTTCAATGATCACGGCGCGCAGATCGATCGTTTCACCCGGTCGCTCATCGCCTCCGCGCTCGGCGAACCCGCCCCCGAGGACGGTTACGCAGGCGCCTATATCGTCGACATCGCGCAGTCGGTCCAGAACCAGCGTCCCGGCGTGCTCGAACTTCCCGAGGACGAGCGGAACGAAGCGTTCCGGTCGGTCGGCGTGGAGTTGATGTTCGAACACATCAAACGCACGCTGCACGAGTTCGGCGTCGACTTCGACGTGTACTTCCACGAGAACTCGCTGTTCGAGTCCGGCGCCGTCGAAAAGTCGGTCGAGACCCTCAAAGCGTCCGGAAACCTGTACTTCGACGACGGTGCGTGGTGGCTCAAGAGCACCGACTACGGCGACGACAAGGACCGCGTCGTCATCAAATCGGACGGCAATGCGGCCTACATCGCCGGCGATATCGCGTACTTCCAGGACAAGCGCTCCCGCGGCTTCGATCTGTGCATCTACATGCTCGGCGCCGACCACCACGGCTACATCGCGCGGCTCAAGGCGGCTGCCGCTGCGTTCGGCGACGATCCCGACACCGTCGAGGTCATGATCGGCCAGATGGTCAATCTCGTGCGCGATGGCCAGGCCGTGAAGATGAGCAAGCGCGCAGGCACAGTGATCACGCTCGACGACCTCGTCGAAGCCATCGGCGTCGACGCTGCCCGATACTCGCTCGTGCGCTCGTCCGTGGATCAGAGCATCGATATCGATCTGGCATTGTGGGCGTCCGCCTCGAGTGAGAATCCCGTCTACTACGTCCAGTACGCGCACGCGCGCCTGTCGTCGATCGCGCGGAACGCTGCCGACCTCGGCCTGAGCGGGGAGGGCGCCGATCTGGCCCTGCTCACCCATGACCGCGAAGGCGACCTGATCCGCACCATCGGTGAATACCCGCGGGTCGTCGCGAAGGCAGCGGAACTGCGGGAGCCGCACCGCGTGGCGCGATATCTCGAAGAACTCGCCGGTACCTACCACCGGTTCTACGACGCATGCCGCATCCTGCCGCAGGGCGACGAAGAGCCCGGCGACCTGCACACCGCTCGTCTGGCTCTGTGTGCTGCCGCACGTCAGGTCCTCGCCAACGGGCTCGGTCTTCTCGGCGTCAGTGCACCGGAGCGGATGTGAACGCGCATCCCGCGGGCCCGCGGCACGCAGAGATCCCGCACGCGCCCGGTCTGCCACAACGACCCGAGAACGCCACCGAACTGAACGAGCTCCACCGGCACGTGTGGCCGCGTAACACCAGCCGCGGTGACGACGGCGTCACCCACATCGCGGGTGTCTCCGTCACCGAACTCGCCGAGACCTACGGCACACCGCTGTTCGTCGTGGATGAGGACGATTTCCGGTCGCGGTGCCGTGAGATCGCTGAGGCCTTCGGCCCCGAAGCGCGTGTCCATTACGCGTCCAAGGCGTTTCTGTGCACCGAGATCGCCCGGTGGGTGCACCAGGAGGGCCTGTGCCTCGATGTCGCATCCGGGGGCGAACTCGCGGTAGCGCTGCGCGCAGGCTTCCCGGCTCAGAAGATCGCGCTGCACGGCAACAACAAGTCTGTGGCCGAACTGCGCACCGCCGTCGAGTTCGGCGTCGGACACATCGTGCTGGACTCGCTCGCCGAGATCGACCGCCTCGATGCCATCGCCGGTGAATTGGATGCCGTTCAGGATGTGCTGATTCGCGTCACCGTCGGTGTCGAAGCACACACCCACGAATTCATCTCCACCGCGCACGAGGATCAGAAGTTCGGTCTCTCCCTGGCGGGCGGCCACGCGATGGACGCTGTACGCCGGGTGTTCGCGGCCGACAACCTGCGCCTGGTCGGGCTGCACAGCCACATCGGCTCCCAGATCTTCGATGTCGACGGATTCGAACTCGCTGCTCACCGTGTCATCGGGCTGCTGCGCGACATCGTTGCCGAATTCGGGGTCGACAAGACCTCGCAGCTGCACATCGTCGATCTCGGCGGTGGTCTCGGAATCTCGTACGTGCCGAGCGACGATCCGCCGCCGGTCACCGACCTCGCGGCGAAACTCAACGACATCGTGCGTACGGAGTCGGCACTGGTCGGATTGCCTACGCCGACCCTTGCCGTCGAGCCGGGACGCGCCATCGCAGGCCCGGGCACCATCACCCTCTACGAGGTGGGCACCATCAAGGACGTGGCCGTCGGTGCCGGCCAGAGCCGGCGCTACATCAGCGTCGACGGTGGGATGAGCGACAACATCCGAACCTCCCTGTATCAGGCGGAGTACGAGTCGCGGCTCGTGTCGCGCAGGAGCGAAGCCGAACCTGTCGTCGCACGGGTGGTCGGTAAGCATTGCGAGAGTGGTGACATCATCATTCGAGACGCGTGGATGCCAGGCGACGTCGGTGCGGGAGATTTGCTGGCTGTCGCGGCGACCGGTGCATACTGCTACTCGATGTCCAGCAGGTACAACATGCTGACCCGCCCCGCTGTCGTGGCAGTCAAGGACGGGGTCTCTCGCGTCCTGCTGCGTAGGGAAACGATCGAAGATCTGCTGAGCTTGGAGGTTACGGAGTGACCAGCACAACGGCGGAGGGTGCATCCGGGCAGCGGCCCCTCGGTGTTGCGGTTCTCGGCCACGGCACCGTTGGTGCCGAGGTCGTCAACATCATCCGGCAGGATGCGCTCGACCTGCAAGAGCGCATCGGTGCGCCCCTGGAACTGCGGGGCGTCGCGGTGCGCGACGCATCGTCCGATCGTGGAATTCCCGCGGAGCTGCTGACGACCGATGCAGAAGCGCTCGTCCGTCGCGACGATGTCGACCTCGTCGTCGAACTCATCGGGGGTATCGAACTACCCCGCACGCTGGTGCGCGCCGCGCTCGACGCAGGCAAGTCGGTGGTCACTGCGAACAAAGCGCTCCTCGCTGCCTACACCGGTGAACTGGCCGAGGCGGCCGAGTCGCACAATGCCGACCTGTACTTCGAAGCCGCCGTCGCCGGCGCCATCCCGGTGATCCGCCCACTGACCCAGTCGCTCGCGGGCGACCGCGTCGACCGGGTGATGGGCATCGTCAACGGCACGACGAACTACATCCTGTCCGCCATGGACGAAAGCGGCGCCGAATACGAGACGACATTGGCCGAAGCAGGCCGCCTCGGCTACGCCGAAGCCGATCCGACTGCAGACGTCGAAGGATTCGACGCCGCGGCCAAGGCTGCGATTCTCGCGTCCATCGCCTTCCACACCCGCGTGACTGCTTCGGATGTCTACCGCGAAGGCATGAGCTCGATCACCGCCGCCGACCTCACCTCGGCCCGTGCGCTCAACTGCACCATCAAGCTGTTGGCGATCTGCGAACGCATCGCAGGGCCGGACGGCCGCGACCGTGTCTCGGCCCGCGTGTATCCGGCTCTCGTGCCGCGTGAACATCCCCTGGCAACCGTTGCCGGTGCGTTCAACGCCGTTGTGGTCGAGGCGCAGGCCGCCGGTCGCCTCATGTTCTACGGCCAGGGAGCCGGGGGAGCGCCCACCGCATCCGCGGTCATGGGGGATCTCGTGATGGCGGCGCGTAACCGTGTCCAGGGTGGCCGGGGTCCGCGCGAATCGAAGTACGCCAAGCTCGAGATCGCCCCGATGAGCGATATCGTCACCCGGTACTACGTCAACCTGCAGGTCGCCGACCGTGCCGGCGTGCTCTCTGCTGTCGCCGCCGAATTCGCCACGCGGGGTGTCAGTATCTCCGCTGTGCGCCAGGAGGGTGCCGGCGACGGCGCTCGTCTGGTGGTGCTCACGCACCGAGCCACCGACCGGGCGCTTGCGGACACCGTCGCCGCGCTCGAGAATCTCGAATCCGTTACTGCTGTCACCAGCGTCCTGAGACTGGAGGGATCCGCCGAATGAGTGCGGTCGACAAGAACACCACCCCCGTGCACACCCCGTGGCCGGGTCTGATCGAGGCGTACCGCGGCCGCCTCCCGATCGGTGACGACTGGAAGACGGTGACGCTGCGCGAGGGCGGTACCCCGCTGCTCCAGGCGGAACGGCTCTCCGAGCTCACCGGGTGTGAGGTGCACATCAAGGTCGAGGGTCTCAACCCCACGGGCTCGTTCAAGGACCGCGGCATGACCATGGCCGTCACCGAGGCGCTCGCATCCGGCAAGCAGGCCGTGCTGTGCGCCTCCACCGGCAACACCTCGGCCTCTGCCGCCGCGTACGCGTCGAAGGCCGGGATCGGATGCGCCGTCCTCGTCCCGCAGGGCAAGATCGCCATGGGCAAGCTCGCACAGGCCGTCATGCACGGTGCGAAGATCGTTCAGGTCGAGGGCAATTTCGACGACTGCCTGGAACTGGCCCGTAAGACCACCTCCGAGTTCGACACCATCGGTCTCGTCAACTCGGTCAACCCTGTGCGCATCGAGGGCCAGAAGACCGCTGCATTCGAGATCGTCGACGCGCTCGGCGACGCACCGGACGTGCACGTGCTGCCCGTCGGCAACGCAGGCAACATCACCGCGTACTGGAAGGGGTACTCCGAGTACTTCTCGGATGGGATGAGCACTCGTCGACCGCGCATGCTCGGCGTTCAGGCTGCCGGTGCTGCCCCGCTGGTCCTCGGTCATCCGGTCAACAATCCCGAGACGATCGCCACCGCAATCCGGATCGGTGCGCCTGCCTCGTGGAACAGTGCTGTTGCAGCCAAGGACGAGTCGGGTGGGGCATTCCGTGCGGCTACCGACGAGGAGATCCTCGAGGCCTACCGGCTCCTCGCCAAGACCGAGTCGATCTTCGTCGAGCCTGCCTCGGCAGCGTCGATCGCGGGTCTACTCGCGGCACGTAAGGAAGGCCGGCTCGAGCCCGGCCTGAAGATCGTGTGCACCGTCACCGGCAACGGCCTCAAGGACCCCGACACCGCGCTGCGCGATGTGCCCGTCGTCGAACCCATCCCGGTCGATCCCGTGGCCGTGGCATCGGCGCTCGAGCTGGCCTAGTGACCGCCTCGCCCTCCTCCGTTGGGAAACAGGACATGACGCAGACGTTGCCCGTAGGGGTCTCGGTGACAGCCCGGGTGCCGGCCTCGAGCGCCAACCTGGGACCCGGATTCGACACGCTCGGATTGGCGCTCGGGCTGTACGACGAGATCACCGTCACCACAACCGGTTCCGGCCTCGACGTGCGTGTCGAAGGGGAGGGGGCGCAGGAGGTGCCGTGGGGGCCGTCGCACCTGGTGGTGCGCGCGGTCGAACGTGGGCTCGAAGCCGCGGGCGTGTGGGCGGACGGACTGGATGTCTTGTGTCGCAACGTGATTCCGCATTCGCGAGGATTGGGTTCGTCGGCATCTGCGGCTGTGGGCGGGCTTGCTGCCGCGAACGGTCTGGTGCGGAAGATCGCGCCGGAGCAAGCTCTCGACTCAGCGCAGCTCGTGCAGTTGGCGTCGGAATTCGAGGGACATCCCGACAATGCGTCGGCGAGCGTTCTCGGCGGTGCTGTCGTCTCGTGGAGTGAGGCCGAGGTCGACTCGGAGCGCCGCGCCTACAAAGCGGTGTCGTTGAAGGTGCACCCGTCCATCAACGCCGTCGCCCTCGTTCCGTCCGTCCGGTCGTCGACCGCCCACACTCGTGGATTGCTGCCCGACCTGGTCCCGCATCGTGATGCCGCGTTCAATGTAAGTCGCGCTGCGCTCGCGGTCGTCGCGCTCACCGAGCGACCCGATCTGCTGATGCAGGCAACCGAGGATCTGCTCCATCAGGCGCAGCGTGCTCCGGCGCTGCCGTTGACCACCAAGTGGATCTCGCTTCTTCGCGGTGCGGGGATCGCGGCGACCGTGTCCGGGGCGGGGCCGACGGTACTTGCCCTGACAACCGAACCGATCCCGGCTGAACTCCGCGCGGCTGCAGAGGCGGATGACCTCACCGTGCTCGACCTTCCCATCGCCGATGGGGTGCAGACCGACTGACTGCCACCGCTGTGATCACGTCGCGTGATCGTGACGAGACGGCCGGCCCGGAGATCCGGGCCGGCCGTTGTCGTCGACGGACCCGGCCGGGGAGCGAGAGTGGTGCATCACACAAGAACCTCGCGTCACATAGATTCTTGCCCTGCGTGCAGAACGTCGCTATCCTGAGGATGTCCGCACGTCGTGCGCTCGTGTCGCCGGGTTCTCCAGGGCATTCACTCCAGCTCCATCGGGGCGTCCGATCCTGGTTCGATCCTCACCTGCTCTCGATCTTGGGAACGGGACACGGCCGTACCCAACCGACATCGGTGTGGTGGCGGACGTGCCGACCGTTCGACTTCCGTGAACTCGTACGGCAAATCCCAGCTCAGTTCATGTAGCTGATCTGCGGAACGAACCCTCGACTCTGAATGAGTGGGCGAGGGAAGGAAAGGATCTCCGTGACAGATACGGACCTGATCGCTACACCAGCTTCCGACACTGCCGAGGCTTCCGCAGGAACCCGATCCGGCGATTCTGCACAGTCCGCGCGCGGAGCCCGCCGTGGCACCGGGCTTGCGGGCATGGTGCTCGTCGAGTTGAGGGCTCTCGCTACCGAACTCGGTATCAAGGGCACATCGGGAATGCGCAAGGGCGACCTCATCGCTGCGATCAAGGAAAAGCAAGGAAGCGGCACGAAGAGTGCGCCTGCTGCCAAGGCGCAGGCCGAGCCGGCCCAGGCTCCTGCCGAAGCCGCAGAGGAAGCACCGAGTCGCCCCGCGCGTACTCGTCGCACCCGCGCCGCCGAGGCGCCCCAGGCCGAGCTCGCCCAGTCGGGTACCCCTGCCGAGAAGCCTGCAGCCGCCGAGAAGCCTGCCGTCGATGCGCCGACATCCGACTCGGACGACGAGGCGCCGCGCCGCGGCCGTCAGCGTCGCGGTCGTCGCGGTGCGGACCAGCAGGATCAGAATCAGAGCGGTGAGTCGCAGGTCTCCGGCGAGTCGCAGACCTCCGACCCCGAGCGTGGTGGCGAGTCCCGTGATCGGTCGGCAGACCGAGGGAAGGCTCAGGACCGCGGCGAATCCGATGGCGGACGCCAGCGAGGTGATCGCAACCAGGGTGATCGCAACCAGGGTGATCGCAACCGCGACGATCGCAACCAGGGCGGCGACCGGAACCAGGGCCCGCGTCAGGACAACCGCGACAACCGCGGAGACGACGACGAAGAGGGCGGCCGCGGCCGCCGGGGTCGTCGCTTCCGCGAGCGTCGTCGCGGACGCGACCGCGGAGAATCCGGGGGCGGAGATTCGCGCGAACCCGAGATCCGGGAAGACGACGTCCTCCAGCCGGTCGCGGGCATCCTCGATGTGCTCGACAACTACGCCTTCGTACGGACCTCCGGCTACCTCGCGGGCCCGAGCGACGTGTACGTGTCGATGAATATGGTGCGCAAGAACGGTCTGCGCCGTGGCGACGCCATCACCGGCGCGGTGCGGGTGCCGCGTGAGGGTGAACAGGCCAATCAGCGTCAGAAGTTCAATCCGCTGGTGCGGCTCGACACCGTCAACGGTGGTGAGGTCGACGCAGCCAAACGTCGCCCCGAGTTCAACAAGCTGACCCCGCTGTACCCGAACCAGCGCCTGCGTCTCGAGACGCAGCAGAACATCCTCACCACGCGTGTGATCGACCTGGTCATGCCGATCGGTAAGGGGCAGCGCGCGCTGATCGTCTCGCCGCCGAAGGCCGGTAAGACCACCGTGTTGCAGGACATCGCCAATGCGATCGCCGTCAACAACCCGGAGTGCTACCTGATGGTGGTTCTGGTCGACGAGCGTCCCGAAGAGGTCACCGACATGCAGCGCTCGGTGAAGGGCGAGGTCATCGCCTCGACCTTCGACCGGCCGCCGTCAGATCACACCTCGGTTGCCGAACTCGCGATCGAGCGTGCCAAGCGTCTCGTCGAAATGGGTCGCGATGTGGTGGTCCTGCTCGACTCCATCACTCGCCTCGGCCGCGCATACAACAACTCGTCGCCCGCCTCGGGACGCATTCTCTCCGGTGGTGTCGACTCGACTGCGCTGTATCCGCCGAAGCGTTTCCTCGGTGCTGCGCGCAACATCGAGAACGGTGGGTCGCTCACGATCATCGCGACCGCGATGGTCGAGACCGGCTCGACCGGCGACACCGTGATCTTTGAGGAGTTCAAGGGCACCGGCAATGCCGAGCTCAAGCTCGATCGCAAGATCGCCGAACGTCGCGTGTTCCCCGCTGTGGACGTCAATCCCTCGGGTACACGTAAGGACGAGCTCCTCATGAGTCCCGACGAGTTCGCGGTCGTGCACAAGCTGCGTCGCGTGCTGTCGGGTCTGGACTCACACCAGGCGATCGATCTGCTGATCGACCGGCTCAAGAAATCCAAGACGAATATCGAGTTCCTCATGCAGGTCGCGAAGACCGCGCCGGGGGCGCTGGAAGACTGACGTCGGGGCCCGGGAATTTTTTCCGGGCCCATACGTTTGGCATAATCGAGCAGTTGAGTCCGGTTCCGGTTCACGGCTTCGAATGGCGAAGGCGACCCGGCGACCACGAAAGGGACACCATGAAGGCAGGAATCCACCCCAACTACGTCGCGACGACCGTCGTGTGCGGTTGCGGAAACACGTTCGAGACCCGCAGCACGTCCGAGTCCGGCCGTGTCAACGTCGAGGTGTGCTCCAACTGCCACCCGTTCTACACGGGCAAGCAGAAGATCCTCGACACCGGCGGACGCGTCGCACGCTTCGAGGCTCGCTACGGCAAGCGCACTGCGAAGAAGGCTGCGGCCGACAGCTAGCTGCAATGCCGACGCCCGGTTCTGTCCTCGTACAGACCGGGCGTCGGCATTTTTGTTCCCGTCCGAGGAACGGATCCTGCAGAGACCCCGATTCCTGCAGAACACAGCACTTTCACGACAAGAGCGGAGCGAACCCATGGCGGGGCAGACCAAGCCATCGGCCATCGACGACATCCTGGCCGAACACGCCGGCCTGGAACAGCAACTGTCCGACCCGTCATTGCACAACGATCCGTCGGCCGCTCGCAAAGTGGGCAAACGGTTCGCAGAGCTCGCGCCGATCATGTCGACCTACACGAAGCTCGCAGCTGCGCGTGACGACCTCGAGGCCGCCCGCGAACTCGCAGCCGACGATTCGTCGTTCGCCGCCGAAGTTCCCGACCTCGAAGAACGCGTCGCCGAGCTCGACAAGACGCTTACCGACCTGCTCGCTCCCCGTGATCCCCACGACGCCGACGACGTGGTGCTCGAGGTCAAGTCCGGTGAGGGCGGCGAAGAATCCGCATTGTTCGCAGGAGATCTCGCCCGCATGTACACGCGTTTTGCCGAGCACGCCGGGTGGCGCGTCGAAGTCCTCGGGGCCACGTACTCCGATCTCGGGGGTTTCAAGGACGTGACCTTGTCGATCAAATCCAAGACCGACGTGCGTGACGGGGTGTGGTCCAGGCTCAAGTTCGAAGGGGGCGTCCACCGCGTCCAGCGTGTTCCGGTGACGGAATCGCAGGGGCGTGTGCACACCTCCGCGGCGGGTGTGTTCATCTACCCGGAGCCCGACGAGGTCGAAGAAGTCCAGATCGACGAGACCGACCTGCGGATCGACGTCTACCGCTCGTCCGGCAAGGGCGGGCAGGGAGTCAACACGACGGACTCCGCGGTCCGCATCACCCACCTGCCGACCGGCATCGTCGTCACCTGCCAGAACGAACGTTCGCAGTTGCAGAACAAGGCCCGCGCCATGCAGGTGCTTGCGGCACGGCTGCAGGCAGCGGCGGAGGAAGCTGCGGACGCCGAGGCGTCGGCCGGTCGGGCCAGCCAGGTACGCACCGTCGACCGTTCCGAGCGGATTCGCACCTACAATTTCCCGGAGAATCGGATCACGGACCACCGGATCGGATTCAAGGCCCACAACCTCGACGCCGTACTCGACGGTGAGATGGACGCGCTGCTCGACGCGCTGGGTACTGCAGACAGAGAGGCCCGGCTCGCGGCGGAATGATCGTCGGAACCGGACCTCTCGTCGAGTGGACGGCTCTTATCCTTCTTCCTCGTCCGACTCGCCCGGCACCTGAGCGATGTCGACGCCGGGGAGCAGGAAGCACCGCTCACCTGCTTCGTTCTCGTGCATACCCCAGATCGCAGCCAGAACCGTTCCCGCCTCGGGTTCGGTCAGCGCGGCTGGAGCTCCCCACAGGCCCTCGGTCGATTCCAGAGTCGTATTTCCGGTTGCACCGGTGTTGATGTTGATCCAGGACACCGTCCCGCCGCCGACACTCTTCTGGTTGACGACATAGAGGACTTCGTCACCTTCGACGGCGTCGTTCTCGGTGTGTGTCAACGACTGGGTCTCCGCGATTCCGGCGGGGCACAGCACCGGAATCGGCTGGAAGTCGATGGGAGCAGCCGCTGCGGTGCCGGTCCCTGCGAATGCTGCCGCACCGCCCACCGCGACCACTGCCGCGGCGCGGACAACGCGTGATGTGTTCTTGTTCATGACACTCCTTTCGGTTTCCCCAACTTCCGGGACGTTATCGACGATGTGGTGTCGGATGTGGCGAAGTAGACCTATCCGTGTTCTGTTCGTGATCGCATGGGACCCTGTACTCGTGAGTCGTCAACCCCTGCGCCTGGCCATCATCGAAGCCGTATCGGTGCTCGAAGAAGCGGGCGTCCCGAGTCCCCGTGTGGACGCCGAGTTGCTTGCTGCTCACCTCCTCGGAATCGAACGCACCCGCCTCGGTCTGGTGCCTCTCGTCGATCCCGCAATGGTCGATGCGTACCGGGCAATGATCGCGCAACGGGCAAAGCGGATTCCCCTCCAATACATCACCGGAACGTCGCCGATGGGAGCAATCGATCTCGCCGTCGGTCCCGGTGTGTTCGTCCCTCGGCCGGAGACCGAATTGCTACTGGGTTGGGCGCTGGCCTTTCTCGAACAGTACGACCGGCGTAACCCTGTGGTGCTCGATCTGTGCACGGGATCAGGCGCCCTCGCCCTGTCGATCGCGAACGCTCGCCCCGATGCGGTGGTGCACGCCGTCGAACTCGAACCGAAAGCTCTTTCGTGGGCCCGCCGCAATGCCGAGACCAGGGCACGGGAAGGCGACACACCGATCGTCCTGCATCAGGGTGACGTGACCGACCGCGGGCTGCTTGCGTCGCTCGAAGGTGCTGTCGACGTTGTCGTGTCCAACCCGCCGTATATTCCGGAAGGCGCGGAACTCGATCCGGAGGTGATCGATCACGACCCGCACTCCGCTCTCTTCGGCGGGCCGGACGGACTTTCCGTGATCAAGCCGATGATCTCCAATGTCGCTCGCTGGCTGCGGATCGGGGGAGCAGTGGCGGTCGAACACGACGACACCAACGGCGGGCAGGTCGCGGCGCTGTTCTCTCAGCGCCGCGTGTTCGGTGACGTGGTCGAGCATCCGGACCTGGCGGGTAAGCCGCGCTTCGTCGTTGCGCGGAGGGTCCCGACGGAACGGGAGGCGAGTCGTGCGCAGTCGGTGCCGGAGGTCGCGTCCTGAACACTCTCGGCGAGCAGGGTCGATCTTCGGGTGTACCGACGCGAGTGAAAGGATGACAGCGTGAGCACTGTGTACGACTGCAATCAGCCGGATTCGCGTTCGGTGGGCATCAACGCCGCCCGAGGGTCGCTCAAAGCGGGTCGTCTCGTGGTCGTCCCGACCGACACGCTGTACGGTCTCGCGGCAGACGCTTTCGACGGTTCCGCAGTGGCAGCACTTCTGCGCGCGAAGGGGCGAGGCCGCGATATGCCGGTCCCGGTTCTGGTGGGATCGTGGACGACGATCGATGGGTTGGTCACCTCTGTGCGTCCGGAAGCTCGCGAGCTCATACGGTCGTTCTGGCCAGGTGGTTTGAGCCTCGTGGTGCACGCTGCTCCGTCACTCGCCTGGGATCTCGGTGACACCCGCGGAACCGTCATGCTTCGAATGCCGCTGCATCCCGTGATTCTCGAACTCCTTCGTGAGGTGGGTCCCCTCGCGGTTTCGAGTGCGAACGTCTCCGGTCAACCGCCTGCGACGACGGTCGTCGAGGCGCGCGCGCAGCTCGGGGAGTCCGCATCCGTGTATCTGGACGGGGGACCGACCGAGCACGGCGTCGCCTCGACCATCGTCGACCTGACCGGTAACCGGCCGCGCATCATCCGTGAAGGTGCCGTATCCGCCGAAGCCATCGCGGAGGTGCTGGGCGACGACCCCGAGCGTCTGCGCTCCGGCGGGGAGTGACGGTGGAGGACAGGAGTTCGTGACTTCAGTCGACTCAGCGGCCGTGGTGCTCGCCCAGTCGGGGCAGGGCGCCGGGGTGCCGATCCGAGAGCTGCTACTCGTTCTCCTCACCGCGGCGGTGGTGACGTTCCTTTCCACCGGTCTCATCCGCATCCTCGCGACGAAGTTCGGGGCGGTGGCGAAGCCCCGCGACCGCGACGTGCACGTGACGCCCACCCCCCGGATGGGCGGCGTGGGTATCTACCTCGGCCTTGTCGTCGGAGTCTTGTTTGCGCAGCAACTCCCTGCTCTGACAAGGGGATTCGAATTCACCCCCGACATGGGCGCGACTCTGGTGGCTGCGACGATCATCGTGCTGGTCGGCATCATCGACGATCGATGGGGCCTCGACGCGCTCACCAAGTTCGTCGGGCAGGTCACCGCTGCCGGGGTGCTCGTGGTGATGGGTGTGAGCTGGATCGTCATCTACAACCCGTTCGACGGCTCCACCCTCGTGCTCGACCAATTACAGGGTGGTCTCATCACGGTTGCAGTGGCCGCGGTGATGATCAATGCGATGAACTTCGTCGACGGGCTCGACGGTCTCGCGGCGGGGCTGGGTCTGATCGCCGCAGTGGCGATCTGCATCTTCTCGGTGGGCTTGTTGCTCGATCAGGGCGGCGACGTCTCCGCGTATCCACCGGCGCTGATCGCCGCCGCACTCGCAGGAGCATGCCTCGGCTTCCTTCCTCACAATTTCCAGCCCGCGCGGATCTTCATGGGCGACTCGGGATCGATGCTGATCGGTCTGATGCTCGCGGCAGTCTCGACCAGCGCTTCCGGCCGGATCCCGCTGAGTGCCTATGGTTCCCGAGACCTGCTCGGCCTGCTGTCGCCGCTGATCCTGGTCGGCGCGGTGACGTTCATTCCGATCCTCGACCTGCTGCTCGCCATCGTCCGTCGCACTCGGGCGGGTGTGAGCCCGTTCAGCCCGGACAAGATGCATCTCCATCACCGTCTGCTGCAGATCGGTCACTCGCACCGCAGGGTTGTGCTGCTGCTGTACTTGTGGGTCGGAGTCCTTGCGTTCGGCGCGGTGGGGGCTTCTCTGCTCGACAGGACGGCTGTCGTACTCCTCACGGCTGGTGGACTGGTGTTCGCCCTGGTCGTCACTGCGGTGCCCTCGCTGCGTCATCATGACGGCGACAGCCGTGGTGGCGGCCGGACCGGACGACGTAAACGCGTCCGTTAGGCTCGGTGATCGTGAGTTCTCCTGATCAGCACGGTTCCGATCCGATCCTGCCCGCACTGCCCGACTCGTCGGCTCCGATGCGCGCGGCAGTCCGCTACGGCGTGCTGGGTCTGCTCGCGCTCACCGTGATCGCGTCGGTGATCGGGTACTTCGTCGCCGGTCTCCCCGGGGTGTGGGGAGCTTTGATCGGCGCGGCTGTCGGCGGCGGGTTCATCCTGTTCACCGCGCTGGGAGTGCTTTTGACGGCCAGAATGCCTGCGGTCACCGCGGGCGCGGTCCTGCTCGGGACGTGGCTCCTCAAGCTCATTCTTGCAATCGTCGTGATGGTTCTGCTGAAGCCGCTCGATTTCTACAGCAAGGGCGCACTGGTCCTGACCATTGTGTTCGCATTGATAATCGTGCTCGGGTCCGAGACCTACGGTGTGCTGTCGCAGCGAGCACCGTACGTCGAGCCGCGATCGTCCTCGGCGGACGACGACACCCAGTAAACTACTCGACGTAGTAGTTACGTGTGGCAATTACTTCCCTGGTAGTGCCCCACCTACGCACTGTCGTAGAACAGTTGATAGTGTGAGTATTACGCGAGTGGCACTGTGTGCACCTACTGGGTGAGCGCGAGCAGTTGTCACTTGGTAGGCGGTCGTGTTCAAATGGCCGCCGAGTCGACGAGAGTCGCCGACAACGGCAGAAGCAGAACCGAGCACAGCGGTTCGGAGCACTGGCGCACACGCGAGCCGACCTGGTCGACTTGTTGGATCGTCAATGTCCGATCGAACCGCAGACGGCAATGCCTGCGGCCGACTACGGGAGAGAGCGCTGAGCGTCACCACCTTGGCAGCCGGAGAATTCCACGCGCCGTCACTAGCTGATTTTTTCCCACCGGCAGTCCTGTTCGAAGGTACCCCCTTCGAGATGGACAGGCTGATGATCATCCGCGTCGCCATGGCAGTGATCGTTGCGCTGTTCTTCGTTCTGGCGATGCGCAGCCCGAAGATCGTGCCCCGCGGCGTTCAGAACGTCGCCGAGATCATGCTCGACTTCGTCCGAATCCATATCGCCGAGGACATCCTCGGTAAGGAACAGGGACGTCGATTCCTCCCGGTGATCGTCACCATCTTCTTCTTGGTGGTCGGGTTGAACCTGACATCGATCATCCCCTTCCTCAACATCTCGTCGAACGCCCGAATCGGTATGCCGATCGTGCTCGCCGCGCTCGCCTACATCGTCTTCAACTACGTGGGCATCAAGAAGTACGGCTTCTTCCGTTACGTGAAGAGCAGCATCGTCATCCCGAATCTTCCGCCTGCGTTGCACGTGCTGGTGATTCCGATCGAGTTCGTCTCGACCTTCCTCCTGCGCCCGTTCACGCTGACCATCCGTCTCATGGCCAACATGCTGGCCGGCCACATCATGCTGGTGCTGTTCTTCAGTGCCACGCAGTTCTTCTTCTTCGATTCCGACGGAATCATGAAGGTGTTCGGTATCGGTTCGCTCATCGGCGGAATCGCGTTCACCTTCTTCGAGCTCCTCGTGATCGTTCTGCAGGCCTACATCTTCGCGCTGCTCACCGCGGTGTACATCGATCTGGCCCTGCACGCGGAAGAGCATTAGCTCGCCGACCAGCACGACCGACAGAAACACACAGACTGACTCGGTTGCCGACCCCCGGGGCCGAGCCACAAGAAAGGGAATGGAACACCAATGAGCGTTGCGCTTCAGGCAGCAGACGTCCTCGCCCAGCAGGAGACCACCTTCAAGGGCCTCGGTGCGGTCGGCTACGGCCTCGCCGCCATCGGCCCCGGCATCGGCATCGGCATCGTCGTCGGCAAGGCGATCGAGGGCATGGCGCGTCAGCCCGAGATGGCCGGACAGCTGCGCACCACGATGTTCCTCGGTATCGCATTCACCGAGGCCCTGGCCCTGATCGGCATCGTTGCCGGCTTCATCTTCTGATTCGACGACCACCATGGCTGACAGCATCCTGATTCTCGCGGCAGAGGAAGGGGAGATTCCCAATCCCCTCCTGCCCGCGACGTACGACATCGTCTGGTCGCTGGTCGCCCTGATCATCGTCGGTTTCGTCTTCTGGAAGTACGTACTTCCGATGTTCCAGAAGGTGCTCGACGAGCGTTCGGAGCTGATCGAAGGCGGCATCAAGAAGGCGGAAGAAGCCCAAGCAGAGGCGAAAGAGGCGCTCGAGCAGTACCGCGCTCAGCTCGCTGAAGCTCGCACCGAGGCTGCACAGATCCGCGAGGAGGCCCGCACCCAGGGCCAGCAGATCATCGCCGATATGAAGGTTCAGGCACAGGAGGAGAGCGACCGCATCGTCGCTGCCGGTCACAATCAACTGCAGGCCCAGCGCCAGCAGATCGTGGCCGAACTCCGGAGCGACCTCGGTCGCAGCTCGGTCGATCTCGCCGAGAAGATCATCGGCGAGTCTCTCGCCGACGATGTCAAGCGTGCCGGCTCGATCGATCGGTTCCTCAACGAACTCGACTCCCTCAGCGCTGACTCTGCATCCGGAAAGTGAGCACAATGTACGCAGCAAGCCGTGAGGCACTCGCTCATACGCGGTCCGCACTGCAGTCCGCCTTGGGCTCGGGTGCCGAGACTGCCGCTGCGGCTCAGGCCGGCTCGGAACTGCTCTCGGTGGTCGAGGCGCTCGACAGCCAGCGAACCCTTCGCGGTGCGCTGGCCGACGCCTCGGCCCCCGCTGCCGTCCGCGAGACGTTGGCCGAGCAGGTCTTCGGGAGCAAGGTTTCGGCCGCAGCTCTCGCGACCGTGAAAGCCGCGGTGGGCAAGGACTGGTCGGCGCAATCCGACCTGACCAACTCGCTCGTGCAGCTCGGTCGTGAGGCCCTGCTCCAGGCAGCAGCAAACCAGGACCAGCTCGACACCGTCGAGGACGAGCTCTTCCGGCTCGGCCGCATCGTTGCAGGCAACGGCGAACTCGAGCAGGCTCTCTCCGATCGGAACACGTCGGTGGAGGCCAAGCGCGAGCTCCTGTCGCGTCTGCTCTACGGCAAGTCGACGGCGATCACCTCGACTCTCGCTGTCCATGCGGTCGGCCGCCTGAAGGCGTCCCCGGCCGACACGTTCGACGAGTTGTCGGCACTTGCCGCGACGCAGCGCGACCGGGCCGTGGCCCATGTGCGCAGCGCGGCCGCTCTCACCGGAGAGCAGTCGGACCGGCTTGCTGCGACGCTGACCCGCGTCTACGGGAAGCCTGTGACGGTGCACGTCGAGGTCGATCCCGAGCTTCTCAGTGGATTGGTCGTCCGGGTGGGCGACGAGGTCATCGACGGTACGGCGGCGGGGCGACTCGCGGCAGTGCGCAAGAGCCTCACGTAGTCCACTTCCGAACACACACCTAGATCTTTTCGAAGACCAGATACCGAGAGCAGGAAGAACATGGCGGAGCTGACGATCTCCTCCGACGAGATCCGTAGCGCGATTGACAATTACACCGCGAGCTACTCCCCGGAGGCCTCCCGCGAGGAGGTCGGCGTCGTCGTCGACACCAGTGACGGCATCGCGCACATCAGCGGTCTGCCGTCGGCGATGGCCAACGAGCTGCTGGAGTTCCCCGGTGGCGTGCTGGGCGTGGCCCTCAACCTCGAGGCAACCGAAATCGGTGCCGTGATCCTTGGTGACTTCCAGGGCATCGCGGAAGGCCAGGAAGTCAAGCGGACCGGCGACGTTCTGTCGGTGCCGGTGAGCGACAACTTCCTCGGACGTGTCGTGAACCCGCTCGGTCAGCCGATCGACGGCCTCGGCGACATCGAAGCCGACGAGACCCGCGCCCTCGAGCTGCAGGCAGCGACCGTTCTGGAGCGTCAGCCCGTCGAGGAGCCGCTCCAGACAGGCATCAAGGCCATCGACGCGATGACCCCGATCGGCCGTGGCCAGCGTCAGCTCGTCATCGGCGACCGCAAGACGGGCAAGACCGCCGTCTGCATCGACGCGATCCTGAACCAGAAGGCGAACTGGGAGACGGGCGACCCGAAGCAGCAGGTCCGCTGCATCTACGTCGCAATCGGTCAGAAGGGTTCGACCATCGCGGGCGTCAAGCAGGCCCTCGAGGAGAACGGCGCGATGGAGTACACCACCATCGTCGCGGCTCCGGCCTCCGACTCCGCCGGCTTCAAGTGGCTCGCCCCCTACACCGGCTCGGCTCTCGGCCAGCACTGGATGTACCAGGGCAAGCACGTCCTCGTGGTGTTCGACGACCTCACCAAGCAGGCCGAGGCCTACCGTGCCATCTCCCTGCTGCTGCGTCGCCCGCCGGGACGTGAGGCTTACCCCGGTGACGTCTTCTACCTGCACTCGCGTCTGCTCGAGCGCTCCGCCAAGCTTTCCGACGAACTCGGTGGCGGCTCACTGACGGCTCTGCCGATCATCGAGACCAAGGCGAACGACGTCTCGGCATACATCCCGACCAACGTCATCTCCATCACCGACGGCCAGGTCTTCCTCGAGTCCGACCTCTTCAACAAGGGCGTCCGTCCGGCGATCAACGTCGGTATCTCGGTCTCCCGTGTCGGTGGTGCCGCACAGACCAAGGGCATGAAGAAGGTCTCCGGCTCGCTCCGTCTCGAGCTCGCGCAGTTCCGTGAGCTCGAAGGCTTCGCTGCCTTCGCATCCGACCTCGACGCTGCCTCCAAGGCTCAGCTCGAGCGCGGCCAGCGACTGGTCGAGCTGCTCAAGCAGGACCAGTATTCGCCGATCGCTGTCGAGGACCAGATCGTCTCGATCTACCTCGCCGGTGAAGGTGTCTTCGACTCCGTCCCGGTCGCCGACATCCGTCGCTTCGAGGCTGAGCTTCTCGAGGACCTGCACCGCAACGCTGCAGGCGCCTACGAGCAGATCGCCGGCGGCAAGGCACTGACCGACGAGTCCGCCGACGCCTTCAAGGCAGCAACCGAGAAGTTCAAGGAAGGCTTCATCGCCTCCGACGGCAGCCGCGTCGTGAACGACCCCGAGGCCGAGGCTCTCGGAGCCGACGAGGTCGAGCAGGAGCAGGTCTCCGTCAAGCGCACCTCCGTACGCAAGTGAGCGTGGAGACCATGACCCAGCGTCCAGTGAAGGGAGTGTGATCGACGAATGGCGAACTTGCGTGAGCTCCGCTCGCGGATCAAGTCGGTCAACTCGACCAAGAAGATCACCAAGGCGCAGGAACTGATCGCGACGTCGCGCATCACGAAGGCTCAGGCCCGAGTGGCAGCATCCAAGCCGTACGCCGAGGAGATCACCAAGGTCCTCTCGGAACTGGCGAGCGCGTCCGCGTCGTTGGATCACCCCCTGCTCAACGAGCGCGAGAACCCGAAGCGTGCCGCAGTGCTGGTCGTGACCAGTGACCGCGGTATGGCCGGTGGTTACAACTCCAACGTCCTCAAGGAGGCGGAGGAGCTTCGCCAGTTGCTGATCAGCGAGGGCAAAGAGCCCGTGCTGTATGTGCTGGGCGGTAAAGGTCTGGCGTTCTACACGTTCCGTGAGCGTGCGGTTGCCGGTGCGTGGACGGGGTTCTCGCAGGAGCCCCGGTACACCGACGCCGCGAAGGCAAGCCGGCATCTGGTCGAGCTGTTCATGGCCGGTTCCGGTTCCGAGGTTCCCGCTCCGAATGGAGACGGCACCATCGAGGGCGTCGACGAGCTTCACATCGTCTACACCCGGTTCGTGTCCATGCTGACCCAGACCCCCGAGGTGCGTCGCATGGCGCCTCTCGAGGTGAGCGTCACCGAGGACGAGATCGAACTGGGCGAAGACATGCTCAGCGACGGTCATCGTGACTCCGGACCTCGGCCCGACTACAACTTCGAGCCCGAAGCCGGCACGCTCCTTGCCGCGCTTCTGCCGAAGTACATCAGCACGCGAATCTTCGCGTCGCTGCTGGACGCAGCAGCCTCCGAGTCGGCTGCCCGTCGTACCGCGATGAAGGCCGCGACCGACAACGCCACGGAACTGGTGAACACCCTCAGCCGTCAGGCCAACCAGGCCCGCCAGGCCCAGATCACCCAGGAAATCAGCGAGATCGTCGGCGGTGCCGGTGCGCTCGCCTCGAGTGCAGGAAGTGACTGAACCACAATGACCGCAGCAGTTACCGACAACAACGCCGGTGCGGCGTCGGCCCTTGCCGGGCGCGTCGTCCGCGTCATCGGCGCCGTCGTCGACGTGGAGTTCCCGCGTGGCGCCGTGCCCGAGCTGTTCAACGCCCTGCACGCAGAGGTCACTCTGCCGTCCGTGGCGAAGACCCTGACCCTCGAGGTCGCGCAGCACCTGGGTGACAACCTGGTCCGCACGATCTCGATGCAGCCGACCGACGGCCTGGTGCGCGGCGCAGCCGTCACCGACTCCGGCCGTCCGATCTCCGTGCCCGTCGGCGACGTCGTCAAGGGCCACGTGTTCAACGCGCTGGGCGACTGCCTCGACGCGCCGGGCACCGGTCGTGATGGCGAGCAGTGGGGCATCCACCGCAAGCCCCCGGCCTTCGATCAGCTCGAGGGCAAGACCGAGATCCTCGAGACCGGTATCAAGGTCATCGACCTGCTCACCCCGTACGTCAAGGGCGGCAAGATCGGTCTGTTCGGTGGTGCCGGTGTCGGCAAGACCGTTCTGATCCAGGAGATGATCACCCGTATCGCGCGTGAGTTCTCCGGTACGTCGGTGTTCGCCGGCGTCGGCGAGCGCACCCGTGAAGGCACCGACCTCCACCTCGAGATGGAAGAGATGGGCGTCCTTCAGGACACGGCCCTCGTCTTCGGCCAGATGGACGAGCCGCCGGGAACGCGTATGCGCGTCGCCCTGTCCGCGCTGACCATGGCGGAGTACTTCCGCGATGTTCAGGGCCAGGACGTCCTGCTGTTCATCGACAACATCTTCCGTTTCACCCAGGCCGGTTCGGAGGTGTCGACCCTTCTCGGTCGTATGCCTTCCGCCGTGGGTTACCAGCCGACGCTGGCTGACGAGATGGGTGAGCTCCAGGAGCGCATCACCTCGACCCGTGGTCGCTCGATCACCTCGCTGCAGGCGATCTACGTCCCCGCCGACGACTACACCGACCCGGCGCCCGCGACCACGTTCGCGCACCTCGATGCGACCACCGAGCTCTCGCGTCCGATTTCGCAGATGGGTATCTACCCCGCTGTGGACCCGCTGACGTCGACCTCGCGAATCCTCGAGCCCGGCATCGTCGGGGCGGACCACTTCCGCGTGGCCAACGAGGTCAAGCGGATCCTGCAGAAGTACAAGGAACTGCAGGACATCATCGCCATCCTCGGTATGGACGAGCTCTCCGAAGAGGACAAGGTCACGGTCAACCGTGCACGTCGTCTTCAGAAGTTCCTCGGCCAGAACTTCATCGTCGCTGAGAAGTTCACCGGCCAGCCGGGTTCGGTCGTGCCGCTGGCCGACACCATCGAGGCGTTCGACCGCGTCTGCAAGGGCGAGTTCGATCACCTGCCCGAGCAGGCGTTCAACAGCTGCGGTGGACTCGACGACGTCGAGGCCGCAGCCAAGAAGATCGCCGGGAAGTAGGCCGCGATGGCTGAAATGACCGTGGACGTCGTCGCTGTCGAGGAGCGCCTGTGGTCCGGGACGGCGACGCTGGTCACCGCCCAGACCACCGAAGGTGAGATCGGCGTGATGGCCGGTCACGAGCCGGTCCTCGGCCAGCTCGTCGAAGGTGGCGTCGTGTCCATCAAGACCGCGGACGGCGAGCGTATCGTCCTCGCGGTGCACGGTGGGTTCCTTTCGGTGACCGCGACAACGGTTACCGTGCTGGCGGAATCCGCAGATCTGGTGGAGACCATCGACGTCGAAGCGGCCAAGGCCGTTCTGGCAGAGAGCCAGGACGACGCCGAGATCGCGGTGGCCAAGGGGCGCTTGCGCGCCGTCGAGCGAGCCTGAGCAAGACAAACAGGGAAAGCCGCGACGGAGCCGACGAGCAGTGTCAGTAGGAATGATCGTTCTCATCATCCTGGTGTTGCTGCTCGCGGCTGCCGTCGCGGCTCTTCTTTTTCGCTTCATCAAGTTGCGTCGCGGTGGTACCGCCGCGATCGTGCGTGTCATGCCACGCAGCAGTGGTTCCGGTTGGAGACACGGGATCATCCGCTACGGCGACAACACACTCGTCTTCTACAAGCTTTCGAGCATCAAGCCGGGCCCGGATTCGCGAATGAGTCGCCAGGGCATCGATGTGCGGTCCCGACGTTCTCCTGAGGGCAGCGAATTCGACATCATGACCGACGACATCGTCATTCTCGACATCGTCGACAATGACAGCAGTTTCGAGGTGGCACTCGACAGCGGCGCACGCACGGCGTTCCTGTCCTGGCTCGAGTCCAGGCCGGACGAACGTTCGCAGCGCCGCCGCCTCGGGTGAGCCTGCCCCTAGGCTCCCGCGCCGGGCTTCCAGAGCACGTCACCATCCGGATTGGTGATCCGGCTGAGAATGAACAAAAGGTCGGACAACCGGTTGAGGTACTTCGCGGGGAGAACACTCGTGGTGTCCGGTGCGGCGTCGACCGCAGCCCACGCTGCTCGTTCCGCGCGGCGTGCCACGGTGCGTGCCGTGTGCAGTAGCGCTGCAGCTGCAGTGCCCCCGGGAAGAATGAACGAATTCAGCGGTTCGAGCTCCTCGTTGAATTCGTCGCACCAGCGTTCGAGCCGGTCGATGTACTCCTGTGTGATCCGCAGCGGCGGATACTTCGGGTCCTCGACGACCGGAGTGGACAGATCGGCGCCTGCGTCGAACAGATCATTCTGGATCTGCTGGATCACCGGGACCACACGGTCCGGAACGGAGCCGAGTGCGAGCGCGACACCCAAAGCCGCATTGGTCTCGTCGCAGTCGGCATACGCGACCAATCGTGCGTCGTTCTTCGACACTCGGGAGAAGTCGCTGAGGCCCGTAGTTCCGTCGTCGCCGGTGCGGGTGTAGATCCTTGTGAGGTGGACAGCCATGGCCGCCACGGTACCGGCTCCGATGCAGTCGGAGAGACCTGGTTACGCTGTGTCGTTGTGAGTGAACGCTTTCTTGTGACCGGCGGTAGCCGGCTGGTCGGTGACGTCCGTGTCGGCGGTGCCAAGAACAGTGTGCTCAAACTGATGGCAGCGGCCCTTCTGGCCGAGGGCACCAGCACGATCACGAATTGCCCGGACATCCTCGACGTCCCCCTGATGGCCGATGTGCTGCGCGGACTCGGCTGCGAGGTGGTGCTCGAGGGCGACGAAGTTCGCATCACGACGCCTGCGCAACCCGAATACCACGCTGACTTCGCTGCGGTTCGGCAGTTCCGCGCCTCCGTGTGCGTACTCGGTCCGTTGGTCGCGCGGTGCAGACGCGCGGTAGTGGCACTGCCCGGTGGCGACGCGATCGGCTCCCGTCCACTCGATATGCACCAGACAGGGCTTCGGCTCCTCGGTGCACAAAGCTCGATCGAGCACGGATGTGTGGTGGCCGAGGCCGAGGATCTGCGCGGCGCTGCGATCCGGTTGGCGTTCCCGTCTGTCGGCGCGACCGAGAACATCCTCATGGCTGCTGTTCTGGCCAAGGGAGAGACCACGATCGACAATGCAGCTCGTGAACCCGAGATTGTCGATCTGTGCACGATGCTGGTCCAGATGGGTGCACGAATCACCGGCGCCGGAAGCACGACGCTTCATATCGTGGGTGTGCCTTCGCTTCAGCCCGCTACGCATCGGTGCATCGGCGATCGTATCGTGGCGGCCACATGGGGAATCGCCGCAGTCATGACCCGGGGCGACATGGTCGTGCGCGGAGTGAACCCGAAGCATCTCGCATTGGTCCTCGAGAAACTTCGGGGTGCAGGTGCGGAGGTGACACCGCACATGGACGGGTTCCACGTGGTCCAGAACGACCGGCCTCGCGCGGTCAACTTCGCGACGCTGCCGTACCCGGGGTTTCCGACCGACCTTCAGCCGATGGCGATCGGACTGGCCGCGGTCGCCGACGGAACGTCGATGATCACCGAGAACGTCTTCGAAGCGCGCTTCCGATTTGTCGAGGAGATGATCCGCCTCGGTGCAGACGCGCGTACCGACGGACACCACGCTGTCGTACGGGGCGTCGAAGAACTGTCGAGCGCCCCCGTGTGGGCATCGGACATCCGTGCCGGAGCGGGACTCGTCCTCGCGGGTCTGTGCGCCGATGGCGTGACCGAGGTCCACGACGTCTATCACATAGATCGCGGGTATCCGAGGTTCGTGGAGATCCTGAGCGAGCTCGGAGGAAGCATCGAGCGTGTCGGTAGCGAGGACTGACATCCACTCCGTCCCCTCGAACGGGGAAACCTTCTGACCTTGGAAGGTGACGGTCGGCGAACACCTGATCGCCCAACGGTCCCACCGACATCTGTGCGTCCAAGGTATACGGCGCTGCCGGTATCCACATCATGCGCGATGAAACCCGCGGCTTTGAAGGTGCGCCACGTCCGTTGAACATCGAAATCCCCTGCGATATCGGGTTGTTCGTCGAGCGTTGGCATCCTTCGGCGGGACGTCCTGCAGTGCTGTGCTGCGCGTCACCAAGGCCGAACTGTTCGCGGACGGGCCGGTATCGGGAGCGTGACCTGGGTGAATGCCGGATGGAAACCGTTCTACCAGCGGGTTTGGCAGTCCGTTCACAGTCGCGTAACTTATCCCAGGTCAGAGCGACACGGACACCGACCCGGACCGCAAGGTCAGGGACAACGAGGTTGGACGAAGGCGCCTGAAAGTTTCACCGGCCGTCAATCTTCTGGTAAGGTTGGAGGCCGCACCACTTCCGAAAGTGGTTGCGAGAACGAGCAAGTAACCCCCGAGAGAGCGGACAATCGTCCGAGATCAACGGTGTGTGCGTGTTCTTTGAGAACTCAACAGTGTGCCGATGAATGTCAGTGCCAAATATTTTTGGTGCGATCACCGAAATTGTTTCGGTAATCGAATTGTGCTGACTATCACATTCTTCCGTCTGTGGTGGTCAGTGTTTTGCTAGTTTGAGTTTTTTTGCTAGTGATTTGGCTCGATGTCTTTGACTGATTGACTCTTTCGGGAGTGAAATCAAGAGTCTTTAACGGAGAGTTTGATCCTGGCTCAGGACGAACGCTGGCGGCGTGCTTAACACATGCAAGTCGAACGATGAAGCCCAGCTTGCTGGGTGGATTAGTG
>NZ_JALKAI010000008.1:0-262141 GCF_023015605.1 Rhodococcus sp. F64268
CAGCAAGCTGGGCTTCATCGTTCGACTTGCATGTGTTAAGCACGCCGCCAGCGTTCGTCCTGAGCCAGGATCAAACTCTCCGTTAAAGACTCTTGATTTCACTCCCGAAAGAGTCAATCAGTCAAAGACAAAAGAGCCAAATCACTAGCAAAAAAAACTCAAACTAGCAAAACACTGACCACCACAGACGGAAGAATGTGATAGTCAGCACAATTCGATCACCGAAACAATTTCGGTGATCGCACCAAAAAAATTTGGCACTGACATTCATCGGCACACTGTTGAGTTCTCAAAGAACACGCGCACACCATCACTGTTCGAATTTTCTTCGACCAGCTCCGGGGCAACCGTTCCAACCTATCACAGCCAACATCCGGGGCGCAAACCCTCGTTCGCTTCTGACCGTGATCGCTCTTGCGGACTTGAACACTACCATATCCCCGACCCTGTCGGTTCGGGTTGGTGTCCCTGTCGCTCGAACAACGACAAAGTTACGCCACCGCTAACAGAGCGTCAAATCGCCTGGTAGACGGCCTGCGAGCGGTGGCGCTGCTACGTTGTCAGTTCTTCACGACACGCACACCGGCGAAGTTCCGTTTGCCGCGACGTACGACCATCCACTCGCCGTGGAGCAGATCGTTGTCCGACGGCGTCCAGTCCTCGCTGGAGACGCGGACGTTGTTGACCGACGCACCGCCCTCCTTGACTGTCCGTCGAGCCGCTCCCTTGCTCTCACACAGTCCCGTTGCGACCAGGAGGTCGACGATGGTGTCGGGATCGCCGGCCCGGACTTCGGCGACCGAAGCCTCTGTCAACGCGGCAGCCAGCGTCCCCTCGTCGAGCTCCGCGAGTTCACCACGCCCGAACAATGCGCGGCTGGCGTGTTCGACCGCGCGAGTGTTCGCTTCACCGTGGACGAGGGTCGTCATCTCTGCTGCGAGACGCTTCTGGGCCTCGCGTGCGTGGGGGCGTTCAGCGGTCGCGGTCGCGAGCTCGGCCAGTTCCTCCTGCGAGAGGAATGTGAACCATTGCAGGTACTTCATGACGTCGGCGTCTGCCGCGTTGACGAAGTACTGGTACCACGCGTACGGGCTCGTCATCTCGGGGTCGAGCCACAGGCTTCCACCGCCGGTCGATTTTCCGAACTTCTTGCCGTCCGATGAGGTCACGAGCGGAACGGTCAAGGCATGCACCGAGACTCCGTCGGTGCGCCGGTTCAGTTCGACGCCCGCGATGATGTTGCCCCACTGATCGGAGCCGCCGACCTGGAGCACGCACCCGTGTTTGCGGCGAAGCTCGACGTAGTCGTTGGCCTGGAGCAGCATGTAGCTGAACTCCGTGTACGAGATTCCGTCGCCCTCGAGGCGACGCTTGACCGTGTCGCGCGCGAGCATGACATTGACGGAGAAGTGTTTACCGACATCACGCAGGAAATCGACGACACTGAGCTGACCGGTCCAGTCGAGATTGTTCACCACTACCGCGCCGGTGTCCGGATCCCCGAAATCGACGAACCGTTCGAGTTGTCCGCGGATGCGATCAGACCAATCGGCGACTGTATCGGCGGACTGCATGGTGCGCTCCCCCACGTCACGTGGGTCGCCGATCATGCCGGTCGCACCACCGGCGAGCACGATCGGCCGATGGCCGGCTCGCTGGAAACGCTTGAGTGCGAGGAGCGGCACGAGGTGACCTGCATGCAGGCTCGGCCCGGTGGGATCGAATCCGGCATAGAGCGTGACCGGACCTGCATCGAGGTCCCGTCGAAGTGCGTCGAGATCGGTCGATTGGGCAATGAGCCCGCGCCAGGTCAGTTCGTCCAGAATTTGCTCAGTCACCGTTCGATCATCCCACTACGACTCAGAGGATCGGAGCGCGTGGGCTCCTTCGGTATGCGGAGACACCGATCCCACCACGGATCCAGAACCGCCACGGCCGGTCGGCAGCGACACTGATTCCCACTCTCGGCCCCGCCTCCACGTGTGTCACCACTTCGGCGAGGGTGACGGATACCCGCGCACCGGGCGCGAATACATCCAGACCATTGTCCTCGAGGGTCAGCCCGAGTGCTTGCGCGAGATTTCCCGGACCCCGCGCAAGATTTCCCACCGGGGTGCCGGGAGTCCGCCGGGTCCGTACTGCTGCTTCACCGGTGATCACTTCGGCACCGCGCAACAGCACCGCGGACGCCACGCCGGGGGCACCGATCGAGATGTTCGCGCAGTGATGGATTCCGTAACTCCGATAGACGTACAGGTGACCGGCAGGACCGAACATGACCCGATTGCGACCGGTCGGGCCCCGATACGAATGCGCGGCCGGATCCGGCCACGGACCGTCCTCGGGTCCGCCGTAGGCCTCGACCTCGGTAACACGCAGTGTCACCTCGCCAACTCTGATGTGAGCAGCCAGCAGGGCGCGCGCTGCAGCAATCGGATCGAGCGTCGAGAGGCGGTCCGAGCTCAGCTCGCCACCCATCCGGCGACACCGCGCGCGACGAAATCCTCGTGCTCGGCGTCGGAGACGTCACGTGCGTCGTCGACGAGCAGAACCGGAATTCCGTTCTCGATGGGATAAGCGCGACGCAGTCTCGGGTTGTAGAGCACCGTGTCGTCGACGAGTAGAAGCGGACCCTTGTCCTGCGGGCAGGCCAGGATGCTCAACAGTGCGGGATCGACGGCCACGGAGGTCCTCTCGACGGTGGGTGGTGAACGCGCTCAGGCTACCGCGCAACCGGGCCGGAGCGGTCCGTGCCCGACGTCCACTTCGTCCATACCGCCTTGGTGAACCGTCGGTACGCCCCCGTCGCCGGGTCGGCGTACCAGGACCGGACGCTGGGAGCAGGTAGCCCTCGTGCACGCAGAGCCTCGCTGACCGGGCGATACGACGGTCCGAGAGCGATCTCGGCGACCACGTGAACCAGATCCGGTCGCTCGTCGACCGGCAGGGCGTCGAGGGCCACTGTGATCTCGGACGCGGTCGGCGCCCGATTCTCGCGAAGGGTGATTGCCGCCACTGCGATGTCGGCATGACCGACGGACACTCCGTACGCGACTGCAAGGTCGACGCGCGGGAGACTACCGAGAACATCGACGATCGGTTGCGCGTAGACCGGGCCGCGCGGTGTCACGATGACCGAGCGCTTGTTGTCGAGGAGCCAGAAGTCCCCGTCGGCATCGCGCCGGAACAGATTGTCGGTGGGGACCCAACTGTCGCCCGCCTCGAACACACCGCGCATCACTGCGGTGAGGCTCTCCGCCGAGTGGCCCCGCCTGCCGAGCAGCAACCCGACTTCATCGGGGTCACATTCACGGACGAACCCGCGGTCGCCTTCGACGAGCCGTCCGGCAATCGGGTCGTAGGCAGCCAATCGGACCTCGGCGCTGCCCGGCAAAGGACGCCCCTTCGAACCGATCTTGGTCCCGGACACATTCGCCAGCACGATGTCGCCCTCGGTTGACGCGTAGAACTCGAGGACCCGCGCCGGCGCGAATCGCTCCAGGGTGCGCCGCCACAGGCCCGGTGTCATACCGGACCCGAGGAACAATCGGATGGGGTGGATATCGTCGGAATGCCAGGAGGAGCTGTCGAGGACAGTGTGGAGCATCGACCAGGTGTAGGTCACCACCGTCACCCCGTAGCGGTGGATTTCCTCGCGGAACCGCGCCGGGTCCAATTCCCGCGACAGCGCGATTCGGGCGCCCCCTGCGAGAGCTCCCCCGAGCCCGACCAGCAGGCCCGACGAATGATACAGAGGCGCAAGGCAATACATGGTATCGCCGCGGTCGAGGGCCGCCGCGGTCGCAGTGCCGAAGGCCGACAACGCCCATCGGTGATTCGTGATCCGCTTCATCTCGAGTGCGTCGCCGCTACCGGTGAACAAGATGAATGCCAGTTCGCGAGCGAGCCCCGGGTTCGGCACGTACCAGCCCGGCAGCTCCACGGCCGACACGTCGAGCCGTTCGAGATCGACGACGTCGGCACCGTTCGGAACATCCAGGTCGCGAACGTCGCCACCGCCGAGAACCAACACGGGCAGACCGGTGGAGGCGGCGCGGTCGAGGTTCTCCGGATCGGTGATGACCTTCTCGACGGCGCCGAGCCTGATGGACTCGGCGAGGTCCGGGCCCGGGGCCAGCATCACCGACACCCCGCCGAGCCGCGACACCGCAGCAACAGCCGCCATCGCGCTGGGACGAGTTCCCATCAGGACGCCGACGTGCATGGCGGGGCGAATTCGACAACTGACGAGGCCGAGGACGATGGTGTCGATTCGAGCGTTGACGACCGCGTACGTGTAGACGCGGTCGTCGTAGATGAAGCACTCGCGTTGAGCGGCCTTACGGCCCTGTTCAGCCAGCAGTCCCCCGACAGAGACCCGAGTGTGTGATTCGAGTTGCCGCAACCGAGCAAGCCGGGGCAGGGCCCGTACCGCTTCCCCCGACAATTCGCGGACACCCCGCACAGCGCCGACGGCAATGTCTGCGACGCCTTCGACGAGTTCGGTACCGACCTCGGCGATCGTCGTGGCGGTATGGGTGATGCGACTACCGATTGTCACACCGGTCTCGTCTTCTCCGTGCGGATCCGGTGTTTCCATCGGAACCACTCCGACGGGCCGGTCTCCGTGGCCGTCACGCCAGTGCACCCATTCGCTCACGGCAGGCCACGTCTGTTGTGCAGCAGCCGATCCCACGACAAGACCGAAATGACCCGCGCGCAGCGAATACTCGTACACGTCGGCGCGGGGCGCGGCCTTGCGGATGCCGCGAACCGCGAGCGGCTGGCCGATGTCGTCGACCTCACCGACGAAAGCGAGGATCGGGCAGGTGATTTCCGCGAGGCTGACCGCGCGGTCGTTGATCACGAACCCGCCGCTCATCATCCGGTTGTGCGCGATGAACTGTCGCAGCAGTTCGGCGACGGCCGGGCCCGACCATGCCACCCAGCCTTCCGTATCGAGGAACCTGCGCTGCGGTTCACGCGGCAGTAGTGCCTCACGGTCGTGCAACTGCATGAGGAAGTCGATGCGTGAGCGCACGGTCTTGACGGGATCGAGGAACTGGAAGCCGGTGCGCGCCATCCAGCCCGAGATCGCAAGCCGGTTGAACACGTGGTCGGCCAGGAAGTCCGCGGATCTGACCGCGAGGGCATCGGGAATGCCGAATGGGAGCGCTGCCAGGGTGTCGACGGGGCTGCCGAAGGTCACGAGGCTCGCGATGTTGCGGCTCCGCCGGTATGCCGCAGTCTGATAACAGAACATCCCGCCCTGCGAGTATCCGGACAGGTGGACGTCACGACCCGTGTATTCGTGGACCCGATCGATGATGTCGTCGAGGGCCACGATGTGATCGGTCAGCGTGCGTCCCCACCCGCCTTCTTCTTGGTCGGGCGACCCGAAATCGACCACCCACGGGTCCAGTCCCAGCGATTGCAGCATACCGACAGCACCCGTGTCGGGGGTGACGTCGTATACATCGGCCGCCATCATCATCGGCGGCACGAGCACGATCGGAATTCCCGAGCGAGCGGTATCGGCTTCGGGAAAGTACCGACGGAGCCGGTACATCGGGGTACGCACGACGACCTGGAACGGAGACGGCGCTGCCCCCGATTCCAGGCCGCCGAAACGCACCACCTCGAGACCGTTCTGTGCCGTGGCAATGATGCGCCGCAGGGACCCGATCACCGCGTCACCACTGAGTTCCACCTACCGCCCCCTCCACCTGGCGTCCGACGTCCCGGTTCACGGTCTCAGAGTGCCACACGGCCTGCCCCTGTCGGTGGCGCCCGACGAAGTGTCGCTCGATGGCAACGGTCGTGTTCGAGCTCTACCCGGTCAGGCGCGCACCCACGAGCGCAGGCTCTGCGTTTCGGCCCGGACATCGTCGAGTTGCTCGGCGACGCGGACACCTGCCGTGCCACCGCGCGCATTCCTCGAGGCCACCGATCCCTCGACCGTGAGCACTTCACGAACAGCAGGAGTGAGGGCGGGATCGACCGCAGCGAGCTCGTCGTCGGTGAGGTCAGCGAGTCCGACCCCGCGTGCTTCTGCGACACGTACGCACGCCCCGGCCGCTTCGTGTGCGACCCGGAAGGGCACACCCTGCCGGACCATCCACTCGGCGATGTCGGTGGCGAGAGTGAAACCGGCCGGCGCGAGTTCTGCCATGCGGTCGGTGTGGAACGTCAGTGTCGCGATCAGCCCCGTGATGGCGGGCAACAACAACTCGAGCTGCGCGACCGAATCGAAGACCGGTTCCTTGTCTTCTTGGAGATCTCGGTTGTAGGCGAGCGGTTGTGCCTTGAGCGTGGCCAGCAGGCCGGTGAGGTTGCCGATCAGGCGCCCGGCTTTTCCGCGCGTGAGCTCGGACACATCGGGGTTCTTCTTCTGCGGCATGATCGACGACCCTGTCGACCACGCATCGGCGAGTGTGACGTACCGGAATTCGGGTGTGCTCCATAGGATCACCTCTTCCGCCATCCGCGACAGGTCGACCGCGATCTGCGCGAACACGAACGCGGCCTCGGCCGCGAAGTCGCGCGAACTGGTCGCGTCGATCGAGTTGTTCGCAGCGGAGGCGAATCCCAGATCTTCGGCGATCGCGTCCGGATCCAGCCCCAGCGACGACCCCGCCAGCGCACCCGACCCGTACGGCGACACGGCCGCGCGCTTGTCGAAATCGCGCAGGCGGTCGACGTCTCGCAGCAGCGGATGCGCGTGCGCGAGCAGGTGGTGTGCGAGGAGCACAGGCTGCGCGGCCTGCAGGTGCGTCTTGCCCGGCATGATTGCGTCCGGATGCGCCGCAGCCTGCCCGGCGATCGCCTCGACGACGTCGAGAACTCCGTCACCGATTCGCCGGGCCGCGTCTCGGAGCCACATACGGAACAACGTGGCGACCTGATCGTTTCGCGACCGTCCCGCCCGCAGCCGCCCACCGATCTCGGGACCGACGCGCTCGATGAGTCCGCGTTCGAGCGCACCGTGGACGTCCTCGTCGGATTCTGCCGGCGTGAACGCCCCTGAGGCGACGTCCGTGGCGAGTTGTTCGAGTCCGTCGAGCATCGTCGCCAGATCGGACTCGGTCAGTAGTCCCGCACGGTGCAGGACCTTCGCGTGGGCCTGCGAGGCGCGCACGTCGTACGGGGCAAGCACCCAGTCGAAGTGCGTGGACTTGCTCAGAGCCGCCATGGCGGCGGCCGGTCCCGATTCGAACCGACCGCCCCACAGGGCACCTTCGTTGGTGCCGTGAGCCTGGGTCATTGTTACAAGCCCAGATCGCGCTTGGCCGCGACCTTCGAGGAGAGGCCGTGGATCTGCACGAAGCCCTTGGCGTTCGACTGATCGAAGCTGTCCCCCTCGTCGTAGGTGGCGAGGTTGAAGTCGTACAGCGACTCGGGGCTGCGGCGACCGTTGACCGAGATATGACCGCCGTGCATGACCATGCGGATGTCGCCGGTGACGCGTTCCTGTGTCTTCTCGACAAATGCGTCGAGCGCGTACTTGAGCGGGGAGAACCACAGGCCGTCGTAGACGAGCTCGCTCCACCGCTCTTCGACGCGACGCTTGTAGCGGCCGAGTTCGCGTTCGAGAGTGACGTGCTCGAGCTCCTGATGAGCCGTGATCAACGCGATCGCGCCGGGAGCCTCGTAGATCTCACGGCTCTTGATGCCGACGAGACGGTCCTCGACCATGTCGAGTCGGCCCACCCCCTGGGCGCCGGCACGCTTGTTGAGCTGCTGGATCGCTTCGAGCGTGGTGACGTGCTTGCCGTCGATGGCGACGGGACGTCCCGCTTCGAAGCTGATGATGACCTCGTCGGGCGCCTGCCAATTGAGGGTCGGGTCTTCGGTGTAGTCGTAGACGTCCTTGGTCGGAGCGTTCCACAGGTCTTCGAGGAAGCCGGTCTCGACAGCGCGACCCCACACGTTCTGATCGATAGAGAACGGAGACTTCTTCGTCACGTTGATCGGCAGACCGTGCTCACCGGCGAATGCGATGGCCTTCTCGCGGGTCCAGGCGTAGTCGCGGACCGGGGCGATGACCTGCAGGTCGGGAGCGAGGGCACCGAAACCGACCTCGAAGCGAACCTGGTCGTTGCCCTTGCCGGTGCAGCCGTGCGACACGATGGTGCCGCCGTGCTCCCGTGCAGCCTGCACGATGTGCTTGACGATCAGCGGGCGGCTGATCGCGGACACCAGCGGGTAGCGGTCCATGTACAGAGCATTGGCCTGCACGGTCGGCAGGCAGTACTCGGTGGCGAACTCGTCCTTGGCATCGACGACCACGGATTCCACGGCACCGCAGTCGAGGGCGCGCTGACGCACGACCTCCATGTCCTCGCCGCCCTGGCCGAGATCGATGGCGACGGCGACGACCTCCTTGCCGGTCTCCTTGCCGATCCAGCTGATGGCAACGGAGGTGTCCAGCCCGCCCGAGTAGGCGAGTACGACGCGATCGGCCATGGTGATTGTGCTCCTTCTTATCTTTGATGTCTGTCGATCAGTGGTAGGTCAGGCGAGTGATTCGATTTTCGCAGCCAGGTCGGCTCCGGTGTTCGGTTCCCGGGCAATCACCGCGATGGTGTCGTCACCCGCGATCGTGCCGACCACTTCCGGTAATGATGCACGATCGAGTGCACTGGCCAGATAGTGCGCTGCTCCGGGCGGGGTACGAAGCACCGCGATGTTGCCGCTCGAGTCGGTCGACACGAGCAGTTCGCCGAGAAGTTTCGACAGTCGGTCGGTGCCACCCGTGACGCCGCGGACCGGACTTCCGTCCTCGGGGACGACATACACGCCCGCTCCCCCGTCGGCCGCCCGGAGCTTGACGGCTCCGAGTTCCTCGAGATCGCGGGAGAGCGTGGCGGTCGAGACTTCGATGCCGTTGTCGGCAAGCATGGCCGCGAGCTCGGTGTGACTGCGCACCGCGCGGGTGGCCAACAGCGCGATGATGCGTGCTTGCCGGGCGGCCCGGGTCGGAGCGCTCACCGCAATGTCGTCTCGGTCGGGCGCGGTGCTCATCGTCAGCTCCGGCTCTGTTCGAGCAGCCACACGAGCAGCGCTTTCTGCGCGTGCAGACGGTTCTCCGCTTCGTCCCACACGACCGCGCGGGGACCATCGATGACTTCGGCTGTGATCTCTTTGCCGCGGTAAGCGGGAAGGCAGTGCAACACGATCGAATCGGATTTCGACAGTGCCACGATCTCGTCGTTCAATTGGAACGGCCGAAACACCGCCTCGCGGTCGAGGCCGTCGTTCTCCTGCCCCATGGACACCCAGGTGTCGGTGACGAGGACGTCGGCGCCCTCAGCTGCCGCCCGTGGGTCATCGGTGACCGTGACGCTTCCGCCGGTCTGCTCGGCGCGGGCGCGGGTGGCCTCGACGACCGCCGGATCGGGTGCGAACCGGCCCGGGGTGGCAATGACGACGTGCATGCCTGCAGTGACGCCGCCGAGCATCAACGAGTGCGCCATATTGTTCGCACCGTCACCGAAGTACGTCATCGTCAGACCTGCGGTACTGCCCTTGTTCTCTCGAATGGTCTGTAGATCGGCCAGGACCTGGCAGGGGTGGAAGGTGTCGGTGAGGGCGTTGACCACGGGCACCTCGGAGTGGGCCGCGAGCGTCTCGACACGGTCCTGACCGTATGTGCGCCACACCACCGCCTTCGTGAAGCGGGAGAACATGCGGGCGGTGTCCTCCAGCGTCTCGCCCTTCCCGATCTGGGTGGCGCCGGTGTCGACGACGATCGCATGTCCGCCGAGTTGTGCAATGCCCGCGTCGAAGGAGAAGCGGGTCCGGGTGGACGTCTTGTCGAACAGGACGGCGACGCTGTACGGGCCTTCGAGGGGACGACGTGAGAGCGGGTTCTTCTTCAACTCGGCGGCGAGTTCGAGGACCTCGTTCTGTTCGGCAGGAGTGAGATCGTCGTCGCGGAGGAAATGCCTGACCATGGTCACCGGCCCCCTTCCTGGGATGCGGTGTCGAGGATGCCTGGCAGTGCGGTGACGAATCCGGCCGCCTGTTCCTGGGTGAGGATGAGCGGTGGCGCGAGACGAATCACGTCGGATGCGGCCGCATTGACCAGGAATCCCGCGTCGCGCGCGGCAGTTTCGACGGCACCGGCCTTGGTGTCGGTGAGCACGATGCCGAGGAGTAGCCCCGAACCGCGCACGTGATCCACGAGCGGATGGCCGAGTTCTTCGATTCCGGCGGAGAGTGTCTTGCCCACCGAATCCACGTGGTCGAGCAGATTCTGCTCGTCGATGGTGCGCAGCACGGCGAGCGCGGCGGCGGCGCACACCGGGTTGCCGCCGAAGGTGGTGCCGTGCTTGCCGGGCGTCAGTAGGTCGGCGGCGGGCCCGGTTGCGAGGACCGCGCCGATGGGCAGGCCTCCGCCGAGCCCCTTGGCAAGGGTCATCACATCCGGGACGATTCCTGCCGCCTGGTGTGCGAAGAAGGTGCCGGTGCGGGCGATGCCGGTCTGCACCTCGTCGAGCACGAGCAGCGCGCCGTGTTCGGAGGTGAGGCGACGAGCGCCTGCCAGGTATCCCTCGGGCGGTACGACGACACCGGACTCGCCCATGATCGGTTCGAGGAACACTGCGGCGGTGGTGTCGTCGATCGCAGCGGTGAGTGCGTCGAGGTCGCCGTAAGGGACGAATTCGACACCGGCGGGCATCGGTTCGAACGGGGCGCGCTTGTCCGGTTGACCGGTGAGTGCGAGGGCCCCCATGGTACGGCCGTGGAACGCCTTCTCTGCGGCGATGATCTTGGGGCGACCGGTGAGCCGCGCGATCTTGAACGCGGCCTCGTTGGCTTCGGTGCCGGAGTTGCAGAAGAACGCGCGACCCGGGTGACCCCAGAGACCGAGGAGTTGCTCGGCAAGGTCGAGGACCGGCTGCGACGCATACAAGTTCGACACGTGCCCGAGTTGGCCCAATTGCGCGGTGACGGCATCGATGACGGCGGGGTGCCGGTGACCGAGGCTGTTGACGGCGATGCCGCCGAGCAGATCGAGGTACTGCTTACCGTCGGCGTCGGTGAGGACGGCGCCGTCGCCCGCGACGAGCGCGACCTTCGGCACCCCGTAGTTGTTCATGAGTGAGCCGGCCCAGCGCTGCTGGAGCTCGGACGTGCCGGTCATGCGGCGCCTTCCTGGTCGTGGGCAGGCACCACCATGGTGCCGATACCTTCTTCGGTGAACAGTTCGAGCAGAACGGAGTGGGGCTGGCGCCCGTCGATGACGTGCGCGCTGGGCACTCCGCCCTGCACGGCGCGCAGGCACGCCTCCATTTTCGGGACCATGCCGGAGTCGAGGGACGGCAGGAGCACCTCGAGTGCGGCGGTGTCGATCGACGAGGTGAGCGAGCTTCGGTCCGGCCAGTCGGTGTAGAGACCTTCGACGTCGGTGAGGACGACGAGTTTCTCCGCGCCGAGCGCTTCGGCGAGGGCTGCGGCCGCGGTGTCGGCGTTGATGTTGTGCACGACGCCGTCCGCGTCGGGAGCGATGGTCGACACCACGGGGATGCGACCTGCCGCGATGAGGTCGAGCACGGCCGCGGGGTCGACGGTGGTGACGTCGCCCACGAGCCCGATGTCGGTGTCGGTTCCGTCGACGACGACGGTGCGCCGGGTCGCGGTGAACAGCTGCGCGTCCTCACCGGAGATCCCGACCGCGTAGGGTCCGTGGCTGTTGATCAGGCCGACGAGTTCGCGGCCGACCTGCCCGAACAGCACCATGCGTACGACATCCATGACGTCGGGGGTGGTCACGCGGAAACCGCCGCGGAACTCGCCTTCCATGCCCAGCCGCTTCAGCATGGTGTTGATCTGCGGGCCTCCGCCGTGCACCACCACCGGGTGGATGCCGACGGTGCGCAGGAACGCCATGTCGGCGGCGAACGCAACTTTGAGGGCATCGTCGGTCATGGCGTTGCCGCCGTATTTGACGACGACGATCTTGTCGCGGAATTTCTGCAGCCACGGCAGAGCTTCGGCGAGTACGAACGCCTTCTGGTGCGAGGTCAGGCTCGCGATGAGGTCGTCTGTCATGGGGTCTCCTGTATCGACCGGTGATCTGGGGGCCGCTCGATCAGGACGAGTAGGCCGAGTTCTCTTCCACGTAGGCGTGCGAGAGGTCGGTGGTGCGGATGGAGGCCTCGGCCTCGCCGACACCTAGGTCGATCTCCAACGCGATGTCGATGCCGGACAGGTCCACCTCACGGGCGCCGGGAGCGCCGACGCCGTCGATGCACACCGGGCTTCCGTTGAACGTCACCGAGATCTTGTCGGGGTCGAGTTCGATGGGGGCGATGCCGATCGCAGCGAGGACACGGCCCCAGTTGGGATCGGAGCCGAAAAGCGCGGTCTTGACGAGGCTGTCGCGGGCGACCGTGCGGGCGCCGATCAGGGCATGGGTCTCGGAGGCGGCACCGCGCACCGTGACGGTGACGCGCTTGGTGACGCCTTCGGCGTCGGCCATCATCTGCGCTGCCAGGTCGTCACATACGGCGAGGACGGCAGCATCGAGTTCGTCCTGGGTCGGGACCACACCGCTGGCGCCGGATGCGAGGAGCAGGACCGTGTCGTTGGTACTGGTGGCACCGTCGATGTCGAGTCGGTCGAATGTCATGCGGGTCGCGCCGCGCAGCGCTCGGCCGAGTTGGTCTGCGGTGGCGACGGCATCGGTGGTCACCACGCACAGCATGGTGGCAAGCGCTGGTGCCAGCATGCCCGCGCCCTTCGCCATGCCACCCACATTCCACTTGTCGGCGTGGTGCAGAGCAGCCTGCTTGGGCACGGTGTCGGTGGTCATGATGGCGTAGGCGGCGTCGGTTCCGCCGGAGATGCCGCCGGCAAGTTCGTGCACGATGTCGTGGACGCCGGAGAGGACCTTGTCCATGGGCAATCGGTCGCCGATGAGTCCGGTCGAGCACACGGCGACCTCGCCGGCGCCGGTCTCGGTACCCCAGTTGCTCAGCGCCTCGGCGACGGCTTCGGCGGTGGCGTGGGCGTCCTGGAATCCGCCGGGTCCGGTGCATGCGTTGGCTCCACCGGAGTTGAGGACCACGGCGCGTAGTGCGTGCGAGGCCAGCACCTGCTGGGACCACAGGACGGGTGCGGCCTTGACCTTGTTTGCCGTGAACACACCGGTGGCGGTGAGGTCGGGGCCTTCGTTGACCACGAGTGCGAGATCGGGCCTGCCGGAGACCTTGATACCTGCGGGGATACCTGCGGCGCGGAATCCGGCGGGGCTGGTGACGCCCTGGGTGCGGATGAGTCGTCCCCCGGCGGTGTCGACCGCGTCGCTGTAGACGTGGTCGGCGTGCTTGTCGGTGCTCTCGGTCACGGTGCGACTCCCACGGTGGGCAGGCCTGCGGTCTCGGGTAGACCGACGGCGAGGTTCATGGATTGGACGGCACCACCTGCGGTGCCCTTGGTGAGATTGTCGATCGCGGCGATTGCGACGAGAAGTCCGGCGTCGGTGTCGACGGTGACCGAGATCTGCACGGCGTTGGATCCGACGACTGCACCGGTCGCGGGGAGCACGCCGTCGGGAAGCAGATGCACGAATGGTTCGTCGGCATAGGCCTTTTCGTATACGGTGCGCACCTCTGCAGCCGACGCTGCGGTCGGTGCCGTGCACGTCGCGAGGATCCCGCGCGGCATAGGGGCCAGCACGGGGGTGAACGAGACCGTCACCGGTGTGCCTGCGAGCGCGGACAGATTCTGCTTGATCTCCGGTGTGTGCCGATGTGCGCCCGCGACGCCGTAGGCGCGCGCCGAGCCCATCACTTCGGAACCGAGCAGGTCGACCCGCGGGGACTTACCTGCGCCGGAGGTTCCGGAGACCGCGACGATTTGGACGGCCGGCTCGACGAGGCCTGCCGCGACGGCCGGGGCCAGCGCGAGTGTCGCGGACGTCGGGTAGCAGCCGGGGACCGCAATGCGGGTGGCACCGGTGAGCTGCTCCCGCTTTCCGGTGAGTTCCGGAAGTCCGTAGGGCCACGTGCCGGCATGGTCGGTTCCGTACCAGCGCTGCCAATCGTCGGCGCTCTCGAGCCGGAAGTCTGCGCCGCAGTCAATCACGACAGTGGTATCCGGGAGCTGTTCGGCAAGGGCGGCGGAATGGCCGTGCGGCAGGCCGAGGAAGACGACGTCGTGGCCGGCAAGCGAGTCGAGGTCGGTCGGCGCCAGCACTCGCTCCGCGAGCGGGTGCAGGTGCGGATGGAACTCGCGCAGGGCGGCGCCCGCGTTGCCACCCGCGGTCAGCGCGCCGATGACCAGAGATCCGTCCAGGTAGGCGGGGTGCGTGAGCAGCAGGCGCAGAACCTCGCCACCCGCATAGCCGCTGGCGCCCGCTACTGCGACCCGGAGTGGCGACTGCGGTGTCGCTGTGAATGCCGGTGAGTTACCCATACGATTGATTATGCACGCTCATGCAAATTATTTCATCACTGGGTTGTCATACCGGGCTTTCCCCGGTCAGGTCTTCTTCATCGACTGCCGGATCTCGTCCAATCGGTCGGCTGCGGCCTTCTTGCGCTCCTCGTATTTCTCCTCGAGGCTCCGTCCGGCGGCACTCTCGTGGGCCAGCTCCTCCATTCCGGTCGCTGTACCGACTCGCCGCTCGATCTTGTCGCGTACCGAGTCGAACGTCGGTACCCCGCCCTCGGTGTACCCGGTCACCTCCTCGATCGTCGGCGCTCGTGTCCCGCTCGGTGTGATGTCGGGATCGGGCGACGGTTCCGGATCGAGAGGTGGAACGTCGGGTATCGATGGGCCGGGCGGCACATCGGGCACCGACGGCGTCTCGGGCCCCGCCGGTGTCACGTCCGGTACTGGTTCCTCCGGATTGTCGGGATCCGGTACGCGCCCGGGAGACGATTCGTGCGTGCTCATCTCCTCAGGCTACGTCGCGCACCCGCTCGCCGCTGCCGCGTCAGCCGCGAATCGCCACTGCCGCGTCAGCCGCGAAGTTCCGCTCCTACCGCGGCCGACGCAGCAGCGACAGCAGCGTCACGAGCCGCGCTCGCCTCATCCTCGGTGAGGGTGCGGTCGTACGCACGGAACCGCAGTGCGAAGGCCAGTGACTTGCGTCCGTCGCCCACTTGGGAGCCCGTGAAGACATCGAACAACCGGATGTCCTCGAGCAATTCGCCGCCACCGCTACGCAAAGCCGCTTCCACTCGCGCAGCAGGCACCTCGTCGGCGACCACGACCGCGACGTCCTGGAGAACTGCGGGGAACGGCGACACGATGGGGGCGGGCAGCAACTCCACGATCGGCAGCGCATCGAGATTCAGCTCGAAGGCGCACGTCCGGGCGGGTAGCCCGGATCGTTCGACGACGGCCGGGTGAAGTTCACCGGCGTGGCCGACGACGACCCCGTCGACGATCAGTTCCGCGCAACGACCCGGGTGCCACGGCAGGTACTGCGCTTGCCGACGCTCGAGTTGCACGCCGGCAGCCCGGGCAACGGTCTCGGCGGCTGCGAACGCGTCGGCCGCGTCGGAGACCCGGCCCGGCCCCCAGGGGCCTGCGGGCTCCCGCAAACCGGACAGGACACCGCCGATATGCACGGGTTGCTCGGGCAGGGACCGTTCCAGGAGCGCGATCTCGCCGTCGGTGGGGCGCCGATCGACGGGGAGCGCCGCGACCGAGGTTGTCTCGGGGCCGGGATGGACCACCTGCGCGATCGAGAACAGCGCGACGTCACGCTGACCGCGCGACACGTTGCGCGAAAGCACTTCGAACAGGCCCGGCAGCAGGGTTGTCGCCAACTCGGGTCGATCCGACTCGAGCGGGTTGAGGACTTTGGTGGTGGTGCGGCGCGGGTCTTCAGCGTCCAGCCCCCACGTGTCGAACACGCCCGCAGGCAGAAACACCGGAGCGAGTACCTCGATGTAGCCGTCGGAAGCGAGCGCGCGACCCACCGCGCGACGACGACGCTGACTCGGAGTCAGTCCGCGTCCCGCGGGTGCGGCGGGAACGACAGACGGGATCTGCTCGAGTCCCTCGAGACGAAGGACCTCCTCGACGAGATCCGCGGGCTGGCGCAGATCGGGACGCCACGACGGAGGTGCGACGACCAATTGGCCCTTCCCGTCGTCAGCGACACCGACCTCGACTGCACACCCGATCTGTGTGAGTCGCCGTGCGGCGGTGCCGTTCGCGTAGCCGACACCGGCGGTGCGGTCGGGGAGGTCGATATCCATCCGGATCGAAACGCTCTCGGTCGGCACGGAGATGTCGGTCAGTGTCGACTCGACACGACCGCCCGCGATCGAGGTGAGCAGCGACGCCGCACGGTCGAGCGCCGCAAGCGCAACCTCGGGGTCGACGGTGCGCTCGAACCGTTTGCCTGCCTCGCTGCTGAGCTTGTGCCTGCGGTTGCCGCGAAAGACCGCAAGCGGATCCCAGGTCGCAGCCTCGAGGAGGATGTCGGTGGTGTCGTCCCCGACCTCGGTGGTGGCGCCACCCATGATTCCGGCGAGGGAGATGACACCGCTGTCGTCGGCGATGACGACATCTTCGGGATCGAGCACGCGTTCCACCCCGTCGAGCGTGGTGAGCTTCTCCCCCGCGACAGCGCGACGGATGACGATCTCGCCCTGCAAGGTCGCGGCGTCGAACGCGTGCAGGGGCTGGCCCAGTTCGAGCATCACGTAGTTGGTGACGTCGACAGCCGGTGAGATCGGGCGGACACCAGCGGTGTGCAGGCGACGCTGCATCCACCACGGTGTGACCGCGGTGGGGTCGATACCGGTAACCTTCCGCGCCGCGAATCGCGTCGCTCCTGCTTCTGGTTCGAGCCGGATCGGGTAGCTCGGTCCGCCATCGGACGGCAGCGACGGGACTTGCGCCGGATCGAGGAACTCGAGGTCGAAACCACACGCGAGTTCGCGGGTGAGGCCGCGCAGGGAGAAACAGTAACCGCGGTCGGGGGTGATGTTGAGTTCGATGACGGTATCGCCGAGTCCGAGCAGGTCGTTCGCGTCGTCACCGGGTTCTCCGGATCCCGCCTCGAGGACGAGAATGCCGGAATGGTCCTTGCCGATGCCGAGTTCGGCGACCGAGCAGATCATGCCGTCGGACACCTGGCCGTACGTCTTGCGCGACGCGATGGCGAACCCGCCCGGGAGCACCGCGCCGGGCAACGCGGCGACGATGAGGTCGCCTACCGCGAAATTACGGGCACCGCACACGATTCCGCGGGGAGCGTCTTCACCGACGTCGACCTGGCAGAACCGAATGGGCTTCTTGAAGCCCTCGAGTTCGGTGATCTCCACGACACGTCCGATGACGAGATGGTCGACGCGCCCCAGCGTCTCGATGTCTTCGACCTCGAGACCCACCCGGACGAAGCCTGCGTCGAGTTCCTCCGGGGTGACGTTCCACTCGGGGGTGGCGCGCTGCAGGATTTCCGCCAGCCACGATTGCGCTACTCGCACTTGAGCTCAGCTTTCTCGTTCGATGTCGGTCACGGGTCGGGGCATCGGCGCCGGATCCCGTCGGTCACGGGTCAGGGCGTCAGCCCTGCACCCCGAAGGGAAGGGTGAAGCGGATGTCGCCTTCGACGATGTCGCGCATGTCGGAGATACCGTTGCGGAACTGCAGGGTGCGTTCGAGGCCCATGCCGAACGCGAATCCGCCGTACACATCGGGGTCGATACCGCTCGCGCGGAGCACATTGGGGTTGACCATTCCGCAGCCGCCCCACTCGACCCAGCCTGCGCCACCCTTCTTGTTCGGGAACCACACGTCGACCTCGGCGGACGGTTCGGTGAACGGGAAGTAGTTCGGCCGCATCCGAGTAGTGGTCTCCGGACCGAACAGGGCACGGGCGAAGGCGTCGAGTGTGCCCTTGAGGTGCGCCATGGTCAGGCCCTTGTCGACCGCGAGTCCCTCGATCTGCGAGAACACCGGGGTGTGGGTAGCGTCGAGTTCGTCCGTGCGGAAGGTACGCCCGGGGCACACCACGTATATCGGGATGTCCCGGCTGAGCATCGTGCGGACCTGCACCGGGGAGGTGTGCGTGCGCAACACCTGCCTCGACCCTTCGGGGGCGATGTGAAACGTGTCCTGCATCGTCCGGGCCGGGTGGTCGGGCAAGAAGTTCAGTGCGTCGAAGTTGTAGTGCTCGGTTTCGACTTCGGGCCCCTCGGCGATCTCCCAGCCCATCGCAACGAACACGTCGGAGACCTGTTCGGAGATGATGGTGATGGGATGTCGCGCGCCGAGCGCACGGCGGGTCGCGGGGAGGGTCACGTCGATCGACTCGGCGACGAGCACCGCGGCGTCGCGCTGCGCCTGCAGTTCTTCGCGACGCGAGTCGAAGGCAGCCTGCACTGCGGTGCGGTGGACGTTGACGCGTTTCCCGGCGTCGGCGCGTTCGGGACCGGGCAGGGAGCCGAGCGCACGCTTCGCCAACGAGATAGGCGCCTTGTCCCCCAGGTGCGCGATCTTCGCCTGGGCGAGTTCGTCGAGGTTGCGGGCCGCACCGAATCCTTCGAGGGCCGCTTTCTGTGCCGCCGCGAGGGCGTCCTCGGTCAGCGCTCGGGGATCGACTGCCGGCGGAGTGCCGCCCTCTTTCTTGGCCACGACCGGTGCAACTCCTTCTTGGGGCGAACGGTTCTTCGTCGGTGGGTGAAGCGGGTACAGCAAGGCTGCACCGTAGAAATCCTAGGTTAAGCGCGTAGCCGACCGATGCTGCACCCTGGCACTTGCATACATGCAGATCGCGGCGGCGGTCGCGAGGTTGAGGGACTCGGCACGACCGCGGATCGGAATGCGCACCCGATGATCGGCGCGGGCGGCGACCTCGGGCGGCAACCCGTGGGCTTCACTGCCGAAGAGCCAAGCGGTGGGACCTGCGAGCAGTTCGTCGGCCTCGTCGAGATCGACCTCACCGTCGGCCGCGGTCGCGAGGACCCGAACTCCTGCGGCGGTCACCGCGTCGAGCACGCGGGTGGTGTCGCGTTCTCTCACGAGCGGCAGATGGAACACGCTGCCTGCCGAGGAGCGCACGCATTTTCCGTTGTGCGGATCGACGCTGTCTCCAGCGAGGATCACCGCGTCGGCACCGACAGCGTCGGCGACGCGGATGAGGGTCCCTGCGTTGCCGGGCTCCCCCATCTCGACCGGGATCGCGAGCAACCGCGCCCCGGAGTCGAGCGCCGAGTCGAGGGGCACGTCGAGGGTGTCACACACCGCGACGAGTCCCGGCGGTGAGACGGTGTCGGACAGTCGCCCGCCGGCGCGGTCGGTCACGAGGCCCACGCGGATGCCGCGGTTCTGCGCGGTGGTGACGAGATCCCGGTAGCGCTCGGCGGCGCCTTCGGTCACGAATATGTCGTGCACCACCCCCGTGGCGAGGGCCGCGGTGACCGAGTTCTCACCTTCCGCGAGGAAGCGTCCGGTTCTACGCCGCTCAGCGGCGCGGAGCAATTTGACAGCAGAAACGACCCGTGGGGTGCGCTCGGTGAGCGGGTCCACGGGCCGTTCCTGTGCTGGATTCTCGTTCAGCGTCGCGCTCAGGCAGCCGGAGCGTTGACGTCGGCGGGCAGCGCAGCCTTCGCAACAGCCACCAAGCCGGCAAATGCCTCGGCGTCGGAGACGGCAAGCTCAGCAAGGATCTTGCGGTCGACCTCGACACCGGCAGCCTTGAGGCCCTGGATGAACCGGTTGTAGGTGATGTCGTTCGCGCGGGCCGCAGCGTTGATACGGGTGATCCACAGCTTGCGGAAGTCGCCCTTGCGCGCGCGACGGTCGCGGTAGGCGTAGGTCAGCGAGTGAAGCTGCTGTTCCTTGGCCTTGCGGTACAGACGCGAGCGCTGCCCGCGGTAGCCCTTGGAGGCCTCGAGAATCGAACGGCGCTTCTTCTGGGCGTTGACGGCCCTCTTCACGCGTGCCACTGATATGTCCTGTCAGGTTCGGGGGGCTGGTACTCGGCCCCCGGGATGATCGGTCGGGAAGGCTCAGATGTCGAGCAGGCGCTTGATGCGCGGCGCGTCGGCGGGCGAGACGACGGCGGTCCCGTCGAGGCGACGCGTGACACGCGAGGACTTGTGCTCGAGCAGGTGGCGGCGACCGGCCTTCTGGCGCAGGATCTTTCCGCTACCGGACACCTTGAAACGCTTTGCGGTGCCGCTGTGGGTCTTCGACTTGGGCATGGAGTCCTCAGTTCTTGTCGTGGATACATCGGTGCTCGCGCGCAGCACCGGATGTGCTGCCGGAGCGGCTAGCTGGTCTGTGCCTGTCCCGATTGACCCTGCTGCTCCTGCGCCGCAGGTGCGGCGGGTTCTGCAGGTGCCGCGGGGGCAGGCCGGGAAGACTTGGCCGGAGCGGCGTGCGCGGCTTCCTGAGCCTTGGCGCGGGTCTTCGCTCCCTTGTGCGGGGCCAGGACCATCGTCATGTTGCGGCCGTCCTGCTTCGCGGACGTCTCGATGAATCCCAGGTCGGCGACATCGGCGCCGAGACGCTGCAACAGACGGAATCCGAGTTCGGGCCGCGACTGCTCACGACCGCGGAACATGATGGTCACTTTGACCTTCGAGCCGGCCTCGAGGAAGCGAACGACGTTCTTCTTCTTGGTCTCGTAGTCGTGGTCGTCGATCTTGGGGCGGAGCTTCTGCTCCTTGATCACGGTCAGCTGCTGGTTCTTGCGCGATTCGCGCGCCTTCTGCGCGGCTTCGTACTTGAACTTGCCGTAGTCCATGATCTTGCAGACCGGCGGGCGGGCGTCGGGGGCCACCTCGACGAGGTCGAGGTCGGCTTCGATGGCCAGGCGGAGTGCATCTTCGACACGCACGATTCCGACCTGTTCACCACCCGGTCCGACGAGTCGGACCTCGGGAACACGGATGCGTTCGTTGATGCGGGTCTCAGCGCTGATGGGGCCTCCTAGGTAGAAATGCGGTGTGGTCTTGCTGACCGCACCGCAGCACGCGGGGCCCGGCGATTCCTCGACGAAAAAACCCCGCTGCAGTGCTGATACACCTGGCGGGGTCCGTACCGACCGGTCGACGCGACGCGGCACCGCCGCGACCAACGTTCCATACCCTCGAGGGCATGGACTCTCCGAGCGCCGTAACGCTCGAAGGACCGGACCACTGCGCCGCAAGAAACACGCGGCCAGAGGTGGGAGTCGGACTCCACTTGCTGCCCGCGCGGGTACGCGCAGGCGGTCGTGGCGATCAGTCTAACAAAAGATGCACGTCGGCGCCGAATCGGACCTCGGAGCACGCACCCGGAACACGAGCACCGCTGCGCTGGTGGGATCCTCGAGGACATGACCGACACCCCCGATGCCCCCCGCCACGATGATCAGCCCGCAGATATTCGCGACCTCGCCGACATTCCCGCAGTCGAGGTGATCAGCCGCGCTGCGGTGATGCTGATGAGCTCCGCCGCGGAGAAGCTGGGCCTCGCCGACGACGATCCCGACGCGAGCGACCGCCTGGACCTCGATGAGGCACGCCGCGTGATCACGGCCCTCGCCGGGCTGGTCACTGCCTCGGTGGAATACCTCGGCCCGCACGCCGGTCCGATCCGTGAGGGCCTACAGGCGCTTCAGAAAGCCTTCCGCGAAGCGTCCTCGGTGCCCGATTCACCCGGTCAGGGCCCCGGCGAAAAATACACCGGCCCCGTCTACTGACGTTCGGCGCGTGCTCGTCCCGCTTGCTCAGCCGGCGGCGGCCTTCTTCCGTGGCGCACGCTTGCGGGCGGGACGAGCGGGCTTCTTCTGCGGGGCCGGAGCGGACTCGGCGAGAGATTCCGCAAGGAATCGACCGGTGTAACTGCGCTCGACTGCCGCAACGTCCTCGGGGGTGCCCTCCGCAACTACGGTGCCGCCGCCCGATCCACCTTCCGGGCCCATGTCGATGATCCAGTCCGATGTCTTGATCACATCGAGATTGTGTTCGATGACGATGACCGTGTTGCCCTTGTCGACGAGACCGTTGATGACGCCGAGCAACTTCCGGATGTCGTCGAAGTGCAGACCGGTAGTCGGCTCATCGAGGATGTAGGCGGTTCGTCCGTTGGAACGTTTCTGCAGTTCGGCGGCGAGTTTGACGCGTTGAGCCTCACCACCGGACAACGTCGTCGCCGGCTGGCCCAGTCGGACGTATCCGAGACCCACCTCGACGAGGGTCGCAAGGTAGCGGTGGATCGAGGTGACCGGCTCGAAGAACCCGGCTGCCTCCTCGATCGACATGTCGAGCACCTCAGCGATCGTCTTGCCCTTGTAATGCACCTCGAGCGTTTCCCGGTTGTAGCGGGCGCCATGGCATACCTCGCACGGCACGTACACATCGGGGAGGAAGTTCATCTCGATCTTGAGGGTGCCGTCGCCCGAGCACGCTTCGCAACGGCCGCCCTTGACATTGAACGAGAAACGTCCCGGCTGATAACCGCGTACCTTCGCCTCGGTGGTCGCAGCGAAGAGGGTGCGGATCTTGTCGAACACTCCGGTGTAGGTCGCGGGGTTCGACCGCGGTGTCCGCCCGATCGGTGACTGGTCGACCTGCACGAGCTTGTCGAGCTGATCGAGGCCATTGATGCGGGTATGCCGACCGGGCACCTGCCGCGCACGGTTGAGCTTGTTGGCCATCACCGTCGCGAGAATCTCGTTGACGAGCGTCGATTTGCCGGAGCCCGACACGCCGGTCACGCAGGTGAGTACCCCCAGCGGGAATGCGACGTCGATCTCACGGAGGTTGTTCTCCCTGGCACCGATCACGGTGACCTGACGTTTCGGGTCCGCGGGTCGGCGCACGAGTGGAACGGGAATCGATTCGCGACCCGACAGGAACGCGCCGGTGATGGACGCGGAGTTGTCGAGAAGCCCTTTGTAGGTGCCGCTATGGACGACCTGCCCACCGTGCTCCCCGGCGCGCGGTCCGATATCGACCACCCAGTCCGACGCGCGGATGGTGTCCTCGTCGTGTTCCACGACGATCAGGGTGTTTCCGAGATCGCGCAGCCGGGTGAGAGTATCGATCAATCGACGGTTGTCGCGCTGATGTAGACCGATGGACGGCTCGTCGAGTACGTAGAGGACACCGACGAGACCTGAGCCGATCTGGGTAGCGAGCCGGATACGTTGAGCTTCGCCACCGGACAGGGTAGCGGCCGCTCGAGCGAGGGTGAGGTAATCGAGACCCACGTCGAGCAGGAACCCGAGACGTGCCTGCACCTCCTTGAGGACCTGGCCGGCGATCGCCGCCTCCCGGGGCCCGAGGGTGAGGCTGTTCAGGAAGTCGGCGCACTCGGCGATCGACAGCTCGCACACCTCGGCGATCGACTTGGCGCCGAGGTCGTCCGCGGTGATCGTGACCGCCAGGATCTCGGGTCGTAGCCGGGTGCCGCTACACGTCGGGCACGGAATGTCGCGCATGTACCCGTCGTAGCGTTCCTTCATCTGTTCCGACTCGGTCTGCTCCATGCGGCGATGCAGGAACGGCATCACGCCTTCGAATTCGGCGTAGTAGGAGCGGACGCGGCCGTAACGGTTCTTGTAGCGGACGTGCACCTGCTCGGTACTGCCCTCGAGTACCGCCTTACGAACCTTTGCGGGCAGCTTCTTCCACGGTGTGTCGATGTCGAAGCCCATGACGTCGGCCAGTCCGGTCAGCAGACGGGTGAAATATTCGGAACTCTGCCCCATCGACCAGGGCGCGATCGCGCCGTCGGCAAGGCTGCGGTCCGGGTCGGGTACCACCAGGTCGGTATCGACCTCTTTACGTACGCCGAGGCCGGCGCAGTCGGGGCACGCACCGTACGGAGAGTTGAAGGAGAACGAGCGCGGCTCGAGGTCGTCGATCGCGAGGGGGTGCGCGTTCGGGCAGGCCAGCGATTCGGAGAAGCGACGTTCACGATCGGGGGCGTCCTCGTCGCGGTCGACGAAGTCGAGGACGACGATGCCTTCCGCGAGGCGCAACGCGGTCTCGATGGAATCGGTGAGACGCTGCTTGGCGGAGGGCTTCACCGCAAGACGGTCGACGACAACCTCGATATCGTGCTTTTCCTGCTTCTTGAGCTTGGGCGGCTCGGAGAGCGGGTACACCACCCCGTCCACCCGGACCCGGGAGTAGCCCTGCAGGGTGAGGTGCTCGAACAGGTCGACGAACTCGCCTTTCCTGGTCCGGACCACGGGAGCGAGGATCTGGAAGCGCAGGCCGGCTTCCATTTCGAGAACCTGGTCGACGATCTGCTGCGGCGACTGGCGGGCGATCTTCTCGCCGCACACGGGGCAATGCGGGGTACCGGCACGCGCATACAGCAGTCGGAGGTAGTCGTAGACCTCGGTGATGGTGCCGACAGTGGAACGGGGGTTCCGGTTGGTCGATTTCTGGTCGATCGACACCGCAGGCGAAAGCCCCTCGATGAAGTCGACATCCGGCTTGTCCATCTGGCCGAGGAACTGCCGCGCATACGCGGACAGCGACTCGACATAGCGGCGCTGGCCCTCCGCGAAAATCGTGTCGAATGCAAGGCTCGACTTACCCGACCCGGAGAGGCCGGTGAACACGATGAGGCTGTCGCGCGGCAAATCCAGGTCGACACCGCGCAGGTTGTGTTCGCGCGCCCCTCGTACGATCAGGCGATCCGCCACGCCAGTTCCTTCCTTGTCGACAAGGCCGCATTCGGGCCCTTGCCCATCGTAGGCGCGTGCACCGACACGTTCCGGTCTGCGACCACTCGACCTCGGGCGATGCGGCGCAGAGGTAACGTGCGGCACATGACGCAGCAGCCCCTCATCATCGATGACCACTACACCGGCGAGGTCTCCCCAGGCGGCCCCGCGCAGCGACGCAGCATCCCCGGTGCCACCATCGTCAAGCTCTCGGTCGGCCAGATGGACAACAACACCTACCTCATCACCGACACCCGAACCGGCAAATCGCTGTTCATCGACGCAGCCAACGAACCGGACCTGCTCGTGCCCTATCTTGCCGAGCACGCGCCGAATCTCGAACTCATCCTCACCACGCATCAGCACTGGGACCATTGGCAAGGGCTGGAGCAGGTCGCCGCCGCCACGAAGGTACCGACCGCTGCGCACCCGCTCGACGCCGAACCGCTGCCGGTGACCCCGGATCGTCTCCTCGAAGAGGGCGACACCATCCGGATCGGCGAGCTCGACCTCGAGGTGCTGCACTTGTCCGGGCACACCCCCGGTTCGATCGCACTCGTGCTCGAGGAGGCCGGTACCGGACGTCATCACGTGTTCACCGGCGACTGCCTTTTCCCCGGTGGGATCGGAAAGACCGCCGACACAGAGAAGTTCACTTCACTGCTCGACGATGTCGAGGCGAAGCTCTTCGGACGGTTCGGTGACGACACGGTGATCTACCCCGGCCACGGCAAGGACACCACGCTCGGAGCCGAGCGTCCGCATCTGCAACAGTGGCGTGAGCGCGGCTGGTGACGTCGCAGGGGTAGCCTCCGAGACGATCACCGCCGGACATCCTGAGTCGACCCGTCTGCCCGATCCCGGATCCTGCAGGAGCACAACCGCATACGCACATATCGGTGCCAGCACTCCACCTCCGCGCGTTCACGGAAGCGCAACGCGTGTCTCCCGCCTGTCCATCCGTGTCGCTTCATCGATTCGAGGATGACCGGCGGGAGACGCGGACCGGGATCATGAGCGAGGCCGTCGGGGGGCGGCGAGTAGTCACCCACCGACATTTGTTCGATATATTCTGCGATTCCGTCCTATCCGAAATTCGGTGAGAGCACATCCGGCAGCAAGATCTCGCATACTTCCGACCCGATCCGGGTACACATGGCAGGGTCTGAAACAAGCGACCGCGGAGAAAGAGGCTGCACATGATCGTCCGAAGGATTGCTCGCCCGATGCTCGCATCCATCTTCATCGCAGGAGGAGTCGATGCCCTGCGCAATCCCACCCCGAAGGCCACCGCGGCCCAGACAGGGCTGGACCAGATGCTCGGCGTCGCACCCGATTCGGTGACCGACCGGCTACCCAGCAATCCGGAGACCTTGGTGCAGATCAACGCCGCGGTCCAGATCGGAGCCGGCGCGCTTCTCGCCATCGGCAAGTGGCCCCGGATCTCTGCCCTGGCCTTGGCAGGCTCCGTTGTCCCGACCACCATCGCCGGCCACGATTTCTGGAATTACGACGACCCAGCCGCACGCGCCCAGCACCGCACACAGTTCCTCAAGAACGTTGGTCTACTCGGTGGACTGCTCCTCGCATCCGTCGATACCGAAGGCAAGCCGTCACTCGGCTGGCGAGGCAGGCGCGCCGCGCGTCATGCCCAGGAAGCCGTTGTGGCAGCCTTGCCCGGATCGACGTCGGACCATGCGACCGGCGACGCCCTGCACACTGTTTCCGAGCGAGTGAAATCGCTCACCGATGACGCGAGCCAGCAGGGAAGCGCTCTCCTCGAGAAGGCCAAGGAACGTGCACCCGAACTCGCCGAGGTAGCGCGCGAGCGCGGAACGGAGATCCTGGGGGTTGCCCGTGAGCGAGGTCCTGAGCTCGCCTCGGTCGCGCGTGAACGCGGCGCCGAGCTTATCGACGCAGCCAGGGAGCACACCCCTGAGCTCACGGACGCCGCAAAGGATCGCAGCAGCGAACTGCTCGAACGTGCACGAAACCGCGCCCCCGGGTACGCCGAGGTCGCGCGTCGGCGCGGCTCGAAATTGTGGGAGACAACCCGCGATCGAGGGACCGAACTGGCGCATCTGGCCGAGGAACGAACCTCGGAACTGAACGCGAAAGCGCTCGAGAACGCGCACCGGGCACAAGCACGCGCGGAGAAGGCGCGGACGAAGGCAGAGAAAGCGCGAGCGAAGGCCGAGAAGACGCTTCAGAAGAAACTCGGATAGCGACCGGAGCCTCGGCTGACACACCGAGATTTCTGCACACCGGCGCCCGCCGAACTAGACTCCTTGGACACTTTCCTCGACGTGCCTGCGCGTTCGAATCGTTCCAACCCGAGGAGTTCATGTGCCGGATGATGGCGCGCCCCATCCCGACCTCGAGCACGAGCAGCGCTACCTGTCGATGTTGTACACACACCTCGACGCGCTGCGGGAGTACACCGGCACGCGCTTGAAGCGAGTGCTACTGGAGACGGGCGGCACCCCCCAGGCGCGTAGCGAGCGTGAATCGTTCACCCAGATGTACACCGAGGATCTCGCCAAGTACGACGCGGCCGAACACGGACTGTGTTTCGGCCGCGTCGACGTCCGTGAATCAGCACACAACGGCGATCCGGACGGTGACAGCAAGAGCATAGAAGCGCGGTACGTCGGACGCATCGGCATCCTCGACGAGGACAACGACTACGAATCGTTGTTGCTCGACTGGCGCGCTCCTCTCGCCAGACCCTTCTATCTGGCCACACCCGCAGCACCGGAGGGGGTGGTACTGCGCCGACACATCCGCAGCCGCAACCGCACCGTGAGTGCCCTCAACGACGAGTACCTCGACCTCGACACTGCACGCGAGCACGCGAGCGTCAGCTCCGCAGGTGGCATGGCCGGTGAGTCTGCGCTCCTCGACGCGCTCAACGCAGCCCGCACGGGGCAGATGCACGACATCGTCGCGACCATTCAATCGGAACAGGACGCGATCATCCGCTCCGAGCACAAGAGCGTGCTCGTGGTTCAAGGCGGGCCCGGCACCGGCAAGACCGCGGTCGCTCTGCATCGCGCCGCCTATCTTCTGTACACCTACCGCAAACAACTCGCCAAGAGTGGTGTGCTCATCGTCGGGCCCAACTCGACGTTCCTCGACTACATCGGTCAGGTGCTTCCGTCCCTCGGCGAAACCGGCGTGCTGCTGTCCACTGTCGGCGACCTCTATCCCGGGGTCACGGCCACCCTCGACGACGGCTTCGAGGCCGGTGCGATCAAAGGCTCCCTCGACATGGTGGACATCCTGAAGACGGCGGTCCGCGACCGGCAGGAAGTGCCACCGAAGCCCGTGCCCCTCACCTTCGACACCTATCGACTCACGCTCGACCGCAAGATCGTCACGCGCGCCCGAGGCCGCGCGCGGTCGTCCCGTCGCCCCCACAATCTGGCACGGCCCATCTTCGTCTCCGCTGTCATCGAAGCGCTCGCCGATCAGATGGCGGAGCTCATCGGAGCGGATCTCGTCAATGGCGGTAATCTCCTGAGCCGCGACGACATCGACGACATCCGCTCGGAGATGCGGTCCGATCCCCACATCGTGACCGCAATCGATGCACTGTGGCCGACACTGTCACCGCAACGCGTGCTGTCAGACCTGCTGGCGTCGAAGAAGCGTCTGACCACAGCCGCCCCCGGTCTCACCGAAGCGCAGATCGACGCCCTCCATCGCCCAGGTCCGCACGCCGGTTTCAGTGCCGCGGACGCGCCATTGCTCGACGAGCTCGCCGAACTGCTGGGCATCGACGATGCGGCAGAACGCGAAGGGGCCGCCAAACGGTGGCGAAGGCAGATCGCCGACGCCCAAGGTGCATTGGACATCCTCACCGGTTCGGCGCCACAGGATCTGGAGGACGAACTCGATCCCGAACTGTTGATGGCATACGACCTGATCGATGCGTCGCAACTCGCCGAGCGTCAGGATATGAAGCAGCACCGGACCACGGCCGAGCGAGCGGCGGGTGACCGCACCTGGACCTACGGGCACATGATCGTCGATGAGGCGCAGGAACTGTCGGCCATGGCGTGGCGCATGCTGATGCGCCGGATCCCGAACCGGTGGATGACCCTGGTGGGAGACACCGCTCAAACAGGTGACCCTGCCGGAACCTCGTCGTGGCACCGCATCCTGGAGCCCTACGTGAAGAACCGGTGGCGCAAGGCAGAGCTGACGGTCAACTATCGGACACCCGCCGAGATCATGCGAATCGCGCACGACGTGCTCGCCGAGATCGATCCCGACCAGGTTCCGCCTCGCTCGGTGCGCGATTCCGGATTCGAGCCCTGGGCACGCCAAGTCGATCGGAATCACCTCGTCGACGTGGTCCGCGAGGCCCTCGATGCCGAGGTCGGCCCCGGCCTCACGGCGGTGATCGTTCCGCCGCGCCTGGTGCACGAATGGGCGCACCTGGCCTCGGAGTCGGTGCGGGTGGCAACCGTCAAGGATGTGAAGGGACTCGAATTCGATTCAGTGGTGCTCGTCGAGCCGGCCGAGATCCAGGAGGAATCTCCGCGCGGACTCAACGACCTGTATGTGGCGTTGACGCGCGCGACCCAGCGCCTCGGGGTGGTCCACACTGCACCACTCCCACAGGTACTCGGCGGGCTCGCGACCTCGGTCGGGGCGAGTGACGCGGCGGAGAATCCGGCGCCGTGCTGATCCGTGGGCGATCGTCGCCCCGGGAGGTCGGCCGTCGAGTAGCTCGGCCGATGGTGCTGGCGGTGCTGGCGGGGTTCGTCGCCGCGGCGGCCTCGTGTGCCGACTCCCCCGATCACGTGGAACACGCACACGCCGCCGCCACGACCTCGACGACGACTGCCCGTCCGGAGCAGAAGGCGCCGTTACTCGATGCGCATGCCCTTCGGTTCAAGAATGCGTTGGCCGACTCCGGGTTGGCAGCCGGCGTACCCGACGAGACACTGCTCGCCGTGGGCCGAGGGGTGTGCAGTCGACTGGCATCCGGCGCTCCGGAGGACGAGGTGATCGGGATGGTCCGACCGATCGCGGCGTATGCCGCGACGGTCTCGGAGACGACGATGCCGGGCGACGACGCCGCCCGGCATTACATCATGATCACGCGCGAGAAGTTCTGCTGACGTCAGCGCACTGTGTGCACGATCAACACGTCGGAGGTGGACTTGCGGGCAACGTCCGACGGCACCGACCCGAGAAGGCGACCGGTCAGAGTGTTGAGTCCGCGATTGCCGATGACGACGAGGTCTGCTTCGACCTCTTCGATGAGGGTCAGCAGGGAGTCGACGGGCGCGCCCACGATCGGCCGCTCGACGACGTCCTTCGCGCCCGCTACCGTCGCCTTCTCCCGAGCGGTGCGGAGGATGTCGTAGGTCGGTGCGGACCCGGTGACCTGGTACGCCTCGTCGCGGAGGACGTCGGCCGCCTGGGCGGTATCACGGGCGTCAACAGGGTAGTACGCGCATGCGATCACCAGTTTGGCCCCGGCGTCCGCAGCGAGAGCAGCTGCCTTCTCCACGGCGCGGTACGACGACTCCGAGCCGTCGGTGCCGACGACAATGGTCCGGTAAGCGGTCATTCAGTCCTCCATCGATGATGTGTCGGCGCGGTGGCCGATCGGTGGCGACGGATCGAACAGGCGATCCCCCACACCTGATGCTGGCAAAGACACTAGCGGTCGCGGGGATACAGGTGGGGTGTTTGGGGTGGACACCTCATCCGCCCCCATTGTGTGTGTTACCTCGCGTCACCGAAACGTGGTCCGAACATGCCTCCGGGGAGCGGCCCGCCATCGGCGATCGTGTCGCGCCACGGTACGGCAAGGTCGAGCAGCCGCTCGACCACCTCCTCACCGGCTGCCGCCCACGGCGCAACCCCGAGATCGTCGGTGAGGTCCTCGACCAGCTCACGCACTTCGAATCCGTCGCCCGTCAACGCACCTGCGCGGTCGAGCAGTCCCGCCTCACGCAAGGCGGACTCGGCCCCGTCCCATTCTTCGGCGGTCCAGCCTCTGTTCGCCTTCACGAATTCTGCGGTGAAACCGATCCCGCTGGCGGTGTGTGTGACGAGCGCGTCGAGTCCCGTGAGCCCGGCGCCCAGCAACGCTGCGACGTGTCCGTCCCCACGGTATTCACGAAGCAGGGTCAACGCGTGCCAGAACACCAGGTGCGGCGCCTCCGGCCACGGCTGATCGGCGTACCCGGCGTAGAGTGCCCTGCCGTCGACGCCGGGGATCGACCGGGCAATGGTCGCAGCCAACTCCGCGGCCTCGACCATCTCCGGTGAAGCGATGACATCCGCTCCGAGCCACCGGGTCATCGCGGCATCCACTCCACGTACGCGAGCGGCATACACCGCGGACGGTGCGGCGATCTCCCATGCCGCGGGCAACGCCGCGCCGATCAGTCGCGGCGCGAAGTTGTAGAAGGTGGCGGTCGCAACAGCCGGCCCGACCGTGCCCATCGGCGCGACCCGCGACGCCACATACTTCATCGCAGAGCCCTTCAGCCCGAGCTCCCCCAGCTCCGAATGCACTTCCGGAGCGAAATACGTGAACGAATGAAGGAGCTCGAGGGCGCGAGCGGCGCGACCGGCGGCAGCAGAATCCATGAATCGGGACACTACGGCACCCGGCCGGCGCGACCCGGACGTGATTGCCGTCGGGGGTGATTACTGGAGTCCAGCGGCGTCCATACCTCGCAACTCCTTCTTGAGATCCGAGATTTCGTCGCGTAGACGGGCGGCGAGCTCGAACTGCAGGTCGCGAGCCGCTTGCATCATCTGGTCGGTCAGTTGCTGTACGAGATCGGCGAGTTCCGCGCGAGGCATCGATTTCGCGTCGCGACCCTCGACCACACCTGCACTGCCGGTCCTGCCCGATTCGCCTGCGGCCCGGCGGCCGCGGCTGGCGTTGCGGCCCGACCCGCCCACCTCGATCTTCTCGGAGTCCTCGGCCTCCTCGTAGACCTGATCGAGGATATCGGCGATCTTCTTGCGCAACGGTTGCGGATCGATACCGTGCTCGACGTTGTACGCGATCTGCTTCTCACGGCGCCGTTCGGTTTCGTCGATGGCGCGCGCCATCGAGTCGGTGATCTTGTCGGCGTACATGTGAACTTCGCCGGAAACGTTGCGGGCCGCACGACCGATCGTCTGGATCAGCGACCGGGTCGAGCGGAGGAAACCTTCCTTGTCAGCGTCGAGGATCGCCACGAGCGACACCTCGGGAAGATCGAGACCTTCTCGAAGAAGGTTGATGCCGATGAGGACGTCGTATTCCCCGAGTCGGAGTTGGCGGAGCAGTTCCACGCGCCGCAGGGTGTCGATATCGGAGTGCAGGTACCGTACGCGCACCCCGAGCTCGAGAAGGTAGTCGGTGAGGTCCTCGGCCATCTTCTTCGTCAGAGTGGTCACGAGAACGCGTTCGTCGCGCTCGACACGCCCCCTGATCTCGTGCAGAAGATCATCGATCTGCCCCTTCGTGGGTTTGACGACAACCTTCGGGTCCACGAGCCCGGTGGGACGAATGACCTGTTCGACGAACTCGCCGCCGGCCTGCCCGAGTTCGTACTCGCCGGGGGTCGCCGACAGATACACGGTCTGGCCGATCCGTTCGGAGAATTCCTCCCAGGTCAGGGGACGATTGTCGACGGCGGACGGAAGCCGGAACCCGAACTCGACGAGGTTGCGCTTGCGCGACATGTCGCCCTCGTACATCGCGCCGATCTGCGGCACTGTCACATGGGACTCGTCGATGACCAGCAAGAAGTCTTCGGGAAAGTAATCGATGAGGGTGGCGGGCGCAGACCCCGGACCGCGCCCGTCGATGTGTCGCGAGTAGTTCTCGATGCCCGAGCAGAAGCCGACCTGACGAATCATCTCGAGATCGTATTGTGTGCGCATCCGAAGCCGTTGCGCCTCGAGGAGCTTTCCGCGGTTCTCGAGATCGGCGAGACGCTCCTCGAGTTCGGATTCGATCGAGTTCAAGGCGCGTTCCATGCGTTCGGGACCCGCCACGTAGTGCGTTGCGGGGAAGATGCGTAGCGAATCCACCTTGCGGATCACGTCGCCGGTGAGCGGATGCAGGTAATAGAGGGCGTCGATCTCATCACCGAAGAACTCGATGCGGACTGCGAGCTCTTCGTAAGCAGGGATGATATCGACGGTGTCGCCCTTCACGCGGAAAGATCCGCGCGTGAATGCCATGTCGTTGCGCGTGTACTGCACGTCGACCAGCAGACGGAGCAGGGCGTCACGGGGTACTTCGACACCGACCTCCAGCTGCACCGACCGGTCGAGATAGGATTGCGGCGTGCCGAGTCCGTAGATGCACGAGACGGACGCAACGACCACGACATCGCGCCGCGAGAGCAGCGCCGAGGTGGCGGAGTGCCGCAATCGTTCGACGTCGTCGTTGATGGACGAGTCCTTCTCGATGTAGGTGTCGGTCTGGGCGATGTACGCCTCGGGTTGGTAGTAGTCGTAGTAGGACACGAAGTACTCGACCGCATTGTGGGGAAGCATCTCGCGCAGCTCGTTGGCGAGCTGCGCGGCGAGAGTCTTGTTCGGTGCCATCACCAGGGTGGGGCGCTGCACCCGCTCGATCAGCCACGCGGTGGTCGCGGACTTACCGGTGCCCGTGGCACCGAGGAGTACTACGTCCTTCTCCCCCGACTTCAGGCGGCGCTCCAGTTCGTCGATGGCGACGGGCTGGTCGCCCGCGGGCTCGTACTCGCTGACCACTTCGAAACGTGCGTCGGTGCGCTCGATCTCTCCGACCGGGCGGAACTCGGAATGGGCAACAACAGGATGCTCGCTTGCGAACGCCATGCGATCCAGGGTAGGCGCTGCCACCGACAATTCCGGCACCACCGAGCACACGGTCCCGCACTGGCCGGCAACAGGTCGCGGTAGCGTGCCCACATGGCGCACCGTCTTCATCCGATCAAGGTGGAACGATTCGACGTGACCGCCCGGACCAACACCGACCCGAAGGGCACAGTGCGACCGGTCGAGTGTTTCCGAGTGCTTCCGTGGGGCTTGTACATGGCCCGAACCGCAGATCATGTCCAGTTCGACTACCTCGAATCCTGGCTGTTGCCCTCTCTGCATCTGCGAGCATCGATCTTCCACTTCCGGCCCGGACACGAACGCGATCAGGACCGCTACGTCGACGTCGGAGCCTTCTGGCGCGACGGTGACGTCTGGCATTCACGCGACCACTACCTCGATCTGGTGGTTTCGACGGGGCGCAGCACCCGTGTCGAAGACATCGACGAGTTGTTCGCGGCCGTGGCAGCCGGTGTGCTCGACACCGACGATGCCGAGCGAGCGGTCGCCACCACTGTCGCGGCGGTCGACGGAATCGCCTCCCACGGTCATGATCTGGACGCGTGGCTCACCGCCCAGGGCTTTCCTGTCGAATGGCGCTGAAACGATTCGATGCGCACAATGAACCGTTCACACGCATTCTCGCGCGATATCGCTGGGCATAACATCCGAAAACCCCTGGAAATCGCATAATTCGACAGCCGCGACGAGACCCACGCAAATATCTGCAGACCCCGCATGTTACTGTTTCGCGGTCAGCGAGCATTTGCATCACACGTGAAAAATCTCCGGACGAACGACCGGAGGGCAATCGGTGCCGGCAGAGCGAGGAAACCCCTTCCTGCCGGCACGCGTGGCGCCGAAACACTTTCTCGAGCGCGCAGCAGCACCGCTGCTGTCCCGTTGACGTGCGCCCACAAATGGGCGTTGACCAGCAGGATACGTGCCCCGCGTGTCCGGAGCGGGCCGCGGCAGCGTCGCATCCCCTGGCCGTACGGGTATACCGTCCGCCCACCGGTGGATAGCCGAAACCGATTTCGAGTCGCACTGTGCCCGCGCCGGGCACCATGTCGATACGAAGGAGGTTGCATTGAACAGCACCGAGCTCGTTCAGTTCAGTGCCGTGACAGTTGTTCTGTTGCTTGTCTTATTCTATGGTGGAACTTTTATCATTTCGGCCCGGATCGGCAAAAAAGAAGAAAATGCCGACGGGTACATGACTGCCGGAAACAAAATTGGATTCGGCGTCTCGGCCGCGAGTATGACGGCCACGTGGATCTGGGCGTCCTCGCTCTACGCGTCCGCAACCTCGGGATATACCTACGGAATCTCCGGTCCTATCCACTACGGACTTTGGGGCGCGTTGATGATTCTGTTCATCTACCCCTTCGGCAAGAGGATCCGCGCGGTCGCACCCAAGGCACACACCCTGGCCGAGGTGATGTACGCACGACACGGCGCGTCGAGCCAGTTGATGCTCGCCGGATCGAATGTGGTGGGCAGCCTCATCAGTCTGATGTCGAACTTCATCGCGGGCGGCGTCCTCATCTCGATGCTTTCGCCGTTCTCGTTCGTCCAGGGCATCGTGTTCATCGCAGCCGGCGTGCTCCTGTACACGCTGTGGTCGGGGTTCCGAGCGTCGGTACTCACCGACTTCGTCCAAGTGGTGGCGATGCTCGGAGCAGTTGTGGTGATCATCCCGGCCGTCTTCTTCATCACAGGATTCCCCGGCGCCTTCGAGACAGGTGCGAGCAACCTCAGCGAGCAGCAGAGCAATTTCTTCTCCAGCGACGCGTTCCTCAACCAGGGTGCCCCCTATATCGCAGCGGTGCTCGCCTATGCGATCGGAAACCAGACCATCGCACAGCGTCTGTTCGCGGTACGTGAAGACCTGATCAAGCCCACGTTCATCACCGCAACCGTGGGTTACGGCGCGACGGTCATCGGCGTCGGAATGTTCGGTGTCCTCGCGCTGTACCTCGGGATCGACCCGATGGACGGGGACGTCAACAACATCATTCCGCAGATGGTCGCCTCGTATCTACCGACGGTCCTGGTGGTGCTGTTCTTCGTCATGATCATCGGGGCACTCTCGTCGACGGCGGATTCCGATCTCGCCGCCCTTTCGTCGATCATGATGGCCGATGTGTACGGCCAGAACATCGCCGGCGGCAAGAAGCACGCCGACCCCCAGCGCATGCTGTTCGTAGGTCGGGCCACGATGGTGCTTGCCACCGCGGCAGCAGTCGGATTCGCCAGTATGCGCCTGAACATCCTCGACCTGCTGGTGTTCGTCGGCGCGCTGTGGGGCGCACTCGTCTTTCCCGTGATCGCCAGCTTCTACTGGGGCAAGGTCACCAACAAGGCGTTCACCACCTCGGTGGTGCTCGCACTCGCCTTGTTCCTTCCGGTGCGATTCGAGTGGATCGCGATGGACGGCGCGGTCGGCTACCTCGTCGATGTCGTCTCGGTCGTCGGCGTAGGCGTGATCGCCGGGTTGATGGCATTCGGCTTCTTCGGACTGCGGGTCGCGCAGATCGTGGGCGTCGTGGCCGCGCTGATCGCCGCTCCGTTCTCGATCGGCTTCCTGCACGACTACGCGGTCCTCAGCGCGTCGCTGGTGGCGTACGCGGTGAGCACGGTGGCGTGCTGGGCAATGTCGGTGAACAGCAAGGAAGAGTTCGATTTCGATGTCATCGCACAGCGTGTCGGCGATTTCGACCCCGCGGAGGCCAACTCCGACGAGGATCCCGACAACGACCCGACCCTGACGAAGGACCGCGCATGAGTACCGTTGCCCTGACCATCTACGTCCTGATCTGGCCGCTTCTGGTGGCGCTGGTGTTACTCGTTCTCGGCCGCGGCTTCGCCAAGGAATGGCTCGAATCCCGGCGGAACGGTGAGGATCTGGTCTGATCCACCTTCGTGGCGCATCCGACTCGGCCCGCAGGAACGACACTGCCGTCGTCCTGCGGGCCGAGTCACTCAAGGGCCTAGTCACGCAAGGACAGTGGTCACTTCAGATGAGACCCGAGGAACGCTTCGAATGCCGAACCGCTCCTGTCCTCCGACACACCGGACGCGGTGTTGCCGGTCACCATCATCGCCGCGAGTTCGTCGGCGGCTCGGCAGATACGTCGCGGCAGTCCGTCCTCACCCCGGTTCGCCCCGCCCCCGAAATCTTCGGTGGCGGCAAAGATTCCCGTAGGCACCACGACCGCGCCCAGGAACGCGAACAACGGGCGCATCGCGTGGTCGAGCACGAGCGAGTGCCGTGCACTGCCCGCGGTGGCCGCGATGATCGTCGGCGTGCCGCGCAGCACATCGGGGTCGAGGGCGTCGAAGAACATCTTGAACAGTCCGCTGTAGCTTGCGGTGAACACCGGGGTCACAGCCATGAGCCCGTCCGCGCGTGACACGCGTTCACGGATGTCGGCCAGCGCGGATGTCGCCACCTGCGTGCTCATCATGGTTGCAAGGTCTCCGGCAACGTCACGCACTTCGACGATATCGACGTCCAGCGATTCACCGCGCGCCTCGATCGCGGCGATCACCGCGCCGGAGATCCGATCGGACAGCAGTCGGGTGGACGACGGTTGCGACAGCCCCCCGGTGACCACGATCACGCGGCGAGTCACTTCGACGCTCCCGTGGTCGACGCTCCGGTGGTCTCCGTGTCGATCGTGGCGGGCACGACGAGCCGATGCGGCGAGTCCGGTCCGGCCGCCAGCAAGGAGGCATGGGTCGGCGGATCCGAAGGCACGTGCGCCGGACGGCGACGCTCGAACTCGGTACGCAGCACCGGAACCACCTCGCGACCCAGGATCTCGATCTGTTCGAGAACGACATCGAGCGGCAGACCCGCATGGTCCATGAGGAAGAGTTGACGCTGGTAGTCTCCGGCGTAGTCGGCGAATCCGAGGGTACGCTCGATGACCTGCTCGGGCGTACCGACCGTCAGCGGCGTCATCGTACCGAACTCCTCGAGCGACGGTCCGTGCCCGTACACGGGTGCGTTGTCGAAGTACGGCCGGAAGCGGCTCTTGGCCTCGGCTTCGGTGTCGGCCATGAACACCTGTCCCCCGAGCCCGACGATTGCCTGCTCCGCGGCGCCGTGCCCGTACTGCTCGAATCGGGTGCGGTAGAGCGAGATCATCTGCTGGATGTGTTCCCTGTTCCAGAAGATGTTGTTGTGGAAGAACCCGTCGCCGTAGAAGGCGGCCTGCTCGGCGATCTCGGGTGAGCGGATCGATCCGTGCCAGACGAAGGGCGGGATGCCGTCGAGGGGCATCGGTGTGGAGGTATAGCCGTGCAGCGGGGTGCGGAACTTGCCGTCCCAGTCGACGACCTTCTCACGCCACAGGCGGCGCAGCAGGTGATAGTTCTCGATCGCAAGGGGGATGCCCTGCCGGATGTCCTTGCCGAACCACGGGTAGACCGGCCCTGTGTTGCCGCGTCCCATCATCAGATCGACGCGCCCGCCGGAGAGGTGTTGCAACATCGCGTAGTCTTCGGCGATCTTGACCGGATCGTTGGTGGTGATGAGGGTCGTCGCTGTCGAGAGGACCAGGTTCTCGGTCCTGGCTGCAACCCAGCCGAGCATCGTCGTCGGAGAGGACGGCACGAAGGGCGGATTGTGGTGCTCGCCGGTGGCGAAGACATCGAGCCCGACCTCTTCGGCCTTCAGAGCGATCTTCGTCATGGCGACGATGCGGTCGTGTTCGGTGGGTACCTGCCCCGTCGTGGGATCGCGGGTCACGTCTCCGATGGTGAAAATCCCGAATTGCATGCCCCGAACCTCCGTTAGATCGTTGAACAGTCAACTACCTTAACGGTCCGCTTCGGCGGTTTGTTCCCTGACTGCGTTCGCTCGGCGCGACGACCTGCCTCGTCGATGCCTAAGGTACTAGATCGACCAGCCGGTTGCGTCAGCCCAATCCGACGCCCGGCGGTAAGCCCGGTCGAACCACGGCTCCTTGATTTCTCGGTACACCGCCGCGGCACGCAGGGGATCGGGCTCGTCGGCAGCCGACCGCGCCGCTGCGCGCTTGACTTCCGCATACTCCTGAGCGGCCTCCGCGTCGGCCCGCAACCAATCTCGCAGAAGCAAGGAGAACCGTTGCCCGGGCCACCCTTCAACTCTCAGCGCCACCCGCGCGGGGCGGCCGGGATCGGCACTACCGTGCAACCTCATCGACCACACTGCGGGATCGGTCTCACCGCTCGCACTGTAGGACGGCTTCGGGGTGTCATGGTCGATCTGCTCGATCCGCGGGAAGCCCGCCGCCGCGAGCGGCTCGAGCAATGCATCGGCGTCCGCGAGATCGGCGACGGTGACCTGAAGATCGAGCATGTCCACCGCGTCGAGTTCGGGCACCGCGGTCGATCCCACGTGGTCGATGCGCACCGCAAGCCCACCACACGCGAGAGCCAGTCGCGCTACGAGACGCCGGGCCTCCGGCTCCCATCGAGCCTGTGCCGGTTCGAGAACCGGCTCGGCCGACACGGCTGTGCGGGTGCGGAGGTTCTCCTCGAACGGCACCAGTCGCTGCTCCCACAGCTGTCGGACCACCTCGACAACGGCGTCGGGCTCACCGGTGTTGTCGAGCCAGATGTCGGCAACTTCACGACGCTGCTCTTCTGTGGCCTGCGCGCGGATCCGGGCCTTCGCATCGGATTCGGGCATACCCCGCAGCGTCACGAGGCGACGCAGGCGTTCCTGCTCACCGGCATGCACGACCGCGACGAGGTGGAACGAGGGGGCCATGGAACCTTCGACGAGCAGCGGAATATCCTGCACGACAATCGCATCGTCTGCGGCTTCCTCGACGAGTTCGACCGTACGACGACCGACCCGGGGGTGCGTGATCGCATTGAGCACCGCGCGCGCTTCGTCGGTCACGAACGCTTTCTCCGCCAGCACCGGGCGATTCAAAGAACCGTCCGGAAGCAGGATCTCGTCGCCGAACGCATCGACGAGTTCTTCGAGCCCCTCCGATCCCGGCGCCACGATTTCCCGCGCGATCACGTCGGCGTCGACGAGAACCGCTCCGAGTGCAACAAGCTCCCTCGCCACGGTCGACTTCCCCGCGCCGATGCCTCCGGTCAACCCCATTCGCAACACGTCGCCCAGTCTTGCATCACCGACCGTGATACCGGAACTCGGGCTGCCGCAGTCACATCGCGGTCACGAGCGGGTCACAGGCCGATCGCGACTGATCCACCGCGAGTGAAACACGCCTCTCACCTGCGCCAAATGCAGCATTCGCGTCTCTCGGTCGGATATCGTCGTCCAGAAGCGTCCGACCACGGAGTCCAGTCCACTCGAGAAGGCAAGAATGCGATCCTCCCAGTCATCACCCGGTCGGCATCGCCTCGGTATGGAAAACGGTGTTCACTGCATCCTCATCCCCGAGGTGGCCGCCGCACTCACAGAGCACCGACGCAATTGGTTCACGATGCTCCTGACCAACGCGCGCCACAGCCAGGCCGCCATTCGTAAGCGCGCAACCGGACTGCCTGCCCAGTGGGCGACACCCGCTGTGGGCTGATCACCCGGAGAGCATCCGACACCACACGGATGCCGGGCACGACTCGACCGACGGCCCCTCCCCTGCGGGAGGGGCCGTCGACGTCACAGGGGCTCACTCCCCCGGCCCATCTGCGCCATGCCACACGGTCCCGGAAAAAGCGGACGACCCCGCACCTTCCGGTGCGGGGTCGTCCATCTAAGCGCTCTATCAGGCGTTGCCCGACAGCTTCTCGCGCAGTGCAGCGAGCTGAGCATCGCTGGCGAGCGAGCCGCCACCGGTGGTCTCGGCCTCGCCGGCCTCGGGGGCCGAATCCGAGGAGTAGTTGCTGCTGGACACGCCTGCAGCAGCCTCGGCCGCCTCGTCGGCAGCCATCTTCTCGATCTGCGCAGTGTGCATCTTGTGACGACGCTCGGCCTCCGCGTAGCGGGACTCCCACTCCTCACGCTGCTTCTCGAAGCCCTCGAGCCATTCGTTGGTCTCGGGATCGAAGCCCTCGGGGAAGATGTAGTTGCCCTGCTCGTCGTAGCTGTCGGCCATGCCGTACTTCGACGGGTCGAACTCGGCCGTGTAGTCCTCGTTCGCCTGCTTGAGCGACAGGGAGATACGACGACGCTCGAGATCGATGTCGATGACCTTGACCATCGCGTCGTCGCCGACTGCGACAACCTGGTCCGGAACCTCCACGTGGCGCTCGGCCAGCTCGGAGATGTGCACGAGGCCTTCGATTCCCTCTTCGACGCGGACGAACGCACCGAACGGAACGAGCTTGGTGACCTTGCCCGGAACGATCTGGCCGATCGCGTGGGTCCGGGCGAACTGACGCCACGGATCTTCCTGCGTCGCCTTGAGCGACAGGGACACGCGCTCGCGGTCGAGATCGACGTCGAGAACCTCGACGGTGACCTCGGTGCCGACCTCGACAACCTCGGACGGGTGGTCGATGTGCTTCCAGGACAGCTCGGAGACGTGCACGAGGCCGTCGACACCGCCGAGATCGACGAAGGCGCCGAAGTTGACGATGGAGGACACAACGCCCTTGCGGACCTGGCCCTTCTGGAGCTGGTGCAGGAACTCGCTGCGGACCTCGGACTGGGTCTGCTCGAGCCATGCGCGGCGCGACAGAACCACGTTGTTGCGGTTCTTGTCGAGCTCGATGATCTTGGCTTCGATCTCCTTGCCGACGTACGGCTGGAGGTCGCGGACGCGACGCATCTCGACGAGCGATGCGGGCAGGAAGCCGCGCAGACCGATGTCGAGGATCAGGCCGCCCTTGACGACCTCGATGACGGTGCCCTTGACGGCCTCGTCCTTCTCCTTGAGCTCCTCGATCGTGCCCCACGCGCGCTCGTACTGCGCACGCTTCTTGGACAGGATCAGGCGGCCTTCCTTGTCCTCCTTGGTGAGGACCAGGGCCTCGACCTCGTCGCCCACCGACACGACCTCATTGGGGTCGACGTCGTGCTTGATCGAGAGCTCGCGGGACGGGATGACGCCTTCGGTCTTGTAACCGATGTCGAGCAGCACCTCATCGCGATCGACCTTGACGATGGTGCCTTCGACGATGTCGCCATCGTTGAAGTACTTGATCGTGGCGTCGATGGCGGCGAGGAAATCCTCGGCGGAGCCGATGTCGTTGACGGCTACCTGCGGCGAGGTGACGGTGGTGGAGGCCATGTGTTTGAGTTGCTCCGGACGGGTTGATAGTCGGTTGATTAACGCTTTCGGACAGGTGGACCGGCGCCGACGTGCACATCACGCGCTTTCCACCACGAGTACCCTCGTGCAGGCCGGTGAAGGACAGAACTCGGGATACTCGCGTGCACCAGGCTACGCGGTCCGGTATCGCCCCGGCAAACTCACCCGGCAGGAACCGCCCCGCGTTCCGCGAGCATGATGGTCATCAGACCCGATTCTCTGCTCTGCTCCTGCATCATCGCGCGCCATTCACGGCAACGCCTTCCAATTGCGAATCCCGATGGGGAACCGTCTACAGTGCACGTCCTACGCTGTTTACATGTCCGACGCGCCCCTGCCACCCGATCCTCGTCACGCCACCGCCAACGCACTGCTCGGCACATCGAAGGCCGGCCGCGCACGCGTGGGCAGCCGCGACAGTGAACACGCGAGTCGCACCTGGTGGGACGCCGACGCCGGCGACTACCACCGCACACACGGCGAGTTCCTCGGAGTGGATTCGGTCGCGGGCGAATTCGTGTGGTGCCCGGAGGGCCTGCACGAAGGCGATGTCCATCTCCTCGGTGACGTCCACGGCAAGGACATCCTCGAACTGGGCTGCGGGTCTGCACCGTGCGCACGCTGGCTCGCCGAGGAGGGTGCCCGTGCCGTCGGACTCGACCTGTCGATGGGCATGCTCTCGCGGGGCGTAGACGCGATGAACCGGGGTGGTCCGCACGTGCCTCTCGTGCAGGCCGGCGCGGAGAACCTGCCGTTCGCCGACAACAGTTTCGATATCGCGTGTTCGGCCTTCGGTGCGGTCCCGTTCGTCGCCGATTCGGCACAGGTGATGCGGGAGGTCGCGCGGGTGCTGCGTCCCGGCGGACGGTGGGTGTTCTCGGTCAACCACCCGATGCGGTGGATATTCCCCGATGATCCGGGCGAGCGCGGACTGGTCGCAATGTTCCCCTACTTCGACCGCACCCCGTATGTGGAGGTCGACGACGACGGCGTCGCCACCTACGTAGAGCATCACCGCACCATCGGCGATCGGGTCCGGGAACTGGTCGCAGCCGGTTTCGAGGTCTACGACATCGTCGAACCCGACTGGCCCGAACATCTCGACCGGGAGTGGGGCCAGTGGAGCCCGCTGCGCGGCGAGATCTTTCCCGGCACCGCGATCTTCTGCGCCCGCATCGCGAACAGTGGGGAGTCGAGCCCGGTATCCGGGCTCTGATCTCGGCTATTCGTCGTCAACCCCGCACGCGGGCGAGGAATTCGCGGGTCCGCTCCTGCTGCGGATTGCTGAGCACGTCCCGGGGCAGCCCTGCCTCGACGACGACTCCGCCGTCCATGAACACCAGTTGATCGGCGACCTCCCGAGCGAACCCCATCTCGTGGGTGACCACCACCATGGTCATGCCGCCATCGGCGAGATCGCGCATCACGGAGAGCACCTCCCCCACCAGTTCCGGATCCAGCGCCGAGGTGGGTTCGTCGAACAGCATGAGTTTCGGTTCCATCGCCAGCGCTCGCGCTATCGCGACACGCTGCTGCTGACCACCCGACAGCTGGGCCGGATAGGCGTCGGCCTTGTTGCCCAGCCCGACCTTCGACAGCAGATCATGTGCCCGCTCCGTGGCTTCGCTGCGACGCATCTTCTTCACCAGGATCGGCGCCTCGATGACGTTGGCGAGCACCGTCCGGTGCGGGAACAGGTTGAAATGCTGGAAGACCATCCCGATGTCGCGGCGTTGTTTCGCGGCCGTGCGGGGATGCAGTTCGTGGAGTTTGCCTCCGCGTTCGGCGTAGCCGACGAGCGTGCCGTCGACATAGAGCCGTCCGGCGTTCACGCGTTCGAGGTGGTTGATGCACCGCAGGAACGTCGACTTACCCGAGCCGGACGGGCCGATCAGGCACGTGACCTGCCCGCGCTGCACCTCGAGCGAGATACCTTTGAGCACTTTGACGGCACCGTAGTTCTTGCACACCCTATCGGCCCGCACCATGGGAGCGTTCTCCGGCTCGGTCATCTGGCCTGGCGCGGTCATTTGCGCTCACCTCCGGGGATGGTCGGGTCTGTCGGCGGTTCCGGTTGGATGACGACGGCCTTGCCCTCGGCGTCGGCGATGGCTTGGAGCTGGCGTGCGGTCAGGCGTCGGGTCATGCCCTTCGAATAGTGCTTCTCGACGAAGTACTGACCGACCATGAGAATGCTGGTGATCACCAGGTACCAGGTCGCTGCGACGAGGAACAACGGAATCGGTTGGAAGTTCGCGCCCGCGATGTCTCGCGCCCGGGCGTACAGCTCGGCGGTGTACGGGACGGCAGCGACCAGCGAGGTGGTCTTGAGCATGCTGATGAGTTCGTTGCCTGTGGGCGGGATGATCACACGCATGGCCTGAGGGAGCACCGTCCGTCGGATCGTCTGCGACCACGACATTCCCAGCGCAGTGGAGGCTTCCAGCTGACCTTCGGGCACCGAACCGATTCCGGCGCGGACGATCTCGGCCATGTACGCGGCCTCGTTGAGCGCAAGGCCGATCACAGCGAACAGGAATGCCGCATTGAGCGATTGCAGATCGATGTGGAAGAACTGATGCACGAACGGGATTCCGATGTCGAGTTGCTTGTAGATCGACGGGAACAAACCCCAAAGCACGAGCTGGACGTACACCGGAGTGCCGCGGAAGACCCACAGATACACCCACGCCACAGATTTGAGCACCGGATTCGACGACAAGCGCATCACGGCGAGGATCACGCCGAGCACGACGGCGATGAACATGGCAAGCACGGTCAACTGCACCGTGTTCCATGCCGCCTCGGTGATCCGGCGGTCGAACAGGTACTGCCCGTAGATGTCCCAGCGGTAGGCGTCGTTGGTGGCTGCCCCCCACGCGAGCAACACCACCGCGATCACGACGACGACGCCCGCGATCCACCTACCGGGACGACGGAGCGGGACCGCCCGGATCGGTTCCGGTTCGGATTCGGCCGCACCGGAGTGCGTGTGCTGGCTCATCGGAACCCTTCCTCAGCTCGTCGCCGCATTGATCTGCGACATGGTGATCGTCCCCTCGGTCATGCCCCAGCGGTCGGCGATCTGCTGATACGTCCCCGAGTCGATCAGGTGCTGCATCGCCTGCTGCAGGACAGGGCCGATCGGAGCACCCTTTCCGACGACGAATCCGTAGGGTGCGGCGTCGAACAGCGGGCCGGCAGATTCGAGCCGGCCCTCACTGCGCTCGATCACGTAGGCGGTCACCGGGGAATCGGCGGACAGCGCGTCGACGCGGCCGAGGATCAGGGCGTTGGCGGCTTCGTCCTGGCTGTCGTACTTGATCTTCTCGATGGGCGGAAGGCCCGCCTCCACACAGGCCTCGCTCTTCGCGGGGACCTCTTCGATGTCTTCGATGGTGGTCGTTTGCACGGCCACTCTCAATCCGCAGGCGTTGTCGGGGTCGACCGGTTCACCGACCCGCTGCGCCCACTGAATTCCTGCGCTGAAGTAGGTGACGAAGTCGACGGACTGCTCGCGCTCGAGAGTGTCGGTGAACGACGACGAGCCGACATCGAAGGTACCGGACTGCACTGCGGGAATGATCCGGTCGAAGTCCGACTCGTAGAACACGGCTTCGACACCGAGCACATCGCCGAGGGCCTGCACGAGTTCGACGGCAAACCCGACGATGGTGCCGTCGTCGTCCTTGAATTCGTTGGGTGCGTATGGCACATTCGCGCCGACCTTCAATACGCCTGCCGCCGCCGTCGAGGGTGGGAGCTGCGCAGCGAGCGCATCGACGCGCTGGGCATGTACCCGGTCGCCGGGAGGCACGGTGGATTCGGTGTTGACCACGCAACCCGTCACGGCCACGAGGAGCAGCAGCACTGCGGCTACGACGCCGGCGAGCCGGGGCCGTCGGGCACGAGAGTGAGCTGGTCCATCCACATCCGCACAGTAGACCGGAGCGCTCTGTGTGTCTGCAAATCTGTGCTGTGTGATGTCGCGGGCCGATCCAGTGCCGTGTTACGAACGTCGCACGCACTCCCTCATGGGGCGCTGATCTGCTCGATCACCGCATCCGTGAACTCGATTGTCGATGCCCTCCCGCCGAGGTCTGCGGTGGCGACACCGGCTCCGATCGTCTCCGTGACGGCTCGCTCGAGCGCGCGCGCCGCACCGCCGAGGAACGGGTCCCCGCTGACGGCGAGGCGGTCGAGGAGCATCGCCGAGGACAGGAACAGGGCGGTCGGATTGGCGCGACCTGATCCGGCGATGTCGGGTGCGGCGCCGTGGACCGCCTGCGCCATCGTCCTACGAGCGGACGCATTGATCGAAGGGGCGCTGCCGAGTGAGCCGGACAGTTCACCTGCGAGGTCGGACAGGATGTCTCCGAAGAGGTTCTCGGTCACGATAACGTCGAACTCACCGCCGCGTCGGACGAGCAGCGCGGCCATCGCATCGACGTGCTCGTCGTCGACGTCCACGCTCGGATACATGCGTCCGATCTCGCGACACACATCCCTGAACAACCCGGTCGTCTTCGACAGCACGTTCGCCTTGTGCACGATGGTGACTCGTTTTCGTCGACGTGAGGCCAGATCGAAGGCGGTGTGCGCAATTCGTTCGCAGGCCGCACGGGTGACAACACCGACGGCGAGGGCGACGTCGGGTGTCGGCATGAATTCACCGCTGCCTTCCGCCATGTTGCGGTCGGCGTAGAAGCCTTCGGTGTTTTCGCGTACGACGACCAGATCCATCTCGGGTACCACGGCGCCGGTGCCCGGCAGCGCTCGGGCGGGACGGATGTTCGCGTACAGGTCGAAGTGCTTCCGGATCTGGCCACCCGGAGGTAGCGCTGTGCGAAAGGGGTCGCGGTAGGACGCGCTGTCGTGCGGCCCCAGGATCCAGCCGTCGAGCTCGGTCAGCACCTCGAGAGTCGATTCCGGTACCGGGGTGCCGTGACTGCCAATGGCATCGGCCCCGAGCGGCAACGGCACCCACTCGACGCCCGGCCCTCCCGCAGCGGCGACCGCCGCGTCGACGACACGGCGGGTTGCGGGAACGATCTCGTGGCCGATGCCATCACCTTCGATCAGGCCGATGCGCTGGGGCTGCGAGAGTGCAGTCTCATGGTTTGCCGTTGCAGTCTCGTGGGTCACCGCGCCATCATTGCGCATCATGGTGCAGTCGGTGGAGCTACTACTCGATGACCGCCTCGACGGTTATGTCCGCGCGCAGTGGGAGAGCCTGCACACGGCCGGTATCGACAGTCAGCAGCGGGTCCGGGCCGAATCGAATCGGCCACACGTCACGCTGTTCGTGGCGGAAACGATTTCGCCTGCTGTGGAGGAGGCTGCGAGTGAAGCCGTCTCGAGTGTCGAACTGCCGATACTCCTCGGCGGTGTGGTGCTGTTCGGGGGGCGCCACGCGACGGTGGCGCGCCTCGTTGTGCCCTCGGCGCCGTTGCTGGACCTGCAGGCCCGGTTGTTCGCCACGTTCTCGCAGTGTCCCGGGATTCCCGCGCACATCCGTCCGGGTGAATGGACTCCGCATGTGACGCTGGCACGGCGGGTCCCCGCCGATCGGGTCGGCGCCGCAGTGGTCGCCGCCCACCTGACCCCGGGTGACCCGGCCGGTACGGCGGACCGAATCCGGCGCTGGGACGGCACCGCGAAACGGGAGTGGCGGCTCTGCTGACCCGACCGACGGCCTCGGTGGCAGATTTCAGGCAATCGTTCGATTTTCTGCCACTGCGCGGGGAGACTGGGTTTCGTGCTCCGCAACGTGGTCGTGCCCGTCCTCCCACGCATCGTGATGTTCGAACTCGGCGTTGCCTGCGAGGTCTTCGGAGGTGACCTCGCGGACGACGGCCTGCCCGACTACGAGTTCGTGCACGTCGCAGGTAGCACCGAACCCGTCACCACGAAGTACGGCTACTCCATCGATGTGCCGTACGACCTCGACCGCCTCGACGACGCCGACCTGATCATCGTGCCGCCCGGCGGCACCGAGGCCGGCGACCTGACCGATCCCGAGTTCGTGCGCAGCGGGAGCTCCGACCTAGCTGTCCTCGAGCCGCTGTTCGAGAAACTGCGGACCGCGGTCGATCGGGGCACTCCGGTAGCGAGTCTGTGTACAGGCTCATTCGTTCTCGCCGCCGCCGGCCTCCTCGACGACCGCCGATGCACCACCCATTGGCGGTACGCGGACCGGCTCGCCTCGATGTATCCGTCGGCCCGAGTCGATCGCGATGTGCTCTACGTCGACGAGCATCCGGTGCTGACGAGTGCGGGCACCGCCGCCAGCATCGATCTGCTCCTGCACATCGTGCGTAGCACCCAGGGTTCGCAGGTCGCCAACACGATCGCGCGGAGCATGGTCGTACCACCGCACCGCGACGGCGGGCAAGCCCAGTACATATCCAGACCACTTCCCGAGTGCACCGATGACTCGATCGGCCCGCTGCTCGATTGGATCGCCGAGAATCTGCACCGCGAACTGCCGGTGACCGTGCTCGCCGAGCAGGCACACATGTCGCCCAGGACCTTCGCGCGACGGTTCACGGAGGAAACCGGCACCACCCCGGCGCGGTGGATACGCGGGCAGCGGGTGCTCGCAGCGCAGCAGCTTCTCGAAAGCACGGATCTGCCGATCGATGTCGTCGCCGACCGAGTCGGCTTCGGCACCGCGCCGGTGCTCAGGCAGCATTTCCTGCGTCTTCGCCGCACCACTCCCCACGAGTACCGCCGAACCTTTCGATCCGCGGAGTCGGCCCCGGTGGAGTGACGTGAACCCCGCAACCGCCACCCCCGGGTTGCCCACCTCGCGTAGCGTGGCGGAAGAAATGGGGGCGGCTCGCTGTTGCACCCGTCGACACGCCCGAACCGAAAGGACCACCGTGGCAACCCAAGCTCTCACTCAGCAGAACTTCGACGAGGTCGTCACCAGCAATGACATCGTGCTCGTCGACTTCTGGGCCGATTGGTGTGGCCCCTGCAAGCAGTTCGCACCGACCTTCGAATCGTCGTCCGAGCAGCATCCGGACGTTGTGCACGCAAAGGTCGACACCGAGGCCGAACAGTCGATCGCGGCAGCCGCGAACATTCGCTCGATCCCGACGATCATGGCTTTCCGTGAAGGAATTCTGGTGTACAACCAGGCAGGTGCACTGCCACCTGCAGCACTCGAAGACCTCGTCTCACAGGTCAAGGCTCTCGATATGGACGATGTGCGCAAGCAGATCGACGAAGCGTCGAACGCTCAGAGCTGACTCGGACGACCGCGACGCGGCTCGATTCCTGTACGGGAATCGAGCCGCGTCGCTGTGAGTGGCACTCCTGCGCGGGCGCTTGGCTCAGTGGGCGGCGGCGTCCCAGCTGCGGCCGTAGCCGACCGATACTTCCAGCGGCACCGACAGGTCGATCACCGAGTCCATCTTGCTGCGGACCATCTCCTCGACACGTTCACGCTCCTCTTCGGCGACTTCGAGAACGAGTTCGTCGTGGACCTGCAACAACATCCGTGAGCGCAGGCCTGCGTCGTCGAGTGCTTTCTGCACCTCGATCATCGCAACTTTGATGATGTCGGCTGCGGTGCCCTGGATCGGCGCGTTGAGCGCGGCTCGCTCGGCGACCTCGCGCCGCTGCCGGTTGTCGCTGGTCAGGTCGGGCAGGTACCGGCGACGCCCGTAGAGGGTGGAGGTGTAACCGACCTTGCGTGCCTCTTCCACGACGTTGTGGAGGTAGTCGCGCACACCACCGAAACGGGTGAAGTATGCCTCCATCTGCTCGCGGGCGTCGTCGGTGGAGATCTTGAGCTGCTGCGCGAGACCGTAAGCGCTCAGACCGTACGCCAGACCGTAGGACATTGCTTTGACCCGTCGGCGTAGTTCGGGGGTGACCTCTTCGATCGGCACGCCGAACGCTCGGGCACCGACGAAACTGTGTAGATCCTCTCCGGTGTTGAACGCCTCGATCAGGCCTTCGTCGCCGGATAGATGCGCCATGATGCGCATCTCGATCTGGCTGTAATCGGCAGTCAGGAGCAGGTCGTATCCGGCGCCGACGACGAAGCCGTTGCGGATCTGTTTGCCTGCGTCGGTGCGGACCGGGATGTTCTGCAGGTTCGGTTCGGTGGACGACAGTCGTCCGGTCGCCGCGACCGTCTGGTTGAACGTGGTGTGAATGCGGCCGTCGTCGGCCACCGACTTGATGAGACCGTCGACGGTGGTCTTCATCTTGGTGGATTCACGGTGCGCGAGCAGATGCTCGAGAAACGGATGTTCCGTCTTCTCGAAGAGGTTCTGCAGAGCATCGGCGTCGGTGGTGTAGCCGGTCTTGGTCTTCTTGGTTTTCGGCATCTCGAGTTCGTCGAACAACACGACCTGCAGTTGCTTCGGCGAACCGAGGTTGATCTGCTTACCGATCACCTCGTACGCGGAGTTCGCGGCGGCGGCGACGTCGGCGGCGAAGCCTGCCTGCAGGTCGTGCAGGTGATCGGCGTCGACGGCGATGCCGGTGGCCTCGAGATCGGCCAGGACCTCGAGCAACGGCAACTCCATCTCGGTCAGTAGCCGCACCGATTCGATGTCTGCGAGTTCGGAGTCGAGCGCCGCCGCGAGGTCGACGACCGCGCGAGCCCGCAATATTTCACCTTCTGCGGCCTGGTTGTCCGCCGCGTCTTCGTCGTCGAGCAGGGAAAGTTGTTGGGCGCCGGAATCTTCCACTCGCAGTTCCCGTTTGAGATAGCGCAGCGAGAGATCGTCGAGTTTGAAGCTGCGCTGCCCCGGGCGCACAAGATACGCCGCCAGCGCCGTGTCGCTGGTGACTCCGGCGAGAGTCCAGCCCCGCCCACGCAGCGCGTGCATGGCCGACTTGGCCTCGTGTAGGGCCTTCTCCACGGCGGCGTCGGCGAGCCATGCAGCGAGCGCACTGTCGTCTTCCGGTGTCAGGGCCACGGTCGTGACGTAGGCGCCCTCTCCGTCGTCGGCCGCGATCGCGACGGCCACTGCATCGCCGCCGTACGGAGTACCCGGCCCGGCAACGGACAGTCCGTGCCGCCGCCCTGCAACGGCGTGCTCCGCGAGCCAGTCGCCGAGGGCACCCGGCTCGACGACGCCGCCGCGCACCTCGAATCCTTCGTCGGCTTCGGGTTCGGCAGACGCGAGGGTCTCGAAGAGTCGATCACGCAGGACCTTGAATTCGAGGTCGTCGAAGAGCCGGTGGATCTTGTCTCGGTCCCATGGTGCGAGCGCGAGAGCCTCCGGTGTGTACGGCAGCGGCACTTCCCGCACCATCTCGGTGAGCTGACGATTCATCAGCACGTTCGACAGGTTCTCGCGGAGCGCATCCCCGGTCTTTCCGCGCACCTCGTCGACCCGGTCGACGAGGTCGGTGAGGCTACCGAACTCGCGGATCCACTTGGCGGCGGTCTTCTCGCCGACTCCGGGGATGCCGGGGAGGTTGTCGCTGGGGTCGCCGCGCAGCGCGGCGAAGTCCGGGTACTGCGCCGGGGTGAGTGCGTACTTCTCTTCGACGGCTTCGGGGGTGAAGCGCGTCAGTTCGGAAACGCCCCGTTTCGGATAGAGCACGGTGACGTCGTCGGTGACCAACTGCAGAGCATCGCGATCGCCGGTGACGATGAGCACCTTGTAACCGAGGGCGGTGGCTTGGGTGGTGAGGGTCGCGATGATGTCGTCGGCCTCGTACCCTTCCTCCGCCATGACGGGGATGCCCATGGCGCCGAGTACCTCTTTGGTGACGTCGATCTGGCCCTTGAACTCGTCGGGTGCTGCGCTGCGCTGCGCTTTGTAGGGGGCATACATCTCGGCCCGGAACGTCTTGCGGCTCACGTCGAATGCTGCCGCGACGTGAGACGGCTTCTCGTCGCGCAGAAGATTGATGAGCATCGAGGTGAACCCGTACACCGCGTTGGTGGTCTGCCCGCTGGTAGTTCTGAAGTTCTCGGCCGGCAGCGCATAGAACGCGCGGAACGCCAGCGAATGGCCGTCGAGCAGCAGAAGGGTCGGGCGGTCGTCGGCGGCCGGGGTGGTCGAGGGAGAAGCGGATGCACGGGTCACGCGTGTCAGTCTAGGGACCGCGTACGACGTCCACGACCACCCGGACGAACTGCGCGGTGCGACCCGCGTCGACACTCAGCCGGCGGTCTCCCCCAAGCTCTCGATGATCACCTCGGCGACCTGCTTCATCGTGGTGCGCCGGTCCATCGCCGCGCGCTGGATCCAGCGGAACGCCTCCGGCTCGGTCATCGCATGCTTGTCCATCAACGTTCCCTTGGCCCGGTCGACGAGCTTGCGGGTCTCGAACCGCTCGGACAACCCCTGTACTTCGCGTTCGAGTTCACGGACTTCGGCGAACCGACTGACCGCCACCTCGATGGTCGGAACCAGATCGCTCTTCGAGAACGGCTTGACGAGATACGCCATCGCCCCCGCATCGCGCGCGCGCTCGACGAGTTCGCGCTGACTGAATGCTGTGAGAATGACCACAGGGGCAATGCGCTTCTGCGCAATCTCCGATGCGGCGTCGATTCCGTCGCGGCGCGGCATCTTCACATCCATGATCACGAGGTCGGGTCTCAGCTCCTCGGCGAGTTCGACGGCGCGTTGCCCGTCGCCCGCTTCGCCGACCACGTCGTATCCCTCTTCGCGCAGCATTTCGACCAGATCGAGCCTGATCAACGCCTCGTCTTCGGCGACGACGACTCTCTTCGCCCCGGCGTTGTCGTCCTGCGGCACGGCTGTCATGGCGGACCCTTCCCCTCTCGCTGCGGATGCCCCCGTGAGGGAATCGAACGTTAGAAGGGTACCGGTGTTCGCCTCCCGCACACCCATCCCTTACAGTGGTCTCCGCACCACGCCCCCGTATCCCAATTGGCAGAGGAAACGGATTCAAAACCCGTCCAGTGTGAGTTCGAGTCTCACCGGGGGCACCAAGGTTCATACAGGTCACAACATTATCCGCGTGGTAGACAGTGGCCGTGGTCCCGCCAGTGGTTCTTCCCGCCTCATAGACACCGCTCGTGGTCCCACCACCTTCGCCGGGAACCCTCACGCACCAGACCAGACGCGTGAGGGTGGCGCAGGTCATGCACCCGGATGGTCGGTACCACGTCCTCCCCCAGCTTCGCTTGCACGGTGGCGAGATGCCGACGGAACCGGTCAGACAGTGTGTTCCGAATCATCGCCGATATCCAGGTTCTGCCAGTGCACGCTCGTCTCGGCCGGAAGTTGGTTGTCGACCTCCACCCGCAGCAGATCCCCGGCACGGGCCCGGATCAGTGGCCCGGGCAGATTCTGGTCGTAGCCCCAGGTCGAGAAGATGCGCCCGCCGAGGTCCACTTGGACCGGGCGCGGCGTCAACCGGGCCGTGACCACCTGCCGGCCACCAGGGGTGCGGCGCGCTTGCTCGGCGCGACGCACCGCATTCGACGAGGGCTGCACGGGGACGCCGGTCGCCGCTCCCGATCCGGAACAGTCCGCCAGGACTCCGGCGCCGGCAGGTACTGATCCGAGAAGGAAGGATCGGCGGGCCAGCTCAGCCATGAACCTGCCCCTCGGGTGTTCGGTCGCGGTGGCGTCAGGGTGCATCAGCACCTGCCGGCTGGCCATGAATTCGTCGATGTCGATGTCGCCGCGGGCGAAGCGGGTCGGCGAGTGTGTGTTGGTGGGGTTGATCTCGTTCGCCTTCCCGTGCGTGGTGCCTTTGGCGCGGGCTACCTCTCGTATCTGGCCGAAATCTCCGGCGCCGATGCCCCGGCAGACAACTGAAGAACGCACCGACCCGCCCATGACCATCGGATGCGTACCGCGGGGGCGGGTCACCGTCGCCGCCGGTCTGTTCGTCGAGGGATGCACCGTGGTGTTCACTCTTGGATGGACGCCGTACCTGGGCCCGACGCTGTCCGGGGCCGCCGCACCGAAGGCGCCACCGCAGCCCGCGGAGTGCTGCTGATCGTCGCGTAGTGCCTGCGGCGGGGCCTGCCGTGGACCAACGGCAAGGGCCCGGACGCAGCCGGGTCCTGAAAACCGGCACCGATTCCTCGGGCGAGCACGATCATGGTTCGACCGCCGCCGGTTCGGCCGCTACTCGTTCGATGACCGGTTGCAGGTCCTCTTCAACAGCGCTCGTAGAAATACCGCAGCCACCCGATGCTGCCGACCGAGCACGGGATGACCCTGGTGGGGAATTGTCGCCGAGGACGGTCAGGGCGCGCATCGGCGGGTCGTAGATCGTCTGGTAGGTGACCTGGATGTCGATGACAAAGTCCTGCGTCTGGTCACGCTGGGGATCGCGGACGTTGATTCCGAGAAACTGCACGTCCAGGTTGCAGCTAGCGCCGAAAGCCCTTTCAAGGTAGTCGGTTTCGCTGCGACCCGGTGCGCACCACCAGGCCCAGAGACTGAGCAGCGTCGGTTGCCCCCTGTCCGCGGTGCCCCGTCGATGAGACTGAGGGAGGACACCGAGCGCCCGATCGTGCAGCGGTCCTTGTCCTACCGATCGGCCGGGAGCGGTTGGTGGGTTTCGTACATGCGCACCGACACGATCAGCGCGGACGTAGCGCTGGCAGCGGCGGCCATCCAGACGGCCGCGTGCAGTCCCATCAGGTCGGCGACGATCCCACCGAGGATCGCCCCGACCGCATAGCCCAGATCGCGCCAGACACGGTAGACGCCGACGGCGCGTCCACGCCAGAGCGGGTGAGCGACGTCGCCGATCACAGCCAGAAGGGTCGGATAGACCATGGCGGTACCCGCACCGAGCAGCACGGTGCCGATCGCCCAGCCTGTGAACGTGTCGCTCTGCGCGATGACCACCAGAGCGGCCGCCTGAGTGATCATCCCTGCGGTGATCAGATGTTTGCGTCCGATTCGGTCCGAGACGGCTCCGGTGACAGATTGGCCTGCTCCCCACACTGCCGGATACAGAGCGAACAGCAGGCCGATCTGTGCCACGGTGAGATCCGCGGTGGCGAACAACAATGGGAACAAACCCCACGAGAGACCGAAATTGAGGTTGTTGACCAGTCCTGCCTGGCTCGCCGAGGACAGAGCGGGCTCCCGCAGGCTCGTCTGGACCAGGATCTGCCGGTCGGTCAGATCCGCGTGGAGATGGTCGTGGAGACCGTCGGCGCGAGCCACGTGATGCCCGGCGTCGAGCAGCGCGTGCGCCCGGGTCTCCTTCACGAAGACACCCGACAACAGCAGTGCCAGAGCGGCATATGCCAGCCCCAGCAAGAAGGGCGCTGGCCGCAGACCGAAATGCTCGGCCAGGTAACCGGCGAACAACGAAGTCACGGCGACGGCGCCGTAACCGGCAGCCTCGTTGAGGCCCATGGCCAGGCCGCGCCGCGACGGGCCGACCAGATCGATCTTCATCACGACCGTCGTGGACCAGGTCAGTCCCTGATTGATACCCAGCAGCACGTTGGCGGCCACCACCCACCACCAGTCGGGGGCGAGAACGAGCATCAGGGGCACTGGTAGGGCGAACAACCATCCCGCCAGTAGTACGGGTTTGCGTCCGTAGCGGTCGGAGAAGGTCCCGGCGAAGTAGTTGGCGATCGCCTTGGTGATACCGAAGGCCGCTACATAGGTGAAAATGAATGTGTAACCGCTCAAACCGAATTCGCCCTCAGCCAGCAACGGAAGTACCGTCTGCTGCTGACCGACCATGCCTCCGACCAGAGCATTGACGGCCACGAGGAGTGCGAACTGGGCGGCGTTGGCACGTAGACCCAGCACCGGAGGCCGGGGGGTGTCCCTGGTGCTCACGACCCGGCCTCCACGGCCTGGGCTGACGATCCCGTCTCCGGGCCGGAGAGCACCGCTTCGACCGCTACTAGGAGTCGACGGATGGACATCGTGTGTGCGGCGATGGTCAGCGCCGGAACAGCGAACGCAAGGTGCGGCGTTCGGCGGTGACCTGGCCGCAGGTACAGCGATCGGCGGCGGGCACGGAACGCATGACCGCGTCGACATGCTGTCCGCATCCACCCCATCCGGTTCTTCCGCAGTTCGAGCAGGTGACGGGGTAACACATGAGAGTTCTCCTCGATGAGAGTTGGATCCTGCCGTACAGGGGTCAGGAGCGAGAGGCCGCGCGTTGTTCGGCAATCCGGTTGTGGATCTCGGCCATGTCGAGGGCCTCGATCCAGGTGACCAGGTCCTCGAGAGCAGGTGCCGGCAACGCGCCGGGCTGTGAGTAGACGAGCACGCCTTCTCGGAAGGCCATGATCGTCGGAATCGAGCGGATGTTCGCCATGGCGGCGAGTTGCTGCTCGGTTTCGGTGTCGACCTTGGCATGCACGATCTCGGGGTGCGTCTGTGACGACTTCTCGAAGACCGGAGCGAAAGCACGGCACGGGCCGCACCACGGTGCCCAGAAGTCGACGAGCACGATGCCGTTGCCGGCGATGGTGGATTCGAAGTCCGCCATCGTGAGGTTCTTCGTTGTCATGGGTTCCGTTCCTTCTTCGACGCCGGAACAATCAGGCGGGTACGTGGGATTCGGCCCACGCGTTGTAGCCTCCCAGCAGATCTGTGACGTTCTCGAAACCCTGAGCACGCAGCAGCGACGCCGCCACGCTCGAACGCCACCCACCCGCGCAGTGCACCACGATCGGCTTACCGGAAGGAACCTGGTCGAGTCGAGTACGCAACTGCGCCAACGGGATCGGAACCGCACCCGGAATGGTTCCGGATTCGAGTTCACCGGGATTGCGGATATCGACGAGGGTGACCGTATCGGCAGCAAGCAACCGGTCGAGCTCGTCGACCGTCGTCCGGGGTGCAGTCTCGATCAAATCGGCCAGTTCCGCGGGAAATACCCCATCGTGGTCGACATTCAGATAGCCTACTGCGCCGTCGGATCCGATACGGGCCAGACGCATCGCGGCGTCCTGCTCCTCACCGCGATAGGTGATCAGCACGATCTTCTCACCGACCTCGGCGACCATGCCACCGGTCTCCGCGAAACGCCCGTCGAACCCGACGTTGACCGAACCACGCAGATGCCCGGCGGCGAAATCATCGACGCTGCGCGCATCGAGAACACGCGTGCCGACGACGAGTTCGGCCCTCACCTGCTCCGGAGTCAACTCCGGAATCATATGGTCCTGCATCAGGAGCGGACGGATCCGCTTGTTCATCGCTGCATCGACCGAGAAGTACGCCGGGGCAGCCGGCTGACCTTCGGTGACCAGGGCAACGAAGTCGTCCTCACTCATCGGCTGCACGGACGGGTTGGTGGCGCGCTGCTCCCCGATGGTGGAGGTGAGTTCGGTCGACAGGTTCTTCCCGCAAGACGAACCGGCACCGTGGGCGGGCATGACGACGACCTCGTCGGGCAGCGTCAGCAGCTTCGCGTGCACGGTGTGGAACATCGCCCGCGCCAGATCACTGGTCGAGCCGTCCCCGAGGTTGACCAGGTCCGGGCGGCCGACATCGCCGATGAACAGCGAGTCGCCGGTGAGCACCGCGGCCGGGACAGCCTCGGAATGCTCGCGCACCAGCACCGAGATCGACTCCCAGGTATGTCCCGGGGTCGACAGGATCTCGAGTTCGACCTCACCGAGCGACAGCTTCTCGCCGTCGTGCAGGCGGCGGATGGGGTAGTCGGTCTCGGCGGCTTCGCCGAATCCGATCCACGCGCCGGTGGCGTCGACCAGTTCGAGGTGGCCGGAGACGAAGTCGGCGTGGAAGTGGGTGTTGATGACGCCTTCGATGGTCAGTCCGTATTTTCTTGCGTCGTCGAGGTATTCGGTGATATCGCGACGGGGGTCGACGACGATCGCCCGGCCCGCGCTCTCGTCGCCGATGAGGTAGGACGCGTGGGAGAGGCACTCGATGTAGTACTGCTCGAGAATCATGGACTCCTCCGTAAAGGTCGTTTCGGTCTCGATGTAGACAAGGGTGGCATATACCCCCTAGGGTATGTCAAGTACCCCCCTGGGTATCAACATTCGCGTCGAAACTCGGCGTACCGCGCCGGTTTCACATACCTCCAGGGGTATGATTACGATAGTCGGGTAATACCCCCGGGGGCATCGTTGACAAACATCGCTTCCAATTTCCCCGACCGAAAGGCACCCATGATCGAGCCCGCTGCCAGCACTGTCGATTCGCACTCGTTGCGCGAGATGCTCGACTCCGGCAAGAACGTACGGATCGTCGACGTCCGGACTCCGGGCGAGTTCGAGTCGGTGCACATCCCTGGCGCCTACAACGTCCCCCTCGACCTGCTGCGCGAGCATCGCGACGAGTTCTGCGCCCATCTCGACGAGAACGTCGTGCTGGTGTGCCGCTCCGGCCAGCGTGCCGGCCAAGCTGAAGAGACTCTGCGCGAAGCAGGCTTGTTCAACCTTCACATACTCGAGGGCGGCATGCTCGGCTGGGAATCGGCCGGGCTTCCCGTCAACCGCGGTGCCGATCGCTGGGATCTCGAACGCCAGGTCCGGCTTGTTGCCGGCTCGCTCGTACTGGGTTCGGTGCTCGGCAGCGTCGCCGTACCGAAGCTCAAGTGGCTCGCTGCCGGAATCGGCGGCGGATTGACCTTCGCGGCACTGTCGGATACCTGCGCGATGGGCATGCTGCTGTCCAAGCTGCCCTACAACCGCGGGGCAACGCACGATCTCCAGAACGTCGTCGCCCAGTTGACAGGGGGCCCGTCCTGCCCGGCCGAAAGGAAAATGACATGGTCACGCTGACCGTATCTCTCGCGGTCCTGGTCGGTGTCACTCTCGGGTTGCTCGGCGGCGGAGGCTCGATTCTCACCGTCCCCCTTCTGGCATACGTCGCTGGGATGGATGCCAAGGAAGCGATCGCCACGTCCCTGCTGGTCGTGGGTGTCACCAGCGCGGTCGGTGCGATCTCCCACGCGCGCGCCGGCCGCGTCCAGTGGCGTACCGGAATCCTGTTCGGGCTGGCCGGCATGGCCGGCGCGTACGGTGGCGGTCTGCTCTCGCGCTTCATCCCGGGCACCGTCCTGTTGCTCGCCTTCGCCGTGATGATGATCGCCACCGCGATCGCGATGCTGCGCGGCCGTAAGACCAAGGCTGTGGCCGGAGACGGCAACACGGTCATGCCCGTGGGAAAGATCCTGCTCGACGGCGTGATCGTCGGCCTGGTCACCGGCCTGGTCGGCGCCGGCGGCGGCTTCCTCGTCGTGCCCGCCCTGGCGCTGCTGGGCGGGCTGCCGATGCCGGTCGCCGTCGGCACGTCGCTGATCGTGATCGCCATGAAGTCCTTCGCCGGGCTCGGCGGATACCTGTCCACCGTGCAGATCGATTGGCGTCTGGCAGCGATGGTCACCGGCGCCGCCGTGGTGGGCAGTCTGATAGGTGGCCGCCTGACCTCGCTGGTCGATCCGGACACCCTGCGCAAGAGCTTCGGGTGGTTCGTGTTGGTCATGTCCTCGGTCATCCTCGCGCAGGAGATCCACCCCGCTGTCGGGATCGCTGCGGCAGCACTCATCATGGTTGCCGCAGGCGTCACCTATGTCTGCAGCCGCAGAGAGCACTGCCCTCTCCAGCAGCTCTGGGGAGGCTCTCGCGCCTCCGTCGCGGCAGGCTGAGCCGAAGAACGACAACCCCCACCTACCTTCTGTTCCTATGAGACAGACCTGAATCGAGGAGGCCACCGTGCACGAAGTCGACATCGCCGCGCTTATCCGGGCCTGGGAGTCCGGAGCTCCGGTGCTGGACGTCCGCGAGAACTACGAGTACACCGAGGGCCATGTCTCGGGCGCCCGGTCCATCCCGCTTTCTGAACTGAGTGCCCGCGTGGGCGAGGTCCAGCCGGGAGACACCGTCTATGTAATCTGCGCGTCCGGCAATCGCAGCAAGCGCGGGGCCGAGATCCTCGAAGCCGCCGGACGCCCTGCAGTGTCCGTGGCAGGCGGAACCCGGGCATGGATCTCCGCGGGTCGGGAGGTCCGCCGTGGGCCCACTCCCTGAGAACGGCGGCCGAACGCATCGTCGCTCCCGTCAACAACGAAATCGACTGCGCCCGCGAACTCGACCTCATCGGCGGAGCCGAAGTCTGCCGGCCGACAGGCTTTGCGCCCGCTCGCGTGGGTGCCATGCACATCGTCGGCCGAGGCAGGTCCGGTCGCACAATTCACACCCAGGAGCGATACCCCCAGGGGGTCCACGGGCGACAGAACCAGCAAAGGATGTGCCATGGTCGGCGACGAAGACAGTATCGCTTCGGTACTCAACCGGCTGCGCCGCGCACAGGGGCAACTCGGCGGAGTGATCACGATGATCGAACAAGGCCGCGATTGCAAAGATGTCGTGACCCAACTCGCCGCAGTCTCGCGTGCCCTGGACCGCGCCGGATTCAAGATTATAGCGAGCGGTCTACGGGAACGCCTCACCGGAACAGCCCAGGATGGCAAGGAACAAATGGCCGAGAGCGAGCTCGAGAAGCTCTTCCTCGCTCTCGCTTGACCCCCACCCCCTCCGCAGAGAAAGCAGGATACTCACGACACTCGCACTCTCGACCACCCTGCGCACTTCGTTCGCCGACGCAATCGAGCGCACCCGCAAAGCACTGTCGGAACAGGGATTCGGCGTTCTCACCGGGATCGACATGGGCGTTCTCACCGGGATCGACATGAAGGCCACTCTGAGGGCGAAGCTCGGCGAGGACATGGCGGACTACGTCATCCTCGGCGCCTGTAATCCGCCACTGGCACATCGCGCGGTGACCGTGGACCGGCAGATCGGACTCCTGCTGCCCTGCAACGTCGTGGTCCGCACCGATCCCGAGGCCCGCGGAACGGTGGTGGTCGACGCGATGAACCCGCAGATGATGGTTCAGGTCGCCGATCGACCGGGACTCGCGGAGGTCGCCGACAACGCAACCACGGCGTTGCAGGCCGCCATCGACTCCCTGCAAGCAGATACAGCATAGAACTGACACCCTCGACACTTCGGTGGGACGATCCATGGTGCCGGTTTGCGCACCAGACGCAGCAGGTCGACCCGACCACGCCCGTTCACAGCATGATCCGCAGCGCGGACCGCCCCAATGCGTTGCAGCCCCGCCGCGACGCGATCGCAGTGGTCGCACCCCACAGAATCCGCCCCACGTCAATCGTGTGGGAAACCACACGCTCGACCGAATTTCCCTGCTTCCACGTCTCGAATGTCATCACCGCAGTCAGCGTGCCAGACCGGGCTCACCTCCAACGGAGATGGACTGCACAGCGCGTTGCCTTCGGCAGTGTATGCGCTGGCGGACACCGACAAGTCACCGCGACTACAAAGTTGTCGAGATGCCGGTCGGCCACGCGATCACGACACCGGTGGTACCGCTCCGACAGCGCCAGCGGAACCGCAACAGTCGAGGTGGACCCGCCCCACAGCCGAGTGTCGGTGGGTGCCGTTAACCTGACTGCGGTATCGAACACAGATTCGGACATCGCCGACATGGAACGGACCACGACATGGCGCATCCCGTCATCCCGCCCACGCATCGAAGCTGTTCAAACGCGGTTCGGTCGCATTCCGGCCGGCCTCGCGCCGACAACGCCCGGATCAATACGGTGTGTCGCTCACAGGATCGGGCGGACAGTCTCGCCATTCCCTTCGGGCGCGACGGCGAGGGCAACACCGTGGCGTGGACAGTGACTGCCGGACGCAACCTCCTCGTGCACCAACGCGACACGGAGAACTTCCCCAACCTGCCACTCACCCTCATGGCGACGGGCGTCCTGTCCAAAGGCACCCATGAATTGTTCGTCGCCGATCCACATCATCGCCATCACTGGCTCGCCGGGTATCGCGACGCAGGAGAGCGAGTCTCGTCCTGGGCAGCGGACCCGGACGAGATCGGTCGCATGCTCGCCGAACTGGACTCAGCAGGCGCCGGGCCACGACGACTACTGCTCCTCGCAGGACTCTCCACAACGATCGCGAAGTTGGATCCCCCCGACCGTCAGCGTCTGACCGGCCTGGTGACCACGGCACGAACCCGCAACCTGACGGTCGTCGCGACCAGCAGCGATCACGGCGCGCGGTGGTTCCCAGACGGCCTGATCGCCGCATTCGACGATGTTCTCGTCCGCGAGAGTGGTTGCTCCACCGTGTATCGGAATCCACTCGGCCACGAAGAATGAGGTCCGCAGCGTGATCGACGGCGCCACAACTGGTCTTACTCCGTGCTGCCCGACGAGCCCCGATCTCCCGGGTGTCGAGCGGCTGACGCAGCACCGCGAGGACTCCTCGAACCGATCACGTGGCCGGACCGCTCACGCCAGGAAGACGGTTGCCTGCCCGGCAAGATCGAGCAGCGGCTGCGGCACGATACCGAGCAGCAGCGTGATCACGGCGGTCACTGCGATGGTGACCGTCGTGAGCACGCTCGGCATCACGATCGCGGGGGCATCCGACGGTGGATCGCGGAAGAACATGAGCACTATCACCCGCACATAGAAGTAGGCGGCAATCGCGCTCGCGACCACGCCGACGATCACCAGCGGCACCGCGCCACCCGAGATCGCAGCGCTGAACACGCTCAGCTTTGCGATGAAGCCGCCGGTGAGCGGGATCCCTGCCATCGACAACAAGAACAGTGCGAACGCGCCGCCGAGCACCGGTGAACGACGTCCCATTCCCTCCCAGCGCGACAGGTCCCAGGCTTCGCCGTCGGGGTCGCGGATCAGGGTGACCACCGCGAACACACCGATGGTGCCGATCCCGTAGACGGCCAGATAGAACAGCGTCGACGAGATGCCCTGCTCATTGGCGGCGACGACACCGGTGAGCACGAAGCCGGTATGGCTGATCGCCGAATACGCCAGCATCCGTTTGACATCGGTCTGCGTCACTGCCAGAACAGCCCCGACAAGCATCGTGGCGATGGCCACGGCCCACAGGACCGGGCGCCACTCCTCGCTCAGCCCCGGCACCGCGACATAGAGCACGCGGAGCAGCGCCCCGAACGCCGCGATCTTCGTCGCTGCGGCCATGAATGCGGTCACTGCGGTGGGCGCGCCTTGGTAGACGTCGGGTGTCCACGAATGGAACGGCACCGCACCGATTTTGAACAGCAGGCCCACCGACAGCAGACCCACACCGATCAGGGCGATGTTGTCACTGCCACCACCGGACTCCACGGTGTCGGCAATTCCCGTCAGCGAGATCGTTCCCGCGTAGCCGTAGAGCAACGCGACACCGTAGAGGAAGAACGCCGACGAGAACGCGCCGAGGAGGAAATACTTGAGTGCCGCCTCCTGCGACAGCAGTCGACGTCGCCGCGACAGCCCACACAGCAGATACAGCGGCAGGGAAAGCACCTCGAGTGCGATGAACATCGTCAACAGGTCATCCGCGGCGGGGAAGAGCATCATGCCACCGACTGCGAACAACGCCAGCGGGAACACCTCGGTACGTGTGATGCCCGCCTCGATGGCTTCGCGTTCGGCGGCGCTACCGGGTACCGCCGCGGCCTGCGGAGCGAACGCGTCGGTCGGGGCCCGGTCCGATCCGGCACCGACCGATGCGCCTGCGGCGTCCGAGGCGACCATGGCATCCGAAGCGACCACGGCATCCACCGCGGTCCGGGCACCCTCGATACCCCGTTCGGCAATGAGCAGGGCCGCGAGGACAGACACCACCAGAATCACGCCCTGCAGGTACAGAGCCGGGCCGTCGATCGCGACCGCACCGGCCGCCGTCGTGCTCTCGGTCCCCGCAAGCAGGACAACCGCGACGAGCGCTGCAACGAGTCCCCCGAACGTGAGCGCGAGATGGCTCGCGTAACGTCCGCGAACGGGTACGAACGCCTCGACCACGACACCCATCACCGCGACCCCGAACACGATGAGCATCGGGCTGAGCACGCCGTAGTCGATATCGGGCGCGGGAAGTGCCTGCGCGAGAACGGCAGTACGGTCGAGACTGTCGAAGGATCTCACTTGTGCGTACCTCCTCCGGAGCCGACGACGGTCTCACCTTCGGCCACTGGTGTCTCGGGTGGAACAATCGGTGCGGGATCCTGCTCGCCGACCGTCACGAGCGTGTGGTCCACCGCGGGAGTGATCACGTCCAGCACCGGTCTCGGGTAGATCCCGAGGACGATCAGCAGGGCGATCAAAGGGGCCACGACGAGGATCTCGCGGGGGACGAGATCGGTGATCGAGGTTCCGTGCGTCTCGACCGCATCCTGGTCCTGCGGCGCCTCCGGTGCTGATCCGGGATAGAGGCGCACCGGTCCGCCCATCATGCGCTGGTAGAGCCAGAGGACGTACATCGCAGACAAGACCAGCGCGATGGTCGCGATGATCGCCGCGACCTGATACCGCGGATAGGTGCCGACGAAGACGAGGAATTCGCTGACGAACGGTGCGAGACCCGGCAATGACAACGTCGCGAGACCCGCGACGAGGAACGTTCCTGCGAGAATCGGGGCGATCTTCTGGACTCCTCCGTACGCCGCGATCGCACGAGATCCGCGCCGCGAGACGAGGAACCCTGCAATCAGGAACAGCGCAGCGGTGGAGATGCCGTGGTTGACCATGTACAGCGTCGACCCGGCCTGGCCCTGACTGGTCATCGCGAAGATCCCGAGAATGATGAACCCGAAGTGCGAGATGGAGGTGTACGCGATCAGTCGCATCACGTCGGTCTGCCCGATTGCGAGCATCGCGCCGTAGACGATGCCGATCACCGACAGGGTCACGACCAGCGGTGCGAAGTAGACCGAGGCGTCGGGGAACAGTTGCAGGCAGTACCGGAGCATCCCGAATGTGCCGACCTTGTCGACCACCGCCATCATCAGCACCGCGGACACCGGGGTGGTCTGCACCGCGGCGTCGGGTAGCCAGCTGTGCAGCGGCCACAGCGGCGCCTTGACAGCGAACGCGAACATGAATCCGAGGAACAGCGCATTGAGGACGGCGGGAGTCGCGCCGAGCTCACCCGACGATGCTGCGTCGACGATGCGTCGGAAGTCGAACGTACCGACGGTGCCCGACTCCCCCAGCCCGGCCTGCGCGGTGACCACATACAGCCCGATGACCGCGGCCAGCATGATCAGACCGCCGAACAGGTTGTAGATCAGGAACTTCACCGCCGCTCTGGAGCGTTGGGCCCGTTCACTGCCGCGACCGCCGAAGCCGCCGATGAGGAAATACATCGGGATGAGCATCGCTTCGAAGAAGATGTAGAACAGCAGGATGTCCAGGGAGACGAAGGAGACGAGCACCATCGCCTCGACGAGCAGGATCAACGCTGTGTAGGTGTGCGCGGCCCGGGGGCGGGAAGCGGGGGCGGCCTCCACGCTGGCATGGCGATCGTCGTCCCATCCGGCGACGAGGAGCAGCGGTACCAGCACCGCGGTCAACAGCACGAGTACCAGCGCGATGCCGTCGACGCCGAGCGTGTAGCCGGCGCCGAACGCGGGGATCCACGTGTGCGATTCGACGAACTGGAACTGCTCGCCGCCGGGTTCGAACAACGCCGCGAGCACCACCGCGACCGCGAGGGTCAGCAGACCGGCAACAACGGCGACGCTCTTGGCGAAGGTCCGCATCCGAGCGGGCAACGCGAGAACGACGACGGCACCGGCAACCGGGAGCACCCACAGAATCGTCAACCACGGAACTTCGTTCATGCTCGGCTCACCCCCTCACAACCGCACCAACATCATCGCTGCGGCCACAACGGCCGCACCGGCGAACATGTACAGGGCATAGGACCGGACGAAGCCGGTCTGCAGGCGTCGCAACGAACTGGACAGGGCGCCGACAACACCCGAAATTCCGGAGACGACGCCGTTCACACCGGTGTTCTCGACTGCGACCAGCGTGCGCACCATGCCCTGGCCTGGTCGCATGAACACCGCTTCGTCGAACGCATCGCCGTAGAGGTCGTTGCGCGCTGCCACGGTCAGCGCCGACACATCGTCGGGGGCCGTGTCGGGGATCCGGCGGGTCGCATACTCCCGGTACGCGACTCCGACACCGACGAGGACCACCGCGAGTGTCATGAGCGTGACCAGCCACACCGGCAGACCACCCTCGTGATGCGCGGACCCGACGACCGGTTCGAGCCAATGTTGCAGTGACCCACCGAGAACGAGCAAGCCACCGGCTGCGACCGAGCCCACGGCGAGCAGAATCATCGGCCACACCATGATGCCCGGGGATTCGTGAGGATCGGCATCGTCATTCCAACGACGTTCCCCGAAGAACGTCATGATCATCACGCGGCTCATGTAGAAGGCGGTCAGGCCTGCGCCGAGCAGAGCAGCGGCACCCAGAATCACGCCCTTCGCGCCGGGCTCGGCGAACGCCACTTCGATGATCTTGTCCTTGGAGAAGAAGCCTGCGAAGGGAGGGACGCCGATGATCGCGAGATACCCGAGTCCGAATGTGACGAACGTCAGTGGCATGAGCGTGCGCAGACCTCCGTAGCGTCGCATGTCGGTCTCGTCGTTCATCCCGTGCATCACCGATCCGGCGCCGAGAAACAGGCCGGCCTTGAAGAATCCGTGAGTGAGCAGATGCAGGATCGCAAAGGCATAGCCCGCAGGGCCGAGCCCCGCCGCAAGCACCATGTACCCGATCTGGCTCATCGTCGACGCAGCGAGCGCCTTCTTGATGTCGTCCTTCGCGCAACCGATGATCGCACCGAACAGGAGTGTCGCGGTGCCCACGACGACAACCGCGAGTTGCGCCGCGGGTGCTGCATCGAAGATCGCGTGGGCACGGGTGATGAGATAGACACCTGCGGTGACCATGGTCGCGGCGTGGATCAGCGCCGACACGGGTGTGGGACCTTCCATCGCGTCGCCGAGCCACGACTGGAGCGGCAGCTGCGCGGATTTCGCGCATGCGGCGAGTAGTAACGCCAAGCCGAGTGCGGTGATCGTGCCCTGGTCCGCGAAGGGAACTGCAGCGAAGACCTCGTCGTACGACAGCGTGCCGAAAGTCGCGAACATGACCATGAGGGCAATGAGCAGACCGATGTCGCCGACACGGTTGACCACGAATGCCTTCTTCGCCGCGGTAGCCGCGGTGGGTTTGTGCTGCCAGAACCCGATGAGAAGGTACGACGCCAATCCGACGCCCTCCCAGCCGAGATAGAGGCCGAGAAAGTTGTCGGCGAGCACGAGCAGCAACATCGTGGCGAGGAACAGGTTCAGGTACGCGAAGAAACGGCGTCGGGCGGGGTCGTGTGCCATGTAGCCGATCGAGTACAGGTGGATCAGCGAACCCACCCCGGTGATGAGGAGGACGAAGCACATCGACAGCTGATCGAGCTGCAGACCGAAGTCGACCTGCAGGCTCTCGACGGGAACCCACACGAACAGGGTCTTCTGTGCTGTGCGTTCCGCGGTCGCGGCGCCGAGCATGTCGGCGAAGGCGACGAGTCCGAGCACGAACGAGGCGAGCGCGGTGGCGCATCCGAGCAGATGCCCCCACGGGTCACTGCGGCGCCCGGCCAGCAGCAGTACGGCGGCGCCCACGAGCGGCAGAACCGGAATCAGCCAGATGATCGTGGCGATCGACGAGCTCATGACACACGTCCTCTCGTCGCTTCCTGTGCGGTCACACTCACCGTCCTGACGGTCAGTACTTGAGGAGATTGGCGTTGTCGACCGACGCCGAACGGCGGCTCCGGAAGATCGTGACGATGATCGCGAGTCCCACCACCACTTCCGCGGCCGCCACGACCATCGTGAAGAACGCGAACACCTGGCCGTGCAGATTGCCATGCATCCGGGCGAACGTGACGAACGCCAGATTGGCAGCGTTGAGCATCAGTTCGATGCTCATGAACACGACGATCGCGTTGCGTCGCAGCAGCACTCCGGATGCGCCGATCGTGAACAGCAGCGCGGACAGATAAAGGTAGTTCTCCGGATTCACACCTGATCCCCCTTCTTGGTGGTCTGCCGGACCGGGTCTTCCTCCGGGGGGCGTCCCCTCTCCCGAAGGGTCGCCGGACCGGGCACTCCCAGGTCGGTTGGTTCCCAGCCGCGGCCGATCCGACGGAGGAGTGGCCCGACGGACTCGTCGGAGAACGAGCCGTCGGGCAGCAGTGCCGGGACGTCGGCTGCGTTGTGCCGTGCATACACACCGGGCGGGGGCAGTGGGGTGACCCGACCACCCTCTCTGAACCGGCGTTCGGCCAACTCCCGTTGCGTTTCCCGCGGCCGGACGCGTTCGCGGTGTGCGAGCACCATCGCGCCGACAGTTGCGGTGATCAGGAGCGCTCCGGTGAGTTCGAAGGCCCATACGTAGTCGAGGAAGAGCAGTTCGGCGAGCGCTTCGACGTTGCCCGCCTCGTTCGCGTCGTCGAGACCGACGAACGCCGTGGTCGCTGCGTTCCCGAGGCCGCCGACAAGCAGGATCCCGAATCCGAGTCCGACCACGATGGCGAGAAGTCGTTGCGCTCGAAGGGTTTCCACGAGCGAGTCGGACGAGTCGATACCGACCAGCATGAGTACGAACAGGAACAGCATCATGACGGCCCCGGTGTAGACGACCACCTGGACTACACCGAGGAACAATGCGCCCTGCGCGATGTAGAAGATCGCGAGCACGATCATGGTCATGGCGAGGAAGAGCGCGGAGTAGACCGCTTTCGCTGCGCCGACCACACCGAGCGCCCCGACCACAGCGACCGTGCCGAGGATCCAGAACTGCACCGCCTCCCCGGTCGACGTCGCGTCGGCCGCGAGCGCAGCGGCGGTCACGATGCCTGCTCCGCGTCACCGTCAGCTCTGTTCGAGGAGGCGTCGGGCGCGGCCACGGTACCGCGGTAGTAGTCGTCGTCGGTTGCTCCCGGCGCCATCGGATGCGGCGGGGCAGCCATTCCGGGTTCGAGGGGAGCGAGCAACCGGTCCTTCGTGTAGATGAGGTCGGTGCGGTTGTCATCGACCATCTCGTAATCGTTGGTCATGGTCAGCGCACGCGTGGGGCACGCTTCGATGCACAGGCCGCAGCCGATGCAGCGCAGGTAGTTGATCTGGTAGTCCCGGCCGTACCGTTCGCCCGGCGAGTAACGCTCGGTCTCGGTGTTGTCGGCACCCTCGACGAAGATCGCGTCGGCCGGGCACGCCCATGCACACAACTCGCAGCCGATGCATTTCTCCAGCCCGTCCGGATAACGGTTGAGTTGATGCCTGCCGTGATAGCGCGGCGCGGTCGGCGTTTTCACCTCGGGGTAGAACTCGGTGTTCGGCTTCTTGAACATCGTCGAGAGGGTCACACCGAAACCCGCCAGCGGACCCAACAGTTCAGACATCGATTTTTCGGGCATCGCTCGCCTCCTTGGATGTGGCTTGCGCGGACGGAGCCGGGATCGGCGGAACCGGGAATCCTCCGGCCATCGGGTCGAAGTCGGACCTACTCGGCGGGCTCGGCGCGCGCCGTTGTCGATCGCCTCGGCGGGAACGGAACGTCAGGTAGGCGAACACCACTGCGGTGAGGAGTGCGCCGGCGACGATCAGGGTCGCCGAGCGAGGGAGGATGTCGTCGTCTGCGAGCTGTCGTACGACAGCGACGACCATCACCCAGATCACGGCGATCGGGATGAGCAGTTTCCATCCCAATGCCATGAACTGGTCGTATCGGAGTCGCGGAAGCGTGCTGCGCAGCCATACGAAGACGAACAGCACAGCCCACACCTTGAGGATGAACCACAGCACCGGCCACCATCCGGAGTTCGCCCAGCTACCCATGTTGAAGGGCCAGGGTGCGTGCCAGCCGCCGAGGAACATCGTGGTCGACAGCGCCGAGACGGTGGTCATGTTCACGTATTCGGCCAGCATGAACATGGCAAAGCGCAGCGACGAGTATTCGGTGTGGAAACCTCCGACGAGTTCGCCTTCGGCCTCGGGGAGATCGAACGGTGCACGGTTGGTTTCGCCGACCATCGACACCGAATAGATCAGGAACGACGGAATCAGCAGCACGATGTACCACAGACCGTCCTGCGCGGCGACGACCCCCGACGTCGACATCGTGCCGGACAGCAGGAACACCGCCGCGAAGGTCAGGCCCATGGCGATCTCGTACGAGATCACCTGTGCCGTCGAACGCAGCCCGCCGAGGAGTGGGTAGGTGGACCCGGACGCCCAGCCTGCAAGGACGATGCCGTAGACCCCCACCGAGGTGACAGCTAGGATGTAGAGGACGGCGACCGGAAGATCGGTCAACTGCAACGGTGTGATGTGTCCGAACACCGACACCGAAGGACCGAACGGGATCACTGCGAAGGCCATGAACGCGGGTGCGGTCGCGATGACCGGTGCCAGCAAGTAGATCGGTTTGTCGACGCCAGTGGGTGTGATGCCTTCCTTGAGGCCGAGTTTGATACCGTCCGCGACGGTTTGGAGCAGGCCTTTCGGGCCCACCCGGTCGGGCCCCACCCTCATCTGCATCCAGGCCATGACTTTACGTTCGGCCAGGATCAGCACGAGCGTGGTGAGAACGAGGAACGCGAAGATCACGATTGCCTTGGCTATCACCAGCCACCACGGATCGATGCCGAACATCGACAGGTCGACTTCGTGCGCGCTGACGCTCGGGGATGCTCCGACGGTCATTGTCGTGCCTCCTCACCGGCGGCTGCTGCGGCGCGGATCCGCACGATCGCTCCTGCGTCGACGGCGAGTCGTTCGTGCACTTCCGACCCGGCAGTGTTCATGGGAATCCACACGACGCGATCAGGGAGGGTATCGATCACCGCGGGGAGGGTGATCTCGCCACGCTCCGTCGATACCGTCAGTGGGTCGCCCTCACGCACACCCACCTCGTCAGCGGTCGCGGCGGACATGCGCGCGACGGGTGCCCGCGCGGTCCCGGCAAGGTGTGGTTCGCCGTCCTGCATGCGTCCGGCGTCGAGGAGCATTCGCCACGTCGACAGAACCGCCTCACCCAGAACAGGTTTCGGTGTCGCTACCGGCCTTGCTGGAGAAAACTCGACGTGGGAACTGCGCCGTTGCCCCAATTCGACGAGTTCGGCTCGGGCGGCTGCCGCATCGCGGATGCCGAACGGGATGCCCATCGTCTCGGCAAGTGCGTCGAGGATGCGGAGGTCGGACAATGCCCCGGTGTCGCGTAGTGCGACCGGGAACGGCCGCTCACGTCCTTCCCAGTCCAGGAAGGTTCCGGCCTTTTCGACGACGGGGGCGACCGGGAAAACGACGTCGGCCCGGTCGGTGATGTCGCTGCGGCGGATGTCGAGGCCGACGAGGAACGCCGCGGAGTCGAGTGCGGCGCGGACAGCGTGCGGATCGGGTAGGTCGGCGACGTCGACGCCCGCGACCACCAACGCGGCGAGGTCGCCGGCTGCCGCGGCAGCGAGGATGCCCGCAGTGTCGCGACCGGGACCCTCGGGTATCGGTTGTATGTCGGGGCCTGTGCCCCAAACCGATTCGACTTCGCGTCGCGCCTCGGCATCGGTGACTGCCCGTCCACCTGGAAGGAGGGTCGGGAAAGCGCCTGCTTCGAGCGCACCTCGGTCGCCCGCGCGGCGAGGCACCCACGCGAGCCGTGCACCGGTCACGTCGGCGACGCGCACGATCGCGCTCAGTGCGCCGGGCGCTGCAGCGAGCCGCTCCCCTACCAGAATGATCGCGCCGTCCCCCCGCAGCTGCCCAGCGAGTTCCGGACACCCCCCGGAGCACAGGTCGTCGAACACTCGGGCCTCATCACCGGGGACGCATTCGAGAAGGGCCCCGGACATCTTCTCCAACCCTCGGCTCGCATGCGACGCCACCGACCACACCGCCGTCCCCCGCTTTCGGACGGCCTTGCGCAACCGCAGGAAGATCAGGGGTGACTCCTCTTCCGGTTCGAGACCGGCCAGGAGCACGGCAGGGGCCTTCTCGAGGTCGCCGTATGTCACGGACATCCGTGTACCTGCGATCCGGCTCCCGAGGAATCCGGTCTCCTCTCCGGTGTGTACGCGTGCCCGGAAGTCGATGTCGTTGGTCCCGAGCGCAATGCGTGCGAATTTGGCGTATGCGTAGGACTCTTCCCAGGTGAGGCGTCCGCCGGTCAGCACACCCGCGTTGCCGCGGGCGGCAGTGAGCCCCCTGGCCGCAACGGTGAGCGCGGCAGGCCACGACGCCGGGACCAGGACTCCTGCAGAGTCTCGGATCATCGGTCCGGTGAGCCGGTCGGGTTCACCGGCATAGGTGAACGCCCATCGTCCCTTGTCGCAGTTCCATTCCTCGTTCACCTCGGGATCGTCGCCGGCGAGACGGCGCATCACGGATCCGCGACGGTGGTCGGTGCGTTGCGCGCAGCCTCCGGCGCAGTGCTCGCACACACTCGGGGTCGAGACCAGGTCGAACGGCCGGGCCCGGAATCGGTAGGAACTGCCGGTGAGCGCACCGACCGGGCAGACCTGCACGGTGTTGCCGGAGAAATACGATTCGAATGGTTCCTCGGTGTAGATACCGACCTGTTGCAGGGCACCTCGTTCGAGCATGTCGATGAACCGGTCGCCGGCGATCTGATCGGAGAACCGGGTGCACCGGGCGCAGAGCACACATCGTTCCCTGTCGAGAAGAACCTGCGACGAGATGGCGATCGGTTTGGGATAGGTACGTTTGACGTCCTCGAAGCGGGTCTGCGGTCGGCCGTTGGACATCGCCTGGTTCTGCAGCGGGCATTCACCGCCCTTGTCGCACACCGGGCAGTCGAGAGGGTGATTGATGAGCAGCAGTTCCATCACGCCCTGCTGCGCTTTGTCGGCCACGGGCGATGTGGCCTGCGTACGCACGATCATCCCGTCGGTGACGACGGTGGTGCAGGAGGCAAGCGGCTTGCGCTGTCCTTCGACCTCGACGAGGCATTGTCGGCACGCTCCGACCGGGTCGAGGAGCGGATGGTCGCAGAACCGGGGGATCTGAATACCGATGAGTTCGGCGGCCCTGATCACCAGAGTCCCCTTGGGGACTGTGATCTCGCTTCCGTCGATTGTGGCGGTGACGAGGTCGACGGGGGTCGTGCCGTCGGCTCCCGTCTCGGCTGCGGCGGTCATCGGCTTTCTCCTCCGATCGCGTGCACACCGGGCAGCGTTGCCAGGCGGTGCTCGAACGGGCATCCTCCGTGCTCGAAATGTGCGATGTATTCATCGCGGAAGTAGGCGAGTGAGGACGTGATCGGGCTGGTGGCGCCGTCACCGAGCGCACAGAAGGCGCGGCCGAGGATGTTGTCGGCGATGTCGAGTAGTTTCTCGAGGTCGGCTTCGGTGCCGCGTCCGTGTTCGAGCCGGTGCAGGATCTGTTCGAGCCAGTACGTCCCCTCGCGGCACGGGGTGCACTTCCCACACGACTCGTGCGCGTAGAACTCCGTCCACCGCAGCACGGTGCGGACGACACACGTGGTGTCGTCGAAGATCTGCAGTGCGCGGGTGCCGAGCATCGACCCGGCTGCCCCCACACTCTCGTAATCGAGTGGAACGTCGAGGTGTTCGTCGGTGAAGATCGGAGTGGACGAGCCCCCCGGTGTCCAGAACTTGAGACGGTGCCCGCGACGCACGCCACCGGCGAGGTCGAGTAGTTCGCGCAGGGTGATACCGAGCGGGGCCTCGTACTGACCTGGGTTGTTGACGTGGCCCGACAGCGAGAACATGGCGAAGCCAGGGGATTTCTCGGTACCCATCGAGCGGTACCACTCGACACCGTTGCGGATGATCGGTGGCACGTTCGCGATGGATTCGACATTGTTGACCACGGTCGGGCATGCGTACAGACCCGCGACCGCGGGGAACGGCGGTCGCAGACGTGGCTGTCCGCGACGGCCCTCGAGGGAGTCGAGCAGGGCGGTTTCCTCCCCGCAGATGTATGCACCGGCGCCCGCATGCACAACCAGTTCGAGGTCGAAGCCGGAGCCGAGAATGTCGCGGCCGACATATCCGGCGTCGTAGGCTTCGGCGACGGCGGCCTGCAGCCGTCGCAGTACCGGTACCGCTTCACCGCGTAGATAGATGAAGGCGCGCGCTGCGCGGATCGCGTACGCCGAGATGATGACACCTTCGATGAGCGCGTGCGGGGTCGCGAGCATCAGGGGGATGTCTTTGCAGGTGCCCGGTTCCGATTCGTCGGCGTTGACGACGAGGTAGTGCGGCTTTCCGTCGCCCTGAGGAATGAACGACCACTTGGTGCCGGTCGAGAATCCGGCCCCACCGCGTCCACGCAGACCGGATTGTTTGACGTCGTCGATGACCTCGTCGGGATCCTTGTGCAGCGCGACCTGCAGTGCCTCGTACCCGCGGTGGCGCCGGTATGTCTCGAGAGTCCAGGACCGGTCCTCGTCCCAGTATTCGGTGAGCACGGGAGTCAGGGTGGAGTCGAGTGGCTCATCGTGCACGACGGGGTCGTCGGTGACGGGAGGCGCCTTCATCTTCTTGTCTCGAGCGACGCGCAGACCGACGACCGACGGCTCACCAGCGCTGCCTCCGGCTTCGAGTGCCCCTGGACGAGTATCCGGAAACCCCGCAAGGAGACGCGCGGTGTCGCGGAAAGTCCGCAACGGCGCGCCGCGTGTGGGTTCGGGGGGCGTCCCGGCCAGCAGATCGTCGACGAGCGCCGTTGCCGAGTCGACGGTGCGATTGTCGAACAGTTCCCAGTTGACGGTCATCACCGGCGCGTAGTCGCATGCGGCATTGCATTCGATGTGTTCGAGCGTGATCGCGCCGTCGGTCGTGGTCTCGCCGTTGTCCACACCGAGGCGGTCGCAGAGCGTGGCGAAGATGTCGTCGCCGCCCATGGTCGCGCACAACGCGTTGGTGCACACACCGACGTGGTAGGTGCCGGTCGGAGATCTGCGGTACATCGTGTAGAACGTGGCGACGGCGGCTACCTCGGCCCCGGTCAACCCGAGATGCCCGGCACAGAACTCGATACCCGCCGGGGAGACGTAACCGTCTTCGGACTGCACGAGGTGCAGCAGCGGCAACAGCGCCGACCTGCTCTGCGGATACCGGGCGATGATCTCCAGGGCGTCGACGTCGAGGCGGACGCGGACATCGTCGGGATAGCTACGACGATCGCCCGGCCGTACGAGCAGGACGTCTTCCTCCGGGCGCGGGCCGAACGGAATCAACACCGGTTCGGCCGGCACGATGTGCTCGGTACTGCTCATCTGTCCACTCCCCCCATCACCGGGTCGATGCTGGCGACCGCGGCGATCACGTCGGAGATCATGCCGCCCTCGCACATCGCGGCGACTGCCTGCAGATTCGTGAACGACGGGTCGCGGTAGTGCACTCGATAGGGGCGGGTACCGCCGTCGCTGACCATGTGCACTCCGAGTTCTCCACGGGGCGACTCGACCGCGACGTACACCTGACCGGCGGGCACCCGGATACCTTCGGTGACGAGTTTGAAATGATGGATGAGATCTTCCATCGAGGTGCCCATGATCGTGCGGATGTGTTCGAGCGAGTTGCCGAGTCCATCGGCGCCGAGCGCCAGTTGCGCCGGCCACGCGATCTTCCTGTCCTGCACCATCACCGGCCCCGGCCGCAGCCGATCGAGACACTGTTCGACGATCTTGAGGGACTCCCACATCTCCTCTACCCGGATCAGGTAGCGGCCGTAGCAATCGTTTCCGGTGTGGGTGACGACGTCGAATTCGTAATTCTCGTATCCGCAGTACGGTTGTGCCCGGCGAAGATCGTGCGGGAGTCCCGTGGCGCGCAGTACGGGGCCGGTGACGCCGAGCGCCATGCACCCGGTGAGGTCGAGGTATCCGATCCCCTCGGTCCGCGCCTTCCAGATCGGATTGTCGTTGAGCAGTAACTCCATGTCGCGCAATCGGCTCGGCATGAGTTTCAGCAGGTCGCGGATTTTGGGCACGGCCTCGGAGGGGAGGTCCTGCACGAGACCACCGGGCCTGATGTAGGCATGGTTCATGCGCAGACCGGTGACGATTTCGAACACTTCGAGGACGAGTTCGCGTTCACGGAACCCGAACAACATCGGTGTGGTGGCGCCGAGTTCCATGCCACCGGTGGCGAGGGCCACGAGGTGAGACGAGATGCGGTTGAGTTCCATGAGCATCACACGGATGATCGACGCGCGTTCGGGGATCAGATCGGTGATGCCGAGGAGCTTCTCGACACCGAGGCAGTAGGCGCCCTCGTTGAAGAACGGCGACAGGTAATCCATGCGGGTCACGAACGTGACGCCTTGCGTCCAGTTGCGGAACTCGAGATTCTTCTCGATTCCGGTGTGGAGATAACCGATTCCGCATCTGGCGTCGGTCACCATCTCGCCGTCGATCTCGAGTATCAGACGCAGTACGCCGTGGGTGGACGGGTGCTGCGGGCCCATGTTGACCACGATGTGGTCTTCTCCTGCGGCGCGTGCTGCAGCACTGATCTCGTCCCAGTCCTGGCCCACCGCGTCGTAGACGGTTGTTCCCGTGTCCGACTCCATCGCAGCGTCGTTCGTCAACTGTAGGCCCTCCGCTCGTCCGGTGGCGGGATCTGTGCACCCTTGTACTCGACGGGGATTCCACCGAGCGGATAGTCCTTGCGTTGCGGGTGTCCGTTCCAGTCGTCGGGCATCTGGATCCGGGTGAGCGACGGATGACCGTCGAAGACCAGACCGAAGAAGTCGTATGCCTCACGTTCGTGCCAGTCCGTTGTCGGGTAGACGGCGTGTAGCGACGGAATGTGCGGATCTGCGTCGGGCGCGGCGACCTCGACGAGGATGCGACGGTTGTGGGTGATCGACATCAGCGGATATACCGCGTGCAGTTCGCGGCCGGTGTCCTCGGGGTAGTGCACGCCGCTGACGCCGAGGCACAGTTCGAAGCGTAGGGCGGGATGGTCGCGCAAAGCGCGGGCGACCGATACGAGATGTTCGCGGCGCACGTGCACCGACATCTCTCCCCGGAACACGACGATCTTCTCCACGGCGGCCTCGAATCCGGCGGGCCCCGCGTCGTAGAGGGCATCTTCGACGCCCGCGTCGTTGGGGGCATCTTCGACGCCCGCGTCGTTGAGGGCATCTTCGACGGTGTCGGCGAGATCGTCGAGGTAACCACCGAACGGTCTCGGGCTGCTGTCCGGCAGAGCGACACGGCGCACGAGCCGGCCGTATCCACTGGTGTCCCCGCTCCCGTGGATACCGAACATCCCGCGGCGCTGCGCGATGACTTCCGGCGCAGCCGAATCCGGTGAGTTGGGGTCGGTCATCGGCGCGGCACCTTCAGCTCGATGAGCGGACGCTGAGCGAGCGCGGCCTGTTCTGCCGCGCGCACCGCTTCTTCACGGTTGGCTCCGAGCGGCATGTGCTGGATCTTGTCGTGCAACGCCAGAATCGCGTTGATCAGCATCTCCGGGCGCGGTGGACATCCCGGCAGGTAGATGTCGACCGGCACCACATGGTCGACCCCCTGCACGATCGCGTAGTTGTTGAACATGCCCCCTGATGATGCGCACACGCCCATCGACAGAACCCATTTCGGTTCGACCATCTGGTCGTAGACCTGACGGAGTGCAGGTGCCATCTTCTGGCTTACACGTCCGGCGACGATCATTACGTCGGCCTGTCGCGGTGATGCTCGGAAGGCCTCCATACCGAATCGGGCGATGTCGAAACGTCCCCCCGCGGTCGACATCATCTCGATTGCGCAGCAGGCCAGACCGAACGAGGCGGGCCACAACGACCCTTTACGGGCGAAGCCGGCGAGGACTTCGACCGTGCTGAGCAGAAATCCGCTCGGGACCTTCTCTTCGAGACCCATATCCGACTCTTACCACCTTCGACAAGATTGTGGATCTTATTCGGGTGCAATCGATTTACGGAGTGATTCTTCGGAGGACTTCCGTCAATCCCATGTCAGGCCACCGCGTCTCCACTCGTAGGCATATGCAACGAACACGTTGAACATGAACAGGGCCATGGCGAGCAGACCGAACATCCCGAGCGCATCGAAATGGATCGCCCAGGGGTACAGGAAGACGATTTCGATGTCGAAGATGATGAACAGCATGGCCGTCAGGTAGTACTTGACCGGAAATCGGCCGCCTCCGGTGGGCTGCGGTGTCGGATCGATGCCGCATTCGTAGGCATCGAGCTTCGCCCGGTTGTAGCGACTCGGACCGGCGATGCTCGCCACCACGACGGAGAAGAGCGCGAACGCGAGCGCAATTGCGCCGAGCACCAGAATCGGCACGTAGACGTTCATCGGCACCTCCGGTTCCGAACGTCGAACCCCGGTCGTGTGGCCGTCGGACATTCGGACATCCTGTGAGCCACGGCACACACACTAGTGCCGATGACGCGGGACTTGTCCAGGATTCGACACGCATTCTTCGGCGCGGCGTGTCCGCCCGTTCGGGCTCCTCAGGAGGAGTAGTCTCTGCGCCCCGGCAGAGGCGGATCGGATCAGCGTGCGGGTGCCGGATCGGCGCCGGGCAGCAGGAGGCGGACGACCTCGCGACCGAGCTTCATCGCGTCGATCGGGTGCGCTACGACGGACTCGGCCCGCGACCACGATGCGAGCCAGGTGTCGTCGGGACGCCCGATGATCACAACGACCGGCGGGCACGGGTCGATCTCGTCCTTGAGTTGCTTCGCAATCCCCAGGCCACCGGCGGGCGCAGTCTCACCGTCCAGGATCACCAGATCGATCCCGCCCGCGTCGAGGTGCGAGAGGACGACGGGGGCGGTTGCGACCTCGGTGTACTCGAGGGGTGGAAGGTCGGGGTGCAGGGTCGTGCCCAAGGCAGCCTGTACGCGGCTGCGCACAGTGGCGTCGTCGCTGTACACGAGGATCTTCAGAGTTGCGGGACGGCTCTCGGCATCACTCACGGGCCCGATGCTAGATCGTCACCGACGCCACCGGACCGTTCGGTCGGACCCGTACGGCGTGTCGCGCCGAACCGGCCGGCCTGCTCAGTCGTAGACCGACCAGAATTCGAGCATGGGTTCTCGCGCCAGTTCCGTTCCCCCTTCGGTGATGAGCAGGGCCCTGTCGTCGAACCGGTAGGTCACTCCGGCGTTGGTGACTTCGAATCCGTCCGCGACCACGATCGGGTCGTCTATCTCTATGCCGGATCCGTCCTCGACCCTGATCCCCTTGTAGTACAGGCGGTCGGCGCCGGTCCTGCATACGACGATGAGCGAGGCCGTGGTGCGTGCGATACCGAGGGCCTCGTTGTCCGCGTTGCACCGCGGACCCACCTCGTCGACGAAACCCTGTGCGTCCGCGTCGGCCACCGTGACAACTCCCCGCGGCGAGTTCGCGCTGGTGGTCCGTGCCGTGGTGACGTATGCGGTCGTGAGCGGGGCGTGGGTGGTCGACACAGGTGCCGTCGTCGGGGCGCGCGTTGTCGTGGGTTCCTGGGCGACCGTCACTGTGCTGACGCCCGTCGATGGACCGGCAACCGTCTGCGGATCCACCGAATCGCTGCGCGTAGCGGCCCACGCGATCACGACACCGACGGCGACGAGCGCGGCGACCGCGCCCCCGATCAGTCCCCGACGACTGTTGCGCGTGGAAGTACTGGACGACGGCTCGGGAAGGTTCGGACCCGCCACAGGGGTCGTGGACGGTCGGGCGGCGACACGGCTCGGGGCTGCACCCGGGTTCTGATCCGTTACAGGGTCGCGGTCCGACGCGAACATGTGCCGTGCAGCGATCAGCGCACCCTGCGCCACCACGGTCTTGGGATCGTCGAGTGTCGCGACCCGAGCGATCCGCGACAATTCCTGGTGCACAAGCGGAATCCGCGACGATCCGCCGGTCAGGTAGAGGGCGTGCAGGGAACCGGGCGTGATACCGGCATCAGCGAGCGTGTCTCGGACGAGGTCCACCGCCGACTCCACCTGCGGGCGGATCAGCGAATCGAACTCCGGCCGGGTCAGCGACAGGGTCGTCCGGGATCTGGATCCGACGACCGTGATCGTTGCCGAGGGTGTCTCGGAGAGCACTTCCTTGGCGCCGCGGGCAGCCTCATCGAGGGCGCGGATCGCCTCGATGCTTCCGGGCGCCCCGTCGGCGAATTCGGCGCGTGCTGTGGCGTCGCGGTCGGCCACATGGTCGAGGGCCCAGCGTCGGATGAGTGCGTCGAAGTTCTTGCCTCCTAGAGCATTGTCGCCCCGTGCGGCCACGACGTCGAACGCCCCGGAGTCTGCGATCCGCAGTACCGCGACGTCAGCGGTTCCCCCGCCGAAGTCGAACACGGCGATCGCCGTACCGGGCGGCAGCCGAGCGGTGCGGGTGTAGTAGTAGGCGGCCGCGCGGGGTTCCGACACGGTGGTGATCGTGGACGGTTCGATTCCCGCTCGCGAGGCCGCGTCCACCAGCACCGCGACAGTGGCATGCGACCACGCTTCGGGGTGGGTGAGTACGACGCGCTCGGGCGGCACGCCGTTGTGCAGTACCGCCGCTCGACGCATCACGCTGCGCAACACTGCCGCGATCATCTGTGGCGGTGTCAGGTCCACATGGCCGGTCCGGATGAACGGCTGCGAGATCAGGCGTTTGGGCGCGGGCACGAAACCCTCCGGGTGGCCGGCTGCCGCATTCTGGGCGGCGGCGCCGGTGAGAATCTCGCTGTCCGCGCGTACGAACACCGCCGAGGGCAATAGGTTCGAGCGATGGGTGAGCGATACCGGATGGATCGAGCCGTCGCCTGTACGGGTGTGTGCGGCCGCTGTGTTCGACGTCCCGAAATCGATCGCGAGCCACCATCGTTCATCACTCATGATTCAGGAGACTAGTACTACGCTCCGCACGAAACTTCTGGCCCGTGCCCGGGTTGCCGTGGGTCGCGAGGCAACGGTGACCCGCGCGATCGGGGGAAGGCCTCGAAGCGTCGGTGCAGTGACCCGGTACTTCACGTGGTCAGACGGGAACTCGCACCGGTACCGCACTCGCCGTCGTCGATTCGTTGCCCAGTTCCCCGTTTCCGTTCTCGCCCCAGCAGAACACCTGCTCGTCAACCGTGGTCGCGCAGGTGTGCACGGCACCGGTCGTGATGGCCGTGGCTGCTGCAGGCAGTGTCACGCGAGTCGCTTCGGTCGAGTGGGTGCCGGGCGCGCTGGTGTGCTGACCCCAGTCCGTCGTGCCCCAACAAGAGACGGCGCTGTCTTCGGTCAGCGCGCAGGTGTGCCGCAGGGACGCCGCGAGCGCAGCGGCCCCGGACAGCGAAGCCTGCACGGGTTCGGATCGCGAGTCGGTGGTGCCGTCCCCGAGCTGGCCCCAGCCGTTCTCACCCCAGCAGTATGTCCGGGTGTCTTCGAGTGCGGCGCAGGTGTGTCCCCGCCCCGCCGCGACGAACGCGGCGGGCCCGGGGAGTTCCACTTGCAGCGGGTCGGCGATCGCGACGTCGGAGTCGTTGGTGTATCCGCGGCCGAGTTGGCCGGACGTATTCGCGCCCCAGCAGAAGACGTCGCCGACGACGGTGGACGCGCACGTGTGGTTGCCACCTGCTGCCAGCGACGTCATGGTGGGCAGGTCGATGCGGTGGGGCGATTCGATCAGGTCCGTCCCCTCCTCGCCGATCTGGCCGTTGGTGTTGCGGCCCCAGCAGTAGCCTTCGCCGCCGTCGGTGAGGGCACAAGTGTGGTCTTCCCCTGCGCTCAGTGCGGAGACTGCGGCAGGCATGTCGATCCGCACCGGTTCTGAACTCGGGTCGGTGGTGCCCGTGCCGAGCTGACCGAACGTGTTGTATCCCCAGCAGTAGGTTTCGCCATTGTCGAGTGACGCGCAGGTGTGTTCGCGACCCGTGCCGAGTGCGGAAACGGGTCCGGGGAGTTCGACCGAGACAGGTGAGTATCGGGAATCGGTGGTTCCGTCGCCGAGTTGACCGGAGGCGTTGAGGCCCCAGCAGCTGACATCACCCCGAGAATCTGCGCAGGTGAACCATCCTCCTGCGGAGACGGTGAACACGTCGTTCTCCGCAAGCGACGGCGCAGGCCCTCCGCTGGCCGTACCGCCGTCACCGGCGCCCGAATCAGGCCAGTAGACCGCCACACCGATGGCGGCAGCGATCACCGCCACTACCGCACCGAGCACCGTGAGAGTTCGGGCGGACGTGCGGATACGGTCCGGCTCCGGCCGAGGCGCACGCACCGGCACGGTGGGGGCAGCCGCGGGCCTGCCGGAGCGGCCAGTGGCGACGAGCGCGCCCCGCGCGACGACGGTTTTCGGGTCGTCGAGGGTCGCGACAGGGCCGACCTGCCCAAGCATGCTGTGCACCAAGGGGATCCGTGAGGAACCACCGGTAAGATAGATGGCCTGCAAGCGATCATGCGGGACTCGCCCCTGGGTCAGCGCGGTGCGGACGAGGGCGGCAGCCTGCTCGACCTGGGGGGCGATCAGGTCTTCGAACTCCCCACGAGTCAGGAGCAGATTCTCGCGCCACGGGCCGCCTGCGGCGGATACCGTCGCGGACGGCGCATCCGAGAGCACTTCCTTGGCGCGACGCGCGGACTCCTCCAGGGCCCGTCGCGCCTGCAACTGGTCGGGACCGGATCCGCGCAGGTACTCGGCGAGTTCAGGGTTGAGGTCAGCGAGCTGGGACTCGGCCCAGTTGCGGACGAGAGCGTCGAAGTTCTTACCGCCGAGTCCGTTGTCGCCGACGGCGGTGACGACCTCGAATTCGGCATCCGGGGTACTACGCAGGATCGCTACGTCGACAGTGCCGCCGCCGAAGTCGAACACGGCGATCGCGGATCCTGCCGGGACGGGAGTGCTGCGGGAGTAGAAATGCGCGGCGGCGCGCGGTTCGGACACCGTCACCACAGTCGATGGATCGATGCCTCCCTGGGCGGCTGCATCGGTGAGCACAGCAACCACGTCCGCCGACCATCCTTCGGGGTGCGTGAGTGCGACGCGGGAGGGGGGGATGCTGTTGTTGTGACGCAGTGCGCGGTGGTAGACGGTGCCGATCACTGCTGCGAACAGGGCTGTGCGGGGAACGGGCGTGCCGCGGACCGAGACGGCAGGCAGACTCACGAGTCGCTTCGGTGACGGAACGAACGCGCCCGGGTCAGAATCAGCAGCATTGACCGCGGCATCGCCGACGAGGATGTCGCCGAGCGACCGCACCGGCACCGACCGGACGAAGACGGACGACGCCATGAGATTGCTTTGATGTGTCAACGAGAGCGTATGGATGCCCGTTCGTGCATCGGTCACGGCGGCAGCTGTGTTGGACGTACCGAAATCGACCGCCAGCGACCATTCTCCGATGCTCATGGCTCACGAGAGTAGGCGACGGCACGCGACCATACAGACCCCGTGGCGCCTCCGGCGCGCGGAACACCGATCGAGCGTTGCTGCGTGACGGAGACTTCCCCGGGCCGCTGCTGTAGGTTCCCGTTCTCGATGTCAGTTTCTCGATCTCGTGTCAGTTGCCTGTAAGTGGCGTGTCGCTTTCTCGATTTCGTGTCAGTAGCGGGACCCTGAAAAGACTGCCTGGACCAGCGAGGTTGAGGTCGGGTACGTGCAGGACTCCGGCGCCTTGCCGCAACGGCCGACGCCGCGGGCCCGCACGGGTAGGTTCTATTCCAGGTAGTCCACTCGGTACTGCCCGAGAGGACCACCGGATGGCGTCCTCATCGGATCCGGCACCACCTTCTTCGGCCGTCGCCATGCGAAGCTGAGAGTGTGTTCTCACCTGAGACGAACTACCTGAATGTTTGGACGTTTCCGATCACCGGACCGGATGCACCGGACGACGCTCCGATGAATATCGTCGGTGCGTGCCACGCCGTGGGGCGAGATCTGCAGTGCCGCTGGCACGGCCCCGACACCTACGTGCAGAACTGCCTGTGGACGGTGTCGCTTCTCGACACCGACTACTGTCACCTCATGCTCGAAGCCGGGCCGCGGCCACGGCGCAAAACGACGGGTACCGTGGCGCTGAAGGGTTTCGGATTTGGCGGTCTACACGTCGAGCAATCGGTGCAGGAGCTGACCGTCCTCATCGCCGGTGAGGTGCAAGATCAGCTGGCCAGCGGGATGCCGTTCGTACAGTGGCCAATCAACGAACAACGAATGTTGATGCCGACGTGCCGCGACGGACACGCTGTGTGGGTGGTGCGCAGTTCTGATCACGTGATCGCCGAAATCGGTGCGCTGTGCGGCTGAACCGCGAGTCAGTTCGCCGCCCTACTGACACGCTCGGCACGAACCTACAGCTGCGCTGCGTCTAGGCGACGGAGTGTTTACCACGCCCCCGTACTGCGACTGCTCCCCGCGGATGCGTTCGGCGCAGGTTCCGGACTCGTTCACCAGCGGTGTGCAGCCGACCTGCTGCCGGCCCCGGCGTGATCATCAGGTACGCCACGACGACGCCCACACCCGTGAGCGCACCGTAGAGAACACCTGCCACAACGGATCCGGTGACCATGACCACCGTCGTTCCGACGATGAGTGCTGCGGACAGAACGAGGATGGCCAACGCTCTGCCCTGTGACGACCGGTCCCCCGACTCGGCGTGATGTTCGCCCATGATTCCCTCCCGTTTCCCACCCCGGAGCGGACTCGATCGCATCTCGTCGACAGAGCCGAGCCTGACCGACGCGACCGCGGTATCCGAATGGACCGAAAGTTCCGCTCTTCATCCGCCACGGCCGGGCCGGCATCGTAGCGGATAACAAAACACTACCAAATGTGATGAAAATCTCGCAACTACCCTGTGGTGCGTCACCAAGCTGTTGTAACGAGGGGAAGACCGGCCTTATTCGTCATTCGTCATTCGTCGCGCCCTCGGGCGTCCTGCCCTCCGGCGCGTCGTTGCCCGACCAGGTGGCCCACAGCCGCGCATACTGCCCTCCTGCAGCAATCAATTCTTCGTGGGTTCCCGATTCGCAGACGAGTCCGTGCTCGAGCACGACGATCCGGTCCGCGGTGACCGCCTGGGTGAGCCGGTGCGCTACCACCAGCGAGGTCCGGCCGAGCACCGTGACGGCCGCCGAACTCTCGAGATCCCTGGCCCCAGCACTTCCGGCTTCGGCAGTCGCCTCGTCGAGGATCACGATCGCGGGGTCGGCAAGAAGGACGCGGGCGAGCGCGAGTTGCTGCGCTTGTGCGGCAGTGAGCCGATGACCGCCCTCGCCCACCACCGTGTCGATGCCGCCGGGCAGCGCACGAACCCAGCCGGACGCACCCACCTCGGCGAGCGCAGCATCGACCATCCGGTCGTCAGCGTGCGGCACGGCAAGTCGCAGGTCGTCGCGCAGTGTACCTGCGAAGGTGTGTACCTCCTGGGTCACGATCACGAGACGATCGCGGAGTGTTGCTGCGAACTCGGCGAGCAGCACTCCGCCCAGCAACACCTCACCCGAGTCCGGGGTGATGCTGCCTGCTGCAATCGCCGCGAGTGTGCTCTTGCCCGACCCGGTCGGGCCGACCAGTGCGATCCGCTCGCCAGGGGCAATCGTCAGGTCGATGCCGTGGAGTACCTCGTGCCCGTCGTAACCGTGACGGATGCCGCTCAGCCGTAGGCCCGAATCGGAAGGTACGCGAGGGTCGGCCACCGGTGGCGTGTCCTGGATGGAGACGACGCCGACCAGCCGCGCCAGACTTGCACCGGCCGACTGCACTTCGTCGAAGGTGAACAGGATCGCACCGAGCGGATTGAACAACTGGTGGAACAGCAGCGCCGCGGCGGTGACCTGGCCGACCGAGACCGACCCGTCGTCGACGAGTACGAAGCCCGCAGCCAGGATGCATGCCAGGCTCACGTACTCGGCGCGATTTCCGCGGCTCGCGAAGCGCGCGAAGATCGAGAACACATCGATGCCGAGCAGCCGCGCGCGGTCGGATGCCTGGTCCACGAGGTCTCGATGTACAGCTTCGGCGCCGTAGGCCCGAACGGTGCGCTGCCCCTGGATGCTGCTGATCAGAGCCTGGGATCGCGCTCCCATCGCCACACGCTGCGCGGCGTATCGAGGAGCGGACCGGGGCAGGTACCACCGCAGCGCCAACGTGTACATCGGGACGGCGATCGCGCCGGCCAGTCCCAGGCGCCAGTCGATTCCGACCATCGTCGTCAGGCTCACCGCGACGAGGAACAGCGCGGAGATCACCGGCGGAACGGCCTCGGAGACCGCCTTGTCGATGACGGCGACGTCGTCGCCGACACGGGCGAGTACGTCACCCTTGCCTGCCTGCTCGACTGTGCGCATCGGTAGTCCCAGTGCGCGTATCACCACCGCTTCGCGCAGGCGCGCAAGCACAGTGGACCCCAGCACCGCAACAAAATACCCGGCAAGGCCGGTGAACACGCCCGCTGCGATCGCCGCAATCGCGATGATCGCGACGATCCCGCCGAGTGCGGACATCGGCGCCGACTCTCGAACACGGTCGACGAGCACCCCGAACATGTAGACGGGTAGCACGGTGGCTGCGGCGCCCAGCGCGGCCGTGACGACTGCTGCTGCAGCGACCGATGATTTCCGGCGAACCGCCCGGCCCAGCCAGGCCCACGATTCGCGCGCGGTAGCGACCGGAAGTAGGCGGCGGTCGGCGTCGGGGATCATCTCGGTCATCGAATCACCGCCGCCTGGTACACCGCGTCGGTCTCGGCGAGTCGGTGATGAGTCTCGGTGACGACGGCGCGACCGTCGTCGATCACGACGACACGGTCGGCGGCGGCGAGAAGCGCGGGGCTCGAGGTGAGGACGATCGTGGTACGTGGGTCGGTTCCGTGCCGGAGTTCGAGGAGGCCCGCCGCGATGTTCGATTCGGTGACCGAGTCCACCGCGGTGGTGGGGTCGTGCAGGACAAGCACCGGCGGGTCGGCGACGAGCGCCCGTGCCAGTGCGATGCGCTGCCGCTGACCGCCGGACAGCGTCGTGCCGTCGTCGCCGACCGGGTGATCGAGTCCGGCGGCATGCAGGTCCACGACGTCGCGGGCAGCGGATGCGTCGAGCGCGCGTTCGAGGTCGATAGACGCGGAAGGACCGCGCCCCGCGGTGATGTTGGATCCCAGGGTGCCCGCGAACAGGAACGTATCGTGCGGTTCGGCAAGGATCAGGGTGCGGGCCAGCTCGATCGGAAGATCGCGGGCGAGCACCGATCCGACAGTGAACGTGCCGCTGTAGTCGTCAGCAGGGACCTGCGAGGACAGCAGCGCGAACAGTGCGTCGGCGTCCTCCGGCCGGTACGCCACGATTCCGACGAACTCACCGCGTTCGACGGTGAGGTCGAGACCCTCGAGCGTCCGGTACCGGAGATCGGCGAGTTCGAGTACCGGCCCCCGCTCACTGTGGGTCACGTCGTTGTTGCCGGGGTGCAGCAGCGGCGCGCTGTCGAGCACGCGCGCCACGCGGTCGGCCGACCCGCGTGACGCTGCGACGATCGCTGGGACCCGAGCCAACGTAGTGAGCGGCTCTATCAGGAATTGAGCAAGGCCCACGACCGTGATCACCTCGGCGAGGCTGATCCGGCCGCTGAGTGCCAGCCACCCCGCCCAGCCTGCGACCGCTACGGCAAGCAATGCGCTCGAGGCGGTGGAGACACCCGCGAACAGCGAGCGGACCTTCGCCGCGCTGAGCGTGGCGGTCAGCGCGTCGGCGCTGACAGCACGGAATCGCTGCCCTGCTTCGGTCTCACCGCCGATGCCGCGCAGCGGACGCAGTCCGGTGACGAGGTCTGTCGCGACGGCCGACGCGGTTCCGATGCGGGCCTGCTGCTCGGCCGTGCGGTGTGCGATGACAGGTGCGGCGAAGTGCAGTGCCGCCAGGAGCGCGGCGGTGCCGACGAGAACGCCGAGCCCGAGCGGCACATCGATCACGAACAGGATCACTGCCGTCGCGATCACCGCGACCGCGCTCGCAACAGCCCGGGCGACGAGGTCGAGGATCCATGTTGTGCGATCGGCATCCGAGGTGGCAACGGAGAGCAGTTCTCCCGCGCGCATCTCGGTGCGGACACCGCGCGGGCGCAGGAGGGTGTCGGTGACCTCGACGCGGAGCCGGTGGCCTTCGCCTTCCATCGCTGCAACGACGAGGCGCGCGCCGAGACGCCAGGAGTAGGTGAGGGCAGTGAACAGCAATGCGAGTGCGATCAACCAGCCCACCATCGCGGTCCGGTCGCCTGGGGCGATTGCGTTCGCGACGATCGCGCCGATGGCGACCGGGACGAGCGCCTCGAACAACTGGTGCAGTCCGCACAGCACCACGGCAACGGTCATGCGTGCGCGGTGTCGACGCAGGATCTGCCACATCAGCGCGTTTCCGCGCACCGCCTGGTGCAGCTTGTCCACCGAATCTCCTGTCTGTGCCGGGTTCACCCTAGGTGAGGAAGGTGCCGAGGACTCGTCCGCCGCCTGAAGTTTCAGAATTTTTGAAAGTCATAGCTAGGTAAGGCTAGGCTGACCCGACAGTTCGGTGGGACGTCCCCTCGCCCCGCCCCGTCGAAAGGTATCCATGCACAACAGACTCGGCCGTGCCCTGCGCCGGCCCCAGCTCATCGCGATGGTCGCAGCCGGTGCACTCGTGCTCGGGGCATGCTCGAGCGGTGACAGCGGATCCGACACTGCCGCGTCCGGCGACTTCGAACCGGTGACCATCGAACACGCTCTCGGCACTGCCGAGATCACCGAGGCCCCCGAACGCATCGTCACGCTCGGAATGGGATCCGCGGAGACAGTGATCGCACTCGGCACGGTCCCGGTGGGTATCGAAGAGTACCCGTGGGGCAGCGACGAGACCGGTTATCTGCCGTGGATCCACGAAGAACTGACCGAGCGCGGCGAAGAACTACCCGCCCAGTTCACCGGCGGAACGGAAGTCGATATCGAAGCGATCGCAGCGCTGGAACCCGATCTGATCCTCGCTCCGTGGTCCGGAGTCACCCAGGATCAGTACGACATGCTCGAGGGCATCGCACCGACCGTCGCCTACCCGGAACTGCCCTGGACCATCACCTGGCAGGAGCAGATCGAGACGATCGGCACCGCGATGGGTAAGCACGACGAGGCCCTCGACCTCATCACCGAGATCGACGACACGTTCGCAGATGCAGCCGCCGAGCATCCCGAATACCAGGACGTGAGCTTCTCCTACATCTACAACACCGGCCCCGCGACGCTCGGCGTGTTCCTCGCAGACGAGCAGCGTGTCGCAATGGTCCGTGGACTCGGGCTCACCGTCGACCCGGTCGTGGACACCCTCGAGGAGACCGAGGGCACCGACTCGTCGGTCATCGGACTCGAGAACGCGCATCTGCTCGCCGACTCCGACCTGATCTTCACCTTCTACAGCGATCCCGGCAATCGCGCCGAGATCGAGGCACAGCCGGTCTACCAGCAGATCCCGGCAATCTCGCGGGGTTCGATCGTGGCTCCCGAAGAGCAGCCGTTCGTCACCGGGTCGTCGATCATCAACCCGCTCACGGTGCCGTGGGCCCTCGACCGTTACGTTCCGCTGATCGACGAGGCTATTGCGAAGCTCGACCGGTAGCCGGCCGGCACACCGAGAGGGTGAGGCGGACTTTGCTCCGCCTCACCCTCTTTTGTCGTCGCGTGCCGCCTTGAACCGCTTCCACTCGGCACCGAGTTTGCGGTTGTCCAGCAGCCAGCCCATGTAGTCGCGCATGTTCTCGACCCGGACATGCGCTGCCGATTCCGGGTTCACCCGCGCGAGCGCTTCCTCGGCGAGGGCCCGTTGGCTACGCAGATACTCTTCCTCGATGTCGAGGAAGCCGCCCCAGACGTCGTCGGCCATCACGAAGAAGTGAGCGCGCTCGCCCGTGCGGCGGACCCGCTGCACGAACCCGCGCGCGACGAGACGCCGTGTGTACGTCGATACCGAGCCTCGACTGGCTCCCAGAGCGCGGGCGAGTTCGTCGGCACTGACCCCACCGGATTCGTCGACGAGGAGGTATCCCGCGATGCGCCCCTCGATTCTCGATGCTCCACCCGTCTGCCAGTAGTCGGCGAATCGTTCGACGAACCACGACCGAACGTCGTCGGCGTCCTCCACCCCGCGGGAACTGCTCATGACAGATATTGTCGCAACCCGCTTCTCGTCCCCTGCGGGGGCGGTGCGTCCGCGGACCTCGGTACGGTCTCGCGATAGTCTTCGTGCATGGCCGGGAACGTGAGCATGCGAATAGTGCGTCTGCGAGCACTGATCGACCATCCTCGTACCGGCGACGGTGAACGCGCCGCGGCGCAGCGCATGCTCGACCGGATCCTGACCACCACGCGCATCCCGCAGGGATCCGGCGACCGGACATACGGCACGAGGCACCACCGTGCCGGCCGACACGCGAGCGTGTCGCGCATAGCCGAGATGATCCGTGAGGACATCGCACTCACGCGCGTGGCCTTCACAACGTCGACGCAATCAGGACAACCCGCCATGTCCGACCCGATCGCCGATGCCCCCGCCGAGATCATCTACACGGTCTCGGCTCCCCATGATTCCGAGATCGTCATCGCTCTCGACAACGTCCCGCAGGAATGGGGATGGGTTCCGGAATACGGCATCGCGACCGTCGGCCCAGCACTACGAGCGCTCGTCGACGAACTCGCCGACCTCATGAACCGATACAACCGCGACGGCGCGGATATCGGTAAACGCTTCTTCGGCCGAGTTCGCGTGGGCGGTGAAACCCTGGTGTGGTGATCAGCGGACGGTGACGATGCCGTCGTCGAAAGTGATCGTGCCGTTCTCGAAGGTACTGACCTTCACTCCATCGATATCGATCTCATCGCTCGTCGGGTAGCCCAGTGCCCCCTGACTTCCACCGAGCACGTTCCACTTGTTGCGTATCTCGCCCCAGACGATATACGGCGGGTTACCGTCCTTTTGAATGATCACACCACCGACGAACCACTGGTATTTTCCGTCAGGGTTGGTCTTCTCGGCACCCAACGGCTGTCCGAGGTCCGCCTTCTGAGGCGCGGTCGCTGCGGAATATTTCTCCAGAAGGCTTCCCGACACCGTGTACTCGACTCCGTCGGCACCCAGCATCGTTGTGGAATAGGTCGCCGACGCGGACGACTCATTCGAATCGAACGGCGAGAACTGGGTTGCCACGAGAACAGTCGCGACCAATACGACCAGAACTCCCATGGTCGCCAACAACTTCCAGCTCCGAGCGAACCGACTACGTCGCTGGTCGACCACCGGAGCAATCGACGGCGGCGCAGACGCGACCGCGGGTTCCAGCGGTGCCGCGGACGCGACCACAGGTTCCGGCGGACTCAGCTGACGCTGACATACGCGTGGGCTCCTGCCCTATCACTCCGCCCACTCGAACCGAGCTTGCCGACCGGACCATCATCGCCTGGTGACGGAGATCCTCATCGTGCACACCCGGTACTCGAGGCATCGACGAACCGGTGATCGTGAAGTGTCGGAACGCACGTGCTGCCTCGCACCTCCGAGGCGATCGCAACGTCGTCAGCGAATCCGATCGAGGCGAGTTCTCGACCCGAAGCACAGTCGCGGAGGGCACCGGTGACTCGATCGGCGATTGCGGCCCATGCGCAGCGCGCTTGATCGGCTTCGGGTGACAACGACTGCGGTCCGCATGTCTCCACCAATTCGGCGATCACCGCGCCCGCGCCCCACAGATCTTCCACTGCCGGCCGCAAAGAGCCGTCAGGCCACTTCTCCCCCGCCGCGACGACAGCGACCACAGCGGTCGGATGCTGCCGCGTGATCCACTCGGCCACGGCATGGAAGTTCCGCAGCGACGCACCGAGACATATCGACGTCGCCGACTGCAGTGTGTAGGCGATCGACGATCCGTTCGGCGACGGCAACACCAGCCGCTCGATTCCGCGGGCCGCGCGGATCGTGCCGGGCGACAGACTCACCGTGCCTTCGGTGCCTTCACTGCGCCGCACCGCGAGCGCGGCGTCGTGTGCGGCCGCGTAGTCCGCCGCGGTCTCGTCCCTCCAGCGGTACGGCAGAACCTCGATGCCTGCGTCGAGCGCGACGGACAGCGTCGTGGTGAACGACAGGACATCCACCACGACCGCGACATCCGCTGTGTCCGCGATCGCAGCGGCGCCCGTCGCACCCCAGTCGAATCGGATCCGCGAATCGAACTGCCTATGTGTGGTGTTCATCCGAGCATCAACGTCGGTGTGCCATTCGTCTGATGATCGTGTCGCCGATCGACTGCATGATCTGCACCATCACGATCAGCACGACCACGGCGACGAGCAGCACCGGGGTGTTGAAGCGCTGGTAGCCGTAGACGAGCGCGAAGTCGCCGAGACCGCCTGCCCCGATCACACCGGCCATCGCCGAGTATCCGACGAGTAGGACCAGGGTGAGTGTCGCGCCGGACACGAGCGCGGTCGTCGCCTCCGGAAGCAACACCTTGCGCACGATCTGCGTGTTCGTCGCACCCATCACCTCCGCCGCCTCAACGCGTCCGCGGGGCACTTCGCGCAACGCGGATTCGACGATGCGCGCGAAGAACGGGATTGCGCCGATCGTCAGCGGCACAATCGCGGCGGTGGGTCCGATCGCGGTGCCGACGATGAACCGGGTCACGCCGATCAGGGCGATGAGCAGGATCAGGAACGGCAGCGAGCGGAACAGGTTGACGACCACCCCGAGCACACTGTTGATCAGCGGCTGTGGCCACAGCCCCGTCGGACCGGTGATCTGGAGGATGATCCCGACGAGTATTCCGCCGATCACGGTGAGCACAAACGAGACCCCGACCATGTAGAGCGTCTCGAGTGTCGCGACCCAGACTTCGGGAAATACCTCGTACCAGGCGGTCTTGTTCATTCGGACAACCCCTCGAGGTCGGTGTCGGTCCCCCACGACAGCGTCAGGTGCTCACGTTCGTCGACGAATCGGGCGATCCGAGCGCGATCGACGCCGACGTCGAAACGCAGGCGCAGCCTGCCGACGGTACTGTCGCCGACCTTCTCGACGCGACCGCCGACCACGGCGACGCCGGTGTCGAGTTCGCGGATCATCTCCGACAGCCACGGCCCGTGTGCGTCGTCGCCGATCGCGGTGACGAGCGCAGTGTCGCTGATCGCCCCGGCCGACGGATCGTCGCCCACCGGTACGATCGCGGCGCCGAGCGCTGAGCGAGGATCTGCAACGAGATCGGAGATGCGACCGGTTTCGACGATGCAGCCGGCTTCGAGCCTGGCCGCGGAGGTGCATGCCGCCAGGGAAGCATCCTGGCCGAGCCGGATCAGGTTCCGCTGCCCGTCCACAACTGCGATGTCGACGTCGTCGTCCAGCACGAGTTGCGTCAAGGACTTGCCGGCCATGAGCCGCTTTCGGATGATCAAGTCCGGTGGGATGTCCTGACCACGAAGAACGCCTTCGGCGACCACCGCACCCACAGACAACCCGAGATACAAATAACCGCCCAGCGCGGCCCCACCCGAGCACACCGCCGGGTCGTGAACCGGCTCGAAACGCCCCTGCGTCGGGAGGACCGTCGCGCGGACGTCGAGGGTGCGTGCATCAACCCAGGGCGCGATGTTGCTGCGATTGAAAGCGTTCGGAGGATACGCCGAGGACGTCCAGCGCACCCGCCACACCGGTGTTCCCTCCGCGATGGTGTCGATGTTCGCCGGATTGCCGTTGTAGGCCCCCACTCCCCTACATTCCCCGCTCGGCCATGCTGATCATGTTGTCGACGGCGATCTCGGTCAGATCGCCGTCCTCGAGTTCCTGCAACGGGGTGCGGCCATCGAGGATGTCGGACGGGGTGCGCCACCAGGATGTGACCCCCCACGGGTCCTCGGCAGCCCCCAGCCTGCTGTTGGCGTACGCCACGATCGGCCACACCCGGTGGTGCACCGTGTCGAACTGGAACGCCGGATAGTGGTAGTCGGGGCGGCGCCCCAGCGGCAGTCCGAGCAACACACCCTCGTCACGCAACTTCTTCACCAAAGTCCGCGATTCTCCCGCCCGCGGTGCCAGCACCCGGCCTACCTCCCCTGCTTTGAGGGTGGCCACCTTGTCGAGCAACGACTGCCGCCGCTCTGCCGCCGCCCCCGCCCGGTACCCGGCCCGGGCCCCCGCCGGGTCAGCGAACGCCTCATCGAGAAGCAGCTTCGCGATCAGCGCCCACTCCTGTCGCGGCGCATTCCGGGTCACGTACTCCACGAACCCGCCGGCCACTTCCACGCCACGGCTCTCGCCCGCACGCGCGCCACTCAACCGGTAACGCCGTCCCGCGACCACGCGCGACGTACCCCCGCTTTTCGAGGTCGGCGTCTTGATCACCTTCCGCCGTGTTCGATTCTCGGCCATCTCACACCTCCGACACGTGAAGTACGTTTCTACAATCGTACTCGCCGTACATGCCGGGGAACCCTCTCTCGGCTCGGGGTCCTCCCGCCCGAACCGGCGCCCCAGCCGACTCAACTATGTGAGCCAGTGCTGGATCAGCTGCGCGTGGTTCGACATCCTCGTGCCATAGTCCGCAATCATGCGATCCCTCGAGAGCGACACGGCAGAATGGGCGTGCGTGTTGTAGCCACCGAATCCAAGCCATGTGCCACACCGCACGAGGTACACATGCAAGTCCGCGAGGCGGGACTCGATAAAGATTGAGGCCAGTAGCCCGACCCGGAACATCCGACCGTCCGCAAGGTGGTGCAGGCAATCAGTCGTGAGACTGTTCGCCGAATCCTGCGGGGCGGCAAGGTAATCCGCCAGGCAAATCCGCGCCCGTGCGACCGGCCACAGACCCGCACTACCGACTTGCGGTGTATCGCCGTGACAGCGGTCTCGATGCTTCACATCCGCATCTGATACTTCACATCCGCAGCGAACCGCATCTCGCGCCGGAGTTCCTTGCCACCAAGACCTGAAGAGACGGTGCCCGAACTCGACACGATCGGCCGAGCCCAACGACCGTGAGGACACTCCAGAATTAGTCGTCGACACCGGAGGATCTCGAACCCACCAGTCGGTTAGACAGCGCGGGGCCACGACAGACCCCTCCAACCGACGACCCACACCCACCTCGCTACGCTCCAGCGCATGACTGATCCGACCCCGACCTACACCAACGTCACGCTCGACCCGCGCGCCAACGTCTACTTCGATGGCGCGTGTGTAAGCCACACGTTCCACCTTGCCGACGGCACCCGTAAGACGGCCGGCGTGATCCTCCCCGCCACACTGAACTTCGGCACCGACGCTCCCGAAGCCATGGAACTGCACAGCGGCACTTGCCGAATCCGGTTGGCGGGCAGTGAGGACTGGACGTCCTACCGCGCCGGCGACACGTTCTCCGTGCCCGGCAACTCATCATTCGACATCGAGGTCACCGAAACCGTCAGCTATGTCTGCCACTACGGCTGACCACTTCTTCCTTCCGAACGGAGCGTCCCGCCGAGCACGTCACGCGGGGCGCTTCGTTTTGCGGCGCGAGTCACGTCGCACCCGAGATGATCAACAACTATTGACAGTACACTGCCTTAATGACAACATACTGTCATGATGCGAACAGTTCACCTTGCCCTGTACGACACACTCGCCGACTGGGAATACGGATACGCCGTCGCGGGAATCAACGATCCCGAGTTCCAGAAGAACCCCGGAAGCCTCGCCGTCACCACGGTCGGCGCAACTCGCGATCCGATCACGACGAGAGGAGGGTTGCGGATCATTCCGGATCTGACCCTCGACGAACTCCGGCCGCACGACAGCGCCATGCTGATCCTTCCGGGCAACGACATCTGGAATACCGACGCGTACGCCCCGTTCACCGGCAAGGCCCGCGAGTTCCTCGACGCAGATGTCCCGGTCGCTGCGATCTGTGGCGCCACCGGCGCCCTGGCCTCCGCCGGACTCCTCGACGATCGCACCCACACCAGCAACGCCGCCGAGTTCCTCGAAGAAGTCGGCTATGGAGGCAGCGCCCTCTACCGTGACGAACCCGCGGTGGCCGATCGGGGCCTGATCACCGCCTCCGGTGTTGCTCCCGTCCACTTCGCGCGCGCCATATTCGAGCGGCTCGACATCTACGAGCCGGAGGTCCTCGACGCATGGTTCGCGTTGTACGCAGACCGCAACCCCGCGGGCTTCTACGCGCTGATGGAACAGCAGCAGTGACCACGCCGCCCCGCACCGATCAAGACCTGCTCAGCGGAGTCGCGCTCACCACCTTCCGCCTCAACGGTCAGTTCCTGGCGCTCGCCGAGACTCTGGCGCGACCAGTCGGCCTGACCGCCGCGTGGTGGCAGGTGCTCGGAGCCGTGCTGCGTGAGCCGTTGCCCGTCGCCGCGATAGCCCGCGAGATGGGAATCACCCGGCAGAGCGTACAACGCATCGCCGATCTGCTCGTCGAGCGTGGCATGGCCGAGTATCGGCCGAATCCCGCGCACCGACGCGCAAAACTCGTGGCACCGACCCAGACCGGACTCGACGCCGTGACCGCGCTGGACCCCACCCACGCGGCCGCTGCCGCACGGCTCATCGAGGCGATGGGAAGGGACGAACTCGGCGCGGCACTCGACGCGATGCGCCGACTCACCACGGCCCTCGACTCGATCGCCGAGGGCTGATCCGCATCAGCGATCGCACTCAGGAACGACGTGGGAAGTGCCGCACGAGCCCTTCCTGCACTACCGTCGCCACCAATTCACCTTCGAGGGTGAAGTAGCGACCCAGCGCCATGCCCCGCGATCCCGCGGCCACCGGAGATTCCGTGGCGTACAGGTGCCAATCATCGAAGCGCAGCGGGCGGTGGAACCAGATCGAGTGATTGACCGTGGCGGCGACGATGCGGTCCAAGCCCCACGACAGTCCGTGCGTCGTCAGAATCGAATCGAGCACCGTGGTGTCGGACCCGTAGGCGAGCGTTGCCACATGGAGCATCGGATCGTCAGGGAGGTCTCCGTCGGAGCGCATCCACACCCGGTTGTGGTTCAGGCGTTCGCCGGTACCCCGAAGCACCCACGCCGGGTCGTTCGCGTAACGCATGTCGATGGGCTTGAGTGCACCGACGAAGTGCGGCAACTGCTCTTCGAAGCCGCGAAGCCGGTCACCGATCGGCGGAAGAGCTTCCGGCATAGGCACTTCGGGCACCTCGACCGAATGCTCGAGGCCTTTACCCCAGCGCTGGAATGCCACGAGCATCACGCACAGCTCACGGTCGTCCTGCACGGCGGTGACCATGCGGTTGGCGAAATCGCGGCCGTCACGATGCGAGGTGACGTGATATTCGATCGGTGCTTTGACGTCGCCACCCCGGATGAAATGGGCGTTGAGCGCATGCACCGGCCGATCACCGACTGTGCGCCCGGCGGCGATGAGCCCTTGTGCGACGAGTTGACCCCCGAACGTACGAGACCCGGTCTGCTTCGGGTGCTGCCCCACGAAGACGTGCTCCTCGGTCTGCTCGAGATCGAGCAGACCGAGGAGCACGTCGAGGTCGCGGGAAGTATCCCCCGCGGACTCATGGTCTGTCACCGAGTGTCCTTCTCCCCCAGTCGGTGCACGTGGATGAGGTTCGTCGACCCGGAGCGTCCCGGAGGCGCGCCAGCGACGATGACGACGAGGTCGCCGCGCTGGTACCGGCCCAGCGACAGCAACGCGAGGTCGACCTGTTCGACCATCTGATCGGTGGTGTCCACCGGTTCGACCGAGAACGTCTCGGTGCCCCATGTCAGCGCGAGCTGGTTGCGGATGTGCGGTACGGGCGTGAACGCAAGCAGAGGCAGCCGGGTGTGCAGGCGCGCGAGGCGGCGAACGGTGTCGCCCGACTGGGTGAACGCCACCAGAGCCTTCGCGTCGAGGCGCTCACCGATGTCGCGCGCCGCGTAGGAGATCACGCCGCGCTTGGTGCGCGGCACGTGGGTCAGCGCAGGCACGTCCGTCGAGTCCGACTCGACCGCGGAGACGATCCGCGCCATGGTCTTGACCGTCTCGATCGGGAACTTGCCGACAGATGTCTCACCGGAAAGCATCACCGCGTCGGCACCGTCGAGCACCGCGTTGGCGACATCCGAGGCCTCGGCGCGGGTCGGCCGAGAGTTCTCGATCATCGACTCGAGCATCTGTGTCGCGACGATGACCGGCTTGGCGTTCTCGCGCGCGATCTGGATGGCGCGCTTCTGCACCAGCGGCACCTCCTCGAGGGGAAGCTCCACACCGAGGTCGCCGCGCGCCACCATCACCGCGTCGAAGGCAAGAACCACGGCCTCGAGGTTCTCGATCGCTTCGGGCTTCTCGAGCTTGGCGATGACCGGGAGGCGAAGCCCGACCCGGTCCATGACCTCGTGCACGAGTTCGATGTCCGCCGGGGAGCGGACGAACGAGAGGGCAATGAAATCGACTCCGAGCCGGAGCGCGAACTCGAGATCGGCAATGTCCTTCTCCGACAACGCCGGAACGGACACGTTCATGCCGGGAAGGGACACGCCCTTGTTGTTGCTGACCGGTCCGCCCTCGGTGACGCGGCAGATCACGTCGTTGCCCTCGACGGACTCGACGACGAGACCGACCTTGCCGTCGTCGACGAGGAGCCGGTCGCCCGCGACAGCGTCCGCCGCGAGTTGCTTGTAGGTGGTCGACACCCGATCGTGCGTGCCCTCGACATCGTCGACGGTGATGCGCACGATCTCGCCGTTCTCCCACACGGTGCGCCCCTCGGCGAAGCGTCCGAGACGGATCTTCGGGCCCTGCAGGTCGGCGAGGACACCCACTGCGTTCCCGGTGGCCTCGGCGGCCGCGCGGACACGGTTGAAGTGGCCCTCGTGTTCTGAATGTTCTCCGTGGCTGAAGTTGAGTCGGGCCACGTTCATGCCGGCATCTACGAGTTCTCGGAGAACATCGGGATCGGCAGTCGCGGGCCCCATGGTGCAAACAATCTTGGTGCGTCGGGTCACGAGACGAGCCTAGTCCCCTCTATCCTGCGCCACCATTTCGCATCGGTTACCGGCTGGTAGCCGCTTCACTAAGGTTGCAGCGGACGTCCATGGTTGTCGCGCACCTTGCCGGTGAGCATCATGATGCCGTCGATCAGCGGCCAAATGCCGCCGATACCGCAGGTCAGCCACGTGACAGCGATCTGGGCGATCGCCATCCCGGGCTGGTCGAGGTAGAAGCGGCCGGCACCGAATGCGCCGAGCAGAATCTCGAGAAGACCCGCTGTGACCTTGGATTTGTCGGAGAACGGCTCACCTGTGTAGGGATCCCGGCCGTAGGGTGCAGATGGATCGACGAATCCGGCCGGTCCGCCGGGGTAGGCGGGCGGTGGTCCGTACGCACCGTACGGTTGCGGGTTTCCGTAGGGATCATGCGGGACACCGGGCGGGTTCGGCGGCAAATACCCGGGGGCGCCGCCGATCGGGTACTGCGGATCGGGAGTGCCGTAGACCGGACCCGGCGTGCCGTACTGCGGCGGGAACCCCTGCTGCGGACCGTTCGGGTACGAGTGTGGTGCAGCTGCACCGAACTCGGCGCTTCCGGGCGCAGGATAGTCGGACTGCGGGTTCTCCGACGGCGGCGGGTAGCTCGGCGTAGTGCCCCACCCCGGGCCGTTGCCCATTCCCGAGTAGGTATCCCACCCCGGCCCCGGCGTACCGACGGATCCACCGAGCGATTCCGCGGTGGGCGGCTGCTCGGACAGTGACGCCTGCGCAGTCGCGTCGTAGTCGAAGGTCCTGCCGAACTCGTGGGTGACCTCGGCAGAGTTCTCAGGAGGCGACTGTGATGCGGAGTCGCTCTTCTTACGCAGATCCGGCCCGTCGACAGAATCGCGCTCCGACGCGTCGCCACGCTTGTCCGAGTTACCGGAATCGGGTGTGGTCACTGAGTCTCCCCCTTGCTGGTGCCGGGCGTGCCGTTCCCGACCTTACCGGCGGAATCGGACTTGTCCGGATCCGGTGTCTCGCCCCTCGTGTTCGAGTGCTGCTCACCACGATCGGTCCTCTCGGTATCGGTGTCGTCCTTACCGGCGTCCCCGTCCTTACCGGCCGGCCCTTCCCCGGCGGCCGCGCTGCTCACTGCGGCATCGTCGGACTTCGATGCAGAGGGGTCGAGAGTCTCGGGTGCTTCCCTGCCCTTGCGCGCGAAGATCACGTACGCGACGGCGAGCACGAACACGATGCCGGAGGTGAAGGTGTTGACGCGGATACCGGCGATCTCGGTCGCGGTGTCGGCGCGCATGAGTTCGATCCAGAATCGGCCGGCGCAGTACCCTGCCACGTAGAGCGCGAAGAGACGGCCGTGACCGATCGCGAACTTACGATCGACGAGCACCAGCAGAACGACGATCGCCACGTTCCACAACAGTTCGTAGAGAAACGTCGGGTGGACGACGAACGCGACCTCACCGGTCGAGACGCCGTCGATCAGACCCGGTGCGCTCCGGCCGGCGTCGTCGGTGCGCTCGTAGATCTCGAGGCCCCACGGCACCGTGGTCTCGCGGCCGTAGAGTTCCTGGTTGAACCAGTTTCCGAGCCGGCCGATGGCCTGCGCGAGCAGAATCGCGGGCGCGAGGGCGTCACCGAACGCCGGCAACGGGATCCCCCTCCGGCGGCAGCCGATCCAGGCGCCGACCGCGCCGAAGGCCACCGCCCCCCAGATGCCGAGGCCACCCTCCCAGATCTTCAAGGCATCGATGGGATCGGCGCCCTCACCGAAGTACTTCTGCCAGTCGGTCGCGACGTGGTAGAGGCGACCGCCGATAAGACCGAAGGGCACCGCCCACACCGCGATGTCGAGGACCGTGCCGGCCCGGCCTCCGCGGGCGACCCAACGGCGATCGCCCCACCAGATCGCGACGATGATGCCGACGATGATGCAGAGCGCGTAGGCACGGAGGGCCAACGGCCCCACGTACCAGACGCCTTGTGGTGGGCTGGGCAGGTAGGCCAGGACGGTTGCGGTCGAAGTCACGACGCCACGGTAGCGGAGCGCACGCCCTTCGCGAGATCCTGTGTCAGGGCCAGCAGCGCGTCGGGCCCCTGAGCAACAGCGCTGACAAGCGCCGATCCGACGATGACACCGTCTGCATAAGCGGCGATCTCGACGGCCTGAGCACCGTTGCGGACACCGAGTCCGACACCGACCGGGATGTCGGAGTGCGCACGAACCCGGGCGACGAGTTCGGGTGCACGATTGTCGACGGCGTCGCGCGCACCGGTCACACCCATCGTGGATGTGGCGTAGACGAATCCGCGGCACTGCTCGAGGGTGTTCACCAGGCGCTCGTTCGTCGACGACGGCGCCACGAGGAAGGTGCGCCCGAGTCCGTATTTGTCGGACGCGGCGATCCAGTCGGCGGCCTCGTCCGGGATCAGGTCCGGGGTGATGATGCCGAGTCCGCCAGCGGCCGCGAGGTCGCGGGCGAAGTTCTCGACGCCGTACTTCATCACGAGATTCCAGTAGGTCATGACGACGGCCGCACCGCCGGCCGCGGTGATGGCCTCGACGGCCGTGAACACGTCGCGCACTCGCACGCCGTTCGCGATCGCCTCGAACGCGGCGTCCTGAATGGTGGTGCCGTCCATCACCGGATCGCTGTAGGGGATGCCGACCTCGATGAGGTCGCACCCGCCCTCGACGAGGGTGCCCATGGCCTCGATCGACTTGCCGACCGTGGGGTATCCGACGGGGAGATATCCGACGAGTGCAGCACGCTTCTCGGCGCGGCAGGTCGCGAAGATCTCGCTGAGGCGTTCGTGCGGGGCGCTCACTGCGCTGCTCCTTCGGTGCTGGTGTCGTTGTCGGCCGGGAGGTACCCGAACCATTTGGCCGCGGTGTCGACGTCCTTGTCGCCGCGTCCCGACAGGTTCACGAGGATGATCGCGCCGTCTCCGAGCTCGGGTCCGAGCTTCAGTGCGCCCGCGACGGCGTGTGCGGACTCGATCGCAGGAATGATCCCCTCGGTGCGGCACAGCAGCCCGAAAGCGTTCATCGCTTCCGCGTCGGTGATCGCTCGGTATTCCGCACGACCGCTGTCGTTGAGCCACGAATGCTCGGGCCCGACGCCGGGATAGTCGAGCCCCGCCGAGATCGAGTGCGATTCGATGGTCTGGCCGTCCTCGTCCTGCAACAGGTACGAGTACGCGCCGTGCAGCGCACCGTGGGTACCGCCCCCGATGGTCGCGGCGTGACGGCCGGTCTCGACGCCGTCGCCGCCGGCTTCGAAGCCGACGAGCTTGACCGACGCGTCGTCGATGAAGGGGTGGAAGATTCCGATCGCGTTGGATCCGCCGCCGACGCACGCGACGACAGCGTCGGGCAGACGGCCGGTCAGCTCGCGGACCTGCGCGCGCGCCTCGAGCCCGATGATGCGCTGGAAATCGCGGACCATCGCGGGGAACGGGTGCGGTCCGGCAGCGGTGCCGAAGCAGTAGTAGGTGTTGTCGGCGTTGGTGACCCAGTCGCGCATCGCCTCGTTGATCGCATCCTTGAGGGTGCGCGAGCCGGTCTTCGCGGGAATCACCTCGGCGCCGAGCAAGCGCATACGGGCGACGTTGAGTGCCTGGCGTTCGGTGTCGACCTCACCCATGTACACGCGGCATTCGAGCCCGAGCAGGGCGCACGCGGTGGCAGTCGCGACGCCGTGCTGGCCCGCTCCGGTCTCGGCGATGACGCGGGTCTTGCCCATACGCTTGGCGAGCAACGCCTGACCCAGCACGTTGTTGATCTTGTGCGAGCCGGTGTGGTTGAGGTCTTCGCGCTTGAGCAGGATGCGGGCGCCCCCGGCATGCTCACTCAGGCGAGCGGCTTCGTAGACGGGCGACGGACGCCCGGTGTAATCGCGCTGAAGCCGGTCGAGTTCGGTAAGAAAACCCGGATCGGTGCGCTCCTTCTCGAACGCCGCGGTGACCTCCTCGATGACCGCCATGAGCGCCTCGGGAACATAGCGCCCGCCGAATACGCCGAAATGCCCTCCGGAATCGGGTTCATGCGCGGTCGAAGTCGAGACAGCTTCGCTCATGAGGGGAAGTCCGCGCCCCTTGGCGGACAGTGCGGGATCGTCTGCAGTCACCCGACCAGTCTGCCCCACCGCCGGCGTATGTTCACCGCCGGGTTGCGCGGATCCGGCGCCGGTGTGGACCGCGCGCGGAGGCGACGCTCAGCGCGCAGGCTTCGGGCACGACGGGTGCGTACCCACGGTGACGAGCTCCGCAACGGCCTGACGAGGATCGCCGCTGGTGACGAGGCCTTCACCTACGAGCACTGCGTCCGCCCCCGCACCCGCGTACGCGAGCAGGTCCGCCGGTCCCCGAACGCCGGACTCGGCGATCTTGAGGACGTCGGAGGGCAGCCCGGGCGCGATGCGACCGAAGGTGTTCTTGTCGACCTCGAGGGTCTTCAGGTTCCGCGCGTTGATTCCGATGACGCTGGCACCGGCTTCGAGCGCGCGGTCGGCCTCCTCCTCGGTGTGCGCTTCGACGAGGGCGGTCATCCCGAGCGATTCGACGCGCTCGATGAGCGAGTGCAGCACGGTCTGTTCGAGTGCGGCGACAATCAGCAACACGATGTCGGCGCCGTGGGCGCGGGCCTCGTGAATCTGGTACGGACCAACCACGAAATCCTTGCGCAGCACCGGAATACGCACAGCGCGACGCACCGCGTCGAGATCGGCGAGACTACCGCGGAAGCGACGCTCCTCCGTCAGCACGCTGATCGCGCGTGCACCACCGGCCTCGTACGCCATCGCCAGCTCTGCTGGATCGCCGATATCGGCGAGCGCACCCTTCGACGGGCTCGCACGTTTCACCTCGGCAATTACCGCGATGCCCGGTTCGAGCAACGCTGCCTTGGCGTCGATCGGCGAGGGCGCGGCGGCCGCGGCGGCTTTGACGGAAGCGAAATCGACGGCCGCCTCCCGAGCTGCGACGTCTGTGCGCACTCCTTCGAGAATCGAGTCGAGAACTGTCATCGTGGCTCGAGTCCTTTCGCCCCATGTCAATCCCGATGTGATCAACTTCATCGGAAGTACGGTCCAGCCTAGTCCGTCTCGAGACAGGACTCAGCGGCGGGTCCCCGATTCGCCCGAATCCTCATCGGCGCCGTTATCGGCATCGTCGTCCTCGTCACCGACAGTCGGATCGTGCCCCGCATCGATGCTGTCCCACAGGGTTCGCTCGGTCAACGGCTCGTCCGTCCCGGCGCCGCGCGCGGCGGCTTCACGGCGTGCGGCCGGAGCGTCGTATTTCGAGGACAGGCCGGCCTGAGCGCTCGGGGTGCGCCACAGTGCGACAGCCGCTGCCAGTGCCACGCACGCACCGAGGCCCGCGAGGATTGCGGGCAGCGGGAAGATCTCGGTGGCGACCACCGTGGCCCGGTCGGGGAGGTCGGCAACCCGCGCGGCAGCGTCCGGATCCACGCCCGAGCCGAACAACTGCACCACCGGAATCGCCGCCGCCACGGCCACCAGCGCCACTGCGCCCGCCACGATACGAACCGCGCGACCGCGCACCGCGAATGCCGCGGCCACCGCGGCGAGCAACGCCAAGGCCAGCGGCGTGGTCGCAGCCGCCCAGGTGCCGCCGTCCAGGTCGGTGACCCGGTCGGCTCCGAGACCATCGGCCGAGTCCACCTGCACCCAGGTCATACGACTCGACGCCCACAAGGCCGTGGCCGCTACGACGAGGAGTAGCGCCGCCAACGTGGGTGAACGGCGCCTCACCGGCCGGTCGACGCCTGCGCCGGGTGCCGGCTCCGTAGGTTCCCGGTCCATCACTCGACGTCGCCTCCGAACGGGGTCACTGTGGCCGCTGCGGCCACCGCAGCGAGCGCGGACATCGCCTTGTTCCGCGCTTCGGTGTCCTCCGCCTCCGGCACGGAATCGGCAACCACACCGGCGCCGGCTTGCACATAGGCGACCCCGTTCTTGACGAGGGCCGAGCGGATAGCGATGGCGGTGTCGGCATCACCTGCGAAGTCGAGGTATCCGACGATCCCGCCGTAGATGCCGCGGCGGGTCTGTTCGAGTTCCTCGATCAGTTCCATGGCGCGGACCTTGGGTGCACCCGACAGCGTTCCGGCGGGGAAACACGCGGTCACCGCGTCCAGGGCGTCTCTGCCCTCGGCAAGATGTCCCGTCACGGTCGACACGAGATGCATGACATGGCTGTAACGCTCGATGTGCCGGTAGTCGTGCACTTTCACGGTGCCGGGCTCACACACGCGCCCCAGGTCGTTGCGGCCGAGATCGACGAGCATGAGGTGCTCGGCGTTCTCCTTCTCGTCGGCGATGAGGTCCTTCTCGAGAAGGATGTCCTCCTCTTCGTCCTTGCCGCGCCAGCGAGTGCCTGCGATGGGATGGGTGGTGGCAACGCCGTCGGTAACGGTCACGAGCGCCTCGGGGCTCGATCCGACGATAGAGAACGCCCTTCGGCCGTCGGCGTCGGGGATGTGCATCAGGAACATATACGGACTCGGGTTCGAGGCACGTAACATTCTGTACACGTCGAACGGCTCTGCTTCACAATCGATTTCGAATCTCTGCGAGAGCACGACTTGAAATGCCTCACCCGCTTCGATATCTCCGATGAGCTTGCGCACGTCGGCACAGAACGACTCGGTGGTGCGCTGACGCCGATAGTCGGGTTCCGGCTTCGAGAAGGTGGCGACGGTCGAGCGCGCGGGTGCCGCCAGGTCGGCGGTCATGCGGTCGAGTCGCGCGAGCGCATCGTCGTAGGCTTCGTCCACACGCTCATCGGAGCCGTCCCAGTTGACCGCGTTCGCAATCAGCCAGATCGTGCCCTCGTGGTGGTCGACCGCCGCGAGATCGGTCGCCAGCAGCATGACCATCTCGGGGATTCGAAGATCGTCGACCGCGAGCGAGGGCAGCTTCTCGAGATGACGGACGATGTCGTAGCCGAGATAACCGACCATGCCGCCAGTGAGCGGCGGCAGGCCGTGCATGCGGTCCGTATGCAGCAACGAGAGGGTCTCCTGGAGCACCTCGATCGGATTCCCACCCGATGGCGCACCACTGGGTACGTGACCGAACCATGCCGCCTGACCGTCGACGACGGTCAGCGCAGCCGGACTCCCCGCGCCGATGAACGACCAGCGAGACCAGGACCGGCCGTTCTCCGCGGACTCGAGCAGGAAGGTGCCGGGCCGGTCGGCCGCGAGCTTCCGATAGGCCGACAGCGGAGTCTCCGCGTCGGCGAGCACCTTGCGGGTCACCGGGACCACGCGATGCTCGGCTGCGAGGGCCCTGAACTGCGCACGGGAGGTCGTCGTATCGGACCGCCCCCCGGCGGACGCGGTCGTGGTGGCTGAGGGAATGGTGGTGGGCTCGCCGGACATGCGCCCATCATCCCAGGCACCGAGCAGAGGGTCTGCGCCGCGGGTGGCTGCGGCGCGTCGACAGGCCTATACGACCTGGAACGAGCGTTTCGCCAGACCGAGCCAGAAACCGTCGATGACCTGGTCCGGCCGCTGACCGGGGTCACTGGACGCGCCGAGGGTCACGAACAGTGGCGCGAAATGCTCGGTGGACGGGTGGGCATACGGCATCCCCGGTGCCCGGCGCTGGAAGTCGAGTAGTGAATCGATGTCTCCGGCGGCAAGACTTTCGGCAGTCCAGTGGTCGAATTCGGCGGACCAGCCCGGCGCGGGCGCCTCCGGACGCATATCCCTCAGGAACGGCAGCCCGTGGGTGGTAAAACCCGACCCGATGATCAAGACCCCCTCGTCGCGCAGGGGCCGTAGCCGCTCCCCCAGTGCCAGCAGCCGTTTCGGATCGAGGCTGGGCAGCGAGATCTGCAGGACGGGGATATCGGCGGCCGGATACATCACGGTGAGGGGGACGTATGCGCCGTGGTCGAGTCCGCGGTGGGGTTGCTGCACCACCGGTTCGTCGTCGGGCATGAGCGCCGCCACCTTGCGGGCCAGTTCGGGTGCGCCCGGTGACTCATAGGTGACTTCGTAGAAGCGGCGCGGGAAACCGCCGAAGTCGTACACCAACGGAGTGCCCGTGGTGGTCGCGCCGATGGTGAGCGGCGCCGATTCCCAGTGTGCGGACACGATCAGGATCGCGGTGGGGCGCGGCAGGTCCGACGACCATTTCTCCAGCTGGGACACCCACAGTTCGCTGTCGACGAGCGGTGGGGCGCCATGACTGACGAACAGGGCGGGCATCGCGTTCACAACATCTCCTTATATTGAAGCTTCAAGCATCATATCGGAGAACACTCCCCTGAACGGATTTCATTCCCCACCGCAGGGCACAGCATTCCGGTTTGGCAGTCTGGACAGATCACGACGACTCGAAAAGAGGCTTGTTCGACCATGAGCAGCGACGAACCCCGGTGGCTCGACAACCGCCAACAGAAAGCCTGGCGTTCGCTCGTGGCAGTGATCACCCGGTTGCCCGCAGCACTGGACACCCAGATGCAGCGCGACGCCGACCTCACCCACTTCGAGTACTTCGTCCTCGCCGTCCTCTCGGAGGCCCCGGACCGTCGCCTGCAACTATCTGCGCTCGCCGAGGAGGCCAACGCGTCGCTGTCCCGGCTCTCCCACGTCGTCACCCGGCTCGCCAAACGCGGCTGGGTCTGCCGTGAAGCGATCCCACACAGCCGAGGGTCGTATGCCGTCCTCACCGACACCGGCTACACCAAGGTCGTCGAGACCGCACCCGCACATGTCGATACGGTCCAACGACTCGTCTTCGACGGTCTCGACGACGAACAGGTGAGCACCCTCGAGACCATCGGAACCGCCCTGCTGACCCAACTCGACAAGGGCATCGCCGAAGGCACCGGCAAGGCCTGAACGTTGCGGTAGCTTGTCCGAATGCGGATTCGGACATTCACCGAGAACGATCGCCCCGACCTACGCACCTTGTTCGCACGCGCGGGACAAGGATCCCCCACCGAATCACTGTGGGGTCACACTGATTCCGAAGCAGCGGTCTATCTCGATCCGTACATGGACCTCGAACCCGCTTCCCTGTTCGTCGCCGAGCACGACGGAGCACTCGTCGGCTACCTCGCCGGGTGCGTCGACACCGCGGCATTCCCGAGCGAGGACACACTCATCACCGACTCCCTCCGTCGACACCGGCCGTTTCGCAGCAGGCAGGCCGTCATGTTCTTCGGGCGCAGCATGCTCGACGCGGCCGCAGCAGCAATCCGCCGGACCCCGACGGCAGGCGAGATCCACGATCCACGGTGGCCTGCGCACCTGCACATCAACGTTGCGCCGGAGGCGCGCGGCACGGGCGCAGCTTCCGGACTGATGGACGCCTGGTTCGATCGCCTACGCTCGGAACAAGTGCCGGGTTGCCACCTCCAGACACTGGTCGAAAATACCAGGGCAGCAAGGTTCTTCGAACGGATGGGATTCGCAGCACACGGCAGCACCCCACCGGTTCCCGGACTTCGCTACGAGGGCGCCCGCGTACACCAACTCACCATGGTCCGATCATTCTGACCACTGGCTGCACTCACCCAGCGGCGTCCCACAGTCACCCCAGCGGCGTCCCGCCGACGCCCCAGTTCTCGCGCGGCACCTCGGTAAGCGTCACCCACACCGACGACTCGCTCTTGCCTGCGGCCTCGGCGTAGGCGCGGGTGACCGCGGCAATCACCTCGGCCTTCTGCTCGCTCGTGAGTCCGGGCGTCTGGCTGATCTGGATAAGAGGCATGGACGCACTGTAATCACAGGGAGGGCGAAGCTGTGACGTCGCATCGGCGATCGCTGCATCGGGTTCGCCGTCGCTCGAACCCTACGCTCGCGCCCTACGGCGCGAGCAGCACGTCGAGGCCCCGCTCGAAGTCGGCGATCCGACGAGTGAGGGCATGGTGACCGCCGTTGACGAGTTCGGATACCCGGACGATCCCCGCCGTGTCCGCAACCTGGTTGAGATCACGCGACGTCCAATACCAGGCTGCACTGGCGAAAGCGTTCTCCGGCGCGGCGAGCAACTCGGGGTTCGCGACGAAGTCCACCCCCGTGTGCCGGCTCAGTTCCTCGTAGTTGTGACGACCGGTGACCTGGATCGCTCCCCTGCCCTTGTATCGCTCACCGTCTCCGGGCTGGGTGTTGCCGAGATCGGCCCTGCCTTCATAGGCACGACCGGACGCATACTCCTCGAACGTCCGGAAGGAGTCGGACTCGACCGCGAGTTGTGCGATGAACGCCGCCTGGCGGACCGGCGTGTCGATACCGTTGCGTGTCATCGCCTCGTTCAACGGAGCGATGTACTGGTCGATCCTCTCGGCTGGAATCTGCGGCACGATCATCCTCAGATCGTCGGTGGTGACAGCCGGTGGTGCGGGAGCAGGAGCCTCTGACGGGGCAGCCTCCGACGCGTCGGCGGAGGCATCCGAGGCCTCGGCCGGAATCGGAGCCGAAGGGTCGTCGGCGACAGCCCACCCGCTCTCGGCAAGAGTGGCGAGTTCCAGCACCTCGAGCAGGTTGCTCGACGCGTCGTACCGGGTGGGCGCCGGAGCCACCGGAGTGGCCTGGGCATCGGCCGCGCCGAAACCGAGAACGGCAGAGGTTGCCGTACCGATCAACGCCGCGGCTGCGATCGCGACACGGACGTGCCGCGAGCATGTAAGGGACATGGGTCGTGCTCCAAAATTCGACCGAGTTCGGTTCGGCCTCCGGAAATGGGGGGCCGCGCACGTTCACCGAAGGAAGTCGTCCATCCCGGAGGGTCACAATTCGGCGGCCTTGAGGTCACAACCAGGTAACGCTGCAGGTAGTAAGACCTTCAAGCGATCGTGCCCGAGCCCACTCCGCCGCCATGAACATGCTCCATGCCACACTCGAAGCACATCATTCACATCAGCGACATTCGATGCGCCGCCCGGATGCCGCACCTCGCAGCACCCAGGTACGCCCGCTCCGGACGCATGCCTAGCGGCCGACGCGAATCATCGATTGCACCGCAAGGCAATTCAGCCACAGACCGAAGGGTGTCAACGACTGGGCGGCATTCGCCGACCGACAGCGATGCTGGCACGCACCGGTCCGGACCACCACATCGGATCCGGATCCCGCATGGACATCCGGGGGCCCCGATCAACACCGCTTTGTGTTACATCACACAGATCAAATGCACTCGTCGATGACGCGTCATCACAGGGCGATGACAAGGTTTCACCCGCGAACGGCGCAATGACGAACGTGCCCGACCCCGCATCGCGGGCGGTCGGGCACATTCGTCGATGAACTACGCTTCTCGGGTTAGAGCAGGACGTCGGTGTCGAAACACGTGTGCGTACCGGTATGGCATGCCGCACCGACCTGGTCGACGACGAGCAACACGGTGTCACCATCACAATCGAGCCGGACCTCGTGCACGTATTGGGTGTGTCCCGAGGTCTCACCCTTGACCCAATACTGATTGCGGGATCTCGAGAAATATGTGGCCTTGCGTGTGGCGAGCGTGCGCGCGAGCGCCTCGTCGTCCATCCACGCCATCATCAGGACCGCCCCGGTGGATTTCTCCTGCACGACCGCCGCGAACAACCCGGCCTCGTTACGCTTGAGCCTGGCCGCAATCTCCGGGTTCAGGATAGTGCTCATCGGACCACAATTCCTTCCGCGCGCATCGCATCCTTGACCTGCCCGATCGTGAGTTCACGGAAGTGGAACACGCTCGCCGCGAGCACCGCGTCAGCGCCCGCCTGTACGGCCGGCGCGAAGTGCTCTACCGCACCGGCGCCGCCCGATGCGATGACGGGGACGCGCACCGCCGCACGCACGGACTCGATGATCTTCAGATCGAAGCCGGTCTTGGTTCCATCGGCGTCCATCGAGTTGAGCAGGATCTCCCCCACCCCCAGTTCTTCACCGCGCCGAGCCCACTCCACCGCATCGATACCGGTGCCGCGGCGGCCACCGTGGGTGGTGACCTCCCAGCCCGACGGGGTGGGTTCCTGACCGTCCGGAACAGTGCGGGCGTCGACGGACAGCACGATGCACTGGGAGCCGAACCTCTCGGACATCTCGCGCAGCACTTCCGGCCGCGCGATCGCCGCAGTATTCACCGAGACCTTGTCGGCACCCGCCCGCAACAGTCGGTCGACGTCGTCGACCGTGCGGACTCCGCCGCCGACCGTGAGCGGAATGAATACCTGCTCGGCGGTACGGGTGACGACATCGAGCATCGTGCCGCGATCACCGCTCGAGGCGGTGACATCGAGGAAGGTCAGTTCGTCGGCGCCCTGAGCGTCGTAGAGGGCGGCAAGTTCGACGGGGTCGCCGGCATCGCGCAGATTCTCGAAGTTGACTCCCTTGACGACCCGTCCGGCGTCGACATCGAGGCAGGGGATCACTCGCACGGCGAGCGTCATTGGGATTCTCCTTCTGAACGAGACTCCGTCCTCACGGATCTCAGAATGTCCGATATTTCGTCGTGGATTCCGGGAGCTGCGGCCAGTACCGATCCGCTCCCGATGCGCCAGGGCATGCCCTCGAAGTCGGTGGCGATCCCGCCTGCCGCACGGACCAGCGCCACCCCGGCCGCGTTGTCCCACGGGTGGTGACCGAAGACGACCGCTCCGCCGAGCGCCCCCGACGCCGTGTAGGCGAGATCGATACCCGTCGAGCCGTGCATCCGCAGCCGCGCGACCCGGCGACTCAGTTCGGTGATGACGGACAGCCGGGTGCGTCCGGGAACACGACCGCGACTGTCGACGTCGAAACTGCCGACAGCGATCATGTGGTCCTCGAGCCGCTGAGGTTCGAGAGGCTTGCGGGGCTCACCGTTGAACAGCAGCGGACCGTCGACCACCGCGGAGAACCTGTGGCCGATCAGCGGCATCCATGTCAAGCCCAGCACCGGTTCGCCGTCCTCGACGAGCGACAGCAGGATTCCCGCGGTGGGGAGTCCCGCCGAATAATTGACGGTGCCGTCGATGGGATCGAGCAGCCACACTGTCCCGCTGCTCGCCGATGGCCCCCCGAACTCCTCGCCGTGCACAGCGATACCCGTACGCTCGGCGAGCTCACCGCTGATTCGGCGTTCGAGTTCGAGATCGAGGTCGGTCGCGAAGTCGTTGCGGCCCTTGTCCACCGACCGCGGTGCTCCATGACCGGTGACGAACCGCCCGGACACACCGTCGAGCACCTCGCTCGCAACAGCGAGGAGGCGTTCGCGGTCTGCGTTCGCGGCCATCGACGTCAGCGCGAAACCGCGTCGAGCGCTTCGGGAAGAGTGAAGCGGCCGGCGTAGAGCGCTTTGCCGATGATCGCGCCTTCGATTCCTTCGTCGACGAGCGTGGCGATCGCACGCAGATCGTCGACGGTCGAGACGCCGCCGGAGGCCACGACGGGAGCGTCGGTGGCGTTGCACACCGAGCCGAGCAGGTCGAGGTTGGGGCCGCTGAGGGTGCCGTCCTTGGTCACGTCCGTGACGACGTATCGGGAACACCCCTCGCTGTTGAGCCGCTCGAGTGTCTCCCAGAGGTCGCCGCCGTCGGACACCCAGCCGCGCCCGCGAAGACGCCATTCGCCGTCGATGAGTTTGACGTCCAGGCCGACGGCGATGCGGTCGCCGTGCTCACCGATGACCCGTGCACACCACTCGGGATTCTCGATGGCGGCGGTGCCGAGGTTCACCCGCGCGCAGCCGGTCGCAAGGGCCGCTGCGAGGGTCGCGTCGTCGCGGATACCACCGGAGAGTTCGACCTTCACATCGAGTTCCCCGACGACCTGCGCGATCAGTTCACGGTTGTCGCCGCGGCCGAACGCCGCGTCGAGGTCGACCATGTGCACCCATTCGGCACCGGCGTTCTGCCATTCGAAGGCGGCGTCGCGCGGAGAACCGTAGCCGGTTTCGCTGCCCGCCTCTCCCTGGACGAGGCGAACTGCTTCACCGTTGGCTACGTCGACTGCAGGCAAAAGGACCAGGCTCACCGGGCCTACAGTAGTGCCTGCCTCCTCGAACCTCGAAAGCGACTCGGCGGGATCGAGCCACCGGAGACCGCCACCGGTCCGGCGTCACCGACGCGCACCCGCCGGGGCTCATTCGAGGGCCTCCGCCAGTGCACGACACGTGGGCGTGTCGTATCCGGTGTAGTCGGCCACGTGTCCCTCGAACAGGACGGTCCCGCCGTGTCGGCCGGGCCCGGGGCCGAGGTCGATCAGCCAGTCGGCGCGGCGGATGACGTCGAGGTTGTGCTCGACGACCACCACATCGTTCCCGGCCTCGACGAGCGTGTCGAGGACGTGCAGCAAGGCGTCGATGTCGCTCATGTGCAGCCCGGTGGTCGGTTCGTCGAGGACATAGGTGGTGGTCTGTTCCACCTGCCGCAGTTCCTTGGCGATCTTGACTCGTTGGCATTCGCCTCCCGAGAGCGTGCTCAACGACTGCCCCAGACGCAGATAGCCCAGGCCGACCGCCGCGAGCTGTTCCAGCGCGCGAGCGATGCCCTTGTCGGGCAAGCGGGCGACGGCCTGCGCGACGGTCAGATCGTCCACGTCCGCGATGGACAGCCCGTCAACGGTGTGCGCGAGGACCTCGGGCGTGAATCGACGTCCGTGGCACGTCTCGCACACGACTTCCTGTCCCTCCATGAACGCGAGATCGGTGTAGATGACGCCGGTGCCCATGCAATCCGGGCACCCGCCGTCGGAATTGGCACTGAACAGAGTCGAGGGCACGTCGTTGCGGCGCGCGAACAGTCTCCGGATTGAGGGTGCGATGCCGGTGTAGGTGATCGGGGTAGAGCGCCGGTTTGTGCTCACGGGCTTCTGGTCGATCACGATTGCCTCGTGTTGGTCGACGAGTTCCGTAGCCAGACTGGACTTCCCGGATCCCGCAACGCCGGTGAGCACGGTCATCACGCCTCTGGGGATCTGCACGGTGAGATGCTGCAGGTTGTTTCGTCGTGCGTCGGCGACGGTGAGGTAGCCGGCCGCGGGCCGTGGCGCACGCTCGGGCAGTGCTCGTCGACGCAGGGCACGCCCGGTCGGAGTATCGGCGCGGCGCAGGTCGTCGAATGTCCCTTGGAACACGAGTCGGCCGCCGGCCGCGCCGGCGCCCGGTCCGATCTCGATCACCTCGTCCGCCCGGGCCATCACCGCGGGATCGTGTTCGACGACCAGCACGCTGTTACCACTGCTGCAGAGGTGTTCGAGCAGTTCGACCATCGACTCGACATCGCTCGGGTGCAGACCCACTGTCGGTTCGTCGACCACGTAGGTCATCTCGGTCAGGCTCGATCCGAGATGTCGGACCGTCTTGATGCGCTGGGATTCGCCGCCGGACAAGCTTGTGGTCGGGCGGGCGAGTGTCAGGTACCCGAGTCCGATCTTCACCATGGCGTCGAGCCGTTCCGTCAGCGCGGCGACGACCGGCGCGACATGGGCTTCATCGATGGTGCGGACGAGGTCGAGGAGTTCGGCAATCTCGAGACGGGACATCTCGCCGGGGGTACGGCCGAGCACGACCGCGGTGCGGGCGGCCTTGTTCAGCCGGTCGCCGTCGCACTCGGGACAGGTCTGCGATCTCGTGAAGCGGCGGATGGTGTCCTGCTTGCGTTCGGACAGATTGTCGGAGGTGTGCAGGTAGATGCGTTCGAATCGCGGGACGACGCCTTCGTACTCTTTCGGCGTCCTGCGGCCCAGTTTCGCCGCGGCCTCACCGCCGTACAAGAGTGCGTCGCGTTCGGCCTCGCTCCACTGCCGCAGCGGGGTATGGGCGTCGAATGTTCCGATGTCGGCGTACAACGAGTACCAGTACCCGCCGTCGCCGAAACCCGGGAGCACGATGGCGCCGTCGGCGAGCGACTTGTCGAGCTCGAGGAAGCGTTCGACCGCAGTGGCGACGACTTCCCCCAGGCCCGAGCAGGTGGGGCACATTCCCGCGGGGTCGTTGAACGAGAAGCGATTCGATTCGCCTACGTGCGGTGTCCCGATGCGCGAGTACAGCAATCGCAGGTAGGTCCACGTGTCGGTGATGGTACCGACGGTCGAGCGGGCGTTTCCGCCGATCCTGCGCTGATCGATGACGATCACCGGGGTCAGACCTGCGATGTGTTCGGCGGCGGGGCGGCTCCATTTCGGCAGTCGGTTCCTGGTGAACGGCGGGAACGTCTCGCCCAGCTGGTACCCCGCCTCGGCGGCGATCGTGTCGAACACCAGAGACGATTTACCCGAGCCGGACACCCCGACCACGACGACCAGCCGGTGGCGCGGGATGTCGAGGTCGAGGTCGGCCAGGTTGTTGGTGTGTGCCCTGCGAACAGTGATGTGTCGCGTAGCTGTCATGCCTCGACGGTACGACCGAATGCGGCCGCATTCTGACCGCATTTTCGGGAAGAATCGGCACATGGCCGACGTGACGGAACGGATGCTCGCGCTGCTGTCTCTCCTGCAGACCGGTCGGGCGATCGGTGGCACCGAACTCGCACGCCGGCTCGAAGTCAGTCCGCGGACGCTGCGCCGCGACGTCGACCGCCTCCGCGGGTACGGGTACCCGGTCGAGACGCAGCCCGGTCCCGGCGGTTTCTACCGACTCGCCGCCGGGCGAACGATGCCACCGCTCGTTCTCGACGACGACGAGGCCGTCGCTACGCTGCTGGCACTCGCCTCGCTCGCCTCGGTGGGGCTCACGGACGGCGGCCGCGACGATGCGGCGAACCACGGCATCGACGATGCGGCGTCCCGCGCGTACGGCAAACTCGACCAGTTGCTTCCCACTCGACTCCGACCGCTGCTCACCGCGATCCGTGCCGGACTGGAGACCAGTCCCCAGCAGGCACCGACGGTGACCGCACAGCACCTGGGCACCATCGCCGAGGCCATCACGAACCGGGAGACGATCACCTTCCGTTATGTCGACGCAGCGAGAAACACCACCGAGCGACGCGTCGACCCGTACCGCCAGATCCACCACCTCCTGCGGTGGTATCTGATGGGCTGGGACACCCGACGCGAGGACTGGCGCGTGTTCCGGGTCGACCGCGTGCACGATCCGGTCCGTACCGGACACCGCTACCCGATACGGGATCTGCCGAACGAATCGGCGACGGAATACCTTCGGCAGAACTTCCGGCGAGGCAAGGAACCGGTGGATCTGCTGGTCGATGCGCCGGTCGAACACGTCGTCGACGCACTGAAGTTCCAAGAATTCCGGATCCGCGCCGCGAACGACGACAGCACCACTGTCGGCATCGATGTGGACTCGTGGCAGTGGCTCGTCCACATCCTCGCCTTCGTCGATGCCGACTTCAGGATCGATGGCAGCGAGGCTCTTCTACGCTCGTGCCGGCTGTTCGCGCAGCGACTGTCTGCCGCAACGCACGATTCCCGCACCGACCCGGCCTTGCCGCCCGATAAGCTCGGCGGATGGCACCACTGAACCCTGATCTCGCAGGTCGGGTATTCCCACCGACGAACTATCTCGTCGGCCGCGAGAAGATCCGTGAATTCGCGCGCGCCGTGCGCTCGACGAACCCGCTCCATCACGACGTCGAGGCATCCCGCGCAGCCGGGTTCCCCGATGTGGTCGCACCACCGACTTTCAGCACCGTGGTGCTGGGTCCGGCCGTGACCCAGCTGATGGAGTCCCCCGGCACCGGCATCGAGCTGCACCGGGTCGTCCACGGTTCGGAGAAGATCGAATACCGCCGGCCCATCGTCGCCGGCGACGACCTGTCGACCACGTTGACCATCGTCGATGTGTCCGAGCGCGGGGGTAATTCCTTCCTCTCGACGATCTGCGAAGTCTGCGACGAGACCGGTGCACTGGTCGCAACGGTGACCTCGAGTTTCCTGCATCGAGGTGACGCATGAGCCTGCCCACCCGCCGCGCGTTCGGCGATCTCGAGGTCGGTGCCGTCGTCGCCAAGGCCGAACCGAGGATCACCCGCGACGACCTGGTGCGCTACGCGGGCGCATCGGTCGATTTGAATCCGATCCACTACAACGACGTCACAGCAGCCGAGGTCGGACTTCCCGGGGTGCTCGCGCACGGGATGCTCACTGCGGCCTTGGCGCTGCAGACGGTGGTGGACTGGATCGGCGATCCCACCGCGGTGATCTCGTACGAGACCCGGTTCACGCGGCCCGTGGTCGTCGATCCGGTCGACGGCGCCACACTGTCGATTTCCGCCAAGGTCGCCCGACTCGACCCCGACGAGCACACGGCGCGGATCGACATCACAGTGAGCTACGAGGGTCGCACCGTCCTCGGAAAGACGCAGGCCCAGATCCGGTTCTCGTCCTGACCGGAGTGTCGGTCCTCGTTCACCGCGCGAGCGGGGTCCTGTCCGCGAGACCGGACAGGACCTCCGGCAACGGTGCACGGTGCAGCACCCCGAGACGCTGGGTGGCACGAGTCAGTGAGACATACAGATCCGCTGCTCCGCACGGTGATTCGGCAAGGATCCGTTCGGGTTCGACGATGAGGACCGCGTCGAATTCGAGGCCCTTGGTCTCCGAGGGCAGGACCGAGCCGGGGACGCCCGACGGTCCGATCACGACACTCGTTCCTTCTTCGAGGGCTTCGACACGCACGAATTCCTCTACGGCGCTGTCTAGTTCGTCGCTACTCACCAGCCTGGACCAGGGTACCACCCCCGCCTCGCGGACCGACTCCGGCGGTGCGATGCCAGGCGCGAAGTCGGCGAGCACACCGGCGGCAACGGTCATGATTTCGGCGGGTGTCCGGTAGTTCACTGTCAACGATCGGTACATCCACCGTCCAGGAACGTACGGCTCGAGCATCTCGCTCCACGACGTCGCCCCCGCCGCCGATCGACGCTGAGCGAGATCACCGACGATCGTGAAGGATCGCCCCGGACAGCGACGCATCAGCACTCTCCAGTCCATCTGGGACAGTTCCTGAGCTTCGTCGACGACGACGTGTCGGTAGGTCCATTCCCGATCCGCTGCCGCGCGCTCGGCGAGGTCGCGGGTGTCACGCGCGGTGAAGCGCCCCGCCAGATCGGAGCCGTAGAGCATGTCCTGCGCGAACAGGTGGTCTTCGTCGTCCATGTGGTCTTCACGGTTCACCAGGACGTCCAGCACTCCCGCTGCGTAGTCGGCCTCGGCCGCGAGTTCGCGTTCCGCGGTGTCATCGACGGGGCCGGTGCGTCCGAGGAGATCGACGAGTTCGTCGAGCAGCGGCACGTCGGAGACCGTCCACGCGTGGCCGTCGGCGCGCCACAGCGCCCGATCGGCACCGGCTGCGCGCAGCCGTGCCTCCGACGTGTAGAGCTGCGCCAACAACTCCTCCGGCGTGACGATCGGCCAGAGTTCGTCCAACGCGGCCGTAAACCGTTCGTGCTCTTCGAGTTCGACGCTCAGATCCGAGCGCATGTCCTCCCATGCCTGCTTGTCGGACCGATCCAGCCATCCGCGGCCGATCCGTGCGATGGCACGTTCGGTGAGCACCCACGTGACGATGTCCGCGAAAACCGCGCGGGCCTCGTTGTGCGGCAGGCCGCTCGCCCGCGCTTCGTCGATCGCCCATTGCGCGGTCTCGGCGTCGATCCGCACTGTGACATCGGTCAACTCGATCATGATCGGGTCGTGCGGTTGCCGCTGCCGGTCGGCGATCGCTGCTGCCAGCACCTTGAGAATTGTCGACGATCCCTTGAGCCGCGCCACGTCCGGCGCGTCCTCTGCGGTGACATGCAGTCCGGGAACCAGGTCCCCCGTGGTCGTGAACACCACGTCGGTCTCACCGAGCGACGGCAGCACGTGCCCGATGTGCCGCAGGAACTCCGGGTTGGGTCCGACGACGAGCACGCCGTGGCGTTCCATCCGTTCGCGCTGGGTGTAGAGCAAGTAGGCCACACGATGCAGCGCCACCACCGTCTTGCCGGTGCCGGGCCCTCCCTCGATGACGAGTACGCCCGGGTGGTCGAGTCGGATGATCGCGTCCTGTTCGGCCTGAATCGTCGCCACGATGTCGCGCATTCCGTCGCCGCGCGGCGCGGTCAACGCGGCAAGCAGCGCCGAGTCCCCGGTGTCGTCGTCCGACGGACGCCCGAGCGATTCATCGGTGAAGTCGACGATCTCCTGTCCACGGGTGTGGAACTGGCGGCGTCGACGCATGCCCTCGGGATTCGCCGCGGTCGCCACGTAGAACGGTCGTGCAGCCGGCGCCCGCCAGTCGAGCAGCAACGACTCGTAGTCGTTCGCCTCGTCGAGGAGCCCGATCCTGCCGATGTAGGAGCGCTCGCCTGACGCTGCGTCCAACCGGCCGAAGCACAGTCCGGCATCTGCCACGTCCAATCGTGCGATCGCCCGGGCCTGCGCGCGTACCTCGACGTCGCGTTCCATCGGTGAGTACCCACTGTCACGCAGCGCCACCTCGTATCGTGCCGATGCGTCGGCCCGTTCCGAATCCAGTCGTGCGTGGAGCCGTGACACATATCGCCGTTCGGAGTTCAGCTCCTTTTCGTGCCTCTCCTGCTGTTCGCGTCGAGTCGTGTGTATGTCGTCGAACGTCATGACGATATTTCCCCTCTCCCGGCCGGGCGCAACCGTGACGTGCACGGATCCGGCCAGGAGGATGATTCTGGGGTACACCGGGGGTCTTGCCGCAAGCCCCCGGGTGAGCTATATGTTGAAGAGGGAAGGACGTAGCAGTGGGAATTGCCCAATGCAACGTCCTATTTCTTTTCCGGACCGAACGCTTTCCGCGTCATCCGCTTCGACACGATCCCCATGGCCGTGATCGCGCCGATCACCCCGACGAGTGCCACGATCAGACCGATCACCGGTTCCGGCTTCAGCACCACGATGACAAGGGTGGCGACGAGCAGCACCGCCGCGGCCGCGCCGAGCGCCGACATCGCGAGTTTGCCGATCGACAGATCGCCGGTCGGCTCGTCGGGCTGTTTCCCCTCGCCCGGTGTACTCACAAGGAGCTCACCCAATTCCGCAGCAGCACGGCACCCGCGTCACCGGACTTCTCGGGGTGGAACTGCGTCGCCGAGAGTGGACCGTTCTCGACTGCGGCGAGGAATCGGCTGCCGTGCTCGGCCCAGGTGAGGCGCGGCGGGGCGAGACGCTCGGGTTCGGGCAGTTCCCAGGTCTGCGCCGCGTAGGTGTGGACGAAGTAGAAACGTGTGTCGGCGTCCATTCCGGCGAACAGGACGGAGTCCTTCGCCGCCTCGACGGTGTTCCAACCCATGTGGGGCAGCACGGGGGCGTCGAGACGCTCGACGGTCCCGGGCCATTCACCGCACCCCTCGGTCTCGATGCCGTGTTCGACGCCCTTCTCGAACAGGATCTGCATGCCGACGCAGATGCCGAGTACCGGGCGTCCCCCTGCGAGGCGGGTACCGATGATCTTCTCGCCGCCGACGCTGCGCAGGCCGCGCATGCAGGCGTCGAATGCGCCGACGCCCGGGACGACGAGACCGTCCGCGGCGAGCGCGATCTTGGGGTCGGAGGTGACCTCGACGTGCGCGCCGGTGCGGGCGAGTGCCCGTGTCGCGGAGTGGAGATTTCCCGAGCCGTAGTCGAGGACGGCCACCGTGGTTGCGCTCATGGTTGTCGATTCTATGTGGAGGGACGGGGACGCTCGGACGGGCCGGCGAGCCTCGCGAGCAATGGAAGTGTGGGGACGAGCAGGGCCGCGACGACGAAGGCCGCCGGGTAGCCGGATGCGGCGGCTACTGCCCCGAGTGCGAAGGATCCGGCTCCGGTGCCCGCATCGAAGCCGATGTTCCATGCGGCACTCGCGGATCCGATGTGTTCGGAACCGGCGCGCCGGAACGCGACGAGCAGTGCCTCGTTCTGCACGATGCCGAAGCCGAGCCCGAAGCACACCGAGGCTCCGATCAGGGCGCCTGCGCCCGCTCGACCGTCGGCGACGAGAGCGAACGGCACCATTGCCACCGCGGCGAGGCCGAGACCGACGGGCAGCATCCGGCCCGCGCCGAGGCGGTCGGCGAGGGCACCCGCCCCGAACCGTCCGACGAGCGTGGACGCACTGAGCACGGCCAGTGCGGTCGGGACGGGCAGATCGGCGACAGCGATCCGCAGCAGTGATGTCAGACCGCCGTAGGCGATGGCTCCCGCTCCGACCGCCACCATCGGGAACAACAGCATCCGCAGCGGGATACGACCGGTCGGTGGCGATGGGCGTTTCGGTGTCTGCGGCAGCCGGAATGCTGCGACGAGAGCAGCCGAAGTGACGATCGCCCCGAGGAGGAACACCGGTGTGGTGGAGTAGCGTTCGGCGATCGCCAGGCCGGCGGGCAGGCCGACCATCTGCGACGCAGCGATCCCGACACCGAGCGCCCCCGTCGCCCGGCCGAGCAGGCGTGGAGGTGCGAGTTCGCCCACCAGCGCGGATGCAGCGACGGTGATCATGCCGAATCCGATCCCGCGCACCGCGGAGATCCCGAGGACAGCAACCGGCGCCACGGACACGAGGAAGAGCAATGATGGCGGACCGAGCAGCAGGCAACCTGCGACGAGCGTGGCGCGGTGGCCGTAGGTTCGCATCAGTCGCGGCATGGCGACCTGCGTGAGGACCGTGGTGAGCATGAACACCGCTGTCACGGAGCCCGCGAGTGTGTCGGATCCCCCCGCTTCGGCGATGGCCCAGGGCACGACGGGCAACAGCAAAGAGAATCCGCCGAACGCTGCGGCAGCCAGTATCCACGCGGCAGGGAGCCCGCGCACGCGAAGCAGTGCCGGACGGTCCTGCGTCACGTCAGGTCAACCTGAGCACACCCGCGATCACGGCTAGCACCGTGATCGCAAGGAGAACCCCGGCGAACAGGAGATTCCGGGATTTCCACATCGACCACGTACCGCCGGCCGTGATCCCTGCGGCGAGGAAACAGGCGTAGGTGAGGAGAACGTCCATCGATTACAGGCTGCCCTTGGTCGACGGCACACCACTCACGCGCGGATCCGGTTCGACGGCCTCGCGCAGTGCGCGCGCGACAGCCTTGAACTCGGCCTCGGTGATGTGATGCGGATCGCGGCCGTAGAGGACGCGCACGTGGAGCGCGATGCGCGCGTGGAATGCGAAGGACTCGAACACGTGCCGGTTGATGACGGTCGAGTAGGGCACACCCGGGTATCCACCGATCACCGAGTGGGCCATGTAGTCGGGTTCGCCGGTGAACACGCAGTAGGGGCGTCCGGAGACGTCGACGGACGCATGCGCAAGGGTTTCGTCCATCGGAATGAAGCAGTCGCCGAATCGGCGTATTCCACGCTTGTCGCCGAGAGCCTGGTTGAACGCCTGTCCGAGGACGATCGCCGTGTCCTCGACGGTGTGGTGCGCCTCGATCTCGATGTCGCCCTTGGCGTGCACGGTCAGGTCGAACGAGCCGTGCTGACCGAGTGCGGTGAGCATGTGGTCGTAGAACGGAATACCCGTTGCGATGTCGGTGCGTCCACTTCCGTCGAGGTTCACCTCGACGATGATGCTCGATTCTCTCGTGGTGCGTTCGACCTTGGCGATGCGGTCCGTCATCGGTGTGCCTCGATTTCCGTTGCGGCGAGTAACTCACTGACCCGCAGAAGTTCGTCGTTCTCGTGTGCGAGTCCGATTGTGGTGCGCAGATAGCCCGGGATTCCGACGTCCCGGATCAGGACGCCGTGGTCGAGGTATCGCTGCCAGGTGGCGGCGGCGTCTGCGAAGCGCCCGAACAGGATGAAGTTGGAGTCCGACGGGATCACGTCGTATCCGACCCGGGTGAGTTCGGCGGCGACGCGATCACGTTGCGCGGCCAGTTCGGCAACCGATCCGAGGGTGGCGTCGGCGTGGCGCAGCGCTGCCCGTGCGGCAGCCTGTGTGATCACCGACAGGTGGTACGGCAGGCGCACGAGCAGCAACGCATCGATCACCGCCGGGGCCGCGGCGAGGTAGCCGAGTCGACCACCGGCGAATGCAAAGGCCTTGCTCATGGTTCGCGAGACGATGATCTTCGCCGGGTACTCGTCGATCAGCGCCAGCGCACTCGGCACGGCGGAGAACTCGGCGTATGCCTCGTCGACGATCACGATCCCCGGGGCAGCGTCGAGGATCGTGCGCAGCTCGTCGAGCGGGATGCTGTGTCCCGTCGGATTGTTGGGGCTCGTGACGAACACGACGTCGGGTCGCCGGTCGCGGATCGCGGTGACGGAGGCCTCGATGTCGAGGGTGAAATCGTCGCGCCGGTAGGTGGGCAGCCATTCGGTCTGTGTTCCGTCGGCAATGATGGGGTGCATCGAATACGAGGGCACGAATCCCATTGCGCTGCGGCCGGGTCCGCCGAAAGCCTGCAGGATCTGCTGCAGCACCTCGTTGGATCCGTTTGCTGCCCAGACATTCTCGATCCCTACCGCGATACCGGTCTGCCGAGTGAGGTACGCAGCGAGATCGGTGCGCAGGGCGACGGCGTCGCGGTCGGGGTAGCGGTGCAGTTGTGTCGCGGCCTCACGAACCGACTCTGCGACGTCGTCGACGAGAGCCTTCGTCGGCGGGTGCGGGTTCTCGTTCGTGTTGAGCTGAACGGGCACCGTCAGCTGGGGGGCACCATACGGCGATTTGCCGCGCAGGTTCTCGCGCAGTGGCAGGTCGTCGAGGGTGACGGAATCACCCGGTACCACCGCGCTCACTTCAGTGCCTCGAAGCGCAGTCGCACGGCCTCGCCGTGTGCAGGCAGGTCCTCTGCGTTCGCAAGAGTGATCACGTGGCCGGACACGTCTTTCAGAGCCGCTTCGTCGTACTCGACGACGTGGATTCCCCGCAGGAACGTCTGCACGCTCAGCCCGGATTGGTGCCGCGCGCAGCCGGCGGTGGGCAGTACGTGATTCGAGCCGGCGCAGTAGTCGCCCAGCGAGACCGGGGCCCACGGGCCGACGAAGATCGCTCCGGCCGCCCGGACCTGCGCGGCGACGCCGGCTGCGTCCTCCGTCTGGATTTCGAGGTGTTCGGCCGCATAGGCGTTGACCACGCTCAGGCCCTGCGCGATGTCGTCGACCAGCACGATGCCGGACTGGCTTCCGGACAGTGCGGTGGCCACACGCTCGCGGTGCTTGGTGAGTTCGAGCTGCGCAGCGAGCGCAGCGTCTACGGCGTCGGCAAGTGCGGGGCTCGTGGTCACCAGCACGGATGCCGCCATGACGTCGTGCTCGGCCTGGCTGATCATGTCGGCTGCGACGTGCACGGCGTCCGCGGTGTGGTCGGCGAGGATCGCGATCTCGGTGGGACCCGCCTCGGCATCGATACCGACCACCGATCGGCACAGTCGCTTGGCGGCGGTGACGTAGATGTTGCCGGGGCCGGTGATCATGTCGACGGGGGCGAGTTCGGCGCCGTCGGTGTCGGTGCCGCCGTAGGACAGCAATGCGATGCCCTGGCCGCCGCCCACCGCCCAGACCTCGTCGACGCCGAGCAGTGCGGCCGCCGCGAGGATGGTCGGGTGGGGCAGGCCGCCGAAGTTCTTCTGCGGCGGCGACGCGATCACGAGCGATTCGACGCCCGCGGCCTGCGCGGGGACGACGTTCATGACGACGGAAGACGGGTACACAGCGTTTCCGCCGGGTACGTACAGTCCGACCCGGTCGACCGGCACCCAGCGTTCGGTGACGGTGCCGCCGGGCACCACCTCGGTGACGGTGTCGGCGCGTCGCTGGTCGGCGTGCACCTTACGGGTGCGTTCGATGGCAACCTCGAGGGCCGCACGTACCGCGGGATCGATCTCGGCGAGGGCGCCTTCCAGTTCGGCGGCAGGCACGCGAACGCTGTCGGGTCGTACGCCGTCGAACTTCTCGCAGTAGTCGAGCGCGGCCTCGGCACCGCGGTCGCGGATATCGTCGACAACGGGACGAACGTGATGCAGCACCGCGTCCACATCCACTCCGCCGCGGGGCAGTGCGCCCCTCAGCTCCGCAGTGGTGGGAGTACGACCGCGCAGGTCGGTGCGGGCAAGCATGAGGTGTCCTCTCTCGCTGATCAGGGAGCACTGTCCATTATCCGCATAGACAGTAGATAGAGCACACGCGGGTGGGACGCCCGCGTGAGTGGGTCACCCGAAGAGCCGGTTCGCTGCCGCACCGACCTTATGCTGGCGGAATGAACCAGGACGACGAGCGCCCGACCACTCTGGGCGAACTCATCCGACGCCAGCGCGAGCTCGCGGAACTCCCGATGCGCCAGCTGGCGTCGATGGTGGGCATCTCGAACCCGTATCTGTCGCAGATCGAACGAAACCTGCGGGCGCCGAGCGATCGTGTCCTCCATGCGATCGCCGAACAGTTGCATATGTCGGCGGATGCGCTGGTGTCGCAGGTCACGCCGGACACCGACGGAGAGTCGGCGGTGACCAAGGCACTTCGCGAGGATCCGGATCTGACCAATGCCCAGCGGCGGTCTCTCGAGGAGATGTACGAAGCGTTCCGGGAGGTCACTGTCGCCAAGCGACGACGCGGTGGTGAATCGGCGAACTCCGACGTCGAGTGAGCAGATTCACATTTGCGCAGGTCAGGGGTTTTACTCACGGTTGGGCGGCAGGTCAGGACCGTATGGGCCGCGCCTACCCCAACGTGCACTCGGCATGTACCTTGCGGTAAGGTGCGCGGCCGCCACGGAGGTGTCAGCCTCGAGGTAACAACCGACCCAGTTCTGGAGTTGCCCCGGTGCTCAACAATCTGCAGAAGAAGATCTCGTCGTCGCTCGACCCCATCGGGTGGGGGCCGGCGGTCGCGTCCGTCGCCGGCCGCGCCGCGAAGAATCCGCGTGCGATCGCCGAAGCCACCACGGAGTACGCCAACCGTCTCGCACATATTCCGGCGGCGGCGACCCGCGTGTGGAATGCGAGCGAACCCCAAGCCCCGGTGCCGCCGGACCCGAAGGATCGACGCTTCGCCGATGCGGCCTGGAAAGAGAATCCCGCGTACTTCTCGTTGCTGCAGAGCTACCTTGCCACCCGCGAGTACGTCGAAGAGCTCGTCGACGCGGGCGAGGGTGATGCACTGGCCGACGCCAAGGCACGCCAGTTCGCGAACCTGATGTTCGATGCGCTGGCACCGTCGAACTTCCTGATCAATCCCGGTGTGCTCGTGCGCGCACTCGACACCGGTGGCGCAAGCCTGGTCCGCGGGGCGAAGTTCGCCGTGGATGATCTGGTGCATCGCAAGGGAATTCCGCTGAAGGTGGATCGTGAGGCGTTCACCCTCGGCGAGAACATGGCAGCCACCCCGGGCAAGGTCGTGTTCCGCAACGATCTGATCGAAGTGATCCAGTATGCCCCGCAGACCGAGAAGGTCCATGAGATCCCGATCCTGGCCGCGCCGCCGTGGATCAACAAGTACTACATCCTCGACCTCGCCCCGGGGCGCAGCCTGGCAGAGTGGGCGATCCAGCGCAATCGGACGGTGTTCATGATCTCGTACCGCAACCCGGACGAGACGATGCAGGACATCACGATGGACGACTACTACCGACTGGGCATCGCCACCGCCCTGGACGTCGTCGAGGAGATCACCGGCGCCTCGCGGATCGAGGTGCTCTCGATCTGCCTCGGTGGTGCGGTAGCGGCGATGGCCGCGGCGAAGATGGGCGCGATCGGCGACAAGCGGATCAGCGCGTTCACGATGCTCAACACTCTTCTCGACTACAGCGAGGTCGGCGAACTCGCCCTGCTGACCGACCCTGCGACTCTCGACAAGGTCGAATTCCGCATGAGCAGGCAGGGGTTCCTGTCCGGGTCGGAGATGGGCGGCACCTTCGACATGATCCGCGCGAAGGACCTGATCTTCAACTACTGGGTGTCCCGGTGGATGAAGGGCGAGAAGCCTGCGGCGTTCGACATCCTCGCGTGGAACGAAGACAGCACTCGTATGCCCGCGGCGATGCACTCGCATTACTTGCGAACCCTCTACGGACGCAACGAACTCGCCGAGAAGAAGTACGAACTGGACGGGTCCACCCTCGATCTGTCGGACGTCACCTGCGACACGTACATCGTGGGTGCGATCAACGATCACATCGTGCCGTGGACGTCGTCGTACAAGGCCGTGAATCTGCTCGGTGGCGATGTGCGGTACGTACTCACGAGCGGCGGACACGTTGCAGGCGCAGTCAATCCGCCCAATCCGAAGGCCTGGTTCGAGGCGGTCGGCGCCCCCGACGACGAACCGGTCGCGCTTCCTTCGGATCCGAAGTCGTGGCATGAGAAGGCCACTCGCCACACAGCCGCATCGTGGTGGGAGGACTGGACGGTGTGGTCGACCAAGCGTGCAGGCAGCCTGGTTGCACCTCCCTCCATGGGCAGCAAGGAACATCCGGTCCTCGGCGATGCACCCGGGACGTACGTCTTCAGCTGACCCCTTGCGCGTTAGCAATCATTTTGCTAACCTGCTAACAGCGTCATTCGCGGCGCACCGACCTCATACAGCGCTCCACTTCCGCGCTCAACGAAGGGAAACACCATGACTGCTCCCGCCAAGCCCGCCGCCAAGGCCACCGAGACCGCCGCCAAGGCCGCCACCGACGCCACCGCGACCGCGCAGAAGACTGCGGAGAAGCTCACGGCAAGCGCCGCGGCCGCCGCCGACAAGGCTGCTGCCGAGCTGACCAAGACGGTCGACGAGACCACCGAGCGTGTCAACGAGTTCAACGCCAAGTTCGTCGAGGCCGCCAAGCAGAGCGGCAACCTCGGTGTCGACACCTACGAGAAGGCAGTCGGCAGCATCCTGGATATGCAGGAGAAGTTCGCCGAGGCCACCCCGGTCGAGTGGGTCGCCGACATCGCCAAGGCGCAGGTCTCGTTCGCCCGTGAGCTCACCAGCACTGTCACCACCACGGCACGCGACCTTCTCAAGTAGGACACGATCGCGACGTGCGAACCGAAATTCCGCCCACGCGCCACAGCAGCGCTCTACGGTGCGGTACATGGCTCCGGTGACGCGTCTACAGATCGCCGCGACCCCGATTCGACTCGGGGTCGCGGCGATCTCCGGTTGGAGCTCCTACCTCATCGGGCTGGCGCAACGCGGCCCCACACCCTGGACCATCGCATCGGACATCGGCCGCTACTACGGGGCCCTGACCGACACCACACCTCCGACCTGGGCGCACGCGTGGCCTGTGATTCGCCGCTGGCCACTCGCGCACCTGCGCGACTGCAGCGCACCCGACGCCACCGGTCGGGAAACCGTGCCGACCCTCCTGCTCCCACCGCAGGCAGGCACCCACTCGTGCATAGTCGATCACTCCCCGGGCCGCAGCCAGGTCGAAGCGCTTCGGGCAGGCGGCCTCACCCGGCTGCACTGCCTGGAGTGGACGCCTGCGACACCAGCTACCGACTCGGCCTCGATCGACGAGCACCTCGCCGTGATCGCCGACGCCGTCGATCATCTCGGCGGCCGAGTGAACATCGTCGGCGACAGCCAAGGTGGCTGGATCGGCACGATCTACGCCGCGCTGCACCCCGACGCCGTACACACACTGACCGTGGCGGGCACCCCGATCGACTTCCACGCCGAGCAGCCCGCCCTCGCGGCCCTCGCGCATGCACCGACAGCCGCAGCAACCTCGGTGGTCGACTTGTTCTACGGCACCGCACGAGCCGCAGGCATGCACTCCACCGACCCGATCGGCGAGATCGAACGGGCAATGGCCCTGCTCGGCGCTCTGAACGACCCGGACGAGGTGGCACGCATGGAGGCCGAGCGGCGCTGGTTCACCTGGCGGCAGGAGATTCCCGCCGTGTTCCGCGAATGGATCATCAGGCACCTGTTCATCCGCAACGAGCTCGTCGCCGGCACCCTCGAAGCCGAAGGCACTGTCGTCGACCTGTCCAAGATCACGTGTCCAGTGCACCTGATCGCCGGCCGGTCGGACATGATCGCCATACCCACACAGGTCACGGCGCTGACGAATCACGTGTCCACCCCGCCCTCGGACATCGTGACAGCGATCGCCGACACCGGGCACATCGGGTTGTTCATCGGACGCAAGGCCCTGACCGACGTATGGACCCCGTTCGCTCGATCACTCACCGCGATCTCCTGAGGCCGCAGTGAGAGCGTTCCTGACGGTCCTCGCACTCACCGCAGCACTCGGCATCCCCCATGCCCCACCCGCTCATTCCCAGACGAACGAATTTCTCTGGGGTGTCGCAAGTTCCGGGTTCCAGGCCGAGGGCTACCCACCCGACAGCAACTGGCTGCGATATTCGAACGACTCACGCCACGATCCGGTCGGGTCGGCCGTCGACTTTCGGCACCGGTACCGCGAGGACATCGCTCGCGCCGCGGAACTCGGCGTGGACGTCTACCGGATCTCCGTGGAATGGGCACGCATCCAGCCCACCCCACACGGCTGGGACGAGACAGAACTCGCTTATTACGACGACGTGGTGCGAGAGATCCGTGCCCACGGTATGACGCCGATGCTCACACTCGATCACTGGGTGTATCCGGGCTGGATCGCCGACCGTGGTGGCTGGTCGGACCCCGACACGGTGCGCTCCTGGCTCGCGCATGCCGAGACGGTCGCCGGCCGCTACGCGGACGCGGACGCCCTGTGGGTGACGTTCAACGAACCCACTCAATATGTGTGGCATGAGGTGACGAACGGTGGTCTCGCAGCGACCGAGCTGCCGGCCATGTTCGATCGGCTGGTCGAGGCTCATCGCGGCGCGTACCGGGCCATCCATCGTGCCGATCCGGACGCGCTGGTGACCTCGAACGCCGCGTACATCCCCGGTGCACAGCCTTTTCTCGACACCTGGTTTCTCGACCGGGTTCGCACCGACCTCGACTATGTCGGTGTCGATTACTACTACGGCGTGACTTTGCAGAATCCGACGGCGATCCACGCTGCTGTGGGCGATTACGCGTCGGTCGTGCCGCACCCTCAGGGTCTGTACGACGCTCTGATGGACTATGCCGATCGGTACCCGGGGGTCCCCCTCTACGTCGTGGAGAACGGAATGGCCACCGCTGATGGGTCTCCGCGCGCCGACGGCTGGACCCGGTCGCGGCACCTGCGCGAGCATGTCGACGCACTGGGTCGTGCGATCGCCGACGGCGCCCCGGTGTTCGGATACAACTACTGGTCCCTCACCGACAACTACGAGTGGGGCGACTACACACCTCGATTCGGCCTGTACAGCGTCGATGTACAGACCGATCCGAACCTCACTCGGCGGCCGACCGATGCGGTCGAGACCTACCGGACGATCATCGCCGAGACCCGGTTCTCGTAGGCGCTCCACCTGAGTGCCGAGCAGCGAACAAGACCAGCACCTCCACGGCTTACGCGGTGAACAGGGCCACACCTGATCCCCGTCCACCACGCCCGAGATGTCAACAGCAGGACGCGCCGGAGGTCGGTCACCACCTGAGCCGGATCAGAACCCGGACTCGGCAACATCCACCCCGACAGAGATCCCCACCGCATGTTCGAGTGCGAGAAGTTCGGCATCGAGGTGATCGAGCAGCGTTCCGATATCCGGAACCGTACGCCGACAAGCGGTGAGCCCGAATGCAATCCGATCGTCGGTACTGGTGCACGTGATATTCAGGGCCTGCCCGTCGAGCGGAACCGAGAGCGGATACACCGCGTCCACCCGGGCACCGTTCCAATAAAGTGCGGTGTCGGGGCCTGGCACGTTCGAAATGATGACGTTGAATCCGGGACGCGACAACACACGATTCCCGGTCAATACACCCAACGCCAACGGAACCACTCCGACCGCGCTGGCGGCGAGACGGGACGCGGTCGACATCCCACTCATCGACTCCTTCCCTTCCGACATCGAGGCCCGCACACCGTCGAGTCGCTGCGCTGCCTCGGGTCGATCGGTGCCGAGTGAGCACACCAGCACACCGAGGTCGTTCCCGGTGTCCTTGCCGTTGCGCAATGCGACGGGCACCATCGCGACCAACGATTCTTCGGGAAGCGAATCCCGCTCGGCCAGGAACGCTCGCAGCGCTCCCGAACACATCGCGAGCACCACATCGTTGAGAGACGAATCGGATGCCTTGGCAACCGATCGGAGGCGTTCGAGTTCCCAGGCGCGCGCGGCGAACCGTCGCGATCCCGCGATGGGCACGTTGAGAATCGTCTGCGGAGCCGCGAGCGACAACGATCCACCCCGATCGTGCATCGCGCGGTCTACGGTGCCGACGATCGCGGGCACGAGCCCGAGCGCCTCCGAGATCACTCCGCGGGCAGCGCGCAGCGCCGTACCCGGCATCTCGAGGGCGGTACCGATGACGGAACGCTGGGGGTCCGAGGTATCGGAAGCCGCCCATGGCGCCGGCATACCCGTTTCGTGGGGATCCGTGCTCAATGCACGACGGAGCAGCCGCATCGCGCCCACACCGTCGGCGAGTGCGTGATGCATCTTCATGTAGAGCCCGTACCTGCCGTCGGCGAGCCCTTCGATCAGGTACATCTCCCACAGGGCACGACTTCGATCGAGCACCGGCGCATGCAGGCGAGAAACCAGCTCGCGCAACTCGACGGTGGAGCCCGGGCGCGGCAGGGCGGTGAACCTCACGTGGTATTCGAGGTCGAACGACGGGTCGTCCTCCCACGCCCATTGACCGAATGTGGCCAGCGTACGTACCGCCCGCTTACGCCACAACGGTGCAGCGTCTTCGACATCGCTCCGGGCGATCGCATCGACGAACATCTGCCGCAGATCGCTCGCGGTGCGTCCCTCGGGCGGTTCGAACATGACGAGACCACCGACATGCATCGGGTGCTCGCGAGTCTCACCGAGCAGGAACATCGAATCCGTCGGTGACATCGGCAGCCGCATGTTTCGTCCTTCTACTCCCCTGTGCGGCGAGCCCCCTGACCCGCCGATAGCTCCGGTGAGCGAACTCACGCGGGACCCCACTCGTAGTTCTACGTCATGGTCCCCCGCTGCGCCACCCGAAACCCACAGGTCGAGCTCACCTCCGGGGCAGTTGTCCCTACATGTCCAGGCCGAGATCGAGCACGGTGACCGAATGGGTCAACGCACCGACTGCCAGGTAATCGACGCCGGTCCGCGCGTAGTCCGCCGCGACCTCGAGGGTGAGGCCGCCCGACGATTCCAGTCGCGTGCCGGGCGCGTGGGTGTTGCGGCGCTGCACTGCGATCTGCGTCTGCCACAACGGAAAGTTGTCGAGCAAGATCAATTCCACGTTCTCGGCCAGGACCTCGTCGAACTGCTCGAGACTGTCGACCTCGACCTCGCAGGCGATGCCGGGGGCGTGCGCCCGCACCGCGCGCAGCGCAGCGACGACCGACCCGGCGGCGGCCACATGATTGTCCTTGATCAGGGCCTCGTCGCCGAGCCCCATCCGGTGATTGACGCCCCCACCGACACGCACCGCGTACTTCTGCAGCGCCCGCAGACCCGGAAGGGTCTTGCGGCTGTCCCGGATCTTCGCCTCTGTGCCCGCAACCGCGTCGACCCAGTGCGACGTGGTGGTGGCAATCCCCGACAGGTGACACACGAGGTTGAGCATGGTGCGTTCGGCAGTGAGAAGGCCACGGGTAGGCGCCTCGAGGGTGAGGACGGGCTCGCCTGCGACCACGCGGTGCCCGTCCTCGACACGGCTGCGCACGGTGTAGCGGCCGGTGCCGAGCACCTCGTCGAGCACGAGCAACGCCACGTCCAGTCCCGCGACGGTGCCCGCTTGCCGGGGCGCCATCGTCGCGACGGCGACCGCGTCGGCCGGAACAGTCGCGTCGGTGGTGACGTCCGGTCCGTACCGCAGGTCCTCGTCGAGAGCCTGTCGCACGAGGGCGCGGGTCTCATCGATGTCGAGCCCGGGGGGCAGCACGGTGGCCATGTCAGTTCGCTCCTGTGAGTTGAGGTGTGGTCAGGACGAGTTCTCCCTCGTCGTCCAGGCGCTGGTCGACGGACCAGGCCTGCGCGGGATCCGGAATCGGATGGTCGCGTCGGGTGTGGCAGCCGCGCGACTCGGTGCGGCGCAGCGCCGCACCGACGAGGGCTCGGGCCGCAAGCGTGAGTGCGGCGTCCTCGAGGCCGGAGACGCTGTCGCACAGCTGTGTGTGGGCCCCCGACAGGGTCGTGGTCGCCGCGAGGAGACCGGTTTCGTCGCGGACGACGAGGGCATCGCGCGTCATCGCGCGCTGCAGTTCGGCGCGTTCGAGACGCGGGAGCACCGGAGCCGTCGCGTCGAGAGCTTCGACACGCAGTCCGCCGCGTTCTGCGGCCGCGGCGGCGCCTGCGCGCTCTCCCACGACGAGGCCTTCGAGCAGACTGTTGGACGCGAGACGGTTGGCGCCGTGCAGCCCTGTACGCGCGAGCTCGCCCGCCGCGTACAGACCTGGGGTATCTGTTCGACCGTGCACGTCGGTGACGACGCCGCCGCACGAATAGTGCGCTGCCGGTGCGACCGGCAGCAGGTCCCGCGTGGGATCCAGTCCGGCCTCAGCGCAGTACGCGGTGATGGTCGGGAACCGGTCGGCGAACCCCTGCAGGTCACGCGCATCGAGGAACACGTGGTCTTCGCCGAGTGCGGCGAGGCGTTCGGCGATTGCTCGGGAGACCACATCACGTGGGGCGAGATCGCCGAGTGGGTGCACGCCGTCGGTGACGGAGCGACCACGCGAGTCCACCAGGGTTGCGCCCTCCCCTCGAACGGCTTCGCTGATGAGCGGACGGCGCCCGCGGCCTTCCGCGGCGAACAGTACCGTGGGATGGAACTGCACGAACTCGATGTCCGCGACCCTCGCGCCGGCGTGCAATGCGAGGGCGATTCCGTCGGCGGTCGCACCGGAAGGGTTCGTACTGCACGCATACAGTTGTCCGAGCCCGCCGGTCGCGAGGAGCACTGCGGGAGCGTGGACGACACCGAATCCACGTTCGTCGAGGACAAGCGCTCCGGTGACGCCTCGCTCGTCGGTCAGTACCCGTGCGACGGCGGCGCCGAACAGAACCGGGAGCCCGGCGGATCCGAGGGCCCGCTGGACTTCGGCTCCGGTGGCGTCGCCACCGGAATGGATGATCCGGCGGGTGCTGTGCCCGCCCTCCCTGGTCCTGGAGACATCGCCGTCGCGCCCGCGGTCGAAGACTGCTCCGAGATCGGTCAGAGCGGCGATCGCGGCGGGCCCGGCTGTCACGATCGAGCGGACCGCGTTCTCGTCACAGAGACCGCCGCCTGCGGCGAGGGTGTCTGCGACGTGGGATCCGACGCTGTCGCCGGTCGGTGCGACGACAGCGATGCCGCCCTGTGCGTATTGCGTCGCGGTGTCGGTCGCCCCGCCCTTGCTCACCGTGAGCACCCGCAGGCCTCGCAGGGAGGCGGCGCGTGCGGCGGTGAGCCCGGCGACGCCACCGCCCACCACGACGAGGTCGGCGTGCTCTTCCCAGCACACGCCGGCGCTCACGGTGGGCGTCACTCTCCGCTGCCCGGGTTACCGATGGAGATCATCCGCTGCACCGAGAGGCGGGCCCGCTGCGCGACCTGCGGGTCGACGTGGACTTCGTCCTTACCTTCACGGAGGCAGCGCAGCAACGCGGCCGGGGTGATCATCTTCATGTAGGGGCACGACGCACGATCGTTGACCGGCTGGAAGTCGATGCCGGGCGCAGCCTTGCGCAGCTGGTGCAGCATGCCGACCTCGGTTGCCACGAGGACCTGCTTGGCACCGGTCTCACGAGCGGCGTCGATCATGCCACCGGTCGAGAGGATTCTGACCTTGTCGTCGGGCACGAATCCCTCACCTGCGAGGTAGAGCGCCGAGGTGGCGCAGCCGCACTCCGGGTGGACGAACAGGTCGGCGTCGGGGTGCGACCGGGCTTGGGCGGCGAGTTCGTCACCGTTGATGCCCGCGTGCACATGGCATTCACCCGCCCAGATGTGGATGTTGTCCCGGCCGGTGATCCGCTTGACGTGTGCGCCGAGGAACTGGTCGGGCAGGAAAAGCACCTCGCGGTCGGGGTCGATGGACGCGACGACGTCGACGGCGTTCGACGACGTGCAGCAGATGTCTGTCAGACCCTTCACCTCGGCGGTCGTGTTGACGTAGGACACGACGACGGCGTCCGGGTGGTCCGCCTTCCACTCACGCAGCTGATCCGCGTCGATGGAATCGGCCAGTGAACACCCGGCCCGCTCGTCGGGGATCAGCACGGTCTTGTCCGGGCTGAGGATCTTGGCGGTCTCCGCCATGAAGTGCACCCCGCAGAACACGATGGTGCCCTCTTCGGCCTCAGCGGCGATGCGCGAGAGCGCCAGGGAGTCGCCGACATGGTCGGCGATGTCCTGGATGGCAGGCAGCTGGTAGTTGTGCGCGAGCAGTGTCGCGTTCCGTTCGCGGGCGAGCCTGCGAACTTCGTCGGCCCACTCCGGCGTCGCCTCGATGCCGGAGTAGCCATTCGGTCCGTCGACGATTGCGGCGGTTCCTGCCCACTCGGTCGTGGTCATGGCGTTGCTCCTTCGTGGAGTGCAATCCGGGCGGGCTGTGCTCGGATTTCCGTTCTCAAGGTTTTCGACTTAGGGTCGAAAACATGCCATATAGTAACACCGGTCACGAAGTGCTCATCGTGGTGTTCCAGGTTCGCCACTTCCCCGCCACCGCAGGAACACCTCGATCCGCCCCCGAACTCGGCGTTCTACTGTGGCAACGCGCACTCGATCCGCAATCCGGCACCTGGTCCCTGCCCGGTGGCCGACTCCGCGACAACGAGGACCTCACGTCCTCGGCACGGCGTCAGCTCGCCGAGAAGGTCGACGTGCGCGAAGTTGCACATCTCGAGCAACTCTCGGTGTTCTCCGCCCCTGATCGAGTACCTGGTCCACGCACCATCGCCTCCACATATCTCGGCCTGGTTCCGATCACCTCCGACCCACGCCTACCCGACGACACCTCGTGGCATCCGGTCGCCGATCTCCCGGAGATGTCGTTCGACCACCGGATCATGGTCGCCAACGCGCACGCCCGCCTCGCCGCGAAACTGTCCTACACCAACATTGCCTACGGACTCGCACCCGCCGAGTTCTCGATGTCCACGCTCCGCAAGATCTATTGCGCAGCACTCGGTTACCAGGTCGATGCCACAAACCTCCAACGCGTCCTCGCCCGCCGTGGTGTGCTCACCCGAACCGGCACCAGGGCACCATCGGGGAGAAGCGGGGGCCGCCCTCCCGCGCTGTATCGATTCACCGATTCCCGCCTGCGCGTTACGGACGAATTCGCGGCGCTACGCCCACCGGGATAACACGAGGTCGCCCGAGCGCTCCGAGAGTAGGGTGCGCGTGGAATATCACGCCGACGACAGGAGCCCAGTGGCAACAATCGGAAATTCCGAGCTCGATATCTATCCTCTTGTGTTGGGCGGCAACACACTCGGCTGGACTGCAGACGAGATCACCTCGTTCGAGATCCTCGACGCGTTCATGGCTGCGGGCGGCAATTTCGTCGACACCGCCGACTCGTACTCCGCCTTCGCCCCCGGCAACTCCGGCGGCGAATCCGAAACCATCCTCGGCAACTGGAAGGCCGCTCGCGGCATCGGCTCCGAGATGATGGTGGCGACCAAGGTCGCCCATCACCCCGATTTCAGGGGCCTGGCACCCGAGAATGTCGCCGCCGCCGCCGATGCGTCTCTCAAGCGTCTGCAGTCCGATCACATCGACCTGTACTTCGCGCACTCGGACGACCCCGAGACGCCACTGCACGAGACCGTCGCGGCGTTCGACGCACTCGTCCGAAGTGGCAAGGTCCGTTACGTCGGCCTGTCGAACTACTCCCCCGCGCGCGTCGCCGAGTGGCTCGCGATCGCAGACGAGGGCGGCTACGCGCGACCCGTGTCGCTGCAGCCGCACTACAACCTGGTTCATCGCACAGAATACGAACAGGCCTACGCCCCGCTGGTCGCCGAGCACGATCTGGGTGTCCTGCCGTACTACGGACTCGCTGCAGGTTTCCTCACCGGCAAGTACCGGACTTCGGAGGACCTCGAAGCCGGGATTCGCGGACAGATGGCCTCGCAGTACTTCTCCGAGGCCGGGCTCGCCGTGATCGACGCGCTCGCCGAGATCGCGACTGCCCACGCCGTCGAGATCTCCACGGTGGCGCTTTCGTGGCTGTCACAGCGCCCCGGCATCGTTGCGCCGATCGCGAGCGCCAGCCGAATCGAGCAGCTTCCCGCACTGCTCGATTCGACGAGACTCGTTCTCACCGATCTCGAAGCCGACCGCCTCACTTCGCTGTCGAACGCCGTCGAAGCGTAGCGGCACGGCATCCCCGCGGCGCCCCGGTCACCTCGGGCCCCGCGGGGACCGCCGTTGCGGCGGCGATCCGGAGCAGGCGATCCCCTCAACTCATCGATGCAGCCGCACGTCCGAATCCGTCGGCTGCTCGATCCCCGGTTCCGCTGAGCGGGTTCGAACGGCAACCGGCAAACCGGTCGACTGCATACTCGTCGCCATGAACCACCCATCGGATCTGGCCGGGCGCTACGCACTTGCAGTCGACGATCGCGACCGCAGCGTCTTGATCTCCCTGTTCACCGCGGAGGCCGAATTCGTGCAACCTCCTGCAGTGACCCGCGGAAACGAGAATGTGGTCACCGTCGGGGCCGACGCGATCGCCGCGGTCGTCCTCGACGGCACCGCCCACCTGCACGGCACGCACCACACTGTGCACCAGACGGTGGTCGACATCGACGGCGACACCGCGTCCGGCTCTGTGTACTGCATGGCTCATCACCTGTATCGAGGTCGCGACGGCATGCGCGACAATGCGATCGCCATCCGCTACCGAGACGACTACCGACGGGTGGACGGCAGTTGGAAGATCGCGCGCCGAGAACTCGTCGTCGACTACATCGAGGACCACGCAGTCACCGTGCCCGGGCTCTGACATCGGCCGAATCCCGTTCAGTGGAAGTAGCTTCCGCACGGGAACGCACCAGTGTGATCCTTCGCAGGATTCCGCAGGCGTTCGGAATCGACGCGGACCCATGCCGGGATCCGGTCGACCGGATGGTCCGGCTCGAGGAGGGAACGCATTGACCGACGCACAACGAGCACTACACGATCTTGTCGACAAGCAGCAGATCCGGGAGGTAGCGCTGAGGCTGCTGAGCGGCGCGATGCACCACGTGGGCAATCACCGCGTCGAGTTGTTCGGCGACGTCGCGATCAGCGAGGCGTACTCCACCAATACGCACTGGGACACCCGGATCGCGACCCGGATGTGACTTCATCGCGACGAGGCGGCGGGACGCCGGTGCGGGGCGTACTCAGCGTTGCTCGTCACGCCACGAGTCGATCGTCCCGTGCCGGGAGCAACGCGCCCACCACCCGTCGGGTGCGATCTGCACGATCATCCGGCGGCCGCACTGCGTGCAGTAGCGAGGCGGCTCCAGACCCATTACGGCGGCCGCGGGTCGCTGCGCCTGGTCGGCCGCGGCGCTCTCGGCACCGGTGAAGGCATCGAACATGGTCAGATGCTCTCGCCGAGTGCTTTGATCGGCATCTTCAGTTCGCCGAGCAGGTCGAGATCGGTCTCGGCCCGTCGACCGAGTGTCGTCAGGTAGTTTCCGACGATGACGGCGTTGATCCCGCCGAGGATGCCCTGCTTCGCGCCGAGGTCTCCGAGGGTGAGTTCTCGCCCCCCGGCGAAGCGGAGAATCGTGCGCGGTAAGGCAAGACGGAATGCCGCGACGGCTTTGAGCGCCTCCGAGGCAGGGAGAACGTCGAGGTCGCCGAACGGCGTACCGGGTCGCGGATTGAGGAAGTTGAGGGGAACTTCGTCGGGTTCGAGCGCTGCAAGGTCGGCAGCGAATTCGGCACGCTGTTCGAGGGTTTCGCCCATGCCGAGGATTCCACCGCAGCAGACTTCCATGCCTGCCTCGCGGACCATGCGCAACGTCTCCCACCGCTCTTCCCACGTGTGTGTGGTGACGACGTTGGGGAAGAAGGATTTCGCGGTCTCGAGGTTGTGGTTGTAGCGATGTACGCCGAGGGCAGCGAGCTGATCGACCTGGTCCTGGGTGAGCATGCCCAACGAGCACGCGACCTGGATGTCGACCTCGCCGCGTATCGCTTCCACGCCCGCCGCGACCTGCGCCAGCAGCCGGGCATCGGGACCGCGGACCGCAGCGACGATGCAGAACTCGGTCGCTCCGGTCTTGGCGGTCTGTTTGGCTGCCTCGACCAGTGCGGGAATGTCGAGCCAGGCCGAGCGGACAGGGGAGGCGAACAGTCCGGACTGGGAACAGAAGTGGCAGTCTTCGGGGCACCCGCCGGTCTTGAGGCTGATGATGCCCTCGACCTCCACTTCGGGTCCGCACCACGTCATCCGCACCTCATGGGCCAAGGACAGCAGCTCATCGAGCCGGTCGTCGTGCAGGCGGAGCACCTCCACCGTCTGCGCTCGGTCGAGTCCGAGGCCACGCCGTAGCACTTGGTCGCGTGCCTGTTCGAGGATGTCGGCTCGGGCGGGGGCTTGCGTCACTGGGACTCCTGAGGATCAAAACTTGAACACCGTTCACTTGAACGCCGTTCAGGTTAAGGTCGCGGTCCGATAGTGTCAACGCAGACAGCGAACGAGACAGGGAGCGACACCAGTGCAGCTGCGACGCGGCGACGTCCTCGACGGCGCCATGGCGATACTCGACGAGTACGGTTTGGGCGATCTGACCATGCGCAAACTTGCGACCTCACTCGGGGTACAGCCCGGCGCGCTGTACTGGCACTTCCCCAACAAGCAGACCCTGCTCGGCGCAATGGCCGACCGAATCCTCGATGGCGTCGATGCCCCGCCGGCCGCCGACACGTGGGACGACGCACTCACCGAACTCGCCTACCGTTTCCGCGGCGCACTGCTCGCCCACCGCGACGGTGCGGAATTGGTCGCCGCGACCTACGCCTCACGCTTGACCACCTCCGGCGCCCGCGACAGTTTCGTCTCGGCCGCTCTGCGCGCCGGCCTGTCCCGCGCACACGCCGAACTCACCGGGTACGCGCTGCTGCACTATGTCCTCGGACACACCGTCGACGAGCAATCGCGTCTCCAACTCGCCGAACTCGGCGCGCTCACCCGCGCGCCGATCGCCCCCGATACCGCAACGGAGAACGCCGCGACGTCGGACGACGACCTGCTCGACGGCGACCCCGCCATCCGATTCGACTTCGGGTTGACCTTGTTCGTCGATGGGATCCGTGGCCGCCTCACCGAACACGCATCGTCCTGATCGTTTACGGATCTGTCGGAGTGCTGCCGTAGTTTTCTTCACCGTGACAGCCCCCTGGACCCTCGAACAGATCACCGCAGCAGCGCCGGATCAGGCGTCGATGTCGGCTGCCCGTCGGCTCTCGTCCGCATGGTCCGACACCGGGCATTCCGCACGGTCGCTCTGGGGACTGTGCCGCGGCAGCGGATCGAAGCCGTACACCACGGTGGTGGACCTCACCGGCCCTGCGTTCCGCTGTTCATGCCCGAGCCGCAAGTTCCCCTGCAAGCACGCACTGAGCCTGCTGACCCTGTGGGCAGCAGGCAACGTTCCGGAGGGTCCGGAGCCCGACGCCGCGGCGGAGTGGCTCGACGCACGGGCAGCGAAGAGCACCGAAGCGCGCACCGCAATCGACTCCGGGGGGCCACCCAAGACATCCGACCCCGCGACAGCCCTGAAGCGCGCCGAACGAGTCACAGCAGGCCTCGCAGACCTCGAACGCTGGCTCACCGACCGGGTCCGCAGCGGACTGGGTTCGATTGCGCACGACTACGGCACCTACGACGCGGTCGCCGCGCGGATGGTCGACGCACAGGCCCCGGGGGTCGCTGCAATGCTGCGCACGCTCCCGAGCATTGCGAGATCCGGAACCGATTGGCCCACACGACTACTGGTCGAGTACGGCCGCATCCATCTACTCATCCGCGCGTACCGGGATGTAGATTCGCTACCGGAGCAGCTTGCCCGGTCCGTGCGCACCCACATCGGGTTCCCGACGAAGATCGACGAGGTTCGACGGGAGCCGGCCGTCCGCGACCACTGGCACGTACTGGCATGTCGCGTCACCGAGGACAACCGGGTGTACACCCGGAAGGTCTGGCTACGCGGGCGGGACAGCAGACGCTGGGCGATCCTGCTCGACTTCACCCACGGCACACAACGGTTCCCGGACGCGGCTCCTGTGGTCGGCACCACCATCGATGCCGACCTGCATTTCCATCCCGCCGGCGCGCCCCTGCGCGCTCAACTCGGCATCTGCCACGGGCCACCGACGTCGATCTCGACTCTTCCGGGGACCGATCTCGACGAGGCACTGGGCGACTACGCCGATGCACTCGCCGCCGACCCGTGGACCCGGTCGTGGCCTATGCTTCTCGACGCCGTGACCCCCACCCACGCCGCCGACGGCTGGCATCTCGTCGACGAGCACGGCAGGGCTCTGCCCCTCGGGGGCGACGATACCGACCGGTGGCGGCTACTCGCGGTTGCGGGCGGACGCCCGTTGACGGTGTGTGGCGATTGGGACGGATGCAGCGTTGTCCCCGCCGCGATGTACTCCCCCGCCGACCTGTCCGACAGCACCGAAGGGTCACGGCCGTGAACAGTACCGGCATCGAAACACTCACCACCACAGCCCTTCTCGGGACAGCTCGGGCAGCACCGACCTTCGATGCCCTGCACACCGCCGAAGCCGCCGGAGCGGTGATCGGCACTGCCGAGCACCGACTGCTCGCCGCAGCAGCACTCGAAGCGGCCTTTCTCGCCGGTGGAGCCCTCCCTACCCCTCACCCGCGACCTGCAGCCGCCCCTGACGATCCCCGACCCGAACTCCCTCCCGCAGCGACGGAGAGACTACGCGGACTGCTCACCGTCCGATCCGACCTCCTGGACGAATGGTTCCGTGCCGCAGCACGATTCAAAGCGCCCGCCGATCTCATCGTGGATCTGCTTAGCGGAGCTTCACTCACCGGCAGCACGCATCGCGCGGCACTGCTCGCACTTGCAGGCCCACGCGGTCGATGGGTCGCGGCGCAGAATCCGGCGTGGGCGCCGTTGATCGAACCCGACCTGTCCGACGACAGCCCCTGGCTGTACGGCACTCCGGCCAAGCGGCGTTCGTGGTTCGAGAGCCTGCGCGCGGCCGACCCCGCCTGCGCCACCGCGCGACTGGCAGCCGTATGGAAATCGGAGAACGCAGCGACACGACTCGCTCTGCTCGAAGCCCTCTCCCCGGGGCTCGGCTCCCACGACGAAGAACTACTCGAACGGGCTCTCGACGATCGCAGCGGTAGAGTGCGCGAGGTTGCCATCCGGTTCCTGCGCCGACTACCCGACTCCGCATTCGGTCGCCGTATGACCCAGCGGGTACACGACTGGACCCAGGTGTGCGGCTCGACTCTGCAGATCGCCGTACCCGATGCACTCGCCGCCGATGCCCTCCGGGACGGGCTCGATCTCCGCGGACCACGCAACCTGGCCACCGTCGACGCGCACCGACTGTGGTCGCTGGCGGCATCGGCGCCGCTCTCCGCGTGGTGCGACCACGACCGCACCCCCACCGACCTCCTCGCGTTGCAGGTCGCCGACGGTCTCGGCGCTCCGCTTCGAAGCGGCTGGGAGACCGCCACCGCCTGCCACCGCAACGAACAATGGGCGAGTGCGCTGCTCCGCCGCGACGGGAAGGTCAGCGGTGGCGTTGCCGAGGCGCTGCCTCACTCCGTTCTCGTCGAACACCTGCGCCGGGCATCGGGCGAACAGCTAATCGACACGATCCTGCTCGACGCGCTTCCTGCCCCTTGGCCGACCGACGTCGCGGAGAAGGTCCTCGCAGCGCTCTATTCCGCTGCTGGACCCAAGTCGAACACCTTCCGTTCGCTCACAACCCTTCTGGCGCATCGTGCGCCGTACGAAGTGGGCGATCTGTTCGCCGACGCCGCGACCCGCACCGACGATCTCGACCGGCTGAACCGCTTCGCCACCGCTGCAGACATCCTGAGCCAACGCCGTACCCTTCACGAGGAGTTGAGTTGACCGACAACGTCATCGATGAACAGAGCATGCTGCGTCCCCATGCGGAACAGCAGTACGCGGGCGAACTCGCGGCGCTCGCCCGGCTCGACGACCGTCCGCGCCCACCGTCATGGCAACTGTCCCCGTGGGCGGTCGTGACCTATCTGCTCGGCGGCGAGCTGTCCGACGGTACCGTGATCTCACCGAAGTACGTCGGACCCCGCCGGCTGATGGAAGTCGCCGTGGCAACACTCGCGACCGACCGCGCGTTGTTGCTGCTCGGCGTTCCCGGTACAGCGAAGACGTGGGTCTCGGAACACCTCGCCGCCGCTGTCTCCGGATCGTCGACCCGGCTCGTACAGGGCACTGCGGGCACCGCAGAAGAGGCGATCCGATACGGCTGGAACTATGCGCGGCTACTCGCGGAGGGCCCGTCTCCGGCAGCGCTCGTCCCGTCACCGATCATGACCGCGATGCGCGACGGCGCGATTGCACGCGTCGAGGAACTCACCCGCATACCGGCAGACGTGCAGGACGCGCTCATCACCGTGCTGTCGGAGAAGACGTTGCCGGTACCCGAGCTCAACATGGAAGTGCAAGCAGCCAAGGGATTCAATGTCATCGCCACTGCCAACGATCGCGACCGCGGAGTCAACGATCTGTCCTCCGCATTGCGCCGGCGTTTCAATACCGTCGTCCTGCCGTTGCCCGGCAGCGAAGAGGACGAGGTCGCGATCGTCACACGACGAGTGGAGCAACTCGGAGTGTCGCTCGAGCTTCCCCGGGTACCTGCTGCCGCGGAGGAGATCCGCCGCGTCGTCACCGTCTTCAGGGAGCTGAGGTCCGGCGTGACCACCGACGGACGTACCAAGCTCAAGTCTCCGTCGGGCACACTGTCGACTGCCGAGGCGATCTCGGTGGTCACCAACGGCCTTGCACTCTCGGCACATTTCGGCGACGGTGTGCTGCGCTCGTCCGATGTCGCGGCGGGGATCCTCGGTGCGGTCGTGAAGGACCCGACCGCCGACCGGCAAGTGTGGATCGAATACCTCGAGGCCGTGGTCCATGAGCGCGAGGACTGGGCCGGCTTCTACCGGGCGTGCCGTGAGGTCACCGGGTGACGGAGTCTGCTCAGGTACGCGTATTCGGTATCCGCCATCACGGCCCCGGTTCCGCCCGCGCGGTCATGCGCGCCCTCGCCGAATTCGAACCCGATACCGTCCTCATCGAGGGTCCGTCGGATGCCGATCCACTGGCGGCACTGGTCTCCTCCGACGATCTGCAACCCCCTGTGGCATTGCTCGCCTATGCCACAGGCGAGCCCGCGACCTCAGCGTTCTGGCCGTTTGCCGCGTTCTCACCGGAATGGCAGGCGCTGCGCTGGGCAATCATGCACGACGCCGACGTGCGGTTCTGCGACCTGCCGGCGGCACAGCAGCTCGCCGCCGACAGGGAGCCCGGAGAAGGTCGGCCTGATCTGCTCGGTGCGCTCGCGGATGCCGGTGGATACGACGACTTCGAACAGTGGTGGGATGCCGTCATCGAGTCGGGGACGACGGACTGCGACCACGACCACACGGCCGATTTCGACGCCATCGCTGAAGCCATGGCGGCGCTCCGCGAGGACATCGAACTCGACGACCACACGGCGCGACGCGAGGCGCACATGCGCCAGGTGCTGCGCAGCACCGTCAAGGCCGGGGCGCTGAAGATCGCGGTGGTCTGCGGTGCGATGCATGCTCCCGCGCTGAGAGGCGCACTCGGTCCGGCGGCGCCCGATGCGCGGCTCCTCAAGGGCCTTCCCAAGGTCAAGACATCGCTGACATGGGTTCCGTGGACTCATTCGCGACTGGCATCGGCCTCGGGTTACGGCGCGGGCATCACCTCCCCCGGCTGGTATCACCATCTGTTCACCCAGCAGGAGGACACGGTCACCCGGTGGCTCACCCGGGTCGCGTGGACCTTGCGAGAACGCGACCTTCCGGTGTCGAGCGCACACGTGATCGAGGCGAGCAGGCTGGCGGGAACCCTGGCGGCGTTGCGCAATCGACCGCTGGCCGGACTCGCCGAGGTCACCGAAGCCACCCGCGCGGTGCTCTGCGACGGCGACGATGTACTCCTCGACTTCATCACCCGCACGCTCGTCGTCGGAGAGGCCCTCGGCAGCGTCCCCGACACCACTCCCACGGTGCCTCTCGACGCCGATCTCCAGGCCAACTCGAAGACGCTGCGGCTCAAGCGTTCTGCGCACAGCAAGGCTCTCGATCTGGATCTGCGCAAACAGACCGACCTGGGACGCTCGCGACTGCTGCACCGATTGCGGGTACTCGGGATCGACTGGGGCACACCGCGGGCCAGCGATGTGCGATCGACAGGTACGTTTCGTGAAAGTTGGACGCTGCAGTGGGAACCGGAGTTGTCGGTCTCGATCGTGGAGGCGTCCCGGTGGGGTACCACCGTCGAATCGGCTGCCCACGCGCTCGTTCTCGAGCGTGCCTGCGATCGCGACGCCACTCTGGCACAGGTGGTGGGTCTCCTCGACGAGGCACTTCTCGCCGATCTACGCAACGCGATCCCCGAACTCCTCCGGTCGATCGACACTGCAGCGGCGCTCGATCACGACATCGCGCACTTGATGGCGGCCTTGCCCACATTGATCCGCACATTGCGGTACGGCGATGTACGCGGCACCGACCTGTCGTCGCTCTCGCATGTTGCCGACGCTCTCCTCGTGCGGATCTGCGCGGGCCTGCCGGCTGCGACGGCCGGTCTCGACACCGACGCGGCCGACGTGCTCCGGCGCGAGATCGATGCGGTCCACTCCGCGCTCGCATTGCGCGATGACACCGAGTCCACGAACCGCTGGCTCGACACCCTCGCCGGCATCGCCGGTCGCGACGAGGTCGATGGCATGCTCACCGGCCGGATCGTCCGACTACTGCGCGATATGGGTCGCATCGACGAACAGGACACCGCGGTGCGTGTGTCCCGTGCGTTGTCGATCGGCAGCGAACCCGCAGCCAAAGCACGCTGGATCGACGGATTCGTCGGCGATGGCGCGCTGTTGCTCATCCATGATCGAGGATTGCTGACCCTGATCGACCGCTGGGTGTCGGGGCTGCACAGACAAGACTTCGTCGACATCCTGCCGGTATTGCGGCGCACATTCGGGGGATTCGAATCGGCCGAACGCGCGACGCTCGGCGCCATCCTGCGTGGCGGCGCAGCGGTCCGCACAACCGCCGCCGTCGACGTCGAACGCGGTACGCGGGCCACAGCCGCAACGGCCCTGATCCTGGGAGTGTGAGCATGACAGTACCTTCGGCCTCCTCCGAACCGGTCGATGCAGTGATACCGGAGAGTTCCGCGCCCCCGGTCGAGGTAGGAACAGCAGACCAGGAGCGGATGCGCCGATGGCGGCTGCTGCTCGGCGGGGCCGCGCAAGAATCGACGTGTGCCCTCGAATCCTCGAGCGATGCCGCGATGGACGGCGCCCTCGCCGCGCTCTACGACCGTCGCGACTCCGCCGACGGAAGTGGTCCACGGAGTGCGGGTCTCGGTTCGTCGGCACCGCGTGTGGCGCGGTGGCTCGGCGATATCCGCACCTACTTCCCGACCTCGGTGGTGCAGGTGATGCAGCGCGACGCGATGGATCGGCTCGGTTTGACCCAGCTGCTCCTCGAACCCGAGATGCTCGATGCCGTCGAACCGGACGTTCATCTCGTCGGAACCCTGCTCAGCCTGAATCGGGTGATGCCCGAGACCACCAAGGCAACCGCGCGATCGGTGGTCGAGAAGGTGGTCCGCGCGATCGAAGAACGTATCGCCCAGAACACCCGTACGGCAGTGACAGGCGCACTGAATCGCTCCGCGCGCACGACGAACCCGAAACTGCGGGACATCGACTGGAACCGCACGATTCGCGCGAATCTCGCTCACTATCTGCCGGAGCACCGAACGGTGGTCCCGGAGCGTCTCGTCGGCTACGGACGACGATCGCAGGCGGTACAACGCGATGTGGTGCTGGCAATCGACCAATCGGGGTCGATGGCGTCGAGCGTGGTGTATGCGTCCGTGTTCGGTGCGGTGCTCGCGTCGATGCGGGCGCTCCGGACATCGATGGTCGTATTCGATACCGCCGTGGTGGATCTGACCGACAAGCTGGCCGACCCGGTCGATGTGCTGTTCGGAACCCAGCTCGGCGGCGGTACCGACATCAATCGGGCAATCGCGTACAGCCAATCACTGATCACACGCCCCACCGAGTCGATGTTCGTGCTCATCTCCGACCTGTACGAAGGTGGTATCCGCGCGGAGATGCTCACACGGATGGCGGCGATGAAGGACGCGGGTGTCCAGGTGGTGGTGCTGCTCGCGTTGTCCGACGACGGTGCTCCGTCGTTCGACCGCGACAACGCGATGGCGCTGGCCGGACTCGGGATTCCGGCGTTCGCGTGCACACCGGACAAGTTCCCGGAGCTGTTGGCTCTGGCACTCGAACGCGGCGACATCGGCAGGTGGTCGCAGTCTCTCTGACCACACCCGACGACACCGGTCGCAGAGTTAGGATGTCCTGACCTGGCTGACTCCGGCTTCGGTCGACGGAACGAGGACACCTGTGAAACTTCGAAGTGCGGCCTTCATCGCCGCCGCGACCCTGGTCGTGGCCGGCTGCAGTTCTGGCAGCGACGAGCCCTCCGGCGGCACCGGAACAACCGGGGACGGCGCCTTCCCCGCCACCGTCGACACGATGTTCGGTGAGGTGACCGTCGAGTCCGCACCCGAGCGGTTGGCTGCGCTCGGGTGGGGCGACGCGGAGACCGCGCTCGCCCTCGGTGTGCAACCGGTGGCTGCGAGCGACTGGCTCGCATTCGGGGGCGACGGCGTCGGTCCCTGGGCCGACGGGCTGTACACCGAGTCACCGGAGATCATCGGCACCATGGAGCCGTCGTTCGAGCAGATCGCCGCGCTCGCGCCGGATCTGATTCTCGACACAGCCAGCTCCGGCGAGCAGCAGCGCTACGACACGCTCTCCCAGATCGCCACGACGGTCGGTCCGCCGGAAGGCGCCACGGCGTACCTGACACCGCGCGACGACCAGATCACGATGGTCGCGACCGCACTCGGTGTCCCCGACAAGGGCGACGAGGTGGTGAGCGACATCGACGCGCAATTCACGCAGGCCGCCGCCGCTCACCCGCAGTTCGCGGGCAAGACGGTCACGGTCGCGTCGTACACCGCCGACGGTTGGGGCGCTTACGTCTCCCGCGACGCACGTGTGCAGTTCATGCAGGATCTCGGGTTCGTGAACAATCCGGAGGTGGAGGCCACCGCAACCGAGGACTTCTTCATTCCGATCTCGGATGAGAACCTGGGCATGCTCGACGCCGATCTGCTCGTCGTGATGCCGATCTACGTCGATTCCGCCGAGGTGACCGACAATCCACTGTTTCAGCAGATTCCCGCGGTGAGCGACGGGCGAGCACTCGTCCTCGACAGCGGCTCCGACGTCGCCAACGCCATATCGCTGAACTCGGCGCTGTCGATCCCGTTCGCCCTCGAGGAACTCCTGCCGCAGATTTCGGAGCACGTCCCCGCCTAACGCGGGCAGGCGTCAGTACAAGAACTCGCGGTACGACTCCTGGCGAGCCGGTTCGAGTTGGGAGACGTCGAGGTTGTGCTGCTGCGCGACCATGTCGCGGATCGCTGGGACGGAGTCCTGAGCGGGCCACGTCGACGGTGCCCACAACTTTGCGCGCAGCAGCGCCCGCGCACAGTGAAGGTAGGCCTCGTCGACACGCACGATCACCGCGAGCTGGGCCGGTTTGCCGGACATCGCCAGTTCGGCGAGGAGTTCCGGATCAGTGGACAGCGTCGCCGTACCGTTGACGCGCACAACCTCTTCGTTGCCCGGCACGATGAACAGAATTCCGACGTGGGGATTCTCGAGGATGTTTCTGTACGAGTCTGCGCGACGGTTTCCGGGGCGATCCGGCAGGATCAGAGTCTTCTCGTCAGGGAAGAGCACCGTGCTGACCAGGTCGCCGCGTGGTGAGCAATCGCAGTTGCCTGCCGCATCGGATGTTGCGAGAACGAAGAACCGTGCCTGCGCAATGAATTCGCGCATCAACGGCGTCGTGAACGGCGTCGTCTTCTCTTTCATCGCCGGGAACGGTTCGCCGACCGCTGCCTCGAGTTGTTCGATCGTGTCGATCCTCTCGCGGACGAGATCATCGATCCTGCTTGCCTCCACAGGCGCCACCTCCGCCCCGGACGATACCCAACGGTCCGGTGGGCGCAGCGCCCAGCACTGTCAGCGGCGGAAGAGTTTGTTGCCCAACCACACGATCGGATCGTAGCGGCGACCCGCAACGCGTTCCTTCATCGGGATGATGGCGTTGTCGGTGATGTGGATGTTCTCCGGACACACCTCGGTGCAGCACTTCGTGATATTGCACAGCCCGAGCCCGTCCTCGTCCTGTGCGGTATCCCGGCGGTCGGCCACATCGAGCGGATGCATCTCGAGTTCAGCGAGTCGGATGAAGAAGCGCGGGCCCGCGAATGCTTCCTTGTTCTCTTCGTGGTCACGCACGACATGGCACACGTTCTGGCACAGGAAACACTCGATGCATTTGCGAAACTCCTGGGACCGCTGCACATCGATCTGCTGCATTCGATAGTCCCCCGGTGCCAGATCCGCCGGAGGGGTGAACGAGGGAATCTGCCTGGCTTTGGCGTAGTTGAACGACACGTCGGTCACGAGGTCACGGATGATCGGGAAGGTGCGCATCGGGGTCACGGTCACCGTCTCGCCCGGATCGAACACCGACATGCGGGTCATGCAGGTGAGCCGAGGGCGCCCGTTGACCTCCGCCGAACATGATCCGCACTTACCGGCCTTGCAGTTCCACCGCACCGCGAGGTCCGGGGTCTGTGTGGCTTGGAGCCGGTGCAGGATATCGAGCACGACCTCGCCGTCGTTCACCTCGACGGTGTAGTCCTGCAGGTCTCCGCCGTCGGCATCTCCGCGCCATATCCGGAACGCCGCTTCATAACCCATGTCAGCCCTTCCGTCCCGGATGGTCCGCGAGTTCCTCGTCGGTGTAGTACTTGCCGAGTTCGTCGATGTCGAACAGTTCGAGCAGATCCGGGCGCATCGGCTCCTGCCGATGCGCGGTCACCGACACATCGGGAATCACGGGATCGCCACCGCTCACACGGCACACCAGGAGCGTGCGACGCCACTGCGGGTCCATCGACGGATGGTCGTCGCGGGTGTGGCCGCCTCGACTTTCGGTGCGCTGCAAGGCCGATTCGGCCACACATTCGCACACCAGCAGCATGTTGCGCAGGTCCACCGCGAGGTGCCAGCCGGGATTGAACTGCCGGTGTCCCTCCACCGCGACCTGGCGAATCCGAGCGCGCAGCCTCTGCAGTTCGTCCAGCGCGCGCTCGATCTCGTCGGCGCGACGGATGATCCCCACCAGGTCGTGCATCGACTGCTGTAGTTCGGTATGCAAGGTGTACGGGTTCTCCACCCGGCCGGATCCCTCGCCGCCGGCATCGGCCGCGTCGAACGGGGACAACGCGACTCTCGCGGCAATCTCGACATCGGCGTCAGTGACGACCGGACGCGCATTCAGCCCCAGTACGTAGTCGGCGGCACCGAGACCCGCCCGCCGACCGAACACCAGCAGATCCGACAGCGAATTCCCGCCGAGCCGGTTCGAACCGTGCATTCCTCCGGAACATTCGCCGGCTGCGAACAAACCCGGCACCGATGCGGCACCGGTATCGGGATCGACCTCGATCCCACCCATGACGTAGTGGCAGGTGGGTCCGACCTCCATCGCCTCGGCGGTGATGTCGACGTCGGCGAGTTCTTTGAACTGGTGGTGCATCGATGGCAGTCGCCGCATGATCTCGGCCGCGGGCATCCGGGATGCAATGTCGAGGAACACACCGCCGTGGGGTGTCCCCCGGCCTTGTTTGACCTCGGAGTTGATCGCGCGGGCCACCTCGTCACGTGGCAGCAGGTCGGGTGTGCGGCGATTGTTCTCCTGGTCGTCGTACCAGCGGTCTGCTTCCTCCTCCGTCTCGGCGTATTGGCCTTTGAACACCGGTGGGACGTAGGAGAACATGAACCGGTCGCCGTCGGTGTTCTTCAGGACCCCGCCGTCGCCGCGAACCCCTTCGGTGACGAGGATGCCCTTGACGCTGGGCGGCCAGATCATTCCGGTGGGATGGAACTGGACGAACTCCATGTTGATCAGTGCCGCGCCCGCCCGAAGCGCGAGGGCGTGCCCGTCTCCGGTGTACTCCCACGAGTTCGACGTCACTTTCCAGGACTTCCCGATACCGCCGGTTGCCACGACGACAGCGGGAGCCTCGAACAGCACGAACCGGCCGGTCTCGCGCCAATATCCGAATGCCCCGGCGATCCGGCCCTCGGAATCCTTCAGCAGTTCGGTGATAGTGCACTCGGCGTAGACCTTCACCCGTGCCTCGTAATCGCCGTGCTCGGCGTGGTCCTCCTGCTGCAGCGACACGATCTTCTGTTGCATCGTGCGGATCAGTTCCAGACCTGTTCGGTCACCGACATGCGCGAGACGCGGGTAGGTGTGGCCGCCGAAGTTGCGTTGGCTGATGCGCCCGTCGGGCGTGCGGTCGAACAACGCGCCATAGGTTTCGAGTTCCCACACTCGGTCGGGAGCTTCTCGTGCGTGCAATTCTGCCATTCGCCAGTTGTTGAGGAACTTACCGCCGCGCATGGTGTCCTGGAAATGCACCTGCCACGAATCGTGGGGGTTGGCGTTGCCCATCGCGGCAGCGCACCCGCCCTCGGCCATGACGGTGTGGGCCTTGCCGAACAGCGACTTGCACACCACGGCGACGGAAAGCCCCCGCTGGCGGGCCTCGATGACCGCACGCAGGCCCGCCCCACCGGCCCCGATCACCACCACGTCGACCCTGTGCCGCTCGACTTCCACCATCCGTGCCCTCCCCTGTGTCGTTGCGATGCGTGTCGTTGCGATGCGTGTCGTTGCGATGCGTGTCGTGCGTGCCCGACGAGTCGTCAGCCGACGAACCGAAGGTCCGAGATGGTGCCACTGGCTACGAGCATGATGTAGAAGTCCGTGATCATCAGCGTGCCCAACGTGATCCACGCGAACTGCATGTGGCGGGTGTTGAGTTTCGATACGAATGTCCAGATACGGTATCGCACAGGATGTTTCGAGAAATGTTTGAGACGCCCTCCGGTGACGTGCCGACATGAGTGGCACGAGACGGTGTACCCCCAGAGGAGGATCACGTTGATCAGCAGGATCACATTGCCGAGGCCGAACCCGAATCCGCTCGGGCTCCGGAACGCTACGACCATGTCGTACGTGTTGATCAGCGAGACGACGACGCCCGCGTAGAAGAAATAGCGATGCGCATTCTGCAGGATCAGCGGCAGTCGGGTCTCCCCCGTGTAGCGGGCGTGCGGTTCGGCCACTGCGCACGCGGCGGGTGCCAGCCAGAACGAGCGGTAGTAGGCCTTGCGGTAGTAGTAACAGGTCAACCGGAATCCGAGCAGGAACGGCAGAGACAGGAACGCGAGAGGTATCCACATCGGGAGCTCGCCGACCCAGGTGCCGAAATGCCGGGCACCTTCGACGCACGAGTCACTCACGCACGGCGAGTAGAACGGCGTGAGGTAGTGGTAGTCCTCGACGTAATAGGCAGACCGGACGAACGAGCGGATCGTGGCGTAGACGACGAAGACGAGAAGTCCTAGGGCCGTCAGCAGCGGGGATTTCCACCAGCGATCGGTACGCAGCGTCCGGGCCGCGATCCGCGCGCGGGTCGCGGACCGCACACCGGTCGCCGCGGGGGCGCTCACCGATCTCCGTGTAGACCGCCGAGGCCCTCGTCGTCGACATCCACGCCACGGAACAACGAGTCGTCGTACGGCTCGTTGGGAACCGGGATGCGCTCACCCGAATACACGCGTGCCTCCGCCGGAGGGCGCTCGGCGAGGTCGTGCGCGTCGATATGGAGGCGTTCGAGATCGTTCGCCAGCCGCTGCACAGCGGTAGCGTCGCCGTAGCGCGAACGCAAGGATCCGACGCAGTGACGCAGATGACCGATGGTCCGTTGCAGTTCTTGCATTTCGGTGGACATCAGTACCTCCGAACCCAGCGGTCGGCACGTCGACGCCGGCCGACACGATGTGACACCATTCACAGTACGATAGATCCGCTGTCACCGAGCGTGGTTTCGCGCCACCGAATGGAGGACATCCGTGGCTCGACCCGACAACGCCCGCATCGCCGAGGTCTTCGATGCGACAGCACCGCAATACGACAGGCAGATCCGATTCTCGGAGCGACGGCTACTCGGAGATCCACGCCGGTGGGCCATCGGGCACGCGTCGGGTCGCGTCCTCGAGATCGCAGTCGGCACCGGGCTGAATCTTCCGCTGTACGGACCCGACGTGACTGCGGTGACCGGGATCGACCTGTCCGCGGGCATGCTCGCGCACGCACAGCAGCGCATCACCGAGCACCGGCTCACGCACTGCGAGGTACGACGCGGGGACGTCCAGGCGTTGGATCTCGCGGACGAATCCGTCGACACCGTCGTCTCGACCCTGTCCTATTGCACGATCCCCGATCCCGCAGCGGCCAGCGCCGAGGCCATGCGGGTACTCGTACCCGGAGGGCGGTTCGTGCTCGTCGAGCACGGCCCCTCGACCAATCGGGTCCTGACCTGGTTAATGCGCACGATCGAGCCCCTGACCCTGAGGTTCATGGCCGATCATCTGGTGCGAGACCCCGTTCCTTACCTCGAGGACACAGGCTTCGTGATCGACAGCGTCGATCGAACCGGACTGGGCGGCAATTGTTTCCGGGTACTCGCGCACAAGCCGGAATGAACCGGGCCGGGAGTCCGGGGTTCGAGATCCGGCAACCATGTCGTGGCGCCGGCGAGGAACTCGTCCGGCGCGAGTGCACCGCTACCTTCCGGGATGCGGCCGAGCACCGGGACGCCCGCGACATCGGGGAGGTCGTCGAGGTTGCAGCGTTCGGCGAGATCCGGTGCATCCGGCCACGATCCGACGATCACACCGGCGCAGTCCACCGCTGCCGCACGCAATGCGGCAGCGGTGAGCGCGGTGTGATTGAGGGTGCCGAGGCCGGGCGCCGCCACGATCACAACGGGCGCGTTCAACGCGGCTGCGACGTCCGCGAGAGTGAATCCGTCGGCGCCGAGTCGCACGAGCACTCCCCCAGCGCCTTCGACGAGGGTGAGGTCGTGGGTCGCGTCGAGTTCCCTGATCGCCTGGACGACCTCGGCGAGGGCGAGGAGCGGGCGACCGCTTCGGCGCGCGGCGGTGTCGGGCGCGAGTGGTTCCGGGTAGCGGGCGAGTTCGAGAGCGTCGATGCGCGATCCGGTGAGCCGTTCGATCTCGTGCAGATCTCCGGGTTCTCCGTCTGCCACGCCGGTCTGCGCGGGTTTACACACCGCCACCGTCTTTCCCGACGACAGCGCGAGCGCCGCCAGCGCGGCGGTCGCCACGGTCTTCCCGACATCGGTCGAGGTACCCGTGACGCACAACGCGCTCACGAATGCACTCCTGCCAGTACGTCGGTGAGGACACGGTCGATCAACTCGAGGTCTGCGGCGGTGAGGTCGGCGCGGGCGGTCAATCGCAGCCGCGACGTTCCGGCAGGCACCGACGGCGGGCGGAAGCAGCCGACGTGCAGACCACGCTCGCGGCACTCACGGGCTGCTCCGACCGCGACGTGGGGGTCGCCGAGGATCACCGATACGACCGCCGATTCGGGGGTCGCCGCTGCCGTGGTAGCAGCGAGGTGGCGTGCCCGGTCGAGAACCGCACCCGCACGTCCGGGCTCGGCGCGGAGCACTTTCAACGCACCCCGCGAGGCGCCGACGGCGGCGGGCGCAAGTCCGGTGTCGAAGATGAAGGTGCGGGCAGTGTCGATGAGGTGTTCCCGCACGCGGGCATCGGCGAGCACGATGCCGCCCTGTGATGCGAGGGACTTCGACAGTGTGGCCGTGACGATCACGTCCGGCTCGCCGGCGAGACCCACTTCGTGGACGAGTCCGCGGCCCCCTGCGCCACGAACTCCGACACCGTGGGCCTCGTCGACGAGCAGCATCGCGCCCTGTTCGCGGCACACCTTGTGCAATGCGAGCAGCGGTGCGAGATCTCCTTCTGCACTGAACACCGAGTCGGTGAGGACGAGGGCGCGGGGTTCGGTGCGCGCGGCGAGGGCGGCCGCCACCGCGTCGACGTCGTTGTGCGGAGTCACGTGGATGCGCGAACGCGACAGCCGGCACGCATCGACGAGGGAGGCGTGGCATCCGGCGTCGGACACGACGAGGGCGTCGCGTCCCGCGAGCGCCGTGACCGCACCGAGATTGGCAGCGTAGCCGCTGGAGAACACCAGCCCGGTCTCGGCACCGACGAACTCCGCGAGTTCACGTTCGAGCAGTTCGTGCTCAGCCGTGGTTCCGGTGACCAGCCTCGACCCGGTGGCGCCGCCACCCCAACGACGGAGCGAGGCAGTGGCGCCCGCGAGCACTTCGGGATGGCGGACGAGTCCGAGATAGTCGTTGGAGGCGAGATCGACGACCGGCGCCGATGGGGTGCGTGGAATCAGGTCTCGGTGCAGTCCTGCGCGGCGCCGAGCGTCGGCGGCGGTGTCGAGCCATGCGAGCGCAGGGAATGCAGTCATGCTCAGCACCATACTTGAACACCGTTCAAGTCGTCGAGCGGAGACCGTGCGGCGTCCGGCGCGGGCTCAGCGCCCACTCCGGGCCGCCGCGAGCATGCCCTCGCAGATCCGGGCCACGTCGTCGGCGGTGCATACGTACGGCGGCATGGCGTAGACGAGGTTGCGGAACGGCCGGAGCCACACTCCGGCGCCGACCGCCGCATCGGTCGCAGCACGCATGTCGACGGGCTCCGCGAGCTCCAGGACACCGATCCCCCCGAGGACCCGAACATCGACGACCCCGGGGATGTCCCGAGCCGGCGCGAGTCCGGCTTCCAGTCCCGAGGTTAGCGCGGCGACCTCGGCGCGCCAGTCTCGTGAGAGCAACAGTTCGGTGGATGCGACCGCCACGGCGCACGCGAGTGGATTACCCATGAAGGTCGGGCCGTGCATCACGCCGCCGCCTTCGCCGGCACTGATCGCCTCGGCAATGTCCGACGTGCACAGGACCGCAGCGAGGGTCAGATACCCGCCGGTGAGCGCCTTACCGACGCACAGGATGTCCGGCGACACACCCGCGTGGTCTGCAGCGAACAGCTCTCCGGTGCGACCGAACCCGGTGGCGATCTCGTCGAAGATGAGCAGCAGTCCGTGTTCGTCGCACATGCGGCGCAGTTCGCGCAGGTAGGCGGGATCGTGGAAGCGCATGCCACCGGCCCCCTGCACGACCGGTTCGACGATCACTGCGGCGAGTTCGTCGGTGTGCTCGGTGAGGATCGATTCGAAGGTCTCGACGTAGGCGGCGTCGAACTCGGCCGGTGGCGCGGGGGCGAACACCTGCTGCGCGAGCACGTCCGTCCACATCGAATGCATGCCGCCTTCGGGGTCGCACACGCTCATCGGCGCGAATGTGTCGCCGTGGTAGCCGCCGCGCCATGTGAGCAGACGGTGCCGCGCGGGTGCCCCGACTGCACGCTGATACTGCAACGCGATCTTGATTGCGACCTCGACCGACACGGAGCCCGAGTCGGCGAGGAACACCTTGTCGAGTCCGTCCGGCGTGATCTCCACCAGCAGTTCGGCCAGACGTGCCGCGGGCGCGTGCGTCAGCCCACCGAACATGACGTGACTCATCTTGGACAGCTGCTCGGTGACAGCGCGGTCGAGCACCGGGTGCCGGTATCCGTGCACCGTCGCCCACCATGAGCTCATTCCATCGACGAGCTCACGCCCGTCGGCCAGGACGAGCCGCGCGCCATGCGCTTGGTCGACCACGAGCGGTTCGGTCGACGGCGGAAACGCACCGTAGGGATGCCAGAGGTGCGCTGCGTCGAGAGACGAGATACGGGCAGCGGAAGAGGTGGTGGATGACACCCGCCCGACTCTAAGCGGTTGGTGATCACGAAGTCGCACCCCGTAGTCTGCCTAGGTTCGTGTGAAGGTTGCTCACAAGAACAGCTCGACGGATGACTCGGCCGCCGAGCCCGCACGCACCAGGGGTACTACCAGCGCCATGTCCGTCCATACGTCGCATTCAGCCGTGAGCACCAGTGCCGCCCCAGCATCTGCTCGCCCCGGCTACCGCGCCGATCTCGACGGTGTCCGCGGACTCGCAATCGCCCTGGTGGTGGTCTTCCACGTCTGGTTCGGACGCGTATCCGGCGGCGTCGATGTCTTCCTCGCGCTGTCCGGCTTCTTCTTCGTCGGCTCCTTGCTCCGGGTCGCGGAGTCGGGCGCACCGCTCGATCCGAGGCCCGTGTTGCGACGAGTCGGGCGTCGGCTACTCGCACCGCTCGTTCTCGTCCTGGCGGGCACCACACTCGCCGCACTGATCCTGCTCCCGTTCCCCCAGTGGAACCGGGTCGCAGAACAGACACGCGCGTCGTTGCTGTTCGTACAGAACTGGGAACTGGCGCGCACCGCAAGCGACTATCTCGCTGCCGATCCCATGGTCAGCCCCCTGCAACACCTGTGGTCGATCTCGGTGCAGGGGCAGTTCTATCTCGCGGCATTGATCGTGGTCTTCACCTCGGCGTGGTTACTGCGGCGGGCACGGATTCCTGTCCGCGTGCCGCTGACCGTGCTCCTGTCGCTCATCACCGTGGCCTCGCTGACGTACGCGGCGTTCTCCACTGCCCCGCAATCGTGGACGTACTACGACAGCGCGGCCCGAGTGTGGGAACTGACGATCGGCGCCGTCCTGGTGTGTGTCGTGCCGTGGCTGCGGGCGCCGAAGTTCGTTCGATCCGCGTTGGGCATCGCAGGGCTTGCGATTCTCTTCGCGTGCGGATTCGCTCTCAACGGCAACGCCCACTTCCCTGGTCCGTGGGCGTTGGTGCCGGTGGGGGCCGCAATGGCGTTGGTCGTTGCGGGAGCAGTCCCCGGCGCCACGGGAGCCGACACTCCCACCTCGAGATTCCTGTCGTCGCCGCCGCTGATCCGTCTCGGAAGCATTGCGTACGCGCTGTATCTGTGGCATTGGCCCGTGCTGATCGGCTACCTGCTGGTGCGCGACCGTCCCTCGGTCGGACTCGTCGGCGGACTGGTCGTGATCGGCATCTCCCTCGTCCTCGCCGAAGCCACCACGCGGTTCATCGAGACCCCGATTCGGCGCTCGGTTCCGGGACGGTGGCGCACCACCCTGGTTGCAGGTCTCGCACTGATCGGTGTTGCGCTCGTCGCGGGCACGACCTGGTGGACCGTCCATATCGATCGCACGGTGAGTCAGTTCTCTCATTCCGCCCGCCCCGATCCCGCTCTCTATCCCGGCGCCGCAGCGATCGGACTGCCCGAGGTCGAGCATCAGCCGGTCTACCCGCCCCTGATCGTGGCCGCCGACGATCTTCCGCCCGCGACCATCGACGGCTGTATCGCGCAGCACACCAACCGTGACGCCTTGACCTGTGTCTACGGCGACCCGATGTCGACGCGTCGCATGGTGCTCGCCGGGGGTTCGCACTCCGAGCACTGGCTCGCGGCGCTCGATGAACTCGGTCGCGAGCACGGCTTCCGCCTCGACACCTACCTCAAAGTCGGTTGCCCGTTGTCCGATCCCGCAGCCGAGCTGACCGAGGATTCCCCGACCTTCGAATGCGACTCCTGGTCGGTGAAGGTGCTTGCCGAACTTGCGGCATATCCGCCCGACGTGCTGTTCACCACCTCGACCAGAACGAAGGACCCGGGTGAAGGACCGGGCGACTTCACCCCGTTCTGGTACGTGGAACTGTGGGAGACGCTCGCCGACTACGGCATCCCCGTGGTGGCGATCCGCGACAACCCGTGGCTCATCGACGACGAGGTCCAGTACAACGCGTCGGACTGTCTGGCTTCGGGGGGCACTTCCGAGTCGTGCGGCATCGACCGCGCTGCCGCGCTCGATCCGGTCGATCCGGCCCGTGCCGCCGCGGCGCACCTTCCGTCGGTGACGCTGATAGATCTGACCGATTCGTTGTGCCGACAACAAGTGTGCCGAGTCGTCGAGGGCAACGTACTCGTCTATCGCGACGACGACCATCTCACGACCACGTACGTGCGGACCTTGACGCCCGACCTGGGCCGTCAACTCGGTCCTGCGACCGGATGGTGGTGAGCGGATCCGCTCCGGTGGGTGAGCCGCATCGTCTGGCATTACGCTGAGCAGCCATGGCACCCAGCGACAGCAACACCACCCGGGATGCGGCGGAGCCCGTTCCGGTGTGGCCCGGCCACCCCTACCCGCTGGGAGCCACCTACGACGGCGCCGGCACCAACTTCGCCCTGTTCTCGGAGGTCGCCGAGAAGGTCGAGTTGTGTCTGATCGACCGCGATGGGACCGAGAAACGGGTCGCGCTCGACGAGGTCGACGGATACGTGTGGCACGCGTATCTCCCGACCGTTTCACCCGGCCAGCGCTACGGCTACCGCGTGTACGGTCCGTTCGACCCTGCCGAGGGACATCGATGCGACCCGAGCAAACTACTGTTGGACCCGTACGGCAAGGCATTCGACGGCGGTTTCGACGACGACCCGTCCCTGTACTCATACACGCTGCCCGGTACGGATCCCGACAGCGGGGTTACAGTTCCCGAATCCGGACCGGCACCGGAGTCCGCGGCAGAGTCAGGCTGGTCCACCCGCACCGGCGACGACCCGCAGGCGGACAGCCCGGGGAACGAACAGGATTCGAGCGACGGCCTCCCCCGGCTCGATTCGCTCGGGCACACCATGACCACCGTCGTGATCAATCCGTTCTTCGACTGGGCGTCCGATCGACATCCGCGTCGCCCCTACCATGAGACGGTCATCTACGAAGCCCATGTGAAGGGCATGACCGCCACCCACCCCGAGGTCCCGGACTACCTGCGCGGCACCTACGCCGGTCTCGCTCACCCGGCAGTCATCGAGCACCTGCTCCTACTCGGCGTCACCGCAATCGAACTGATGCCAGTGCACCAGTTCATGCACGACCAGACGCTGCGCGACCAGGGGCTCAGTAACTACTGGGGGTACAACACTTTCGGGTTCTTCGCCCCTCATGCCGCGTACTCGTCGGCCTCGAAACCGAGCGGAGTCGTCGCCGAATTCAAGGCGATGGTGCGCACCTTCCACGAAGCCGGTATCGAGGTGATCCTCGACGTCGTCTACAACCACACCGCCGAAGGCAACCATCTCGGCCCGACGATCTCGTTCCGTGGCATCGACAATGCCGCCTACTACCGGCTCGTCGAGGACGACAGAACCCACTACATGGACTACACCGGAACCGGAAACAGTCTCAACGCCCGACACCCACACACTCTCCAGCTGATCATGGACTCGCTCCGATACTGGGTCACCGAGATGCACGTCGACGGGTTCCGATTCGATCTCGCATCGACGCTCGCGCGTGAACTGCACGACGTCGACCGGTTGTCCGCATTCTTCGACCTGGTCCAACAGGATCCGGTGGTGTCGCAGGTCAAGCTCATCGCCGAGCCGTGGGACGTCGGCGAAGGTGGCTACCAGGTCGGGAACTTCCCTGGACTATGGACCGAGTGGAACGGAAAGTATCGCGACACGGTGCGCGACTATTGGCGCGGCGAGCCCGCGACACTCGGCGAGTTCGCGTCGCGGCTGACGGGCTCCTCCGATCTCTACGAGGACACCGGGAGGCGTCCGAGTGCCTCGATCAACTTCGTCACCGCGCACGACGGATTCACGCTCGCGGATCTGGTGTCCTACAACGAGAAGCACAACGACGCCAACGGCGAGGACAACCGCGACGGCGAGTCGCACAACCGCTCGTGGAACTGCGGTGTCGAGGGCCCCACCGACGACCCGGACGTCCTCGAGCTCCGCGCGCGCCAGCAACGCAACATCCTCGCAACATTGATGTTGTCGCAGGGTACTCCGATGATCGCGCATGGAGATGAGATCGGCCGCAGCCAGAACGGCAACAACAACGTGTACTGCCAGGACAACGAATTGTCCTGGATGGACTGGACACTCGCCGAGACGAACGCCGACCTGCTGGAGTTCACGCGCAACGTCATCGCGTTGCGCACGGAGCATCCGGTGTTCCGGCGTCGCAGGTTCTTCGAAGGAGGTCCGATCCGCAGCGGCGACCAATCTCGCGACATCGCATGGCTCACCCCCGCAGGCGACGAGATGACGCCCGAAGACTGGGACAGCGGATTCGGGAAGTCTCTGTCCGTCGTCCTCAACGGCGAGGGCATTCCGGAACCCGATCAGCGGGGTCAGCGGGTCGTCGACGATTCGTTCCTCCTCTGTTTCAACGCTCATGACGAACCGCTGGACTTCGTCACCCCCGACGGGCCGCACGCGCAGGAATGGACACCGACCCTCGACACCGATATTGCGGACGGCCGACGCGACCCGACCACGGTCGCGGCGGGGGAATCGGTGACCGTGCAAGCTCGTTCGGTGCTCGTGCTGAGGAAGACGGCATGAACGCCACGCCGGTGACCGCTGGTGCGGCGAACCCGGTCCCGCTGACGGCCACCTACCGCCTGCAGATGCGCCCCGACGCGTTCACCTTCGCCGACGCGGTGGATCTGGTCGACTACCTCGCCGCCCTGGGTGTCTCCCACCTGTATCTGTCGCCGGTGCTCACCGCGGCGGACGGTTCCACTCACGGATACGACGTGGTGGATCCGAGCACCGTCTCGGGCGGGCTCGGCGGACGTTCCGGACTCGTAGCACTGGCCGGCGCCGCACGGGCACGCGGCATGGGGTTGATAGTCGACATCGTCCCCAACCATGTCGGTGTCGCCGACGCACGCCAGAATCTCTGGTGGTGGGATGCTCTCCGCCACGGCAGCGAGTCCGCGTACGCGGATTTCTTCGACTTCGATACTGCAGCCGACAACGGCGCGGACGGCAAGGTCGCGCTGCCCGTTCTGGCTTCGGGCGACGACGTGCACGAGTGCACCGTCGACAGATCCGGCACGGAACCGATGCTCGCCTACTACGACAAGCGGTTTCCCATCGCACCGGGCACCGATTCCGGCACGGCGACCGAGATCCACGATCGCCAGTCGTATCGGCTGGTGCCGTGGGATTCGGGTCTGATCGGTTACCGGCGATTCTTCACCGTCAGCGACCTCGCCGCCGTCCGGGTGGAGGATCCCGCAGTCTTCGATGCCGTGCATGCCCAAGTCGCCTCGTGGATCTCGGACGATCTGATCGACGGCGTTCGTGTCGATCATCCCGACGGTCTGGCAGATCCCTCGGGCTATCTCCAGCGGCTCCGCGACCTGATCGGCCCGGACCGATGGCTCGTGATCGAAAAGATCCTCGCCGAGGGCGAACCCCTCGACGCAACACTTCCCGTGGATGGCACCACCGGCTATGACGCGCTCAACGAACTTGCCGCGGTGTTCGTCGATCCGCGGGGCGAAAGCGAGCTGAGCGCGCTCTCGCGCACATTCACCGGCGCCGACGGCGACGCGGAGTGGGTGCAGACGCAGGAGCATCTGCTGGGGCGGCAGGTACTCGAGGCCGGACTTGCGGCGGAGCTTCATCGTCTCGTGCGCACGATCCTGCGCTCGACCGGCAACACCGCGGGTACCGACACCGTACTCACCGAGACCCCGCTCACCGAGACCATGGTTCGTGACGCCGTGATCGCAGTGGTGTCGCAGGTCCCGGTGTACCGAGCCGACTACGCGCCGTTGAGCACCCTGTTGCCGCGCATCGTCGGCCGGGTGGGAGGCAGCGACACCGCGTTGGAGCCCGCTCTGGAGGTGCTGGTTCAGGCGTTGTCCACGGATCCCGAATCGGCCGCACGGTTCGGCCAGGTATGCGGCGCTGCAACGGCGAAGGCCGTGGAGGACTGCCTGTTCTATCGCGCGGCCCGCCTGATCTCCCTGCAAGAAGTAGGAGGGACGCCCGGACGCTTCGGTCTCGATCCGAGCGAGTTCCACCTCACGTGGGCCCAGCGCGCACGCTCGTGGCCGCGGACGATGACCACGTTGTCGACACACGACACCAAACGCAGTGAAGACGTCCGAGCGCGCATCGGCGTCCTGTCGCAGGTGCCGCGGCTGTGGGCCGACTGTGTCGCAGAGTGGGAGACGGTGGCACCGAGCCCCGACCCGGCGATCGGAGCGTTCCTCTGGCAGACGTTGTTCGGCGTCTGGCCCGTCGACGGCGTCGTCACCGATTCATTGCGCACTCGCCTGCGTGACTACCTCCGGAAGGCGTTGCGGGAAAACGGCACCCGCACATCGTGGACCGAGGTGGATGACGACTTCGAGGGTGCGGTTCTGGCCTGGCTCGATACGGTGTGCGACGGCCCGTGTGGTGCCGGGATGTCCGAGTTCGTCGCCGGCCTGGAGCCGCATTGGTCATCGGATGCGCTGGGCCAGAAGCTTCTCCAGCTTCTCGGGCCCGGGATCCCGGACATCTACCAGGGCACCGAACTGTGGAGCGATTCGCTGGTCGACCCCGACAACCGCCGACCCGTCGACTACGTCGAACGCCGACGGCTGCTCGACGCCGGCGAGGTGCCGGCCAAGTTCGCGGTCGTGCGCGCAGCGCTGCGGTTGCGTCGCGAGAAACCCGCCAGCTTCGTCGGCGGCGCGTATGTGCCGCTGCGCGCCTGTGGTCCGGCGGCGCACCACGTGCTCGCCTACGGTCGCGGTCCGCATGCCGACGAGGTCGATGTGGTAGCGGTGGTCTCGCGACACACGGTCTCTCTCGGCGCGCAGGGATGGTCCGGTACGGTACTCGATCTACCTCCCGGAGACTGGATCGACCTGCTGACCGAGCGGACGTTCTCGGGGCGAGTACGATTCGACAACCTCTTCGCCGAGCTTCCGGTCGCTGCACTGAGCCGGGTCCGGCCGTCGGCTCCGATCGCCTAGCGGTCCGCCAGATCGCGGGCATCCTCCTCGGCCCACCGACGGCGCTGACGGTGTCGATACCACGCGATCAGGGCGACTGCCGTACCGCCGCCTACCAATCCGCCGACGACAGCCCCCGCCCACGTTGCCGGATCCTGATCGAGCGGGGTCGACAACTGTGCATAGATCCCGACGATGCCTGCGAGGTAGACGAGGCACGCCACGAACACGCGTGGTGTCCATGTCTTCGCTGTGGCATACACATCGACATCCCGAGCGCGCGCATACATGATCACCGCCATCGAGATCAGGAACCACAGTGCGAGTACTCCGATCGCAATCTGCGCACCGGCCCGCCCGGCAAGCCACGGAAGAACTGCTCCTCCGACGAGCGCAGCCCATTGAGCCAGTTGGAATCCCACTGCCGAGGCCTCGTTCCACACATCGCGTTGGCGCTCGTCGCGGTAGAACTCGTCGTCCAGGTCGCCGATGATTCGGGCAAGCTTCATGAACACGGCCATCACAACTCCTCTTCGGACAATGGGAACAACTCTTCGACAGTGGTGCCGAGACTCTCCGCCAGCCGCAATGCGAGGTAGACGCTGGGCGCGTAGTCGCCCTTCTCCGTCGACACGATGCTCTGCCTGCTGACCCCGACCTGCGCACCGAGCTCGGCCTGAGTGAGCCGCTTCTCTTTGCGAAATTCACGGACCCGGTTGTCCCTCGGCCTGTTCGCCACATGAAAAAGACAAGCATTCTTGACATAGTTTGTCAAGAATGCTTGTCTTTTCGTGGAGTCGGACTTATCCGGTGACCGGCATCGCCTCGGTCCGTGCCTCTGGATGATCGAGACAGTGCGAATGAGTGATGATGCCCTACTCCGTCACCCAGAGTTCTTCCGGCCGCGGCGAGCCGAGGGTGTACAGATCGATCCCGTGTACGTTCTCGCCGTACAGGACGGAAGGCGACGCCTTGATGTACCACACGCCCGGCACGAGTTCGGCCAATCGGGCCTGGACCGTGCTGTATGCCGCCTTGCGCTCTTCGTCCGATTCCGCAAGACGTCCGGCGTCCAACGCATCGTTGAGTGCAGGGTCGTCGAGGCCGGAGAAGTTTCCGGGCGAATCACCATGGAAGGCGGTCCACAGCGCGTAGTCCGGGTCCTGGACGATCGCGGACGAGATGATCATGTCGAAGTCACGACCACCCGCGCGGGCCGTGAGTGTGGAATAGTCCGCGACCTCGACTGCGACCTCGACATTGTCGAAGGCATTCAGCTGCGCTTGCAACGCCTCGCCCGCCGCCCGGGATTCCTGCGTCGGATAGGACAGGAAGGTGAACGACAGCGGCTTGCCGTCGGCCGCCAGTTCATCGAACAGTACCTGAGCGGCATCCTTGTCGTGTGTCCACAACGGAACGTCCTCGAAGAACGGCGAACCGTCCACGAACAGGTAATCCGCAACCTCGCCGACTCCGTTGTACACCACCGAATTCAGGGCATCACGGTCGACGGCCATGGAGACCGCCTGCCTGGCCCTGACATCGTCGAACGGTGCGCGCGCCGCGTTCATCACCATGATCTGACCACCGCCGGTGGGCACGAGCTCGGTGCCCACACCCGCCTGCTCGGCCTTGTCGAGGGTGGCCCAACTGGCTTCCGACGCCAGGTCTGCAGTACCGGTGGAGACGGCATTGAATCGCTGGCTCGTGTCCGCCACGGTGGTTATCCGCAGCGTGTCGAGATACGGCTTGGGCGCATCCCAGTAGTTCGGGTTCTTCTCCAGTTCGATCGCACCCTGACGGACCCAATCGACCAGGGTGAACGGCCCGGCCCCGACCGGGTTCTCGTCGAATGCCTCACGCCCCTTCTCGAGAGCGGTCGGCGAGGCGATCCAATTCATCGAAGTGGTGAGCATGCTCTGCGGGAAGTGCGGGTTGGGGCTCACCAGCGCAACCGACACCGTCGTGGGATCCTTCACCTCGACTCCAGCGATCTGACCCGCCACCCGGATCGCAGTGGAGCCGAGAGACGGATCGCGAAGCCGGTCCCAGTTGTACTTGACCGCGGCGGCATCGAACGGCGTGCCGTCGGTGAACGTGAGGTCCGGGCGCAGCGTGAGGGTGAAGGTTGCGCCCCCATCGGTGCTGGCGAAGTCGGTGGCCATCACATATTCGATCTCCTGCGTCTCCAGATCGTTGACGATCAGTGAGCCGTAGAGGGCGTTGCCCAGAGCGGGCTGGTGTGCATAGGTGTTCGACAACGCGGCAGGGTCGAGACTGCGCGGTTCACCCATCTGGATGACATCGAGAGAACCACCCGCCACCGGGTCCGTCGTTTCTTCGAGGCTCCCTGAACCGGAAGTTCCTGTACCGGAGTTGTCGGCACCGCTGCCACCACAGGATGTCGAGATCAGCGCGGTGGCGCATGCCACCACCACCACTGCAAGCACACGTTTCGATCGGAGCATTTCACCCTCTCGTGGGGGGACGAGGAGCACAGGTCCCACTCTTCGAATCTGGAATGCAATTCTGAATTGTGAGAATAGGCTGTCGTCACCCCTGTGGCAAGCATCACATTCTCAGGCGACTGCAAGTCACCCCGGTCGCGCGCCATCCGGCCCGCAGCGTCACCTGCTCCCGATCTTGCGGGGACATCCCTGCGAGATTAGTCTTCTCGCAAAGCAGTAAGGAGATTTTCGTCACATGCCAACCGGTCGACCGGGTCGGTCCGGACACACACCGTGGCGCAGCTCCGCAGCACGAATTCTTGTCCCGCAGGCTCACGAGAGGATAAAGATGAACATCGATGACATGGTGATGGTCAGCATCGACGACCACGTGGTCGAACCCCGGGACATCTTCGAGAAGCACTTTCCGAAGAGCCTTATGGACCAGGCCCCGACGCTGACCGCCCACCCCCGCAACCCCAACGTCGAAGCATGGCTGTTCCAGGGTTCTGTCGTCGGCAGTTCCGGCCTCAACGCCGTCGTCTCCTGGCCCAAAGAGGAATGGGGCATGGACCCCACCGGCTACGCAGAAATGCGACCCGGCGTCTACGACATGGACATGCGCGTCCGCGACATGGACGCCAACGGCACCCTCGCCGCCACACTGTTCGCCACCTTCCCCGGCTTCGCAGGCACCCACCTCGCCACCCTGCCCGACAAGAAGCTCTCCCTCGCGGCATTGAAAGCCTTCAACGACTGGGTCGTCGGCGAAGTCCCCGACACCCACCCCGGACGCTTCATCCCCCTCGGCATCATCCCGTTCTACGACGTCGACGAATCCGTCACGGAAATCCACCGCCTCGCCGCCATGGGCTGCCGCTCCATCTCCATCCCCGAAACCCCCTACGGCGTCGGCGACGGCTACCCCGACTTCAAATCCGGATACTGGGACCCGATCTTCAAGGCCTGCGTCGAGCACAACATCGTGCTCAGCCTGCACATCGGCGGCGGCATGGGCCTGGTCAAACGCCCCACGGGTTTCGACCTCGACGACATGATGGTCCTCACCCCGCTGATCTCGACGATCTCCGCGACCGACATGATGCTCAGCGGCGCATTCCAGAAGTTCCCCGACCTCAAGGTCGCCATGAGCGAAGGCGGCGTCGGCTGGGTCGCCCCCTGGCTCGACCGCCTCGAACGCCACATCGTCAACCAGTCCTGGACCGGCGCGAGTTTCCTGCCGAAAGGTATGTCGCCCACCGACGTGTGGAAGAACAACTTCCTCGCCTGCTACATAACCGAGCCCAGCGGCCTGAACAACCGACAGCGTCTCGGCATCGACACCATCGCCTGGGAATGCGATTACCCCCATTCGGATTCCACCTGGCCGCGCTCGCCGGAGATGCTGATGGAGGAACTCGTCGCGGCCGAGCTCACCGACGAGGAGATCGACAAGGTCACCTTCGAGAACGCCGCGCGGTTCTTCAGCTGGGATCCGTTCGAGCACACCCCGCGCGAGCAGGCCACCGTCGGTGCCCTGCGTGCCCGCGCGAAGGACGTGGACGTCAGTGAAACGTCCAAGCAGGAGTACCGCCGGCGATACGAGCTCGCAAGTTCGGCAGCGGCCGGTTCGTAACCGTCCGGGAGCTCGGATGCGCGGTGCCCGCCGAACGAGATCGGCGGGCACCGCGTGTCGTAGTGGACCTTCCTGTGGAATGCTCCGCCCGGAAACTGAAGCGTCAGGCGTCCTTACGCCATAGCAACGCGTGCAGGCATTCGACCGCCTCCTCCGGCGATTCGACGTCGAGTACGCCCCCCGCGGGCATCTTCCAGCCTCCGATCGACACGACCGGTACGCCGGTGCGTACGGCCAACGCGATCTCGCTCATCGTTCCCCAGCTCCCGCCGACAACGACGAGCGCGTCGCTGCTGCGCACGAGCAGGGCGTTACGCATCTCTCCCAGGCCGGTCGGGATCGCAACCGTCAGGTACGGATTACCCACGACCCGGTCGTCGTCGGGAAGCAACCCGAGCGTTGTCCCACCCGCCTCGATCGCCCCCCGGGAGGCCGCGGCCATGACCCCGCCAAGCCCGCCGGTGACCACGACTGCTCTGCGGCCGGCGAGCAGACCGCCGACCTGACGGGCGACTCGCCGTTGCTCGGGTGTCGCCTCACCCGGACCGACGACACCGACATAGCGCTGCGAATGCATATCGGGATTGTCCACTACCCCAAGGGTGAAAGGGCACCTATCCCCGGTTTTCGGGTTCCACCGGCAGGGGATCTCATATCACCTCGGGAAGGCACGCACCCTGGTGACATGTCCGCTTCCCACCATTCGACTCGTCTGCGGCACGCTACCGTGTATACCGACGACGGCGTGCCCCTCGCAGTCACCGCCGCCGGCCCCGACACAGCGGAACTGACGTTCGTGTTCGTGCACGGCCACTGTCACGACACCGACATCTGGACTCGGTTGCGTCAGGCCCTGCCCTTCGCGATGGGTCGGTCGGTGCGGATGGTGTTCTTCGATCATCGTGGCCACGGCCGGTCCGGTGCAGCGCCCGCCGAGACGTACACCCTCGACCGGATCGGGCGCGATCTGGGTGTGGTGCTCGACGCCGCCACTTCCGGGCCCATCGTCCTGGTGGGGCATTCGATGGGCGGCATGGCGATCCTGTCCTACGCTCGTCAACATTCGACCGACATCGGCACGCGCGTCGTGGGAGTCGCATTGATCTCCACCGCGGCCGACGATCTCGCGCTTTCCGGGCTCGGGCGGTATCTGCACAGCCCGGTGGTGGAGTTGTTCCGCCGGGCTGTGTCCCGGGCACCGGAGACCACACAGCGAATCGCGCGGTGGAGTGGCCGAGTGGGATTGCCCGTAGCCGGTGCGTTGCATCGTCGCCGCACCGTGTCGCCGAAGTCGGATGCTTGGCTGCTTACGGTGCTCGCATTGCTGTGTAGCGACACGTCGGTGGTCACGATCGCGGGCTTTCTCCGATCCTTCGCAGTGCTCGACGAAGCAGCGGCCCTCTCCGTTCTGACTCACCTCCCGTCACTTGTTCTGTGCGGATCCCACGACGAGCTGACACCGTTCGTGTTGTCCGTCGGTGTGGCGGCGCGGCTGGCACACTCGCAACTCGTACGCATCGAGGGTGCCGGTCATTCGGTCACGGTCGAGCATCCCGACGCGGTGGCCGCTGCGCTCAGGGATCTGGCCGATCGGGTGTCCCGTGCCCGAACAACCACAACACAGGTCACAGGTCGCGTTCGCTGACCACACCTGTGTGCATTGCAAGTTCGGCGAGACGCACTCGCTTGCGGTTCTGCGGTAGATCCTCGACTCCGAACTTCGCGAACAGTGTCCGCAGATGTGTTTTCACGGCGTCCACACTGAGATACATCTCCGAAGCGATGGTCTGGTTCGACGCGGGCGACGCGAAGGCCACCCCGTGTTTGTACGGACGACACAGCGCACGCAGGACCCCGCGCTGGGTCTCCGTCAACGAGTTCACCGTGGGTAGTTCTGTGGCCATGCGGGTAGCCTCGTCGGGCCCCGCTCCGATCTCCTGGAAGCGCAGGCGGTGCGAACCGATACGGATGCTGTCGCCTTCGCGCAACCGCCGGCGCCCCGCGATCCGCTCACCGTTGACGAAAGTTCCGTTGCGCGAAAGTCCGTCGTCGAGGATGGTCCAGTTGGTGCCGAGCCACTCGACCACCGCATGCAGGCGCGAGACCTCGTCGTCGCCGGGAAATGCGACATCGGCATCGGTGGCGCGGCCGATCGTCACCCGCGGAGTCTGCGACGTCAACACCACATGGTGCTGATGCCCACGTTCGTCGAGGTACGTCAGGCGCGGATCGAGCGCGTCGCTCACAGAGATCTCCTGCACACGGATCAATCGTGCGCCCGCGCGAGGTGTTCGGCAAGGACACGCTGCCACTCGTCCCACACGCTCGACGACAATGGTCAGGTGAGCCGACATCGCGACCAGAAGCCAGCTACCGATATGCCGTGCCCGTGTGGACGCGGAATCCGATACTCCGACTGCTGCGGGCGATTACTCGATGGCGGTGTCGCATCCCGACCCGAGGAGTTGATGCGGTCGCGGTACACGGCGTTCGTCCTCCGTGACACCGCCCACCTGCTACGGACATGGCATCCGTCGTCCCGGCCCGCATCGCTCGACCTCGACCCCGGCACCAGGTGGACCGGCCTCGAGGTGCTGCGGACGACCGGCGGCGGGTTCCTTCATACCGAGGGCACGGTGGAGTTCCGGGCGCACTACACAGAGAGCGGAAGTGCCGACGTCCTGCACGAACACAGCCGTTTCGTCCGTGAAGACGGCGTCTGGCTGTACCTGGACGCAACCGGCGGCCGGTAGGTGTGGGCAGGTTTCTGCGATTCGGGTCTCAGCGCAGCAACGTCGTTCGCAGGGTGTCGGCGAGCCACGTGCGATACCGGTCGACGTCCCATCCGCAATCGCGCCGCAGCAACGCGTGTACCTGCGGGGAGCTGAGGGTGTAGAGCACGTCTGCAGCATGGTCGACGGTGACGTCGGTACGTAGCCATCCGCTGCGGTGCAGCCCTTCGGCGAGGGTTCGCGCATTCTCTGCGGTAGCGCGCGCGTCGTCCTCGGCAAACCGCAACATGTCGGGGTCGGCGCCCGACGATTCGATCGACGTGATGAGTAGGCCACCGGCACGCTCGAGCATCGCCGCTCCATACCCCACCACCTGGTCGATGACGGCGGCTGCGGCGCCGGACGCGCGCGGTGACCGCGACCGAGGCGAGCCGGGAGCACTCAGGTCGGCGTCGGCCGCATCACCGGTGACGGCGGCGTCGAGCGCTTCCCGGAACAGCTGGGCTTTGCCCTCCGGGAAGGCGGTGAAGACCGTTCGCACTGCGACACCCGCTTCGGCGGCGATCTGTTTGACGGTGGTGCTCACGTACCCGCTGCGCTCGAACAACGTCGCCGCGGCATCTCGGATCGTTGTGCGTGTGCGGCGCGCAGCCTCATCCCGCAACGGTGAACTGTACGTTCTCTTGGCTGCCGACATCGAGATCAGCCTAACAGTATCGACTGCATCGCCGGTGCACCGGAAAGATGCTGCGCCACGCTCACGAACAGGGCATGCTTGGCCTCGTGCACACCTTCGAGGTCTGGGCTCCGATCCCGTCGACCGTTCGCCTCCACGTCGACGGCGAGCTCCATCCGATGGATCGGGGGGACGACGGCTGGTGGCGCGCCGACGTCGATGCCTCACCCGGGTCCCGCTACGGTTACGTTCTCGACGACGACGAGACCGTACTGCCCGACCCCCGTTCCCAGCGGCAGCCGGACGGCGTACACGGACTGTCGCAGTTACACGGGATCGATCCCGACTACTGGACCGACCGCGCCTGGACCGGAAGACAACTCGCAGGCAGCGTGCTCTACGAACTGCACATCGGCACGTTCACCGAGAAAGGCACCCTCGACGCCGCCATAGAGCATCTCGACGACCTCGTGGCCCTCGGAATCGACTTCGTCGAGTTGATGCCTGTCAATGCCTTCAACGGCCCCCGCGGATGGGGTTACGACGGCGTGCTCTGGTACGCGGTCCACGAGCCGTACGGCGGCCCCGACGCACTGCAACGGTTCGTCGATGCCGCCCACGCCCACGGTATCGGTGTGGCGCTCGACGTGGTCTACAACCATCTCGGCCCCTCGGGGAACTACCTGGGCCGATTCGGTCCCTATGTGTCGGAGAAACCGGGAACCTGGGGCGAGAGCATCAATCTCGACGGTCCCGGATCCGGTGAGGTGCGTCGCTACATCATCGACAACGCCCTGCGCTGGTTCAGCGAGTTCCACATCGACGCGCTCCGACTCGACGCCACCCACGCGCTGATCGATCAGACCGCGGTGCATGTGCTCGAGGAGCTGTCGGTCGAAACTCTGCGTCTATCCGCCCATCTCCGTCGTCCCCTGAGCCTGATCGCCGAGAGCGACCTCAACGATCCCCGAACGATCACACCACGGTCCGCAGGCGGATACGGCATGCACGCACAGTGGGACGACGACATCCACCATGCGATTCACACCGCAGTCTCCGGCGAGAGCCAAGGCTACTACGGTGATTTCGGCTCCCTCGAATGTCTGGCCCGTACCCTCGGGCACGGCTTCTTCCACGCGGGCACGTTCTCGTCGTTCCGTGGCCGCGTGCACGGACGCCCACTCGACGTGCGGCGGGTACCTGCCAGTTCGCTGCTCGCGTACACGTGCACCCACGATCAGGTCGGCAACCGAGCCCGCGGCGACCGGCCGGGCGGCTATCTCGATCGGGGGCAACTCGCGGTGAAGGCCGCACTCGTTCTCACCTCGCCGTACACCCCGATGTTGTTCATGGGCGAGGAATGGGGGGCAAGCACCCCGTTCCAGTACTTCACCTCGCACCCCGAACCCGAACTCGCCAGGGCCGTCGTCGAGGGACGCCGACGCGAGTTCGGTGAACACGGATGGGACATCGACGATGTGCCGGATCCTCAGGACCCGGAGACCTTCCGCCGGTCGATCCTTCGCTGGGACGAGCGCACCGATCCCGAGCATGCGCGCTTGCTCGACTGCTACCGGCAACTGCTCGAGTTGCGTCGCTTCCGCGCCGAACTCACCGACCCCTGGCTCGAGCACCTGCAGTTGACGTACGACGAGGACGAACGCTGGATCGTGGTGCATCGCGGTGCGATTCGCGTGGTATGCAATCTCGGTGGCGACCCTGTGACCGTTCCTGTCGGTGGCCGACCACTGCTCTGGTGGGACGACCCCGTCATGAACCGGACGAAATCGGCAGTACTGGTGCCGGGACATTCGTTCGTCATACTCGAATCCTGAACTGTCGGTTGACCGAACAGTCAACATCTGCCGAACATCTGCCCACAGGGACCCTCTTGATCGAGCCTCGAGACCACGCGTACCGTCAGGAATAGCGCCGAAATTTTTCGAGGTGAATCGTGATGGAACCCAAGAAAGTACTGGCGAGCGCCTTTCTCACGACCGCTCTTGTCTTCACACCGATGGCCGTGGCCACCGCAGCCCCGGCAACGGACTCGGCTCCGGGCGTAGTCGATGTCAGACACAACGACCGCGGCTGGGGTCACGACCGAGGAGGGCACCACGACAACAATTGGAACAAGGACCGCAACCACCGCGATTGGGATCGCGGACACAACGATTGGAATCGCGGGAACTTCTGGCGTCCGAATTGCTTCTGGTTCGGCCCCTGGCTCGTATGCATGCCCTGGTGAGTTCGGGCAACGAATCCTACGTGAGGTAGCGGTAGGCGGGTGAACCCGGCTCGAGTCGGCCTGCCTCGAGCGGCGAGGTGTCCATTCGATACAAGAGCGCCGAAAGGTCTTCCGCTGCACCGAGTTCGATACCGACCAACGCCGCACCGGTCTCGCGGTTGTTGCGTTTGACGTACTCGAACAGGGTGATGTCGTCATCGGGGCCGAGCACTTCGTCGAGGAACCGCCGCAGCGCTCCCGGCTCCTGAGGGAAGTTCACGAGGAAATAGTGCTTGAGACCCCGGTGAACGAGTGATCGTTCGACGATCTCTCCGTACCGGGACACGTCGTTGTTGCCTCCGGAGACCAGACACACGACCGTTGCACCCGGTTCGATCGACAGATCCTCGAGCGCCGCGACCGCGAGTGCGCCCGCGGGTTCGGCGATGATGCCCTCGTTCTGGTAGAGGTCGAGCATCGACGTGCACACCGCACCCTCGTCGACCTGGGTCATGCCGAATGGGGCGTGCCCCAGACCTTCCGCACGCAGGCTCGCGACGAGCGGCAGACTCGAGTGCGACACCACCTCGGCGCCGAGTTGCGACACCACCGCGTACGGGACGTCGCCGATCCGCTTGACAGCGGCGCCGTCGACGAACGGTTCCACCTCGGGGAGGGTCACGGGGCCACCGGCGACCAGTGCAGCGGTCATGGATGCCGCACCCCGGGGTTCGACGCCGACGATCGCGGTACGGGGGGATCGCTCGCGCAGGTAGGCCGCGATACCCGCGATCAGTCCCCCACCGCCGACCGGTACCACGAGGACATCCAGGTCGCCCGGGAGCTGGTCGATGATCTCGCGCGCAATGGTCCCCTGCCCCGCTGCAGTACGGACGTCGTCGAACGGCGGGATCATGGTCGCTCCGGTGCGTTCCGCGTCGTCGGCCGCTGCAGCAGCGGCCGCGTCGAAAGTATCGCCCACGGCGATCAGTTCGACGAACTCACCACCGTGCACCTGGATGCGGTCACGCTTCTGCTTCGGGGTCCGAGCGGGCACGTAGATGCGGCCTGCGACTCTCATCGTCCGGCACGCGTACGCGACACCTTGCGCATGATTACCCGCGCTGGCCGTCACAACGCCGGCAGCACGTTCCCTATCGTCCAGCTGGGCCATCGCGTTGTAGGCGCCACGCAGTTTGAACGAGCGCACACGCGTCAGATCCTCGCGCTTGAGGTAGACGTGCGCACCGGTGAGAGCCGACAGCCGAGGGCTCAGTTCGATAGGGGTGGGTGACACTGCCTCCGCAATTCGCTCCGCCGCAATGTCGATATCGGCCGCAGTCGGGACGGCAGTCATGTGCGTTGGTTCAGCGGTTCGCGAGGTGGAGGTCACTGTTCAATGCTGCCACTTGCCGCTCGGACTGCCCACGCGACCCCCTTCGCGGTCGGTCAGGATCGGAACTGGGACGGTCTCGGCAGGTTGCGGATATTCGATTTCGCCATCTTCACCGCTTCACCCACCCCTTCGTTCATCACCAGCCTCGACATGGCGAGAGCGAAGCCCTTCACCTGCTCACCGGTGATCGTCGGGGGGAGCGACAGCGCCAGCGGATCGGTCACGACGTCGATCAGCGCCGGTCCGGGATGAGCGAATGCGCCGCGCAGTGTCTGCTCCACCTCCCCTGGGTCCGCTACTCGGCGCGCGTAGAACCCGAGCGCTTCGGCCACCCGCGCATAGTCGACTGCCGGCACATCCACGCCGAAGTCTGCGAGGCCGTCGACGAGCATCTCGAGTTTCACCATGCCGAGGGTCGCGTTGTCGAACAGGACGATCTTGACCGGTAACCGATGCATGACCACGGTGATCAGTTCCCCGAGCAACATCGACAGACCACCGTCTCCGCTGACGGAGATCACCTGCCGGTCGGGTGCCGCGAACTGGGCACCGATCGCGTGCGGCAGCGCATTGGCCATCGACCCGTGCAGTGCGGACGACAGAAAACGTCGGCGACCGTTCGGGGTGAGATACCGGGCAGACCACACGTTGCACATACCGGTATCGGCAGTGAACACCGCGTCGTCGGAGGCGAGGTCGTCGAGAATCGACGCGACGTACTCGGGGTGAATCGGCTTCCGCTGCTTGACAGGTGTCGTGTACGCGCCGACCACCTTGTCCATCAGATCGCGGTGACGCTCGAGTGTGCGCTCGAGGAACTTCCGGTCGGTCTTGCGCCGAATCAGCGGTTTCAACGCCTGCAAGGTCGAGGCGGTGTCGCCGTGCACTGCGAGATCCAACTCGGTGCGACGGCCGAGCCTGCTCGCATCGATGTCGATCTGCGCCGTGCGCACGTCCGGGAGGAACTGCTCGTAGGGGAAGTCGGTGCCGATGAGCAACAGCAGGTCGGCACCGTGCATGCCGTCGTGTGCGGCGCCGTAGCCGAGTAGGCCGGTCATTCCTACATCGAACGGGTTGTCGTACTGGATCCATTCCTTGCCGCGCAGGCTGTGCCCGATCGGCGCTGCCACTGTCTCCGCGAGGTCCAAGACCTCTTCGCGTGCACCGCGAACACCCGCGCCAGCGAAGATCGCGATCTTGTCGGCGGCATCGATCGCCTCGGCCAGCGCTCGTACGTCCGATTCTGCGGGCACGACGGTCGGGGCACTTGTACGGACCAGTCGCGGCGCCGGCCCTTCCGAGGGCAGTGCCGCGATGTCACCGGGCAGGGTGACGACGGCGACACCCGGTCCGGCGAGTGCGTGCGACATCGCGCTCTGCAGCACCCGAGGAGCTTGCGCTGCAGCGCTGATCAGCTCGGTGTAGGTGGAGCATTCGACGAACAGACGGTCGGGATGGGTTTCCTGAAAGTATCCGGAGCCGATCTGGGTGGACGGAATGTGTGAGGCGATGGCCAGCACCGGCGCTCCGGATCTGTGCGCGTCGTAGAGCCCGTTGATCAGATGCAAGTTGCCCGGCCCACAAGATCCCGCACACACCGCCAGCTCCCCGGTGAGCTGTGCATCCGCCGCAGCAGCGAATGCCGCAGCCTCCTCATGACGCACGTGGATCCAGTCGATACCGCCCGACGCGGTGCCGCCGGTGCGACGCACGGCATCCACGACCGGGTTCAGACTGTCACCGACGATCCCGTAGATGCGGCGCACACCCGCATCGACAAGTTGACCGACCAGCTGATCCGCGACGGTCCGCGCAGCCATGCCCGGCCTACTTCCGTTCGAGGACGAAAACGGGGATCTGGCGATCGGTCTTGGCCTGGTAGTCGGCGTAGTCGGGGAATGCAGCCACCGCTCGGTCCCACCACAGCGTCTTCTCGTCGCCGTGCAGTTCGCGCGCCACCATGTCATACACTTCGGTACCGTCTCGCAGTTCCACCTGAGGGTTCGCAACGACGTTGTGGTACCAGACGGGATGTTTCGGTGCCCCGCCGAGCGAGGCCACAACCGCGTACTCCCCGTCGTGTTCGACTCGCATCAACGGAGTCTTGCGTACTTTTCCGGTCTTGGCGCCGCGCGTGGTGAGGACGACGACGGGCTTGCCATTGAGGGTGGTACCGGCGGTACCGCCGGAAGACTCGTAGGCTTCGACCTGGTCGGCGGCCCATTTCGACGGGCTGGGTTCGTATTCTCCGGTGAGAGGCATACATACCAGTGAACACCGCGGGGTGATCCGACACACCCAGGACCAGAAGTTCGTTGACCCGAATTCTTCTATGCGTCTACCCTGAAGGAAGACTTTCCTCGACCGGAGGTGCCACTCCATGACGACCCTCGACCTGCAGCCCCGCAGGACCGCTCGCGTGGCCGGTGTCGACATCGCCGGCACCGAATGGCCGCTCTACAAACTCGAGGCTCTTGCTGTCGGCGCCCTGCTGCTCATTGCCCTGTTCGTCATCACAGGTACCGCACAGATCGCTGTGCTCACCGCCGCGGCGGCCACCACCATCACGTGGTGGGTGCGCCTGGCGTACTACCGGCGCACTTCCCACTAGCGGCCACCGCCCGCGACCTCAGGTCGCGAGACATCCCGGTCCGAGCAGTGCCTTGAGGTCGCCCATCAATGCCGACGACGGTTCCACGCGCAGACTCTCGTCGAGCTTGAGCAGAGTCACCTTGCTGCCTGTGATCAGCCGGACGTGGACGTCCGCGGTGCCGGGGTGCCTGGTCAGTACATTCCTGAGCGCTCCGACCTTGTCGGGAGTGCACAACCGGGTCGGCATCGCCACCGACACCGGTTTGGCCACACCCACCTGGGAAAGATCCGGCACCGCGAGATCATTGGCGATCAACGAAATGCGGTCGTCACGGATCGACACGCGTGCTTTGACGAGCACGACCGAGTCCTCGACGACATCCATGCCGTACACCGCGTACGACTGGGGGAAGAAGAGGACCTCGATCCCACCGGTGAGATCCTCGAGCTGTGCGGACGCCCACGCAAGACCGTTCTTGTTGATACGGCGGTTCACGGAGGCGAGAATTCCGCCCACCGTGACCTGAGTGCCGTCCTTGAGACCGCCCTCGAGGATCGCCGGGATCTGTGTGTCGGCCTGAGAGGCGAGCACGTGCTCGACACCGTTGAGCGGGTGGCCGGACACGTAGAGCCCGAGCATCTCCCGCTCGAGCGCGAGAAGGTGCTTGCTGTCCCACTCCTCGTCGGGGATCCGGACGTTGAACACCGACGCAACCGATTCGTCGGCGTCCGCACCACCGAACAGATCGAACTGTCCGATGGCCTCGGCCTTCTTGGTGCTCATCACGGCATCGATGGCGTCGGCATGCACGAGCATGAGGCCCTTGCGGGGATGTTTCAGCGAGTCGAATCCGCCCGCCTTGATGAGCGATTCGGTGACCTTCTTGGTGCACGCGACCGTGTCGATCTTGCCCAGGTAGTCGGAGAAGTCGACGTACCGACCCTTCTCCTCGCGCCCCCTGACGATGGACGCCACGACATTCGTACCGACGTTGCGGACCGCGCCGAGCCCGAACCGGATGTCCTCACCGACCGAGGTGAAGTTGGTGTGCGACTCGTTGACGTCCGGCGGCAGCACCGTGATGCCCATCTTGCGGCAGTCGGACAGATACACAGCAGCTTTGTCCTTGTCGTCACCCACAGACGTCAGGAGTCCCGCCATGTACTCACCGGGGTAGTTCGCCTTAAGGTACGCCGTCCAGAAGGATACGAGGCCGTAACCGGCCGCATGGGACTTGTTGAACGCGTAGCCGGCGAACGGGAGGATAGTGTCCCACAGCGCCTTGATCGCGTCTTTGCCGTATCCGTTGGCGAGCATGCCCGCTTCGAAACCGTCGAACTCCGCGGCGAGCACTTCGGCCTTCTTCTTACCCATGGCGCGACGCAGAATGTCTGCGCGTCCGAGAGAGTAACCGGCAACCTTCTGAGCGATCTGCATGATCTGCTCCTGGTAGACGATCAGACCGTAGGTGTCCGCGAGGATCTCCTTCAGGGGCTCTTCGAGCTCCGGGTGGATCGGCTTGACTTCCTGCCGTCCGTTCTTGCGGTCCGCATAGTCGTTGTGCGCGTTCATACCCATCGGACCCGGGCGATACAACGCGAGCACTGCCACGATGTCTTCGAAACCCGTCGGTTGCATGCGCCGCAGGAGGTCGCGCATGGCGCTACCGTCGAGCTGGAACACCCCGAGGGTGTCGCCGCGCGCAAGCAGTTCGTAGGTCGCAGGATCTTCGAGCGGCAACGTGTCGAGATCGAGTTCGATCCCGCGGTTGTCCCGAATGTTGTCGATCGCATCACCGATGACGGTGAGGTTGCGCAGCCCCAGAAAGTCCATCTTGAGCAGGCCGATGGCTTCGCACGAGGGGTAATCCCAGCCGGTGATGATCGCACCGTCCTGCGCGCGCTTCCACAGTGGGATCGCATCCATCAGCGGCTCGGACGACATGATCACCGCGCACGCGTGCACACCCGCGTTGCGGATCAGACCTTCGAGTCCCTTGGCGGTCTGATAGATCTTCGCGATGTCCGGGTTCGAGTCGATGAGCGATCGGACTTCGACGGCTTCCTTGTACCGCTCGTGCGACGGGTCGGTGATGCCGGAGACCGAGATGTCCTTGGCCATGATCGGCGGAGGAAGCGCCTTGGTGATCTGGTCGGCGATGGCAAAGCCCGGCTGGCCGAACTGGACGCGTGCTGCGTCCTTGATCGCGGCCTTGGTCTTGATGGTGCCGAAGGTGATGACCTGCGCGACCTTGTCGCTGCCCCACTTCTCGGTGGCGTAGCGCACCATCTCGCCGCGACGACGATCATCGAAGTCGATATCGATATCGGGCATCGACACGCGCTCAGGATTGAGGAATCGCTCGAACAGCAGACCGTGCGGAATGGGGTCGATATTGGTGATACCCATGGCGTACGCGACGAGCGATCCTGCCGCTGAGCCTCGACCGGGGCCGACTCGGATCCCGACTTCCTTGGCGTGGTTGATCAGGTCACCGACGACGAGGAAGTAGGCGGGGAACCCCATCTCGTTGATGACACTGATCTCGTATTCGGCGCGCCGCAGGTACTCCTCGGGGACAGGCCCGTGCGGGAACCGGCGGTCGAGGCCGCGCATGACTTCCTTGTGCAGCCAGCTGGCCTGCGTCTCTCCCTCCGGAACCGGGAAGATCGGCATCCGATCGCGGTGCTCCCACACCTCCTTGTAGGACTGCACCCTCTCGCCGATCAGCACGGTGTTGTCGCATGCACCGGGAACCTGGCTGTCCCAGAGTTCGCGCATCTCCTGCGCGGACTTGAGGTAGTACCCGTCACCGTCGAACTTGAAGCGGGTGGGATCCGAGAGGGTCTTACCGGTCTGGATGCACAGCAGAGCTTCGTGGTTCTCCGCAGCGTCCTTCGTCACGTAGTGGCAGTCGTTGGTCGCCAACGGCGGGATCCCGAGCTTGTTGCTGATCTCGAGAAGCCCTTCCCGGACACGGCGCTCGATCGACAGGCCGTGGTCCATCAATTCGAGGAAGAAGTTGTCCTTGCCCCAGATCTCCTGCCATTTCGCGGCGGCTTCGAGGGCTTCGCGATCGTGCCCGAGACGCAGGCGCGTCTGGATCTCACCGGACGGGCAGCCGGTGGTCGCGATGATCCCCTCGTGGTGCTGCGCGATGAGCTCTTCGTCCATGCGGGCCCACTTGCCGAGCTGCCCCTCGATCGACGCGAGCGAAGAGAGCTTGAACAGGTTGCGCAGGCCGGTCGCGTTCTCTGCGACCATCGTCATGTGCGTGTAAGCGCCCGAGCCCGATACGTCGTCGGACTTCTGGCTGGGGTCGCCCCACTTCACGCGTTTGGTGGAGAACCGCGACTCGGGTGCGACATAGGCCTCGATCCCGATGATCGGTTTGATGCCCGCCTTCGTCGCGGAGTTGTAGAACTCACTCGCGCCGTACATGTTGCCGTGGTCGGTCATGCCGACCGCCGTCATCTCGAGCCGTTGGGCCTCGGCGAACAACGGCCCGAGCTTGGCCGCGCCGTCGAGCATCGAGTACTCGGTGTGATTGTGCAGATGAACGAACGAGTCAGCCACGCGTGCCTCTCCCGGTAAGTCTGTGGGCAACGACGAGTCTAGGCGCTCGGCACGACGCCACCGGACAGGCACACCGGTGTCCGACGGCACACCGGTGAGGCGCGCTATTCGTCGCTCGTGGCTGCCATCCGAAGGCCTCGCTCACGCCGCACCCGGATCAGCGCGTCGGTGCTGAACACCACCAGCGCCGCCCATATCAATGCGAATCCGATCCACCGTGACGCCGGCATGTCCTCGTGCAGGACGAGGACACCCCATGCCATCTGCAGACTGGGTGTGAGGTACTGCAGCATGCCCATCGTCGCGAGTGGCACCCGATGCGCCGCAGCCCCGAACAGCAACAACGGCACCGCAGTCACCAGACCCGCCGACATCAGCAACAGCGAATGCCCGATGCCGTACCCGACAAAGGTTCCGGAACCGGTGACGCCGAGAAAGACGAGATAGGCCACTGCGAAGGGCATCGCTACGACGCCTTCGCCTGCCAGAGACGTCCGCGGGTCGAGAGGCACGATCTTCTTGATCACGCCGTAGGACGCGAACGAGAACGCCAGGATCAGCGCGAGGAACGGGGGGCGCCCGTAATCGACGGTGATCACGACCACTGCGACGGCAGCGGCGATCAGTGCCACGATCTGCGCGGGCCGGAGCCGCTCGCGGAAGAACAACACACCGAACACGACACTCACGAGCGGGTTGATGAAGTATCCGAGTGCGGCTTGGATGACCTGACCGGAGACCACCGCGTAGATATAGACACCCCAGTTGACGGCGATCGCCGTCGAGGCTGCCGCAACGAGCGCCCAGGTCCGCGCTCCGAGATGACGCAGGCCGGACAGACGACCGAGAATCGCGAGCAGAATCAGCATCAGGACGAGCGTCCACACCACGCGATGGGCGAGGATCTCCACCGCCCCCGCGGGCGCGAGCAACCCAAAGAAGGCGGGGAACAGGCCCCAACTCAGGTAGGCGCCGATTCCGCACAGAACTCCGGTCGCCGGCAGAGGACGTGCGAACGCTGACACCGACCAACCGTACGGCGTGGGCAGCAGAAGGACCGCTCGGACCTCCGGGTATTCCTCCATCCCCCGGAGGGAAGGAAGGCGTTCTCCGTCAGCACCTCTCGATGACTGGCCCTGACAACCGCCCGTCGGCGACGATACGTCCGCTGCAGCAAGGCCCTCCAGATCAGGGCCCTTCACTCACCAGTTCACTTCCCGCCGACGTGATTTCGTAGTACCTCGATCCGCCCATGCGAGAGGAGGCGATCGCCACGAGGTTCGCCGCCACGCCGTCCTCCTCCAGACGGTAGAAGAAGCCGCCGTACATGCCCGGCACCTGGAAGAAGATGTCGTCTCGGCCCACCTCCAGCAACGGCTGAAGCTCGGGTAGCCGCAGCGGGTACCGCTCGATCAGCGCCGCCTCCTGACTGCGAATCATCGCGTGCAGGTGCTGTTGGATCTTCATCAGCACACCGTGCGGAACGATGCGTACGAGCCGCGGCGCGAGCGCTGCCGCCGCCTTGTCGTGGCCGCGTCCGACTGCGACGTCGACTGCCCGCTCGCCACGAGCGTTCTCCAGGGTGCGCCAGGCGCCTCGGGTTACGAGGTCCTTGATCACCTCGGTCGGCGCGTTACTGTACGCAGCCTGGTGAAGGGGCGCGAAGAGCGACGCTCCACCTGGCCTCGAGGTGTTCACCAGTTGCGGAGATTCGTCCAACAACTCCATGACAGCACTCCAGTCGCATCGTTTCGCAGCGTCGGCGAGCGCATGTCGCGTGCGAAGCACGTCAGGGGGCAACAGGGCTTCGGCCGGCTGGGCCAGGCCATCCCAGGTCAACGTCATCTCCGGGGTTCCTCCTTCAGGTAGGTGAGTGTGCATGCCTTGGTCCGGCGACGATCCTGACGGCGACTCCTGATGTCGGACAGGCCGATGAGCTGTGCCTTCTTCCGGTCGTCCCGCTCGGTCTCCTGAGCGGGACAGACGTGCACGACGACGGTCTCCTCTGCCGGTTTGGCCCCGGTGCGGTCGTCGATGGGCACCGCTTTGAGGCCGAGGTTGGAGAAGGCCGCGGTGTGGATGTCCTTCTTGTCGTTGAGGACGACGGAAACCTTGTCGATTACGCGGTGACGGCCACGATCACGGATCGTCGACTTCACCAGTTCGGCTTCGCCGCGATGCACTCAGTGCTGGAACAGGATGTTGCGCACGCTCTCGATGCCGGCGTCGATCGTCGCTTCGTCGTCGGTGGCGCAGTACTGGGCGAGGAGAAACTCGAGGACATACCCGGGGACGACAGCGTTGCCCCGGACGCAACCGACGAGATCCTTCCGGACGACGAGGCCGGGGAACTGCGTGTCGGCCTTGGTGTCGAGCGCGGTGAGGCGGGGCTGCTCGGCTGCGGGGTCGTAGGCGGTATCGGTCACCGTTCTCCATCTTCCTGCATGGTGTCGAGCTGGGTCACGCGCGCCCAGGATTCGCGAACAATCGCCGTGGCCGCTCGGGCGGTCACGTCCAGTCGGGTCTGGCCCGCCAGTTGAGCTGTCCAGTCGGCCTCGTCTGGCGGAGTCGCGAACAGTTCGCGGGTGGGAAGCCTGTTCGTCGGCCCGTGTCGCGCGTACAGCACGGCGGCGTCGCCGTCGATTGCGCCGAGTGCTGCCAGCGACCACAGGTCCCAGAGGTCCCGGGATGCGCGTCGGTGGTGCCAGGTCGTGGTCTTCGACGCGACGAAAGCCGGGAGTGTCGGCACCCACAGCTGCGCGTGAGCAGCGTCGCCGTAGCGTTGTTCGATGCTGCGCAGTTCAGCAGGCCAGACTGTCCGGTCCTTCGACGACAGCAGTTGCACCTTCACCGACAGGCCGCCGTCGGTTCGGAGGAACGCAGGTTCTGTGTCTCGCACCTCGCTCAGCGCGGGCTCCCAACTCAATCGCCCGTGGGTTCGCGAAACAGCCCGCGGAAGCACCGAGTCGATGTCCGTCGCCAGTGTGGTGCGATTGCCGAGAGCGACCAGGTCGATGTCCTCGCTGAGGCGACCGTTCACCAGGTGGGTGCGGGCGAGCGCGGTGCCGCCGATGAAGTGGAGTCGATCCGCGAAAGGCGCGGAGAGCGCGGCGAGCAGGTGTGAGACCAGGTGGTCACGTGCCACCTGCTCCGGTGACACACCGAACCTGACTGCGACAGCGTCGCGTTCGTCCAGGTTCACGGCGTCTCCGCCCACATCTCGACACGCCGTAGGCTGGCCCCCATCCGCTGCCGCTGTGCCAGTTCTTCGAGTCGGTCGCGATCACTGCGACGGTAGAGCGTCGCAATAGCGGCGGGGATCTCTGTTTCCGAATTGCCGAGGAGTGGCCGTCGCGAAAGGTCGAGCACGGTCTGTTCGGGTGTGGTGACCAGAACGGGCCCGAGCGCGGTGTCGAGGCGTTCCGCGTCGAGCCCGTCCGTGTCGCGTTGAACGAAGCGAAGCGTGGCGGGGCGGTCGGCCAGGTCGATCGGCCGGTGCCGGTACGGGACGGCGACGATCGCGGTGGCGAGTGCTCGCGGGATGGCGCCGTGTAGCCGGGCGGCGCTGACCCCCATCGCCACCACATTGTCGGCCCCGTAGATCGTCGATGCGATCCCCGCAGCAACCGCTTCGAGACCCGGCAGCCATGCCCTTCCGACCTGATCCTGTGGGACGACGATGTAGTAGCCGTGGGCGACGCGATGCAGGACGCCTCGGTCGGCGAGCCGGGCCAGTTCAGGGCGGGGGTGGGCGTACACCTCGGTGGCGTCCCGTGGGCGGATGGTGCGCAGGGCAGTCCGTGCCAGCGCGGCCGGCAGTGGCGTTCCACGCGTCTGCTCCATCTCACCCCTTCAGTACGCATTCCGTAGGCCCCCACCCTACGAAATGCGTACTAAAAGGGCAATCACAGCGGATCGAAGAAGCCGCCGAATCCACGCTGCAGCGACGCGGTGGTGTGGCGGTACTCGGTGCGTGCCACGACAGGTGTCAGGGTTCCCCGTCGTCCGGGCCCGGCGCCACGACCTCCACGTGTTCGGGCAGCAGCGGTCTCACCGAGAACCTGCCTGCCACCGCGTCCGACGGCAACGCGTCCACAGCCCGCACCGCCGGATCGTCCGCAACCTCCCGCAGTTGCTCGCCTGTGCCCCGGACGACGAGTCCCACCACACAGGCGCACCCGCTCGCGAGCCGCTCCGCGGACACCTCGGCGACCCGGGCGGCACGGCCCGTCCCCTCGGCGGGGCCGCGCAAGCGACCTGCCGCCACACCCGGAGCCCGTCGCAGCGCCTCCGGGTGCGCCGACACCGCCACGGTGACGAGCGGGGTCTGCACCCGGTCGATCGGCACCCGGAACAGAACCTGGCCCACACGCACATTGCCGGGCAGCTCGGCAACTGCGGCGACATCCAGCGGTTCGACGAACGACACGAGTGCCCAGCTCGGGTCCTGTCCGAGTTCGGCCAGAGTCGACTCGGCGCGGCGCAGGTAGTCCGCGACCGGCTCGCCGCTGTCGGGGCCGAGCGCGTCGGTGCGCACCGACGCCGGACGGACCGGATTGAGCACACCGGCGAGGAGCACCGCGAGCACCAATGCGGCCGTCGCCGACCATGACACGATCCGGGCCATGGCTCAGGCGTTGCGCAATACGTCGAGTGCGTTCTCGAGGTCGGCCGGGTATTTGCTGGTGATCTCGACCCAGTTCCCGCGGGTCGGATGTGCGAATCCGAGGGAGCGTGCGTGCAGCCACTGGCGTTCCAACCCGAGACGAGCCGCGAGACGCGGATCGGCACCGTAGGTGAGGTCTCCGCAACACGGGTGCCGTAGAGCGGAGAAGTGCACACGGATCTGGTGGGTGCGGCCGGTCTCGAGGTGGATGTCGAGCAGGCTCGCCGCTTGGAACGCTTCGACGGTGTCGTAGTGCGTGATGCTGGGCTTGCCGTCCGCCGTGACCGTGAACTTCCAGTCGCTGCCGCGGTGCCGCCCGATCGGGGCATCGATGGTGCCGCTGCTCGGATCAGGGTGGCCCTGCACGAGTGCGTGATACCGCTTGTCGATGGTGCGCTGCTTGAAAGCTCGCTTGAGCACGGTGTACGCCCGCTCGGAGGTCGCGACGACCATGACGCCCGAGGTGCCGACGTCGAGCCGGTGCACGATGCCCTGCCGTTCGTGTGCACCCGAGGTCGAGATGCGGAAGCCAGCGGCGGCCAGACCACCGATGACCGTCGGACCCGTCCAGCCGACACTCGCATGCGCGGCCACACCGACCGGCTTGTCGACCGCGACGATGTCGTCGTCGGAGTAGAGGATCTCCATACCCTCGACGGGCTTCGCGTCGATGGTCAACGGCCGTGGCGGCTCGGGCAGGACGACCTCGAGCCACGATCCCGCCGAGAGTCGATCCGATTTGCCCATCGGCGCACCGTCCATGATCACGGAGCCTTCTTCGGTGAGCGCAGCGACCGCCGTGCGGGACAAGCCGAGCAGGCGGGCCAGTCCGGCATCGACCCGCATCGCGTCGAGTCCGTCCGGTACGGGCATGGCCCGGGTTTCCCTCACTGACGTTCTTCCTTTCCGGTGGATTCCGATTCGCTGTCCCCTGTGCTGTCCGGTACGGCGGCGTCTGCCGGTGTCGCTGTTTCCCCGGAGTTCGCACGTGTTCCGTCGGGCTCGACGCCGAACACCGTCAACGCGACGAGCAGGATCGCGCCGCACACGATCGCCGAATCGGCGACGTTGAACACGGGCCACCATCCGACCGACACGAAGTCGACGACATGCCCCTGCAGCGGCCCGGGAGAGCGGAACAGCCGATCGGTGAGATTTCCGAGCGCACCGCCGAGCACCAACCCCAACCCCAGTGCCCACCACCGCGAGCGCAGCGTCCGGCCGATCTTGATCACACCGATGACGACACCGATCGCCACCAGCGTGAGCACCCATGTCATGCCGGTCGCCATCGAGAACGCGGCACCGGGGTTGCGGATCAGCGTCAATGTCACGGTGTCGCCGATGACGGAGATGGGATCGGACGGGTCGATGTAGTGGACCGCGGCGATCTTCGTGATCAGATCGGCCACGTAGATCACCGCTGCCAGGACGAGCAGATTGCGCAGCCGCCTCGGTCCCGCCTGCGCTTTCGCCGGGGGATCCGGTGCGGGCGGTTCCGGCGTATCGGACGCAGGATCGGGCCGGGAAGCTTCGTCACTCACTCCGCCATCATCCCCTACCCAGCCGAGGGAGCGGCCACCGCGCCCGTCGTGGCTACCCTGGTGACGTGCCTGTGCTGTCGAGATTCGCCTATACGAGGCCGTGCGCCTTCGCTGCCGTCCTGTCGCTCACCGCGCTCGTCACGGGATGCGGGGATTCGCCTGATGGCACTCCCGCCGTGACCGCCGCGTCCGCGACCGAGGTGACGGTGCCCGTGTCCGCTGTGACCGCGACAGTGCTCGATGCGGGAGCCGAGCCCCGCGAGATTGTGCGGTTGACGCCCGCAACCGGCACCGAACAGAGTGTGATTCTGACCACACGCTCCGAGGTGCACCAGCAGATCGGCGATCAAGCGGCACAGGACTTCTCCACCCCTGAACTGACGACACCGCTGTCCGCGACAGTCACCGAGTCGGTGACCGAGGGAGCACCCGGCACCGTGGTCGACCTGATACTCGGAAATGTCAGTACTCCCGACCCCCACCTCGAGACATCCCTCACCGAGGTGCAGGGCTCCGGAGCCGGGCTGACGATGGGCCCCAACGGTGCGGTCAGTGCGCTGCGACTCGAACCGGGGACCGCGGTACCCAACGTGGCGCGCTCAGCACTCGAACAGGCCTTCTACCAAGCGGTCTACCGGATGGTGGCGTTCCCCGACGAGGCGATCGGTGTAGGCGCGGTGTGGGAGAGCCACCAACAGGTGATGAGCGCGGGAATCACGATCGATCAGGTCGGCACGGCCACTCTCGTCTCTCGCGACGACGACCGGATTCGCGTCGATGTCCGCGTCGAACAGATTCCGCAGGAGTCGACCTGGATGTTGCCCAACGGGCAAGGGCAGCTGTCCGTCGAGGAGTACACGATGGCGGGCAGCGGAACGATGACGATCGACCCGAATAAGCCACTGCCCGTTCAGGGCGACTTCACGGTGAGCGGCGATCAGACCTATCTCGACCCGAATGGCGAAACTCGGTTGTCGCAGTCCCAGGTGGACCGGGTCGGCTGGCATACTCCCGAATCCTGAGCCGGCACGAACAACTAGCCGACGAGACGGCGGTGGCCGACGCGGATCTCCGCGTCGGCCACCGCCGTCATCTCACGAAGTGAGGTCGCGCTCAGGAATTACGGGCACGCAGGCGTCTGCAGGGCCGCCAGCGACACGATCGCGCACGCGTTGTCCTGCGACAGCTTCCAGTAGCCGTCCTCGGCAACGAACATGACCGTGCCGGTGGAGACCTGATCGCCGATGGCGGTCTCGATACCCGCGGTCGCGGTGCCGTCCTCGTTGTCGTTGATATCGATGATGGTGACCTTCGCACCGGCCTGCTGCGCGGCCGCCGCGACCTGGTCGATCAGGGTCGGATCGAGCTCTGCACCCTGCACGAGGTTCTGCTTCTCCTCGGCCGGAATACTGCCGTCGAAGGCCTGGTCGAGCATGGTCTGCAGTTCCTCGACGGTGGGCACCGGCGGGTAGTCCGACGCAGCGGCCTCCGACGTCGTGGTCTCTACTGTCGAGTTTGCCGCGGTCGTCTCGGTCGAGCCTCCGTCATCCGAGCTGCAGGCAGTCATCGTGAGGGCGGCGGCGAGCGCCACCGTAGCGACGGTGATCTTGCGAAGCTTCAAAATTCTCGTCCTTCTCGTTCTCGAACGAACACGACCTTCGTGCTCGGTCATCCAGCGACGGATGCGTCCACCGCGACAGGCGGGTCGTCCGCAAGAGTACCCGGCGGTATCGAGAGATCCATGAGGGCAGCTGGAACACGTATCACTGCAGGCTCGAGAGTGGATCGGCGTGGTCCAGCAACGGATCTGCCTCGTCCAACGTCCGTGCAGGTCCCGGGCCGGTGGACCTCGTCTCGAACCGAATCGTGACGACACCGTGGCCCGACCCTTGTACCCAGCCGTGTCCGAAGTCCGGATGCCGGACGTCGGCTCCGGGCCTCCATCGCCGGTCCGGCGCCTGCGCCTGCTCGGACACACCGTCGCCGACCGGGTCGGCTCGCGACGGTTCCGATTCGAGCGCATCGAGTTCCGGAAAGAGTGAATCCTGCGCAATTGCAGACAGCCCGGCGAACCCGACGCCGACAAGCCTGATCGGCCCGATCTCGAGTGGGTCGAGAGCGAGACGTTGCGCCGCGGCTGTGAGTACCTGCACGTCTTCCGTGGGATAGGGCAACGTCGTCGACCTGGTGAGAATCGACATGTCGGACTTACGCAGTTTGAGGACGACGGTCCGCGCGGCGCGCCCGTCCTTGCGTAGCCGCTCGTGCGCAGCGGTCGCACTGGTGGTCACCGCGCGCCGCACGTACGGCAACGCGACGATGTCTGTCGCATAGGTGGTTTCGGCACTGACCTGTTTCGCCTCGGCGCGTTCGACCACGGGCCGGTCGTCGAGACCGTTTGCCAGCCTGTGCAGGCCAGGGCCGATCGTTGTACCGAGAATGGACGCGACCTCGGTGACAGGAAGTGCCGCAAGGTGGCCGATGGTGTCGATCCCCAGCTTGCGTAGCCGTTCCTCTGCGACCGGCCCGATACCCCACAGACTGCGCACAGGAAGGCCGTGCAGCAACGCGAGTTCTTTCTCCGGGCGCACAACGAGCAGTCCGTCCGGTTTGGCGAGCCCGGACCCGATCTTCGCGATCTGTTTCCCCGACCCCGCACCGATGGACGCGACGAGACCGGTCTTCTGCAGCACCTCTGCCCGCAGTTCCGTACAGAAGCGGTCGGCTTCCTCGGCGGAGGCACCGGCCAATTCCGCGGGTTCGGCGAACGCCTCGTCGAGCGAGAGCGTCTCGAGCACAGGCACTCGGGAACGGAGCGTGTCGAACACCGCGGCGCTCAGCTCCCGATACACGACCCCCCGGGGCGGCAGCACCACTACGCCCGCCCCGACGAGCCTGCGTGCGCGACTCATCGGCATCGCCGAACGCGCACCGAATTGGCGCGCTTCGTAACTCGCGCCCGCTACCACCCCGCGCGCCCCGAGACCACCGACCAGTACCGGCCGACCCCGAAGAGTCGGCCGGGTGAGCTGCTCGGCGGACGCGAAGAAGGCGTCGAGGTCCACGTGGAGGACCCAGCGCCGGTTCGCGGCGGTGGTCATCTCCCCAGGTTAGAGGGCTACGCCAACACGCTCGTTGCCGGGCGTTCGAACGCGCGAGCGGGATGCTGAGGCACGGTCGCCGCACCGGCGAGCGAAAGCGCGCGCTGCTACGCCTTGACGATGGACACGCGCACACCTTCTCCGAGTTCGATCGGATCGGTCTCTGCTGCGACCAGCTCGAACGTCGTTGCGAGGATCTCACCGGCGATCAGATCACGGTGGCGGGCCGCCCACTCGGCGCGGTCCGCAGGGACCTCGAACTGCACGGAGATACGATCCGAGATGTCCAGTCCGAGGTTGCGTCGCGCATCCTGCAGTTCGCGGATGCGGTCCTTCGCCCACCCCTCGGCCTCGAGTTCCTCGGTGACCGCGGCGTCGAGCACCACAAGTCCGGCACCGCCGGGCAATGCTGCGGTCGACTCGGGTTCGGCGGCCACGAGCCGTGTGGTGAACTCCTCCGGCAGCAGCGTGATGCCCGCTGCGGTGACAGTGCCGTCGGCGTTCTCGCTCCAGTCTCCGGATTTGACGGCCTTGATCACTCGCTGGACGTCCTTGCCGAGTCTCGGACCTGCCGCGCGGGCGTTGACGACGACCTCGAACCTGCCATGCGATTCGACGTCGTCGGTGAGGACGACGTCCTTGACGTTGACCTCGTCCTTGATCAGATCGACGAACGGCTCCAACGCTGCCGCAACGGCACTGGCGACGGTGACCTGCGGCAGCGGCAGCCGCACCCGAAGCTGCTGGGCCTTGCGCAGCGACAGCACCGTCGAGCACACCGCTCGCACGTCGTCCATCGCCGATACGAGCTCGGGATCGGCTGGGAGCTCATCCACAGCAGGCCAGTCGGCCAGATGTACGGAGCGTCCACCGGTCAGGCCACGCCAGATCACCTCGGTCGCCAGCGGCAACAGCGGCGCCGCGAGCCTGGTGACCACTTCGAGCACCGTATGCAGTGTGTCGATCGCATCGGCGTCCTCGTCCCAGAACCGTGACCGCGACCGCCGCACGTACCAGTTGGTCAGTGCGTCGCAGAAGGTCCGCACCTCGTCGCACGCGCCCGCGATGTCGATCACCTCGAGTGCCTCGGTCACGGCCTCGCGGGTCTCGGCGAGTTTCGCCAGGATGTACCGATCGAGCACATGGGTGGAGTCGGTGCGCCACGTGCCGGACTTCGGTGCGTACAACTGCAGGAAGCTCCACGCGTTCCACAGCGGCAGCAGTGCCTGCCGCACCCCCTCGCGGATCCCCTGTTCGGTGACGACGAGGTTGCCGCCGCGCAGGATCGGCGACGACATGAGGAACCAGCGCATGGCGTCCGAGCCGTCGCGCGCGAACACCTCGTTGACGTCCGGATAGTTGCCCTTCGACTTGCTCATCTTGAGCCCGTCCTCTCCGAGGACGATGCCGTGTGCAGCAACACATTTGAACGCCGGACGATCGAACAACGCGGTCGCGAGGACATGCAGCGTGTAGAACCAGCCGCGGGTCTGCCCGTTGTACTCGACGATGAAATCGCCGGGGTAATGCGAGTCGAACCAGTCCTGGTTCTCGAACGGGTAGTGCACCTGCGCGAACGGCATCGAACCCGACTCGAACCAGCAGTCGAGAACTTCCGGCACGCGACGCATCGTCGACTTCCCGCTCGGATCGTCCGGGTTGGGTCGCGTGAGCTGGTCGATCATCGGGCGGTGCAGATCGTCCGGGCGCACACCGAAGTCGCGCTCGAGCTCGTCGAGCGAACCGTAGACGTCGATCCGGGGGTACTCGGGATCGTCGGAGACCCACGCGGGGATGGGGCTACCCCAGTAGCGGTTGCGGCTGATGTTCCAGTCGCGGGCACCTTCGAGCCATTTACCGAACTGACCGTCGCGGATGTGTTCGGGGACCCACGTGATCTCCTGATTCAGCTCGACCATGCGATCGCGGAAGCGGGTGACGGCCACGAACCACGACGGCACGGCCATGTAGATCAACGGTTGACCCGAGCGCCACGAGTGCGGGTAGGAGTGCTCGATCGTCTCGTGCCGCAACAGTTTTCCGGCGGCCTTGAGATCCTTGATGATGACCGGGTTCGCGTCGAAGACCTGCAGGCCCTCGTAGGGCGGCACCATCGAGGTGAACTTGCCACCCGGGTCGAGCGGCTGTACCAGTTCGATACCGTTGCGCTGGCAGTACTCCATGTCCTCCTCACCGAACGCCGGTGCGAGATGGACGATTCCGGTGCCGGACTCGGTGGTCACATAATCCGCGGCGATCACCTGGTGGGCGTTCTCCCGGCCGACGAAGAAGTCGAACGGAGGCTCGTACGCGAGGCCCACGAGGTCACTTCCGGCGTATTCGGCCAGCACCTCGGGTTCGTCGCCCAGCTCGCGCGCGTAGTGGCCCAGTCGATCCTTCGCCAGCAGGTATGTCTTCGCATCGACGCCCTCGCCCGCACGAACCGAGACGTAGGTGATCTCGGGGTGAACCGCGACCGCCAGGTTCGACGGCAATGTCCACGGCGTCGTGGTCCAGATCAGGGCATTGGCACCGTCCAGCTCGGTGCCCGGTGCGCGCAGCACCATGTCGACGGTGACCGCCGGATCCTGCCTCATCTTGTACGCATCGTCGAGCCGGGTCTCCTGGTTCGACAGCGGTGTCTGCTCGTACCAGCTGTACGGCAGCACACGGAAACCCTGGTAGATCAGCCCCTTGTCGTACAACGATTTGAACGCCCACATGACCGACTCCATGAAGTCCAGGTCGAGCGTCTTGTAGTCGTTGTCGAAGTCCACCCAGCGGGCCTGCCTGGTGACATAGTCGCGCCACTCGCCCGTGTAACGCAGCACCGACTGCTTGCAGTACGCGTTGAACTCGGCCAGGCCCATCGTGTCGATCTCGGACTTGTCCTTGATACCGAGTTGCTTCTCGGCCTCCAGCTCGGCCGGCAACCCGTGGGTGTCCCATCCGAATCGCCGGTCGACCTTCTTGCCGAGCATCGTCTGGAAGCGCGGAACGACGTCCTTGACGTAACCCGTGAGCAGATGTCCGTAGTGCGGGAGTCCATTCGCGAAAGGCGGGCCGTCGTAGAAGACGAATTCCTCGGCACCGTCGCGATTGGCGATGGATGCCTTGAAGGTGTCGTCCTCGGCCCAGCGCGCGAGGACCCGTTCCTCGAGGTCGGGGAAGTCGACGCCGGTGTCCCTGGCGACGCCGTAGTCGACCTTCGGATACCCGCCGGTCGGTGCAGTGGAATTGACGTTCTCGGTCACCGCGTAACTCCTCCGTGCCTCACATTCTCGGCACGGGGACGATCACGGCGCATTCTGCGCGGTCACCGCGGTACCACCCCGCTTGCACATCGCGGAAGTATCCGCGATGTGCCACTTCATTGGGCTGTCACGGGCCCTACCCGTTCGGTTCTACTGAGCGCCTCGCGAATACATGTGCATTCGCGCGGTGCCGTTCTTCCGAAGGCTCCCCGGTGATAGCCGGATCGACACCATCCCGCACCCGCGGGAACCAGCAACACGGGTACTGACCTCTACCGCACAGTACCTGTGGAGCCATTGTAGGCAGTGCCCGTCATTCTCGTGAATCCTGCTGGTCATCGCCTCGAGCGCGGCGCGCACTCGGTGTGGCACGCCGCCCGGCGGTCTCTCCCCGAGTCGGGGTTTCCCGCGATGTGAGGGAACTACCGAGCAAGAGCACCCCGCCCACGACACACACCGCGATGCAGCCCCAGGCCCACGCGATGGATCCGGTCATCAAGGCGATGACGAGAAGACCGAATCCGATCGCGGCGAGAACCAACGTCACGACGAGCACGACACCTCCTCAACCGAGGTGGGGAACAGGCCCGGGGCCCTCGCTCAGCTGTTGCCCTTGGCGAAGGACGACGAACCGAACGACGACGAGTTGGCCTGGTTGAACGCATCCGCACCGCTGTCTACCGGCACCGCGGAACCGCGCTGCTCGAGCTCTTCGAGCTGCGATTCGAGGTACGACTTCAGGCGCACGCGGTACTCACGCTCGAACGTCTTGAGACGTTCGATCCGGTCCTCGAGAACGGAACGCTGCTGGTTGATCGTCGCCATGATCTCGGTGTGCTTCTTCTCTGCATCGGCCTGAAGACCATCGGCCTTCTCCTTGGCCTGACGGAGCTGCGTTTCGGATCGCGTGCGCGCGTCGGAGAGCATCGCGTCGGACTTCTGGCGAGCATCGGCAATCATCGCCTCGCTGCGCGTACGCGCATCCGAGACGAGCTGCTCGGAGTTCGTGCGAGCATTGCGCACCAGCTCCTCGGCCTCCGACTTCGCGTCGCCGGTGAGACGATCTGCCATCTCTTGCGCGAGCCCGAGCACCTTCGCGGCCTGCATGCTCGCATCGCCGCTGGCCGGCGCAGCCGCTGCGACCGGAGCGGGCGTGGGCGCCGGTGCAGGTGGCGGGGTGGGATCCGGCTTGGGGGCCTCGACCACACGCGCCGGTTCCGCCTTTGCCTGCGAAACGGCCGGTGCGGCAGAGCGCGGTGCCTTCTTCGCCTCGGCAAGCTCCTGATCGAGCTCCGCGACGCGCTGGCGCAGGTCTGCGTTCTCCTCGATCAGGGCCGTCAACTCCTGCTCGACGAGATCGAGAAAAGCATCGACCTCGTCCTCGTTGTATCCGCGCTTCCCGATCGGAGGCTTGCTGAACGCGACATTGTGCACATCAGCTGGTGTCAGCGGCATGGAAGGATCCCTTCACGCGTCAAATAAGCGGTCAAGCAGGCGTTCCGTAGTTCAAACAGTGCGTCACGCGTATCAGAACCCACTGTATATTGCCTTTCATTCTGGCACATCGGAGCGCGCGAACGCCCTGCGACGGCACCACGACGGCGCATCAGATTCCCCCGCTCCGAGGGATGAACGCCATCAGGAAGTACACGATGAACAGCAAGACCATGATGGATAGATCGAGCCGGATCCCGCCCAGATTGAGCGGGGGTATAAGACGCCTGAGCAGCTTCACCGGCGGGTCGGTGACCGTGAATATCGCTTCCAGGATCACCACGACGAATCCCGCCGGCTTCCAATCCCGCGCGAAGGTTCTGATGAACTCGACAATGATTCGTCCGATCAGCAGAAGCCAGAAGATGAACAGCAGGAAGTACAGCACATCGAATACGGCCACCCGCCCACTCTGCCCGACGAACCCGAACCCTTCCAAACCGAAACGCCCGGCCTGCAGTTATCTGCATCACGCCGGGCGTTTCGATATGCGTTCGAGGGAGACGCGTGCGGTGCCGAGAACCGGCACCGCGTGGGTTACTGCTGACTGTAAAAGCCGGTCTCGGCGATTCGGCGGCGCTCTTCCGCCGACACGTCGATATCGGCGGGCGAAAGTAGAAAGACCTTCGTCGCAACTTTGTCGAAGGAGCCGCGCAACGCAAACGCCAGCCCGGCCGCGAAGTCGACCAACCGTTTCGCGTCGGCGTTGCTCATTTCGACGAGATCCATGATCACCGGGGTTCCATCACGGAACCGCTCACCGATCGTGCGCGCCTCGCCGTAATCGCGTGGACGCAGCGTCGTGATCTTCGACAACGGACCTCCTTCATCGAACAGCGCGCCGCGCCGTGCCTCGGTCCGCTCGAGTCGCGACTCCGCGGCCATCGTAGACCGTGCCGGAGAGCGCACCGGTGCCGCCGCCGGACGCGGGGCGCGGGCAGTGATCGGCTCGACGCGGGCACTGCGCGGCGGGGGGTCGTACCGATCGAAGTCGTCTTGGGGAAAATCACGCTCGACCTCGTCGCGACGCGGAGCGGGGTATTCGTCGCGGCGCGGCGCCGCGTACGCGCCGTACGGCTGTTCACCGTAGTCGCGCTCACGACGTGGGCTCGCCGGCTCGTCGAGGTAGTCGTCCTCGTAATCCTCGAGCGGGACCATTCCGAAGTAGGCCTTGAACTTGTGGAGCGTGCTCATCGATCGCCTTTCCCTCGCGCGGCGGTTGAGATTCAGGCTAACGGTCTCGCACCCAACACTCCCGTTCCGACACGCACGCATGTCGAACCGTGGCGTACGGCGTGTTCGAGATCACCCGACATCCCCGCAGACAGTTCACGCGCTTCGGGGTATCGCTGCCGCAACCTCACCCCCAGCTGCGCGAGTGCCTCGAACGAAGCGTCGGCATCAGCGCCGAGCGGAGGCACTCCCATCAGCCCCGCCAACTCGAGGCCGTCGGCAGCAACCACCGCATCGGCGAGAGCATCGAGGCCGTCGGCGGGGACACCACCACGTTGCGGGTCACTGTCCAGACTCACCTGCAGCAGCACGCGCAACGGCGCGGATCGTTCACCGGCGTCCAGGGCTGCCGCGACCCCCGCCGCGAGAGCCCCCGCCAGTCGAATGCTGTCGACCGAATGCACCGTGTGCGCCCAGCGCGCAACAGCACGGGCTTTGTTCCGCTGCAGCCGGCCGATCATGTGCCATTGCACCGCCGGGTCAGGTACCTCTTCCCGGAACTGCTGGATCTTGGCGTGCGCCTCCTGCTCACGGGACTCCCCGAAAGTGCGGCATCCCAACTCGTGCAACAGAACCACGTCCGACGCCGGAAAGTACTTGGTGACGGTCAACAAGCCGACCTCGGAGGGGTCGCGTCCGCTGGCACGGGCCGCGTCGTCCAACCGACGTCGAACCGAGTCGAGCCCGCGGGCGAGTTCGTCACGCCGGCCCTGCCGCGCTGTATCACTCATTGCGAAGTGTCCTCGAGCCAGATGATGGAGGCCAACCTGCCGGTCGGCGCACCTCGGCGGTGGCTGAACAGGGTCGGGTCCTCGATTGTGCACCGCGGATCTTCGGCTACGGCCGCAACGCCGTGTTCGATCAGTTGCCTGCGCAGGCCCGCGCGGAGATCCAGCCCGGCCGTGCCGGCGACTGTGCGTGTTGCACTACCGGGTAGATGCGCCTCCACATCATCACGCATCGCAGGAGGTACTTCGTACCGGCGTCCACTCGCGGCAGGACCGAGAAATGCCCCGATCCGGTCCGCGCGTGCACCGAGTTCGACCATCGCTTCGAGGACCCGCGGGATGATGCCGATACGTGCGCCGACACGCCCCGCGTGTGCCGCGGCCACGACACCGGCTTCCTCATCGGACAGCAACACCGACACACAATCGGCGCTGAGGGCAACAAGTGCGAGCCCGGTCGCGGTGGTGACGAGAGCGTCTGTCGCGGCTACGCGCTCAGTGACAGGGCCGTCCACCACGGTGACGTTGCGGCTGTGAATCTGCTCCATCCACACGAATCGTTCGGGTGGCAATCCGATGACTTCGGCCAGGCGCTGCCGGTTGGCTGCGACAGCTGCGGGATCGTCCCCCACGTGGTCACCGAGGTTGAAGGAGTCGTAGGGGGGAGCCGAGACCCCGCCGGTCCGTGTGGTCACGACCCGGCGGGCACGCACTCCCGAGTGAGGCGCTGTCAACGCCGCATGAAAATAGGCACGTCCACGTCGTCATCGCCGTCGTCGTCGACTTCGACCGCCCGCGCAGCGCTGCTGCTACCGGCTGGGGGAAGGCCACTCGACGCCGGCACAGGCTCACGGGCCGGCGCTTCGTCGGTACCGTCACGATCGGGACGGCCCAGCTCGCCTGCTCGACCGGCGCCGATGGCGCCCGGTCGCGCATTCTGCTGCGGGTTCTGCTGCGACTGCTGTCCCTGCTGCTGGCCGGGGCCTGCCTCGACGGGACGTCGAGTCGGAGTGCCGCCGTCGAAGCCCGCCGCGATCACCGTGACACGCACCTCGTCGCCGAGTGAGTCGTCGATGACGGTGCCGAAGATGATGTTCGCGTCGATGTGCGCAGCTTCCTGCACCAGCGAGGCTGCCTCGTTGATCTCGAACAATCCGAGGTCGGAGCCGCCTGCGATCGACAGCAGCACGCCTCGCGCACCCTCCATCGAGGCTTCGAGGAGCGGCGAGTTGATCGCAGCTTCCGCGGCCTTGATCGCACGCCCTTCGCCCCGCGACGAACCGATGCCCATGAGTGCACTGCCCGCTCCGGACATCACGCCCTTGACATCGGCGAAGTCGACGTTGATCAGGCCCGGGGTGGTGATGAGGTCGGTGATGCCCTGAACACCGTTGAGGAGGACCTCGTCGGCGGACCGGAAAGCGTCCATGAGGCTGACCGCTGCGTCGCCGAGCTGGAGCAACCGGTCGTTGGGGATCACGATGAGGGTGTCGCACGATTCGCGCAGCGTCTGAATGCCTGTGTCTGCCTGACCGCCACGCCGCTTGCCTTCGAAGGAGAAGGGGCGGGTGACGACACCGACCGTCAGTGCGCCGAGTTTGCGCGCGATGCTCGCCACAACGGGCGCGCCACCGGTGCCGGTGCCACCGCCCTCGCCGGCGGTGACGAAGACCATATCGGCGCCCTTGAGCACCTCTTCGATCTCGTCCTTGTGGTCTTCGGCAGCCTTACGACCCACTTCGGGGTCTGCGCCTGCGCCCAGGCCGCGAGTCAACTCACGTCCGACGTCGAGCTTGACGTCGGCGTCGGACATCAGGAGTGCTTGTGCATCGGTGTTGACCGCGATGAACTCGACTCCCTTAAGTCCCTGCTCGATCATGCGGTTGACCGCGTTCACGCCGCCACCGCCGATACCGACGACCTTTATTACGGCGAGGTAGTTGTGCGGGGGCGTCATGGGCTCTCGCCTTCCTGGGATTTCGGGTTCACACTTCGATCGATCTTCCTAGGTACCTGTCAAACCCTCAACCATAGCTTGAAGGTTATGTCAAGTACCCGACTGCTGCGAAACGCTATGGCACAGCAGCCCGAATCCGCCAGCAGACTCGCCGACGACACGCCACCAATTTCACACCGACCTCCTCACCGGACCGTCGGAAGGTCCGGACTGGCAACATCGAACTGCTGCCCTGGCTGGGTCAGCAGGGGCAGGATCACGGCGGCCTTGCGATCCGAACGCTCCACCCCGCCCCACACGACCACTCGACCGTCCGCCAGGATGAGGGATATATCCGAGTCCGAACCTGCCGCGACCTCCTTTACCTGCACGGCGAGTTCCGGCGGCAGTAGTCCGATGATCTCTACCGCCGCAGCTGTCGCGGGGTCACCGGTACCCGGAGATGCTGTGACGAGCCGGGGGGTCATCAGCGGAGGCGGCTCGACCGCAAAGTCCACGCCTTCCGCATCGACGGAGTGTGTGCCGTCCGGTCCGTCGAAGTAGACCACGGCGACACGCTCGACGATGGTCACCCGCACCGTCGACGGGTACGACCGCTGCACCCTGACCGACGCGGCGCGGGGAAGCGCCGAGGCGACACGTTGCGCGGCTTCAGCGGTATCGACCTGCAGCAGCGGCGTGCCGTCGGCGACATCGAGGCTCGCAAGCACTTCTTCGCGGGTGATGATGTCGTTGCCGGTCACTTCCACCGAGCGCACCGACAGCAACGGCGAGGTCCACGCCACCACAATCGCTGCGAGCAGGGCGACCACCACGACTCCGCCGATGAGCACCGTGCGCAGACGCACGGAACGGCCAGAGGGACGCCGTGCCGAGTTGTTCGCTCCGAGGGCCTCGTCCCGCGTGGACATCCTGGCACGGCGACCGGCACGCTTGCTCCGCGGCGCTCTACGTTCGGTGGTCTTCGTGGAATCGGGTGTCACGAACCGCTCGACTCCGTTCCGAGGCCCGCCGACCGGAAACGTCCCGGTTTACTGTGCAGGGCGTCGAGGATCTGGCGTCCGAGCATCGTGACGTCTCCCGCACCCATGGTGATGACGATGTCGCCGGGGCGGCTCAACCGAGCCACCTGGCGCGGTACGAGAGACAGGTCCGGTTGGTAGTGCACCGGTTTCGACACCGCTTGGGCGACCAGCGCCCCGCTCACCCCGGGAATCGGTTCTTCGCGCGCTCCGTAGACGTCGAGAACCACCACTTCGTCGGCCAGGTCGAGAGCAGCGCCGAACTCCGTCGCGAAGGTTTCGGTGCGTGAATACAGGTGCGGCTGGAACACGACGATCACTCGAGGACGCTCGGTTCCCGACTCCGTGTAGCGCAACGGCTCGCCCGCCACGAGTTCCGCAGCTGCTGCGAGCACGGCGCGCACCTCCGTGGGATGGTGCGCATAGTCGTCGAAGACCCGCACACCTTGTTCACGCCCGCTGAACTGGAACCTCCGGTGGACACCGCCGAAGCCTGCGAGTCCTTCGATCGCCTCGTCCACGGACGCGCCTGCCTCGAGTGCTGCGAGAAGGGCCGCAAGCGCGTTGAGGGCCATGTGCCTGCCCGGTACCGACAGACGGACCGTGCGCGGAGTGTCTTCGTCGGCGAGATGGAACTCGGCGACACCGCCGATGTCCTTCGGCTCCCACGCGAGCAATCGCACCCCGACCGGGACACCTCGGACGGCCGCGGAAGTCCCGATGACCTCGGCCGTGCCGTATCCGGAGATCCGGAGATCGGTACGACCGAGTGCGACCACGCGCTCAGCGAGTGCCGCGGATCCTGCATCGTCGAGACAGACGATGAGCAGGCCACCCGGGGCAATCCTGGCAACGAAATCGTCGAACACCTCGGTGTACGCCTCAGGGGTGCCGAAGAAGTCGAGGTGATCCGGTTCGACGTTCGTCACGATGACGACGTTCGGATCGTATCGGAGCAGTGAGCCGTCACTCTCGTCGGCTTCTGCGACGAATACGTCGCCACTGCCATGGTGCGCATTGGTCCCGGATTCGTTGAGTTCACCGCCGACTGCGAAGGACGGGTCGAACCCGCAATGTTGGAGAGTCACCACCAGCATCGAGGTGGTGGAGGTCTTGCCGTGCGTGCCGGAGACCAAGTATGTGCGGTACTCGTGCATCAGGGCAGCGAGCACCGCGGGGCGAAGAAGAACGGGTATGCCGCGCTCGCGGGCGGCCACAAGTTCGGGATTGTCCTTCGGAATCGCGGCGTGCGTCGTGACGACCGCGGTCGGCCCGCCGTCGATCAGGTCGAGTGCGTCCGCATGATGACCGATCCGTACCTGCGCTCCTCGCGCGCGCAGTGCGAGGACTCCCCGGCTCTCCTTGGCATCCGATCCCGACACCTCCCCACCACGAGCGAGCAGGATTCGGGCAATGCCCGACATGCCCGCACCGCCGATCCCCACCATGTGCACCCGCTGAAGCTCCGCGGGCAGCTGCGCGCTCATTCTCGACTCCTGTTCGGTTCCACGTCGGCGACTTCGAGCACGATACGGGCCACTTCGGCTGCGGCACTGCGATGTCCCGCAGCCGCCGCGTTTCGTCCCATCTCGGCGAGCCGGCCGGGGTCACCCAGCAACGGCGTGACCGTATCGGCCATGAACGCCGACGTGAGCTCGGCGTCTGCCACGATCATTCCACCACCTACTGCCACGACCGGCCGAGCGTTGAGCTCTTGTTCGCCGTTACCGTGCGGTAAGGGAACGTACACGGCCGGTAGTCCGACAGCGGAGACTTCCGCCACGGTCATTGCTCCGGAGCGGCAGACCACCGCGTCCGCCGCCGAGTAGGCAAGGTCCATTCGTTCCAGATACGGGACAGCCACGTACGGGGCCTTTGCATGACCCGGATGGGCCGGAACGTCGACGGTGTTCTTCGGACCGTGCGCGTGCAGAACAGCGACTCCGGCCTCGGCGAGGCTTGCCGCGGCACCGACCACCGCCTCGTTGAGGGACCGAGCACCCTGCGATCCGCCGAACACCAGCAAAACCGGCACGTCGTCAGGGAGACCGAAGTGGCGACGTGCATCGGCCCGCAGCGACGCGCGGTCGAGTTCGGTGATCGAGGATCGTACTGGGATCCCCACGATGTCGGCCTCGCTGTTCCTCTTGACACCCGATCCCGGAACGGCGGCGAGTACCCGGGAGGCGCGCAGAGCACCGATCTTGTTGGCGATTCCGGCGCTGGCGTTGGCTTCGTGCACGACAACGGGAATACGACGTCGGCGGCGCAACGCTCCCCCGCTTGCCGCGAGATACGCGGGCAGTGCGACGTAACCGCCGAATCCGACGACGACGTCCGCTTCGACACGGTCGAGTACCTCGCGGGTCCGGCGAACGGATGAAACCACCCGCGCGGGGAGCGCGAAGAGGTCGCGGGTCGGCTTGCGCGGCAGCGGTACCGGCGGGATCAATTCGAGCGGATATCCGCGGCGCGGCACCAGCGTGGTCTCCAGGCCACGTGAAGTTCCGAGCGCGGTCACCACGGCATCCGGCATCAGGTCACGTATCGCGTCCGCTACCGCGAGCGCCGGTTCGATATGTCCTGCCGTGCCGCCTCCTGCCACCACGACGGACAGTCCTGGCTTGTCCCCACTCACCGACGATTTCCTCGCTCTCCGGTCCTGCCATTGCCGTTGCGTTTTCGTGGTTGCTGCGAAGTCGCGCGGCTGTTCTTCGTTCGTTGTCGTTCGGCGCCACGCGCGCGAGCGCCTCCGGTGTCACGCGCGCGGGCGCTGTCGGCCGAGCGTCGTCCGGTCGTCGCTGCGGCGGGTGCGCGACGCGCCCGCGTCGCAACCGCGGTTCCGCCGGGGCGAGGGTTGCCTCGGCGGCGCGGCGGCTTCGCTCCGCGGAGCGATCCACCATGTACATCACCACGTCCGGGTCGGTAGGCCTCAGGTTTGCGGATCTTCATGATTCGTGCCAGTCGTCCGTCCTGGCCTGCGTGTAGGGCTGCGATCGCTTCCGGTTCGTGTCTGGCGGCGTTGGCGATCAGGCCGAACATGAGCAGGGTGGTAGCGGTGGAGGTGCCACCTGCCGAGACGAGCGGAAGCTGCAGACCGGTCACGGGCAGCAATCCCACGACGTAGCCGATGTTGATGAATGCCTGGCCGATGATCCACACGGTGGCGGTTGCGGTGAACAGGCGGAGGAACGGATCGACCGAACGCATGGCGATACGCAGTCCCACATAGGCGAAGAGCGCGAACAGGCCGATGACCGCGAGACCGCCGATGAAGCCCAGTTCTTCGCCGATGATCGCGAAGATGAAGTCGTTGTGAGCGTTCGGGAGGTAGCTCCATTTGGCGCGGCTCTGACCGAGGCCGCGACCCCAGATTCCTCCGTCGGCGAGCGAAAAGCGCGCCTGCCGCGCTTGGTACCCGGCGCCTTGGGGGTCGTCGCCGGGGTTGAAGAACGCTCGGACGCGCGCGGAGCGGTATCCGGCGGTCAATGCAAGGACGGCGGCACTGGCGATGGCGGTGCCGACGATTCCGACGAAGATCTTCAAGGGCAGCCCCGCGAACCACAGCAGGGCGAGTACAACGATGACGAGGGAGACGGTCGTCCCGAGGTCGGGCTGCAGGACGATGAGGATGGTCACCAACAGTGCCGCGGGAACGAGCGGCACGATCATCTCTTTGAGGGTGGAGTTCTCTCCGCGCCTCGCAGCCAGCAAATGGGCGCCCCACAAGGCGATCGTGATCTTCGCGATCTCCGACGGTTGCAGGGATATGCCGCCGACGACGAACCATCCCCGGGTGCCCTGCGATTCGGTTCCGATACCGGGTATCAGTACGAGTACGAGCAGCACCACCGACATTGCGAAGGCAGGGAAGGCGAACCGGCGCATCATGCGCACAGGGATCTGCAAGGCGACGTAGAACGCGACGAAGCCGACAAGGGCGAACACGATCTGCGACGTGAACATTCGGTACGGCGAGTCCTCGGCCGCTACCGCTTCCACACTCGACGACGACAGCACCATCACCAGCCCCAGCACCATGAGCAGGACGGCGATGGTGACGATGAGGTGGAACGACGCGAGGGGTCGCGCCATCCACTGCCCGATCCGGCCGCGCGCGGTCGGTGACGGTGCGCTGCCCTTCGGCGAGGTCACCGGACTGTCCCGCCCCCGCGCATTTCGTCGACCGCTGCCGCGAAACTGCGGCCACGCTGGGCATAATCGACGAACATGTCGAGTGACGCGGCCGCGGGCGCCAGCAGGACGGCGTCCCCCGGTGCTGCGAGGGCGGCAGCCTCACGAACCGCGATGCGCATCGCTTCGGGTCCGTCGACGCCGCGTGCGCTCACCCGACGGGGTTCCGGTGTGGCCCCACCATCCTGTCCGAGTTCGCTGCCGGGCTCGAGCCCGCTGTCCTGACTGCTCATTTCCCCATCGTCGCGCGTGTCGACCAGGACCACGGGGATGCCGGGGGCGTGTCGTGCCAGCGCATCTGCGATCGAGCCCGCGTCCCGCCCGAGCAGAACTGCCCCGGTCAGCCGCGGGGCAACGTCGGCGACCAGGTCGTCGACGCGCGCGCCCTTGAGGAGTCCGCCTGCTATCCACACAACCGCGTCGCGCGCGAGAAGGGAGCTTCGGGCCGCGTGCGGATTGGTGGCCTTCGAGTCGTCGATGTAATCGACGCCGTCGACGGTGCCCACCGGTGCGGCACGGTGAGGACCGACCTGGTGCCTGCGTAGCCCGTCGTGTACAGCTGCTTCCGGTACGTCGATCGCGCGCGCCAATGCTGCAGCCGCCAGCGCGTCGGACAGACCGGCCGGGCCTGCCGGAGTCACGTCGGTCACCGACGCGAGGACCGCGGAGTCGGCGAAGGCTCGGTCGACGAGCACGTCTCCGCTGATGCCGAGTTGGCCTGCGTCCGGGTATCCGAGGGTGAACCCGACAGTGAGGACGGACCGCGACCGCTCGCGGAGTCCACCGGCGATCGGGTCGTCGAGTCCGAGGATCCCCACCGCGCCGGTGAGTGCGCCGAGCTTGGCGTCGATGTAGTTCTCGATGCCGCCGTGCCAGTCGAGGTGGTCTTCGGCGATGTTGAGGATGACTCCGGCCGCTGGTCGCACAGACGGGGCCCAGTGGAGTTGGAACGACGACAGTTCGACAGCAAGGACGTCGGCCCGCCGGTCGTCGCGGCGCAGCGCGTCCAGTACGGGCAGGCCGATGTTGCCGCATGCCGCGGAGGAGATGCCTGCCGATTCGAGGATCGCGTGCAGCATCATCGTCGTGGTGGTCTTGCCGTTCGTCCCGGTTACGACGAGCCATCGCCGGGCGGGGCCGTAGAGCTCGGCCTGGTCGATCCGCCACGAGAGTTCGATGTCGCCCCAGATCGGAACAGCGGCGCCCGCCGCACGTGAAAGCAGTGGCGCGTCGGGCGGGAATCCGGGACTGGTCACGACGAGGGCGTAGTCGCGCATGGACGCAGCATCGTCGAGCGCGGCGGCGCCGAGCAGGGTGTCGAGTTCGACTGTCTCTGCACCGAGCTCGGCCGAGCGTGCCAGTGCCTCGGGATTGCGGTCGGTGACGGTCACGCGAGCCCCGAGGTCGAGCAGTGGCCTGATGGTGGCGCGGCCCGAGATTCCGGCGCCTGCGACGAGAACGCGCGCACCTCGCAGTCGCTGCAGTTCATCCGTCACGAGGTCAGTCTCCGATCGCCGCGAGGTACTCGCTGTAGAACAGGGCGAGGCCCATGGCCGAGGCGATTCCGGCAAGCAACCAGAATCTGATGATCACCGTGGTTTCGGCCCATCCGCCGAGTTCGAAATGGTGATGGAACGGTGCCATCCGGAAGACGCGGCGTCTGCTGGATCTGAACACTGCCACCTGGATGACCACCGAGGCTGCCTCGGCGACGAACAGTGCGCCGATGACGACCATGAGGAGTTCGGTGCGGGTGGTCACAGACAGGCCCGCGAGCATGCCGCCGAGGGCGAGCGAACCGGTGTCGCCCATGAAGATCTTCGCGGGAGCTGCGTTCCACCACAGGAACCCGAGGCAGGCGGCGCCACCTGCTGCGCACAGCAGTGCCAGGTCGAGCGGGTCGCGCACGTCGTAGCAGCCGGCCGTCGGTTCGACCGCACATGCGTTCCGGTACTGCCAGAAGGTGATGATCACGTATGAACCGAGGACGAGTGCCATCGACCCCGCGGCGAGGCCATCGAGGCCGTCCGTGAGGTTCACCGCGTTCGACCAGGCGCTCACGAGTAGGTAGACGAACAGGATGAAGACGATCGATCCCATCGACACCGTCGCGATGTCGCGCACGTACGACAGATCGGTGCTCGCCGGGGACAGGCCATCGGAATTACGGAACTGGAGTGCCAGGATACCGAACGCCACCGCGACGATCAGCTGACCGACCAGTTTTGCTGTCTTGTTCAGGCCCAGATTGCGCTGTTTGCGGATCTTGATGAAGTCGTCGAGGAACCCGACACCGCCCAGTGCGGTGGTCAGTCCGAGTACCAGTAGTCCTGAGGCCGACGGCCCTTCTGCGTCGTATGCCAGGCCGATCAGGTGCGAGCCCCAGTACCCTGCCCACAGACCCGCGAGGATTGCCACACCACCCATGGTGGGAGTGCCGCGCTTCGCCTGATGACTCTGCGGCCCCTCGACCCGGATCTCCTGACCGAAGCCTTGCCGGGAGAACGCCTTGATCAACACCGGCGTGAGCAGAATCGACACCGCGAGTGCGATACCCGCGGCGAATAGGATCTGTCTCACCGTGCAGCCTCCGTCTCCAGAACAGCGTTGTCATCTCCGAGCAGGGCCTCAGCTATCGACCACAGGCCGACCGACTGCGACGCTTTCACCAATACGATGTCGCCTGGGCCGATCTCGTCGCGTAGCAGCTCGATTGCTGCGTCGGCATCGAGCACGTGGCTTGCTTCCTCGCCCCAGGATCCTTCCATCACGGCACCCTGGAACAGACCCCGGACCGGTCTCGTCGCACCGACCGCGATGATGCGGGAGATATCGAGGCGCACCGCGAACCGGCCGATCGCGTCGTGTTCGACGACGGATTCGTCGCCCAGTTCTCCCATTTCGCCGAGGACGGCGAAGGTGCGTCGTCTGGCAGGTCCGCTGCGGGCCACTGTTGCGAGTGCCTTCAGCGCGGCTCGCATCGAGTCCGGGTTCGCGTTGTATGCGTCGTCGATGACGGTGACGCCGTCGGCGCGGGTGGTGACGGCCATCCGATGGGCAGAGACCGGGGCCGCTCCGGCAAGGGCGGCGCCGGCCTGTTCCGGTGTGGCACCACATTCGAGCGCGATTGCGATCGCGGTAAGTGCGTTTCCTACCTGGTGCTCCCCGTGTACCGCAAGTGTGACGGGCAGGCGCTGCTCGGTTCCGGTCACGCGGTCGGTGATCGCGAGGGTGAAGGTGGGTCGAGCGTCGCCGTCGAGGGTGATGTCGGTGGCCGCGACCTGGGCGCTACCGGAGCTTCCGACAGTGACCACCCGCGCGTGGGTCCGCGCGGCCATACGTGCTACGAGGGTGTCGTCGGCGTTGAGGATGGCGACGCCACCGTCGGCTTCGTCCGGGAGCGCTTCGACGAGTTCCCCCTTGGTCTGCGCGATCACCTCCCGCGAACCGAACTCACCGAGGTGGGCTGTGCCGACGTTGAGGACTGCACCGATTCTCGGCGGGGCGATCTGCGCGAGGGCTGCGATGTGTCCTGGTCCACGCGCCGACATCTCGAGTACGAGAAAGCGGGTGTCGCGGGTGGCGCGCAGCGCAGTCCAGGGGTGACCGAGTTCGTTGTTGAAGGAACCCGGTGGTGCCACGACGGGCCCGAGCGGTGCGAGTACCGCTGCGATGAGATCTTTCGTGGAGGTCTTCCCGGACGACCCGGTCACTCCGATCACGGTCAGTCCGTCGTCGACGAGTTCGTCGACGACTGTCCTGGCGAGTTTCGCAAGGCCGGTGAGGACAGCAGCACCGGATCCGTCCGGGTCGTGCTCGAGGGCCAGGGCGTTGGTCTCGGCCGCGGGCATGAATGGGACGACGATGGCGGGCACACCGACCGGGCGCGCCGCGAGGACGGCGACCGCGCCCGCGTCGATCGCGGCCGCTGCATGATCGTGGCCGTCGGTCTTGGCACCGGGCAGCGCAAGGAACAGGCCGCCCTCGGCAATCCGTCGCGAATCGAACTCGACTGTGCCGGTGACTTCGACAGCCGGGTCGTCGACGTCGTGCAGGGTGCCCCCGACTGCCTCCGCGATCCGAGCCAGTGTCATCGGGATCATTCCGTGCCTCCGCTGCGCTGATGCCGTTCGATCGCTTCCGCGAGTACCTCGCGATCGTCGAACGGATGCTTGACTCCGTCGATTTCCTGGCCCCGCTCGTGGCCCTTGCCTGCGACGAGCACGACGTCGCCGGGACGCGCCCACGCGACCGCTGCGTCGATCGCGGCGGCCCGGTCGCCGATCTCCCGGATCTCACCGCGAGACCCGTGCTCGAGTGCTCGGGCGCCCTCGAGGACCGCGGCCCGAATCGATGCGGGATCCTCGGTGCGGGGGTTGTCGTCAGTGACGACGAGCAGCTCGGCCGAGGCCGCTACCGCACCCATCAGCGGACGTTTTCCTCGGTCACGATCACCACCCGCGCCGACAACGACGGCGATACGTCCCGTCGTACTGCGCCGCAGTGTGGAGATGACAGCTTCGAGCGCCGCCGGTTTGTGCGCGTAATCGACGACCGCGAGAAAATTCTGTCCGCAATCCACTCGCTCGACGCGGCCCGGGACGTCGACGCTTGCGATTCCACGAGCGGCCACGTCGGGATCGACTCCGACCGCAGAGCAGAGGGCAACTGCGAGCGCCGCGTTGGCGACGTTGTACCGCCCGGGCAACCGCACGCTCACTCGATGGGTCCGCCCCTCGGGATCGGTCAATCCGAATTCCTGGGTGCCTGCAGGATCTGATTCGGCGTCGGTCACCGACCAGTCCGCAACCGCACCCCGGGTCTCGCTGGTCGACACCGTCCGTACGCCGACGGGATCACCGTTGTTTGCAGAGCGCGCGATCTCGGCCATGCGCATGCCCCAGTCGTCATCGACGCATACGACGGCGCGGTGTGCTCGAACAGGCGACTCGGGCGCGAACAGGCGTGCCTTTGCAGCAAAGTAATCGTCGAGGTCCTTGTGGAAGTCGAGGTGATCCTGCGACAGGTTCGTGAACCCACCGACCGCGAAATCGGTAGCGGCAACGCGACCGAGTGCAAGCGCGTGGCTCGATACTTCCATCACTACCGTGTCGACACCGTGTTCGAGCATGGTTGCGAACAACGCGTGAAGCTGCGGGGCTTCGGGGGTGGTCAGTGCGCTCGGTACTCGCTGGCCTGCAATGCGCGTTTCGACGGTGCCGACGAGACCGGTGACCCGCCCCGCGGCACCGAGGCCCGCTTCGACGAGGTACGCCGTCGTGGTCTTGCCCGACGTTCCGGTGATCCCGATGACCTGCATCCGCTCGGACGGGTGTCCGTAGACCGTGGCCGATGCGAGGCCGAGCACGGAGCGAGGCTCGGGATGCACGAGCACCTGCACCGGGCCGGCCTCTCGGGCTGCCGTCGCGATCGCCTCTACCCCTGCCGCGTCGGTGAGTACGGCTACGGCACCGCGATCGAGTGCGGCGCCGACGAAGGCCGCCCCGTGCGCACGAGCACCCGGCAGAGCGGCAAAGAGGTCGCCCGGTCGGATCCGTTGCGCATTCAGGTCGATCCCGGTCACGACCGCGCCTGTCTGAGCGGCACCGTCGGAGGCGGCATCGGATCCAACCGCGAGGAGGTCGGCGCCGATGGTGGCGGCCAGATCCCGAAGGGACGTCATCGGCGGATTCTCGGGTCGGCGGCCCTCCGCGAGGGGAGACGGATCCGGACTCGATGGCACAGGTACAAGTTCCTCTCTTGCGGCATCCCGCTGCTGCTCTCGATCGGTGCCTGACTACACCGCAGTGTCACGTTACCGACGTGTCAGGTTACCCAGACCGCAAAGCTGCACCGACACCCGTCCGAGCTCCCGGCGACGATATGAACATCAGGATTCAATCGACCTGGAGAATCAGCTTGCCACCCGGTTCCGGCGACAATGGCACTGCGGCGCGCTGCAGCAGCCACGAGGCGATGTCTCGGAACAGCGGAGCGGCAGACTGACCGCCGGTACCGTCCGAGCTGCGCGTGGGCGCATCGAGCATGATCCCGATCACGTACTTCGGATCGTCCGACGGCGCGATACCCGCGAAGGTGATCCAGTAGTCCGAATTCGAGTAGCACCCACAGTTGGGGTCGATCTGCTGGGCGGTACCGGTCTTACCTGCGATCTGGTATCCCTCGATCGCTGCCTGCGCCCCCGTACCCTGCTGATTTCCCGTATCGGATTGGACGACCGACCGGAACATATCGCGCACCGTAGCTGCTGTCTGTGGACTCACCACCCGGATCGGATCGGGCGATTCCGTTTCGGTGCGGGTGCCGTCGGGCCCGATCGTCGCGTCGACGATGCGGGGCGGGATGCGCTCACCGTCGTTGGCGATCGCCTGATAGATCCCGGTCATCTGCAGCAGTGTCATCGACAGACCCTGCCCGATCGGAAGGTTCGCGAACGTACCACCCGACCACTGTTCTCGACTGGGCACCAATCCGGCGGACTCACCGGGGAGGCCCACCTCGGTGCGCTGACCGAGGCCGAACAGGTCGAGCATCTCGGCGAACCTGTCTTCACCGATGCGTTCTGCGAGCATGAGTGTGCCCACATTGGAGGACTTCCCGAAGATTCCCGTGGTGGTGTACGGGACGACGCCGTGGTCCCAAGCGTCCTTGACCGTGACACCCGACATATCGATGCTGCCTGGGACCTGCAGGACCTCGTCGGGTGTCGTGAGTCCGTCCTCGATCGCGGCGGCAGCGGTGATGATCTTGTTCACTGATCCGGGTTCGAAAGGTGAGGCAACCGCCGGATTGCCTTGCTCTGCCGAAGGCGGATTGTTGGCGACACCGATGGAGGGGTCGAACGTGCTGTCGTTGGACATCGCGAGCACCTCGCCGGTGTGCGCATCGAGCACCACCGCTGACGCGTTGTCGGCACCGGACAGATCCTTCGCTCGTTGCACCTGCTGCTGCACGTGGTACTGGATGTCGTTGTCGATCGTGAGTTCGACGGACGAACCGTCCACAGCGGGGTGCTGGTCGCGCCAACTTCCCGGAATAACCACACCATCCGAACCACGGTCGTAGGTGGACGATCCGTCGGTACCGGCGAGGACCGAGTCCATGGAGGCCTCGAGGCCGATCAGTCCGTACCCGTCCCACCCGGTAGCACCCACGATGTTCGCCGCGAGCGACCCGCCGGGATACAGCCGGATGTCTTGCCGCTCCAGCCCCACCATGCTGTATTCGTCGACGATGGCTGCCGCTACACCGGGATCCACCCCGCGAGCGAGATAGACGAACGTCTCGTCGCTCTCGAGTTTCTCGAGCACCTCTTTCTTGGGTGCTGCGGCGCCGAGAGCATCATGCAATGCGTCGGCCACTCCCTCGAGATACTCGGCGACCTCTGGTTGGGTCTGATCCTTGGCCCGGGCCTCGCTAAGTTCCTTTCGGACGCGTACAGGCTGGAACGTGATCGCTTTGGCTTCCATCGTGTAGGCGAGCGGATTACCGTTGCGGTCGCTGATCGTTCCGCGAGTTGCGGGTTCGACGAGTCGGGTCGTGCGCTGACTTGCCGCCTCTGCAGACAATGTCGGCGCCTGGAACAGTTGGATCGACAACAGTTGGGCACCCGCGAGACCGAGGATTGCAAAAATCGCCCAGAGACCGAGCTTGTTTCGGAACTGGAACGCCGTGGTGTCGGTGCGACGGCGACTCGGTCGCCATCCCGCCCCTCTCGATGCGGGCCGAGGCCGGGGAGCACTACCGCGCGGCCGAGCCGCACGGCGAGGGGTGGCGCCGTTCCTCACCGTTGTCCGGCCTCCGATACTGACGGCTCACCCGTCCGGGAAGCCTCGGGTTGCGGCAGTTCACTCACAGGCATCGATTGTTCCGCTTCGTCGGGAAGAACCGTGACATTCGCGGGCTGCGGCGCGGCGCCACCCTCCCGGCTTCCCGCGCCCGCGGTGGCCTCGGGCTCAGGACCGGCGGGAGCGCCCGGTGCGGGCTCTCCGACAGGGGTTTGCGCTGCCGGCTCGGAGGCGCGCGGCGCCTCTGCTGCCGCCGCGGCGCGGCTTTCCGGGTCCACTGCTTCAGGCGATTCCACAGCGTCCCGAGGTGCATGCTGCTCGCCCGACGGCGACAACGGACGGGGATTCTCACGCCCGGCGCTGCCTGCAAGCGGAGGTTGCACATCGCCCCGCGACTCCGGAGCATTCAACGGCACCGGCGGTGCACCCTGCGCGGCCACCGGTTCACCGACGACTCGCACCGAGCCGTCCTCACCCACAACGAGCCTCGCTGCCTGTCCAGAGGGGATCATGCCGAGTTCGGCGGCATGCTGCGCGAGCACCGGAGCTGTCAGACCCGCTTCCACGTCACGCTGCAGCACTGCTCGCTGTTGAAGGAGACTCTCGTTGTGTGCGCGGGCAGCACCGAGCTCGTAGGAGTCCTCTGCAGCCCGTGTCGTCAGAAACAGGGTCACCATCATCCCGACCGCGAGCAGCGCGATGATGCTCGCGACGAACGGAATGCGTGTCGCGACACGGCGCGCACCTGTGGTGCGCCCGCGAGTTTCGGCCGGCGAGACCAGCTGTGCAGACCGCTGATTGCGGCGCTGGTAGGCACGCTGCGCTGCCGTCGATCGAGCCTGCCGAGGTCGGGGCGGGGATGGCACCTGCAGGGTCATCTTCTACCTCCTGGCGATTCGTTCCGCGGCACGCAGCCGGACGGGCGCCGAGCGTGGATTCTTGTCGATCTCGTCGTCGGACGCGCGTTCGGCGCCCCGTGTGAGGATGCGAAGTTCCGGACCCATTCCGGGCAGCTCCACCGGAAGACCCTCAGGACTGCGGGATTTCGAGCGCGGTGCGAGCTCCTGCTTGACGACACGGTCTTCGAGGGACTGGTAGGACATGAACACCACTCGCCCCCCGATCGCGAGGGAATCGAGTGCCGCCGGAATCGCGCTGCGCAACGAGTCGAGCTCGCCGTTGACCTCCACCCGAAGGGCCTGGAAGGTGCGCTTGGCGGGGTGCCCGCCGGTGCGGCGCGATGCGGCCGGAATCGTCCGGTACAGCAACTCGACGAGCTCGCCACTGTTCCGGAAGGGCGACTTCTCGCGCGCTCGCAGGATCTCGGACGCGATCTTCCCGGCGAATCGCTCCTCGCCGTAGGTACTGAGGATGCGGGCGAGATCACCGTGGCCATAGGTATTGAGCACGTCGGCGGCCGTGATCCCGGTGGTGGGATCCATCCGCATGTCCAGCGGCGCATCCTTCGAATAGGCAAATCCGCGGTCGGCCTCATCGAGCTGCATCGACGACACGCCGAGATCGAACAGGATTGCGTGCACCGACCCGACACGGTCGAGCCCCACCCTTTCGAGCGCGTCGGCAATACCGTCGTAGCGGGTGTGGACGAAGTCGGTGCGACCGGAGAACTCGGCCAAGCGTCCGCGCGCAATAGCCAGGGCGTCGGGATCCCGGTCGAGCCCTACCAGCCTCAGCCCGGGAAAGGTGCGCAAGAAATGCGCGGAGTGACCACCCAGACCGAGAGTTGCATCGACGTATACCGCCCCTGCCCCGCCGGGCCCTGCTGCCTCGATCGCCGGCCCCAGCAGCTCTACGGCGCGATCGAGCAGTACCGGAACATGGCCGAAGCCATCAGTGTCGGTCGTTTCGGCGTCATCCTCGCCGTCCACCATGTGGTCCTCCGAAATCCTGCTCGTTCGATGCGGGCCACGCGGGCCATTCGATCTTGGTGGTCGGTCGGATGGTCTGGATACGGCGGCGGCGAATGCCAGGAGGTCTCTGTCCGATCCCGGAGACCTGACACTGGGGAAGTGTGTCAGGGCTTCCGTTCCGTACCTGGCGCCGGGGAAGTGCGTCAGGGTCGGTCCCGGGCAGAGGCCTCACGGCACTCGCCGCGCAGAGCCGAAGATCCGTCACAATATGTCGCGAAGTACCTCGTCCCTTGCTTCGGAGAAACCCTCCTCGTGCTCGGCCAGGTATGCCTCCCACGACTCGGCGTTCCAGATCTCGAGATAGTTGACAGAACCGATCACAACGCAGTCCTTGGTGAGCCCCGCGTATGTCCGATGCGACATGGACAAAGTGATGCGGCCTTGCGAATCGGGACGCTGTTCATCCGTGCTTGCCGCGAGGTTTCGCAGATAGGCACGCATGTTGGGGTTGCTGCGAGACGCCGCCGCCGCCCGTTCCGCGAGCGAGGTGAACTCATCGCGTGGATACACGGTCAGGCTGTGATCCTGCCCTTTGGTGATCATCAACCCTCCCGCCAGTTCGTCTCGATACTTCGCAGGCAGGGTGAGCCTGCCCTTGTCATCCAACTTCGGCGTGTAGGTGCCGAGAAACACCCGGTACCTCCCGCCTTGCCGGACGGACTCTGCGTCGTGCGACGGAGACACTCTCGCTCCCCGCCGCGCCCCACAGTACCCCACTTCACCCCACGAATATCCGATTAACCGGCGTCCGATGGGCGTGTTGTTCTTGAAATTCCTGGTCAGCGGACGTGGTGGCGGTGGGGCACCGTGCGCGCCTGTGACGGTTACCGCGCTCGCACCCGCCTGTGATGCGCACCCGAGGACAGCGAATCGCAGGAAATCGCAGGTCCGCATGGTGGAGGGCGGCATCGAAACACACAGGACGAGTTGCTGTGGGGCGCAGTGGGGCGATGAGGCAGGTCGGGCCGTATGCCCACCGGTGCGGCAACACCCCCACCTACAGCAAGGGCGCGACCCCCATGGGGGTCGCGCCCTTGCTGTAGGTGCGGCGTTGTGCGCGTCAGATCACTCTTGTTCGAAGCGACGCCGGAACCGCTCCTCCATCCGGTGGGTGAAGCCCTCCGAAGACTTCTTCCGACCACGAGTGGAAGAAGTCTTACCGCGCTTTCCGGAATCCGCTCCGCCGGATGCTGCACCCGATGCGGACCGATGCCGTCCGTCGACCAGCACGAGAACTCCCGCAGCGAACATCACGAGAAATCCGAGCAGGCTGATGATCGGGAACCCACCCGGTTTGACCGGTAGGGCAACTCCCGCAATAAGCAACGTCAAACCCAAAACGAACAGCGCGCCGGCCTGCAGCCGTCGCCTGTTGGACGCCATACCCAGTCGCTTTCCGCGAACGGTCGAGGCGAACTTGGGATCCTCAGCATAGAGCGCGCTCTCGATCTGATCGAGCATGCGCTGCTCGTGCTCGGAGAGTGGCACGGTACCTCCCCCGGCACTAAACGGTGGCCGCCGGACCCGGTGGGACGAATCCGGCGGGGCGCCGACATCACGGCCGCCTGAGTCAATGATACGAGCACATTTCCTCCGGGACCACCAACTACGAAAGTTGGTTCGCTCTCCCGGGTCGAAAAGCACTGTTCGGCCAGGGGCCGAGGTCACATGCGAGACGCAGTTCCGCTCTCAGCGGACAAGTAGCTCTCGACGTCGTGCAGGAAACGTCCGACCTCGTCGAAGAAGGCCGATGCGTCTTCGGCATCGACAACCCGCTGCACCCCGGCCTCGACCGCGGCGCGTGCAGCCGATCGGTCAGCGAAGAAATCTGCCCAGCCGGCGAACGATTCATCGGCGCGCATCATCATCACCCAGGCATTTCGGGTCGCAGGCCTCCGTTTGGGTCGTTGCGGCGCCCTCAGTTCGGCGGCTGCAATCACCGCGCCTGCGCCGCGCAATGCGGCGAGATAGGACAAGCGGAACCGTTCGCCGGGCGCGTCTGCACCTGCAGCCCCGGACAGGAGTTCGTCTGCCTTGCGCAACTGCGACGCAGCACGGGCCGACTTGGACGGCCCCACACAACCCGCGTGCACAGCCTCCCCGGCGAACCTATGTGATCTTGATCTCGAGGTGTGCGGGGCTGCCATGGCTCGTGCACCTTCCTGCCCTGCCGCAGTGCGGCTCCGGCCCGGACGATCCGGGGATGTTCGCTTCCCTCGAACATCCCCGGATCACCGGCATCGAACATAGGTTCGACGTATTCAATATAGCTGGACCCACCGACACGTCGTCAAGGGAAGGCGGTCTCCGTCCCCATATGAGCACTGACCCGAATCGGCACGACCCGAAGCCGGTACTCGTCGACCTCACCCCCGCGGAGTTCCGGACCCACCTGCCCGATCTCCTGTCCGTCTACGTCACCGCCATGCGATACCCCCGAGGCACCGAGCACCACCGCGCGCCGATGTGGTCGGAGCACGCCGATCGCGACGGATGGCGCGCCGTCGCCGCAATGATGCCGGGCAACCCCAGCACTTTCGTCGGGATCGCCTACGGCTACCACGGGCACCCCCATCAGTGGTGGCACCAGCAGGTACGCGCAGGAATGCGGCACTCGGGAATGTCCCCGGGCTCGATCGACGCACTGCTCCGCGATTACTTCGAACTGACCGAACTGCACGTTCGGCCCGACGCTCAGGGCCATCGCATCGGCGAGGCACTCCTGCGACGACTGCTCCGGGATCGCCCAGAGGAGGCCGTCATGCTGTCGACACCCGAGATCGCAGAAGAAGACAACCGCGCGTGGCGTCTCTACCGGCGTTTCGGCTTCCGCGATGTGGTCCGACGATTCGTATTCACCGGGGACGCCCGCCCCTTCGCTGTTCTCGGTCGCGCGCTCCCGATGGAGGCAGACCCCTCGGAGGCACCGGGATGACCCCCGCAGGTAGTTCGGTGCTCGACGCCGTCGTCATCGGTTCCGGGCACAATGCACTCGTCTCGGCCTGCTACCTGGCACGCGAAGGCTGGTCGATCGAGGTCGTCGAGCGCGACACCGTGATCGGCGGCGCAGTCTCGACCGTGGAACGATTCCCCGGATACGCCGTCGACCGCGGGTCGTCGGCTCACATCATGATCCGGCACTCCGGCATTCTCGAGGAACTCGATCTTGCTTCGCACGGTCTGCGCTACATCGATTGCGATCCGTGGGCATTCGCCCCGCCTCCGACAGGGAGCGGCCGACCCGGCATCGTCTTCCGCCGCGACCTCGATCACACCTGCGCGTCGATCGAGGCGGCCTGCGGAGGACGCGACGCCGAGGCATATCTCCGCTTCGTGCGCGAGTGGGGTCCGCGCACAGCTGCGGTGATGCGATCGTTCGCAGCGCCACCAACCGCCCGTCATCTCGTCCCGTCGTTCCGTGGGCTCGACCTCGGCGGGGGCGCGCTCGACCTGTCACGGCGATTCCTCACCTCCGGTGATTCCCTCCTCGACGAGTATTTCGACGACGAACCCCTCAAGGCCGCACTTGCCTGGTTCGGAGCACAGTCCGGGCCACCGATGTCCGAGCCGGGCACCGCACCGATGGTCGGATTCGCCGCACTGATGCACACATTGCCGCCCGGACGAGCCGTTGGTGGCAGTGGTGCCCTCACACGCGCCCTGACGTCCAGGCTCGCCTCCGACGGAGGCACCGTGACGTGCGGCGACGCCGCAGTAGAGATCCGTCGGTCCGGCGATCTCTGGACGGTCCGCACAGAGTCCGGGCGAATCATCGAGGCCCGAACCGTCATCGCCGGATGCCACATTCTCACCACACTCGACATGCTCGAACAGGGCGGATTCGACGCCTCGCGAATCGGCGCGTGGAGACGACGGATTCGCGTCGGTCCTGGCATAGGCATGGTGCTCCGACTCGGAACCGATTCGCTTCCCCGTTATCGCGGCGCACCCGACGACGGTGGTGACACCACCGGTCTGCAACTGCTCGTCGACGACCGCGCTCAGCTTCGTCTCGCGCACGGCGCGGCGCTTGCGGGAGAGTTGCCGCCGACGCCCGCTGTCCTGGCGATGAGCTTCTCCGCGCTCGACCCGTCGATCGCACCGCCTGGAGAACACCAGATCACTCTGTGGTCCCAGTGGTACGCCTACCGGCTCGGCAATGGACGTAGCTGGCAGTCGGAAGCCGCCGCCGAGACCGACCGGATCATTGCCGAAATGGAGAACCGGGCCCCCGGCTTCACCGCGGGTATCCGCCACGTACACACGCAAACGCCCGAAGACATCGAACGTGAAATGGGACTGATCGGCGGCAATGTCATGCACGTGGAGATGACACTCGATCAGATGTTCTTCTGGCGTCCTGTCCCCGAACTGTCGGGCTACCGCGTGCCGGGTGCGTCCGGGTTGTATCTCACAGGTGCATCGATGCATCCCGGAGGCGGCGTGTCGGGATCGAGCGGCCGCAGCGCCGCACGCGTCGCACTCGCCGACAGTGGTGGCGGCCTGCTGCGCAGAACACTCGGCCGGCTCTCACGGTGATCCGGAGGTTCACGCGAGAGCCCGACGACGCGCCGGATCCGACCCGATGGTCAGACCGCACGACGTCGGCCTGGCACCATATCCCTGTGCCGCCGTCCTCCACATCCGTTCGCCCCGCAGCCACCCCCCGCCAGGCCGCCCCTCGCCAGACCGCCGCCCGCCGGGTCATCGCCGCCCTCGGACTTCTGATCCTGATGGTTCCTGCTCTCACCGGTTGTCTTCGTGTCCAGACGTCGATGGGGATCTCATCCGATGATCGGGTCTCCGGCCAGGTCGTCGCGGCGACGATCCCGATCGACGAGAACGACAAGGGCCCCGAACTCACCGTTCCCTCGGCCCTGGCCGGAAAAGTACGCATTCAGGAGTACGCACAGGACGGATACGTCGGCAGCCAGGTCTTCTTCAGCGACCTGACCTTCGGCGAGGTGCAGCAACTCGCGACCATGTCCGATCAGAGCGCCGGATCCTTCCAGCTCTCCCTGCAGCGTGCAGGCGACCTCGTGTCGCTCACCGGGCGCGTCGATCTCGAAGCGGCTCCTGAACGCGGCACCGACGTCCAGTTCACCATCGCCTTCCCCGCGCGCGTGGCCACCACCAACGGCGACCGCGAGTCCGATTCGATCGTCTCGTGGAAACTCCCCGCAGGTGAAGTGAGCACGCTGCGCGCAGAAGTGCGTTACTCCGACCCCAACACCCGCGGATTTGCGGGATGGGCCGGGATCGTGGCGGGCGGCGCCACGGCCGTCACGCTCCTGATCGGCGCATTGGCCTGGTTCACTCGCAATCCCTCTGCCGCACGACCGTCATCGAACGGTCGGAGCCGGTCCTGACCAGCGCAACCGCCAGGCGATACGGCGGTCAGGCCGGTTGCGCCGCAGTTGCCGGCATTTCGATGCCGAGGCGCGTGAGCACCTCACTGGTGGCCCGCGCGAAGTTCAGCGTGATGAAGTGCAGACAGGGAGCGCCCTCGGAGATGAGGCGTTCGCACATCTCGGTGGCCACATCGATGCCGACCTCGCGCACAGCTGCCCGGTTCTCGTCCGGCCCGTCACCAGCTGCCCGCACGAGACGTTCTTCCAGCGCCGCGGGGAGCTTCGATCCGGACAACTCCAAGCTGCGGCGCGCCGATCGCAGCGACGTGATCGGCATGATCTCGGGGATGATCGGCTTGGCGGCCTGCTCTGCGTCGCACGCAGCGACGCGGTCGCGCAACCTCAGGTAGTGCTCCACGTCGAAGAACATCTGGGTAATGGAGTATTCGGCACCCGCGCGGAGCTTGTGCACCAGAAACCGGGTGTCGTGATCGAGGTCGGGTGAACGATGATGCCCCTCGGGGAACGAGGCCACCCCGACATGGAAGTCACCGAGGTCTCGTACGAGTCGCACCAGTTCGTCGGCGTGTGCGAGCCCCTCGGGATGCTGCTCCCACTCGCCGAGCGGGTTGCCGGGCGGGTCGCCGCGCAACGCCAGAATATTCGTGATACCTCGATCCGCGTACGCACCGACCATCGCCCGAAGTTCGTCGACACTGTGTCCGACAGCGGTCAGGTGCGCCACCGGCAGCAGCGTCGTCGCTTCCGCGAGTTCGCCGGTCACGCGGACCGTTCGGTCGCGCGTAGACCCCCCCGCGCCGTACGTCATCGAGACGAACGCGGGACCGAGACGCTCGAATACCCGGACGGCGCGCCACAGGCGTGCCTCGGCGTCCGCGTCGCGCGGCGGAGAGAATTCGACAGAGAACGGGATCCGCCCGCCACGCGAATCACCGAGGCGATGCACGATCGATGGCGTGCGCGAGTCACCGTCTTGCTCGACGCGCTCGGCGCCGCCGGTCACCGCGCCCCCACTGGTCCCCCTGAAATCGACTACCACGCGTCCAGCATAGGGTGCGCCGACCGGCCACCGGTCACCGGCGACGGCGAGAGGCGCCGGATAGGCTCGGTGCAGGTGCCGCGCGACCCGTCGCGCGACGCTCGCCGCATTCGACCAGGAGGAATCCCCTGTCCACCGGACCCGCACCCGTGCCCCCCGTCCCGCTCCCCGAACTCGTCGATGGCGCGCTGCGGGAGTTCTTCGCTTCCAAGGCCCCCATCGTGGAGACCGTCGGTGGAGGTTACCCAGAGGCGGTCGCCGCGCTGGAGTCGTTCGTTCTCCGCGGGGGTAAGCGGATCCGTCCGTCGTTCGCGTGGTCCGGCTGGCTCGGTGCCGGCGGAGACCCGGCCGGGCCGCACGCCGGCGCGGTGCTACGGGCGTGCTCGGCACTCGAGCTGGTGCAGGCGGGTGCGCTGGTCCACGACGACATCATCGATGCGTCCACCACGCGTCGCGGCTTTCCCACCGTGCACGTCGACTTCGCCGGGCTGCACCGCAACAACGGGTGGCGCGGGGCGCCGGCAGAGTTCGGTCAGGCCGTCGCGATCCTGCTCGGCGATCTCGCGTTGGTGTGGGCGGACGACATGGTCCGCGAGGCCGGACTCCCCAGCGGGGCTGCAGCGCGGCTCGGCCCGGTCTGGTCGGCCATGCGCACCGAGGTCCTCGGCGGCCAGTATCTCGATATCGCGGGAGAGGCCACAGCAGACGAGTCGGTCGAGGCCGCAGCCCGCGTCAACCGATTCAAGACCGCCGCGTACACGATCGAACGCCCTCTGCATCTCGGCGCAGTTCTGGCTGGTGCCGACGAGTCGTTGATCGACGCGTACCGCCGTTTCGGCACCGATATCGGCCTTGCGTTCCAACTGCGCGACGACCTTCTCGGCGTTTTCGGCGATCCGGCGGTCACCGGTAAACCGTCCGGCGACGATCTGCGCTCGGGCAAACGGACGGTGCTGTACGCGCTGGCGCTGGAAGCAGCAGATGCCGACGATCCGGTTGCCGCAGCGACCCTGAGGGAGTCGATCGGCACCGATCTGAGCGATGAGCAGGTCGAGCACATACGCAACGTGCTCGTCGAGGTCGGCGCTGTCGACAAGGTAGAGCAGCAGATCACCGGGCTCACCGAGCGGGCGTTCGCCACCCTTGGGTCCTCGGGGGCAACCGAGGAGGGCGCGGCACTCCTGCGTGAGGCGGCTTTGGCCGCGACGCGGCGCGCGGCGTGATGGCCGTCCGTACCGTTCCCGACGCACAGCGAGTGGTTGTGGTGGGCGCTGGCCTGGCGGGGCTGTCCGCTGCCCTGCACCTGCGTGGCGCCGGACGAGATGTGACCGTGCTCGAACGTGGCGATGCGGTGGGCGGCCGCGTCGGTGTCCACACCGGTCCCGGCTACGAGATCGATAACGGGGCGACCGTCCTGACGATGCCCGAACTGATCGACGACGCGCTCGCCGCCGTCGGCGCCGACGCCAGCACCCTGCACCCGCCGCTGCACACCACTCGGCTCTCCCCCGCCTATCACGCCCGGTTCGCCGATGGCAGCACGCTCGACGTGCACTCGGACCCGGACTCGATGGTCGCCGAGATCACCCGGGTGTGCGGCGCTGAGGAGGCGCGCCGATACCTGACATTGCGGCGATGGCTCGCGGACATCTTCGACACCGAGTTCGACCGGTTCATGAACGCGAACTTCGATTCGCCGCTCGACCTGGTTTCCTCACCGGCGGCCCTGCACGACCTGGTGAAACTCGTCCGGCTCGGCGGGTTCGGCAGGCTCGGTAAACAGGTGAACCGCCGGATACACGATCCTCGGTTGCGGAAGGTGTTCACCTTCCAGGCACTGTATGCGGGAGTGACCCCTGCACGCGCCCTCGCGGTGTACGGCGCGATCCCGCACATGGACACCTCACTCGGTGTCTACGCCGTGGACGGGGGGATGCGCACCGTTGCCCGCGCGATGGCCGATGCCTTCGTTCGTGCGGGGGGCAGATTGCAGCTCGGAGCCGAGGTCACCGAACTGCGGTTCGCAGGTGATCGCGTCTGCAGCGTTCATACCGCGGACGGAACCTGTTACCCGTGTGACGCCACGGTCCTGACTCCCGACCTGCCCGTAGTCGATGCGCTCATGCCTTCCCCACGGTTCCGGAGGACACTCGCGTCCCCGTCGGCGGTCGTCCTGCACGGCACCGTACCTACCGCAGTCAGCAGTGCGTGGCAGGCAAAGCACCATCACGTCATCGAGTTCGGTGCGCGGTGGGACGGCACCTTCCGCGAGATCACCGCCCCCCGTGGGCGGGGACGGCTGATGACCGATCCATCGCTGCTCGTCACGCGGCCTGCACTATCGGATCCGGACTTGTTGCTCCGCCGCAACGGGGCCGAGCACGAACCACTGTCCGTACTCGCGCCCTGCCCCAACCTCGACAGCGCGCCGTTGGCGTGGGATGCGCTCGCAGGTCCTTACTCCAAGGAACTGCTCGCCACTCTGGACGCCCGCGGATACGCGGGAATCACCTCGGGATTCGACGTCGATCACATCGACACACCCGCGACGTGGGCAGCCCAGGGTATGTCGGCGGGGAGTCCCTTCGGAAGTGCCCACGTGTTCCGGCAGACCGGCCCGTTCCGTCGTCGCAATTTGGACCCGCGGCATCCCAATGTCGTTCTCGCGGGGTCCGGAACCGTGCCGGGTGTGGGGGTCCCTACGGTGCTGTTGTCGGGTCGGCTCGCTGCCGAGCGCCTCGGTGTCGGCCGGCAGTAGCACTGAGGTCCGCGCCACGCCGTCGCCGAGGCGGACGCGCCGCCTTTTCCGGCTCCACTAAACTGTGTCATCGTTCTTGTCAGCTGCGCCCAGCACCAACGCGACTTCCGGGGGAGGAATCGTACCCATGTCGTCCCCTGCCGCTTCCGAAGCCGATCCCGGTGATCGGTCGGCCATCGAACCGGCAACGGAAATTCCGTCCCCGGAACCGCCCGGACGTCGCCGTAGTGCGGCCGATTTCCTTCGTGGCCCTGCCGGCAATGCGGCGATTCTCGGAGCCTGCGGAGCAGCCTTCGTAACCTTCGGCAGCTTCGGCGCAGGCAGTGTGCGCCGAGTCGACCCGCTGCTCGAAGACATGTACCTCTCGTGGCTGCGATTCGGACACGGTCATCTGATCTCCACGATCATCATCTGGATCGGTGTCCTGCTGATGATCGGTGCATGGGTCCGGCTGGGGCGTGCGGTGCTCGCCGACCGAGCATCGGTCCGCGACCTCTGGAAGGTCCTGCCCACATGGACCGTTCCACTGCTGGTCGCCACCCCGATGTTCAGCCGGGACGCCTACTCGTATCTTGCTCAGGGCGCCATGTTGCGCGAGGGTTTCGATCCGTACTCGGAAGGCCCCGTCGTCAACCCGGGCCTGTTGCTCGACAACGTGAGTAACGTCTGGACAACGACGACCACCCCCTACGGTCCGGTCCATCTACTGCTCGGAGCCGGCATCACATCGGTCACCGGCGACAACGTCGTGACGGGCACGTGGCTGTGGCGTCTACTCATGCTGCCCGGTCTGGTACTCATGGCCTGGGGCGTGCCCCGGCTCGCACGCCGGATGGGCGGCAATCCCACGGTGGCGTTGTGGCTGGCGGTCCTCAACCCCCTCGTCCTCGTACACCTCGTCGGGGGTGTGCACAACGAGTTGCTGATGGTCGGGCTGATGCTCGCCGGGATCGTGCTCGTGCTCGAAGGACGCCATCTCAGTGGCTTCGCGCTGGTATCGCTGGGTGCCGCGATCAAGGCCACTGCCGGACTCGCGCTGCCCTTCCTGGTGTGGGTGTGGATGATCCATGAACGCGACCGCGCACTCGCCGAAGGTCGCGAACCCCTGTCCCCCATCAAATCGTTCGTCAAGACAGCCGGCATCGGGGTCGCGGTGTTCGTCTTCGTGTTCGGTGGTACCTCGTTGATCGCCGGAGTCGGCATCGGGTGGCTGACAGCACTGTCCGGATCGTCGAAGATCATCAACTGGCTTTCGCTTCCGACGATGATGGGCCATGCGATCACCTGGTTCACACCGTGGCGTCTGGGTTCCGTACTCGACGTGACCCGGATGCTCTGCATGATCGCTCTCGCCATCATCCTGGTCTACGCATGGTGGCGTTTCCGCCGCACCGAACGCGACGCCGTCCTCGGCATCGTCATCGCACTCACGGCCGTGACGCTTCTGTCGCCGGCTGCGTTGCCCTGGTACTACTCGTGGCCGCTAGTCGTTGCGGCGGCGTTCATGATGTCGACACGCACCCTGATGATCCTCGTTGCGTTGTCGACGTGGTTGATGCTGATCTTCAATCCGGACGGCTCGATCGGGATGTACAACATCGCACATGTTGCACTCGCTGTGTTCGCTGCAGTCGTCGCCGCGCTGTCGTTGCGCAGTCCCGACCCACTGCACCTGCGCACAACCACACGGTGAGCACGACTGTGCCTGCACCACGCGTGCAGAACGCTCGTGGTCCGGTGGCACCCGGCCACCTCGACGACGCGTTCGCGTACTGTGCGTCGCTGACCGCCACACACGGTCGCACCTACGATCTCGCCGCTCGGTTGCTGCCGAAAGAGCGGCGGCGAGCGGTGCACGCCCTCTACGGCTTCGCGCGCATCGTCGACGACATAGTCGACGTCACCGCTGTCGATGATCCGGCTGCGGCTGCGCGCGGGGTCGATGACGCGGACGCACGTCTACATCAAGCCCTGAAGGGCAATCCTGGGATACCTGATCCGACCGGCCTGGTGGTCCGGGCGCTCGCCGCGACCATCGCTCGCTACGACATCCCTGTGGAGTATTTCGAGGCCTTCCTCCGGTCGATGCGCATGGACATCCCCGGCACCACCGAACACCGTGTCCGATATCGCGACATGGCAGAGCTGCGCGAGTACATGTACGGATCGGCCGCTGTGATCGGCCTGCAGCTGCTCACGGTGTTCGGCGTCGATGACATCGACAGGGCAGGGCCGTATGCGAGTGCCCTCGGCGAAGCGTTCCAGCTCACCAATTTCATACGTGATGTCGGTGAGGACCTCGAACGTGACCGCGTGTACCTGCCGAACGATCTGTGGACGGCATTCGGTGTCGACGACGACCTGCTCCGCGCGAGCAGGAGCCACCGTCGCCCCGATCCTCGGGTACGACGCGCCCTCGCACACGCCGTTGCGTTGACCAGGAACCGCTACCGCGAAGCCGAACCCGGACTGGACCTGCTTCCCGGCCGCGTCCGGCCGGGAATCCGCACCGCGTTCGTGCTGTACAGCCGAATCCTCGACGAGGTCGAGCACAGCGGTTACCGGGTCCTGGATCGACGTGTGGTGGTCCCGCGCCGCACACGGATGTCCGTCGCGGCGATGCAGGCAGCCTCGGGCGCGATAGCGGGACGACCCCGCAAGACCTCACCCGGCGATGGCCGAGCGTCCTAGAATGCCGACGACTGCGCCCGCCTGACCACTTCCCGCATCGAATCGGTGTGCAACGCGTTGATGGCATTTCCGCCGGGGAGACTGTCGTCCTCCCGGAACATCCATTCCAGAATCTCGGTGTCGGCGAATCCACCGTCGTGGAGCACCGCGATGAGTCCCGGAAGGCCCTTGGCGATAGCTCCGGTGTCATCGAAGAACACCTCGGGAACGACGGGAACGCGGTCTCGTTTGAACGCGATCAGCTGGCGGTCGCGCAACAACTGATGAACGCGAGTGATGGCGAGATCGAGTTGCTTGGCCACGTCGACGAGCTGCAAAACGGGAACGGTCCGGTCGAGGACATCGTCGCAGTACGGAATAGTGCTCACAGTTCCACCGTATCGCCGATGAATGGAGGGCACGTACGCGACCACCTGTCGGCGCCATGACTACGATCGACAGGGACGAAATCGGGACACAGAGACAACGGGGGTACACCGGGTGACCGCTGGAGGCGACCACGTGGTCGGCAAGCTCCTCGACCGGCGCTATCTGATCGAAGCACGGATTGCCCGCGGTGGCATGTCGACCGTGTACCGCGCTACCGACCAACGTCTCGATCGCCCGGTCGCGGTGAAGGTCATGGACCACCAGTTCGCTGCCGACCCCCAGTTCCTCGCGCGGTTCGAGTTCGAGGCCCGGTCGGTGGCGCGACTCAACCATCCGGGTCTCGTCGCGGTATACGACCAAGGACAAGATGGTGACGACGTATTCCTCGTCATGGAACTCGTCGAAGGAGGCACACTTCGCGAGCTACTTCGCGAGCGCGGACCCATGCCTCCGCACGCCGCCGCTGCTGTGGCAGCGCCCGTGCTCGGTGCGCTCGCGGTAGCCCATCGGGCCGGCCTCGTGCACCGCGACGTCAAACCCGAGAACATCCTCATCTCTCGGAACGGCGAGGTGAAGATCGCCGATTTCGGGCTTGTCCGCGCAGTGGCGGCCGCGAATACGACCTCGCGCAGTGTGATCTTGGGTACGGCCGCCTACCTCTCGCCGGAGCAGGTCACAACCGGTAATGCCGACGCGCGCAGCGACGTGTACTCGACCGGCGTACTGATCTTCGAGATGCTGACCGGACGCACCCCTTTCACTGGCGATACGTCGCTGTCGGTTGCGTATCAGCGCGTCGAGAATGACGTACCCGATCCCGGAACCTGGATAGACGGTGTTCCGGAAGAGTTCGACACACTGGTACGTCGTGCGACAGAACGTGAGCCGGCCGAACGATACGCCGATGCGGGTGCGATGGCCGATGCCCTCACCGACCTCAGCGACGCACTCGATCTTCCTCGCTACCGGGTCCCGGCGCCCCGGAAATCCGCGATCACGGCGAAGACTGCCTCGGCCCCCACACCGCCGTCGCTCACGGGGAGCGCAGTTCCCGAGACCACCGCGATCAGGCCGCAGGCTGCGGCTACCGCGGATGCGGCCCCGACCGTGGTCCATCGGGCGGCGGCTTCGCCGACCCCGCAGGGCCACGCCCAACCGCAGCACACCAAGGTCGTCACGCGAGAGCACGCCCGAGACGAAATCCAGGGACGTCACAACGATGGTCCCGGAGCCGGCGACAGCACGCAGGTCGATTACCGCGCGAACCGACGTGCCTCCCGACGCACCACCACCGGCTGGATCGTCGGGATCGTCGTACTCGCACTGTTCATGGGCCTGGCCGGATGGTGGCTCGGGTCGGGGCGGATGATCGACATTCCTGCGGTACAGGGCATGGATGCTGCCGCGGCTGCCGCAGCCGTCGAGACGGCCGGTGCGGTGGTGGAGACCCGCGGTGAGTATTCGGACGCGGTTCCGATCGACACGGTGCTCGGTACCGATCCGGCGGCGGGCTCGCAGGTTCCGCGCGGCGACACCGTCGCGCTGCTCGTATCGTTGGGGCGACCGACGGTGCCGGGGGTCCCTGGCGGGGGCGACCGGAACACGGTCGAGGACGAACTGCGGCGGCGCACGTTCGAACCGGTCGACGGCGGGACGGCGTTCAGCACATCGGTCCCGGAGGGGTCGGTGGCGGCGCTCGATCCCGCCCCGGGCACCGTGCTCCCGGTCGGCGCGAAGGTCGAGGTGATCATCAGCAAGGGTGCTGCACCAGTGGAACTTCCCGATCTGGAGGGCCGAACGGTCGACGCCGCGCGCGCGGCACTCGAGAAGGCCGGCCTGACAGTCCAGGACGAACGAGAGGTGTTCGATCCCGATGTCGACGCGGGCCGGGTCTCCGGAACCGATCCATCCGAGGGTGACCGGGTCGGAGCGGGCGGCACAGTGACACTGCTCGTGTCGAACGCGGTGAAGGTGCCGTCCATGATGGGGCGTTCGGTCGGGTCTTCACGAGAAGAACTGGAGCGGTTGGGACTGGATGTGGAAGTGCGACAGCTCGCCGACTCGGACCGATCCGTGGTGATCGGGCAGAGTCCCGCTGCCGGGAGCAGAACCGAACCGGGCACTACGGTCGTGCTGACCGCCGTGCCCTGATCCGTTCTGCTCCACGGTCCTCGGTTGGCCGGCCGGATGGACCGGCCGGGCTCGCCCGTCGGCTCAACCGCGCAGCATCTCGGCGACGAGGAACGCCAACTCGATGGACTGCTGTGTGTTCAGTCGCGGATCACACGCGGTCTCGTACCGCCCGTGCAGGTCGACGTCGGAGATGTCCTGTGCTCCGCCCAGGCATTCGGTGACGTCTTCGCCGGTCAGCTCGATGTGGATCCCGCCCGGGTGACTGCCGAGGGCACGGTGCACTTCGAAGAAACCTTGGACCTCGTCGACGATCCGGTCGAAATGGCGGGTCTTGTACCCGGTCGACGACTCGTGGGTGTTGCCGTGCATCGGGTCGCACTGCCAGATGACCTTGTGACCGGTGGCCTCGACGGCCTCGATGATGCCGGGCAGCAGGTCGCGGACCTTCGAGTGCCCCATCCGCGAGATCAGGGTGAGCCGACCGGGCTTGTTGTGGGGGTCGAGGCGTTCGACGTACTCCACGGCCATCTCGGGCGTGGTGCTGGGACCGACCTTCAGACCGATCGGGTTGGAAAGCAGCTCCGCAAAAGCGATGTGGGCACCGTCGAGCTGCCTGGTCCGGTCGCCGATCCACAGGAAGTGGGCCGACAGGTCGTACAGGCGGGGCTCGTCTCCGGTGGTGTCGAGGCGCAGCATCGCGCGCTCGTAGTCGAGCACGAGCGCTTCATGACTCGCGTAGATGGTCGCGGCGCGCAGGTTCGGGTCGATGACCCCGCAGGCGTCCATGAATCGCAGGCCACGATCGATCTCCGAGGCCAGTGCCTCATAGCGGGCTCCGGCCGGCGACGACGCGACGAATTCGCGATTCCAGTCGTGGACGCGATGCAGGTCTGCTTCGCCACCGGAGGTGACTGCACGCACCAGGTTCATCGCGGCGCTTGCGTTGGCGTACGCCCGGACCAAACGGGATGGGTCGTGCCCGCGGACAGCCGCGTCGGCGACGATGGAGTTCACCATGTCGCCGCGGTACGACGGCAACCCGAGGGCGTCGGTGTCGGACGAGCGCGGCTTGGCGTACTGCCCGGCAATACGCGCGACCTTGACGACCGGGGTCGACGCACCGTAGGTCAGGACGACAGCCATCTGCAGCAGTGTGCGGATGTTGCCCTTGATGTGCGGTTCGGTGTTGTCCATGAACGTCTCGGCGCAGTCACCGCCCTGCAGCAGGAAGGCCTCACCCCTCGCGACGGCCGCGAGTTGATTCTGCAGTTCCTCTACCTCGCGGGGCACGGTGATCGGCGGGACGCTCTCGAGGACGGTCCGCATTGCCGCGGCCTGGTCTTCAGGCCATGTCGGCTGCTGCAGCGCAGGCTTGGACAACGCGATGTCGAGCTTTTCGCGCAGTTCCGAGGGCAGCGGCGGAAGTTCGGGCAAGCGGTCGATCGGTACGTCGACGGTCCAGTTCACTCCACCAGGATATGGCCCCGACCGCAGCCGGTCACACAGACCCGGCTCATCGCGTCCGGCGGGCCACCTCGATTGCGTCGAACTTCGCGAGATTGTGACGCGCATCCGTCAGCGCATCGTGGTTGTCGTCGGGCACCGGCGGGAGCACCGGGGACCCGTGTTGTTCCCAATGCTGCCGCAGCTCACGTGTGAAACGGGGCAGTACATCGGGAAGCTCCGGCATCGACCCCCACAGCTGGACCAGCGCCACATGGTCGTATGCACCGATCCACGCCCACAACTCGGGCCGAATACCCACACGGGGCACGAGGAATTTCAGGAGGTCGTCTCGGATGCGGCTCCGCGACTTCCAGGCAGGGTGGTTCTGGGGCGGCAACTTGGGTAGAACATTGCGACGAACCCACGGGCCTGCACGCTCCGGGTCGAACTCGGTGGACACCGCGTAGAACTCGCGCCCGTCCTCGCAGACCACACCTATCGATACGAGTTCGATGGTGCGTCCATCCTCGATGAACTCGCAGTCGTAGAAGTAGCGCACGTCGTCACATTATGCCCGCGACGCCGTGCGTCACCCCGCCTGGGTGTCGGGCATGCGGTCGGCCTCGGGTGTGACGGCAGGGTCGGTCGGTGTCGCCGTAGCCTTCGGAGACACGTCCTTCAACGAGGCGGCATAGACGTCGACGTACTCCTGACCGGACAGCCGCATGAGGGAGTACATCACTTCGTCGGTGACAGTGCGCTCGACGAAGCGGTTTCCTCCCATTCCCTCGAACCGGGAGAAGTCGATCGGCTCACCGACCCGAACAGTGATCTTGGCCGGCTTCCACATCTTGGAGCCGATCGGGTTCATCTTGTCGGTACCGATCATCGCGACGGGAATGACGGGTACTCCTGTCTCGAGTGCGAGACGCGCCAGTCCGGTCTTGCCCTTGTACAGACGTCCGTCGGGCGAACGAGTGCCTTCCGGGTAGATACCGAGTAGCTTGCCTTGCGCGAGAACCCGCGCGCCGGCGTTCAGTGCGTCCTGCGCGGCATCCGCACCCGTCCTGTCGATCGGAACCTGGCCGACGGAGGAGAAGAACCAGCGCTGGAATCGCCCCTTGAGCCCGGTGCCGGTGAAGTACTCGCTCTTGGCAAGGAAGGTGATACGTCGTTTCGCCAGTAACGGCAGATAGAACGAGTCGAGCACGGCGCGATGGTTGCTGGCGAGAATGGCGGGTCCACCCGTCGGGATGTTCTCGCCGCCTTCGAACTTGGGCCTGCCCATAAGCCAAAGCAGTGGGCCCAGCAGGACGTACTTGAACAGCCAGTACCACATGGCAAACCTTCCCGGGATCGTCGACGCGGGCTCACCAAGCCCGCCGGTCGACTCTACGTCGATTCGAGGGTCACACGCACACCGCCGACGTGCCCGGCTCCACGCGAACGAGCAGTAAGTGACGAGAATCTCAGAACACCGAGGGTTCGTGACCGTCCGCCATGGCCCGGCGTGCGAGGTCAGCAGCACCGATCAGTCCTGCGGCGTCCCCGAGTTGTGCGGCGCGAACCCTGGCAAGAGGTCGGTGTCCGGCCCCGGTCGACGCCGCCGCGTAGTGCTCTCGCGCGTCGTCGAGGAACAGCGACGCCGACCCCGACACTCCCCCGCCGACAACGATGAGTTCCGGGTCGTACACATCGGCGACGATCGACAACCCCACCCCCAGCCAGCGTGCGAACTCGGCCATGGCTGCCAGCGCGAGAGGATCTCCGTCCTGCGCAGCACCGGCGATCCGGCGACCGGTCAGCGATCCCGGATCCGCAGTCGTTCCGGCAACCAATTGCGAACGCCCCGGATCTGCGGCGAGCATCTCGACTGCGATGTCGACCAGCGCGGTGCCGCTGCAGTATCGCTCCCAACACCCTCGTTTACCGCAGGGACAGGGCCTGCCACCCGGCACCACCTGCAGGTGGCCGAGTTCGGGAGCCACTCCGTGCGCGCCTCGGAAGATTCGGCCGTCCAGCATCAACGCGGCGCCGATGCCGGTGCCCAGCGCTACCAGCACCGCGATGCGACTGCCCGCGGCAGCACCGAACCTGTACTCGGCCCAGCCCGCCGCATTCCCGTCGTGTTCGAGGATCACCGGAAGTCCGAACCGGGCGGTGAGCCGTTCTGCGATCGGGGCATCGACCCACGGCAGGTGTGGGGCGAAACGGACGGTGCGGCAGTCCGCGCTGAGGAATCCGGCGACTGCCAGCCCTACTGCCGAGACGTCGTTGCGGTCGCCGAGTAGCCGCACGACCCTGTGCAGCGCGTCCTCGAGCACCGGCACCGAACCCGGTGTCGGTGCTCGAGCAGAGTCGATCACCGCACCGGACGCATCGACCACGGCGGCACGGATGCTTGTGCCGCCCACGTCGATACCGATGGTGTGCCGTTCGGGTTGCGCCATATCGCCAGTGTCCGCTGTCAGGGACGGATAGTGACGGAGATGGGTACGAAACCACCTCGATCGGGTGGCTCCGGAGGCGGTGTACCGTCCGGACTGCTGCCGGGCTCGGTCGGCGGAGGGGGCAGGAAACGCGCTAGCAGCTCGCGGACGATCGCGATCAGCGCAGCGAGTTGCGATGCCAGCTTGGCGATCAACTCGTGGTTCTCACCCCGGACGAGAGCTGCGACCGCGCAAAGCGGGCACCAGGTACAACCTCCTGCAGAAGGTGCAGGTGCACTCGACTCGGCCGCATCGTTGTTCGTCGCCGCGTCCGTCTGCGCCGCACCGTCGTGCGCCGTCACCTGATCGACCAGGGCCTCGACACGGTCGAGGACGGTATCGGCGAGGATCCTCAGGTCGTTCAGGAGGTCGTCGTGATCCGAACTCACTTCGGCCACACCGCCGGATCAGGGACGAATCGCAGCAGCAGGTCGGTTCCGTCGAATTCTGCCTCGGAGACCGTGCACCGACGCAGGCCGGATGCCAGACGCAGCCGGCGACGAATTCCGTCGGCGCCCACGACGAGGTCGTCGGCCACCCTGCCCAGGGTGAGTGACGAAGGGTCGGCGACCGGGAGGTGCATTCGCATCGTGTACACCGCGTCCACCCCTGTTCCAGTGTCGTGACCGATCCGGACCGGTTCGACGTCTCTCCCCGGCCGCGGCGGATCCCGGTCGTCTCGGTGGTCCTGCGCCATCTCGCCGAGCGCCCGTAAGCCTATCGGTTCGTTGTTCCGCCGCTCGTATACGACTACCGGAGCCTCGGTGACCAGCACACGGATCTCGTCCACGACGGCGGACTGCGCCGCCCGCACAGCTGCGACCCACTCGGCGGCGGACCCGTCGTCGCCGAGGTCGGGCAGGAGCCCGTTGACGATCACGGCGTCGAGCCGCAAGGTGGCCATCGCGGTCCAGGAACGAAGCCGACGCAATTCGGCGAACCCTGCGCGGTCCGGAGTCGTCACAAGTGTCGCGCCTGTACGGGTGCGATCGTCGAGCAGGTCGCGTAGCGCGCCGAGTCCTCCCAGAATCCTGTCGTAGAGGGCCACGACCATCATCAATCGGGGGTCGGATCCGGTCGCGGCGGCAATCCGACTGTGTTGCGGCCAGATTCGATCCATGTAGTCGGCGAACGTGCGGGGCGATGCGATCGAGCGGAATGCGTCGGCAGATGCGGGTGCGTCGACGATCACGGTGCGCCATCGTCCGTCAGCGGCGAGGCGGGCCACTTCGGTGAGCGCGAGAAGCTCTTGCACTGCAGGCAATCCGATGAGTTCCTCGGGGGCCGGTAGATCGAACTGGCCGGCGTGTTCGTGTCCCCCCGCGAAGGTTGCGAGTCGATGCAGGCTCGCATAGTGCTGCTCCAGCAACCCGAGTGAATCGACTTCGAGGATGTCGAGACCGTCGCACACGGACGTGAGACCGGACCCCGCATCGACCGCGAGAACATCGGCCAGCGAGTGCGCCTGATCTATGGAGACGAGGAGCACGGAGCCGTCGGCGCGCGCATCGGTCAGAGCCGTTGCTGCTGCGAGAGTGGTCTTACCCGCTCCTCCCTTACCGAGGAACAGCCTTACGCGGGCGGGTGCCGTCCCGCTCTCGGCGCTCAGCCTTCCACCTGCTTCTTCAGTTCTTTCAGTGCGGTATCCGTGATCACCTTCTCGGCCTTTCTCTTGAACAGGCCGATCATCGGGATGGTCAGGTCGACGGTGAGTTCGTAGTCGACCACTGTGCCCCCGCCCGGGGCGTCTCCGAGGACGTAGCTCCCCGATTGCGCCTTCTGGATCTCGCCGCTCTCGAGCTTCCAGCTGACTGCGCGCCCGTCCTGCGCCCAGCGGTATCGAAGGACGTAGGTGTCCTTGACGATCCCCGCGTCGAGGACGAAACGGACGGTTTCCGCGCGACCGTCGGGCCTCCGCTCGAGGACCTCGACCGTCTTGGCCGCCTCCACCCAGGTGGGATAGGCGTCGAAGTCCGCGATCACAGCCATCACCTGATCTGCCGGTGCATCGATGGTGATCGACCTCTTGGTCTTCTCGGCCATTCGACGAAGACTCCTTTTCAGTCCGTCCCGTGTACTGAAGGTGCGCGGCCGCCTCCATGTTCGGAGGAGCCGATACCGACGCCGTTGTCTACCACACACCGTATCGACACGGTATCGGTCCGCTCAGGACCGGTCGCTGGGAGCCTCCCCGGCGGGGCGTCCCGCTTCGAGCCGAGCCTTGACCTCGAAGGTCATCTTCTTCCCCGCGACCCTGCGTTCCCGGTTCATGGCCGGCAGGTCGAGTTCGGCCACTCGTTCGGGGGCGATGCCGGTCGGTTCGCAGTGCAGGAAGTAGTGGATGATCGCACCGTCGAGTGAGGGCTCGAGCCATACTTCCATCGTCCCGGTCAGCGAACCGGACACGGCCCACCTGATTCCCTGCTCCGCGCGGTCCTCGCGGACGGTCAACGCGAGGTCCGGCCACCACACCCGCCAGCGGTCCGGAGCTGCGATCTCCGCAGCGATGTGGACGGGGTCCGCCGCAATGAAGCTCTGATCCGACACCTGAATGCTGCTCACGCGGACAGCTTCACATATTCGGCACCCCGCCCGTTCGTCACCCCGCGGTTCGGTGCGTGATTCCCGGCCGTTGCGGCGTTCCGCTCAGCAGCTCCCGCAGCTTGGCGCCGAGAACATCCCAGCGCCACTGGGTCGACACCCACCGCCGACCCGCAGCTCCCATCGCCGCTGCCCGGTCGGGGTCGGCGAGGACACCGGTTATCGCGGTCGCGACAGCGGAGACCGAGGTGCCGTCGACGACGAATCCGGTCTCCCCGTCCCGGACCGTCTCGGGGGCACCGCCGGACCTCCCCGCGACCACCGGGACACCTGTGGCGGAAGCCTCGAGGTAGACGATCCCGAGACCTTCCACATCGAGTCCGGCACCGCGCGTGCGACACGGCATCGCGAACACGTCCGCGATCGTGTGATGTGCTGCAAGCTCTGCGGCGGGCACACCGCCTGTGATGACGACGTGATCCTCGACGCCGTTCTTACGCGCCAGCTCACGCAGCGCGTTCTCATACGGGCCTCCGCCGACGATCACGAGCACGGCTCCGTCGATGCGACGTCGGATTTCGGGCAGTGCCCGAATCAGCACGTCCTGACCTTTCCGGGGCACCAGCCTCGACAGGCACAGCACCGTCGGTCTGTCACCGAGTCCGTACCGTGCGCGGAGTTCGGCACGCGCTGCGGGGTCGGGCCGGAACACCTCGGTGTCGACGCCCGACGGCAGATGTTCGAGACCGGCCTCGGGACCGAACGCCGCCGCAAACCGGCCTCGGGTGTACCGGCTGACGAAAGTAACGGTGTCGGTCTCGTTGCCGATCCGACGCAGCGCCTGTCGGCCGCCGGGCACCATCGACCAACCCACTTCGTGACCGTGTGTGCTCGCCACGATCCGTTCGGCGCCGGAGCGCCGCAGTACGGGAGCCAGCAATGCCAGCGGCGCGGCGGCACCGAACCACACCGTGTCACACCCGGTGTCGGCGAGCAGACGAGACGCGCGACGCGCGACCGCGGGAGTCGGCAGCATCAGGGTGGTCGGATGCCGCACAACCTCGAACGGCTGGTCCGCGTCGTAGCGGAGGTGACTGTCTCCGCGCCAACGCGGTGCATACACGACGATCTCGTCGGCGGGCAGTTGCGCCGCGAACAACCGCAGATACGACTGGATGCCTCCAGGCCGGGGCGGAAAGTCGTTGGTCACCAGCAGCGTTCGCGACATGGCTCTACCGTAGGGCGTGGAGTTCGGGCCCGCTGTACGGGGCCCCGTCGACGGGAGAGCGTGTCAGAGTCGGTTCGAGAGCCACTCGCCCCACCGGTCGACGACCTCATCCACACTCGCTCCCACAGTAGCGGCGAAGTCATGGCTCAGGTCGTCGCCTGCGGGGCCGTCGGCGAGTGCACGGTACAGGGCGGTCAGCTGATCTCGGCCGTGCTCTTCGGCAAGGAATGCCGCGAGACTCCACGCGGTCTCGTAGGCGGTGCGGGATCGGTCCGGGTCAGCGAAGTCGTCGTCCGTGGGGATCTGCGACGGTGCGCCACGGAGAACGACATCCTCGGCGAGGTTCGGGGCGATGCGGCGGAGATCTGCGCCGGTCACGGGCACCCCGTCGTCGGACCGGTAGCCGATGTAGTCCGCGTATCCCTCGAGGATCCACAGCGGTGATCCATCCACAGTTCGCGGCCGCGCCGCGATGTGCGTCAACTCGTGCCGGAGCACCGCGCGCAGACCCTGTCGCGAAAGTCGACTGCCGGCCGCCGGGCTGAAGACGATGCGTTGGCCGGTTGCTCTGTCGCGCTCGGGGTCGACCGCATCGGAGATCGCGACCGCTGCGATCTCGTCACCGTTGTGGGCAGTGCCCACCAGGTCGGTGAACTCGTCGCGACTCGAGGTAACCCAGATGAGCGATCGTTTCGGCCAGTCGGCCCCCCATACTTTCGAGACCGCGTCGACAGCGGAGGGCAGTTCGTCCGCGATGTCAGCGGCAAGGTCGGCCGTGTCGGGGTGAGCGAGGATCATCGACGTGCCACCCGCCGTCGCGGTCGTCGTCACGTCGAGCGGTCCGTGATCCCACGGGCCTCTCCACGTCGTGGACACCGAATCGGGAAGGGGTCGGTCGGACGCGATCTTCCATCCGTCGTCGCGAGAAACCACCAGCAGTGTGACGGGCTTACGCGTCGGCGCCTCGTCGACGCCGGCGATCTCGTACCGCAGCAGCGCCGTGAGCGACCGTACGGGGTCGCCTCCGAACCGGTCGCTCACCTCACCGGGAACACCGACTGTCGGTTCGGCGCCGAGTTCGTATCCGAAATCGGCCAACGGCACGCTGCGAAGCGCCCGGGCACGGTCGACCTCCGCCTCGAGCAACTCGGGACCGGTACCGGTACCGGTGTCGACAATCCCGGCGAATGCTGCACGGTCGTCGGTACGTACGGCTTCCGCCCAGGAATCGAGAAGCGCTTGCAACTCCACACGGACGGCGGATTCGGATTGCTCATCTGCGTCGAGGTCGACGAACAGCACTCCGACTGTCGTCGCCGCAACCACGAGGGCGGCGAGCCCGATCCATTCCCACGGCAGTCGACGACGGATTCGGGGCAGGGTCTCCGGCGCGGGCACGGCGGCAAGTGTATGCGGCGTCTCCCGCCATGCTCTGTGCCGACTGTCGTGTCGGTAGGTCTCCGGAGACGGTCAGTAGCGCCGCGCACTGTGGAACGGGAAGCTGTCCATCGACTGCACCTTGACGGGGACACCGAACGTGGAGGCATGCACGATGTTTCCATCCCCCGCATAGATGCCTACGTGGGAGGCGTCGTTGTAGAAGATGATGACGTCGCCGGGCTGGAGGTTCTCGCGCGAGACCGGCGTTCCGCCCTGAGCTTGCGCTTGACTTGATCGCGGCACGGTCTTTCCGACCTGCTGGTACGCCCAGACCACGAGTCCGGAGCAGTCGAACTGGTCGGGTCCGGTGGCTCCCCACACATAGGGGTCGCCGATCCGGGTGAGTGCGGCTCGAAGGGCTCCCGCGCCGTTGCCGGGGATGAGGTGCTGCATGATGCGGTCGGCGTCGAGACCGGGTGGGAACGGGGTCCCTGCGAGGATCGACTTCTCCTCGTCGCTCAGGTTGTCGAAGGCCTCGAGAACAGCGGCGATCTGTACTTCGAGTTCGGTTTCCTGACGCTGGAGGTCGTCGCGCAGCGTCTGCGCCTGTTCGGCTGCAACGCGCGCGGCTTCGGCCGAGTCCTGAGATGCCGACGCGGCGGCCACTGCTGCGTCGGTCGCCCGGCGGAACCCTTCGATCTCACGATCGGTCTGCGCGCCGAGGACGTCGAGCATCACCATCTGGTCGAGCAACTGCTGGGGCGAGTCGCTGACCATCACGGCGAAGAGACGATTGGTGCGCGAACCTCGGTAGTTGGCCTGGGCGAGCTTGTCGACAGTGGGTTTGAAGCGGGCCACTTCGGCCTGAGCTACGGCGAGCGCGTCGCGATCGGCGGCGGCACGAGCATCGAGGTCGCGCTGCTCCGCGAGCCGGGCTTCCAGTTCGACCCCTGCGTGGTGCAGCGCTTCGGTGGCCTGCTCGGACCGACGTGACAGGTCGGCGAGATGCTCGAGTTTGGCGGTGGGACTGTCGCCGATGGGGTCGGCCACGGCCGGCGCGGAGGTCAGAGCAAGGAGGAGAAGTACCCATGCGGTGAGAGCAGTGCGAACGGACCGTCTGACGGGAACGGAGAACACGACGCTTGTCTTCCTTTCGCAAAGATCTCGATCAGGTTACGGAACCGTATAGCTTCGTGTCTACCCACGGGTAGCGCATCGCAATTCGTTATTTGCGGTGTTCGCCACCATAGGCCGCACCCGTCAATGAAGTGAGGGTGGACCGGTAGCCACCGATCCACCCTCACAAGGCACTGCTCGTCGATCAGAAACGGCGAGCGCCGTCCACAGGCATCGAGTCCAGCGGAGCGACCTTCACCGGCTGGCTCGAGGTCGAGGCGTGCACGATGTTGCCGTTGCCGATGTAGATACCGGTGTGGCTGCCGCCGTAGAAGGAGACGACGTCGCCGGGCTGCAGCGCACCGACCGACACAGCCTGACCCGCAGTGGCCTGCTGGTAGCTCGTACGCGGGACACTGAGTCCGACCTGCTGGTACGCCCACTGCACAAGACCCGAGCAGTCGAACGCGTTCGGGCCGGTGGCGCCGTAGACGTACGGAGAGCCGACTTTGCTGAGCGCGGCGTCGGCTGCCCGCTGACCGACCGAACTGAACGGCGCGGTGAACGGGGCGGCGGGGGCGGCTTCAGGAGCAGGCGGAATGAGGTTGGTGACCTCCGGAGGCAGGGTCACACCTGCGGGAAGTTCGAAAGTGCCGACACCGGGGATGGTGACGGGCTCTGCCATCGCCGGTCCGGCGGTGACGGTGATTGCACCGAGCGCGAGGGCACCGGCGACGAGGGCGCGACGCACTGCACGCTTGTTGTTCTGCGAGACCACGAGGGGTTGTTCTCCAATTCTTCCGTTCACCCGCCGACCGAGTTAGCTGACGGATTCGGGCCGGAAGATCAGCCCTACCCCTCGCCGCGAGTGCGACGGAAGGGATTCACCCCAGTAACACGTGTGGGTCCCCGGCTCGGACGCTCATGTCGAGCGGCCGATTAGGCGGTTACCTAGCGGCTCCGACCCTCGGGAGTGGGCCGGACGAACTATTCCGCTTGGTCTCAGGAAGGTTACGAAACTGCATCACCGAGGCCAACCCGAACTCGCCGAAAATGCGCATTAAGTCTGTTTCGCGCGGTTTGGGACTCGAATTGGGCCACATTGATAACAACCCGATAACGGCACTGAGGGTCACTATCCTCGGGTGTCGGCCCGATCCGGATGGCCCACGCGAACAGTCTGCACACCGCCGTAACTCATCCCAGCTCAGAGCGTCTCGCAACCTCTTTGCAGCCCCCGAAGCGACCACGCGAACACAGTACGGCGACCGCCTCCCGCCCCGAAGGCAGCGCCTCGCAGACACCGATCCGATCCACCCCCTCCAGGCGTCCTGTGATCCTCGTCTCATCGGTGCCGGAAAGTCCGGTTTCCGTGGGTGTCGGAGGCGGTTTCTACCCTCATGCGCATGACGTCGTCCCCTACCGCCTCCGACACCGTCCACGGTGTCCAACTCAGTTTCGACGAGCTCGACACTCCCCTCCGCGACACCACCTTCGTCGTGGTCGATCTCGAGACCACCGGTGGACGCTCCGGCGACGACGCCATCACGGAGATCGGCGCAGTGAAGGTGCGCGGCGGTGAAGTCCTCGGCGAGTTCGCGACCCTGGTCGACCCAGGCCGGTCCATCCCTCCCGAGATCGTCCGCCTCACAGGTATCACCACGGCGATGGTCTATCAGGCGCCACGCATCGAGGAAGTGCTTCCCGCCTTCCTCGAATTCGCCACCGGTTCGGTCCTCGTAGCGCACAACGCCGGGTTCGACACCGGTTTCCTCCGCGCCGCGGCCGCCCAGTGCGATGTTCCGTGGCCGCGGTTCCCCGTCGTCTGCACCGTCAAACTGGCCCGGCGGGTCCTCGGGCGCGACGAGGCACCCTCGGTGAAACTCTCTGCACTCGCCGAACTGTTCCGCGTCTCGACACGGCCCACACACCGCGCACTGGACGACGCGCGCGCAACCGTCGACGTCCTGCACGCCCTCATCGAGCGCGTCGGCAACCAGGGGGTCCACAGCCTCACCGAACTACGCGACTACCTCCCCGCCGTCACGGCGGAACAGCGTGCCAAACGCACCCTCGCCGCACATCTGCCACAGCGCCCCGGCGTGTACCTGTTCCGGGGCCCCTCGGACGAGGCACTCTATATCGGCACGGCCGTAGATCTACGTCGTCGTGTCCGCAGCTACTTCACGGGTTCGGAAACCCGACCGCGTCTACGCGAGATGGTCGCGCTGACGACTCGCATCGACCACGTCGAATGCGCGCACGGCCTCGAAGCCGGGGTTCGCGAACTCCGGCTCATCGCCGCCCACACGCCCCCATACAATCGACGTTCCAAATACCCCACCCGTGGGTGGTGGATCACGCTCACCGACGAACCGTTTCCACGCCTGGCGATCTCGCGGACGCCCTCGCCCGACGCACTCGGCCCGTTCTCCGTCCGGAACAGTGCCGCCGATGTGGCGGCGACCCTTGCCGAATTCACCGGACTACGCACCTGCACCCGCCGGATCGGCCGTTCCGCTCGCCACGGCGACCGCTGCCGACCCGACGCCGTCGGCGCCTGCTCGGCAGCCTCCTTCGGGCCGCAGAGCCCCGAGGAGTACTCCGCTCAGGTTCTGCGGGCACGTGCGCTCCTGCGTGGCCAGGATGCCTCCTCTATCGCGCAGGCCCACGAACGCATCGACGAGTTGGCAGGCAAGGAACTGTTCGAGAACGCGGCACGGCTACGCGACCGCACTGCCGACGCGATCCGTGCGCTACGACGCACGCAGCGCCTCGCGGCACTCGCAGCCATCGACGAATTGATCGCTGCCCGCCCGCGCCCCGAAGGCGGGTGGGATTTCGCAGTGGTGCGCTCCGGCCGGCTCGCGTCGGCGGGTGTTGCGGAACGCGGCGTACGACCCATGCCGGTCGTCGAAGCGATCGCTGCCAGTGCGGAAACGGTATTGCCCGGTCCGGGTCCGCTGCGCGGTGCGGCCTCGGAAGAGATAGGCCTGGTCGCGCGGTGGCTGGATTCCGACGGGGTGCGCATCGTGCGAACCTCCCACGGGTGGTCCGAACCTGTCGAGGGTGCCGGTCGGTGGAGCGAATGGGCCGAGTTGGCACGAGCGGCGTCCGGGGCGGTCCCTGAACCGGATGGTCACCGCATAGGCTGATCGTCACCGGAAGAAGACCTGCGCCACCGGAGTACAGACAAGGAGCCCCCATGATCAACGCCATCGTTCTGATCGACGCCGACGCCCACCGCATACCGGAAACCGCTCGGGCGGTAGCCGACCTCGCCGGAGTCGACACGGTGTACTCGTGCGCCGGGGACGTCGATCTCGTAGCGATCGTGCGTGTCCGCGACCACGAGCAGATCGCCGAGGTGGTCACGCGGGGCATCAACAAGGTCGACGGCGTGACCAAGACGGTCACACACATCGCCTTCCAGTCCTATTCGAGCTCCGACATCGAGGCCGGCTTCTCCATCGGGAACTGATCGTCCGCGAGCACAGACGGATCGAGTGGCGCCCGCGGTCGGCGCGCGGGCACCACCGTCACACCGAGGTCGCCGCGGTCAGCGCTGGCCCTAGACCCCGAGTCGGGTGGTCACCGCAGCCCATTTCTCGAGCACCTGCGCGGCCGCACCGCTGTCGATCGAGGTCGCAGCCACTTCGAGTCCGGATGCAAGCGCATCCTCGAGCCCACCGCCAAGGCCCCGGAACGCAGCGATCGCACCCGCTGCGTTGAGAAGCACCGCATCGCGGACGGGTCCGGTCTCACCGGCAAGGCAGGCCCGGGCGATCACCGCGTTCTCGGCGGCGTCGCCGCCCCGGAGCGCTTCGAGCGGGACCCGCGAGATTCCGAGCCGCGTCGGATCGAGCGTGCGGGTCTCGACGGCACCGTCGCGCACGATGTGCACGGTCGACGTCGTCGACGTCGTCAACTCGTCGAGACCGTCGTCGCCCCGAACGACCAGCGCCGAATTGCCCCGCTGTGCAAGCACGCCGGCGATGGTCGGAGTCAACGACTCGAAGGCACAGCCGATCAGACCGGCACGGGGACGCGCAGGGTTCGTGAGCGGGCCCAGTACGTTGAACACGGTCGGGATGCCGATCTGCTTGCGTGGCGCAGCGGCGAACCGCAGCGCCGGGTGGTACACCGGGGCGAAGCAGAATCCGATGCCCGCTTCGTCGAGCGAGCGCGCAACCTGTTCCGGACCCAGATCGATATGGACCCCGAGTGCTTCGAGTACGTCGGCGCCACCGCTCTTGGAGGAGGCTGCGCGGTTGCCGTGCTTGACCACCCGGATGCCCGCTCCTGCCACCACGAGCGCCGACATCGTCGAGATGTTCACCGTGTTGGCGCGGTCGCCGCCGGTTCCCACGATGTCAACCGTGTCGTCGTCCACCGGCACCAGGTTGGCGTAACCGAGCATCGTGTCGGCGAGCGCCCGCAATTCGTCGGACGTCTCGCCCTTCATCTTGAGTGCCACACCGAACGCCGCGATCTGCGCGGGGGTCGCGTTGTCGGAGAAGATCTCGTCCATGGCCCAGACGGCCTCGGGTCGCGTCAGATCACGACCTGCGGTCAGAGATCCGAGCACTGCGGGCCAGCTGGCAACCACCTCGTCAGCCGCCTGCCTCGCGTTCATCGCACCCACCCTTCACCACATCCGACTCGCTACCGGAGCACTGTTGTGCCCTCCGCTCGGAGAGCTTATTGACGTCCTCCCGGCCGTGAACAACCGGGATTCCCACTGCGGCGCTGCCCGCACCACCGAAGGCCGCGTCATTCGGGCTGAAGAGCGTCCCATCCGCGGGCATCGCCACCGAGCCGTTGCGCCAGCGACGCCATCCGCGACTTCTCTTGAGCACAATGCATCGCGTCGAGGAGCTGAACCCGCTGCAGGATCAGGGAGACTCGGGTCACTCCGTCCTCGGAAGGCCTCTCGGAAGACACCGGGGAGGGAGGTGCAGCGGCGACGTAACCGTCCTGACCGGCCAGTGCGAGTGCCTCCTCGACCGCCTCCGCAGGCAGTTCCAGGTGGTGCCTCAGTACTGCGTCGTCGGATTCGGCCCAATGCGGCGCGTCCTGCGCGCCACGATCCAGTGCGGTGGAGCAGGCCTCCGAGTCGTCGAACGACTCGACGACGACCGCGAGGTCCGATCGGGTGATGTCGAGACGCTCGGGGACACGGCGCGCAAGGAGTCGACGAATTCTTCCCAGCACACCCGGTTGTTCACTCATACCGCCACCTTCACATCCGTCACCCCTGCAACCCGTCCGGCCCGGATCTCGGCTTTTCTCGCCCCGAGAGCAGCAATGACGCGCCGATTTCGGCCCCGATTGCCCAACACGTACTACGACGGGTCATACTAGCCAGCGTGACGAGCGCAGTAGGGACTTCAGGATCTGCAATCACACAGCGCGTGCACTCGTTGAACCGGCCCAACCTGGTCAGCGTCGGCACCATCGTGTGGTTGTCCAGTGAGCTCATGTTTTTCGCAGGGCTCTTCGCCATGTATTTCGTGGCGCGGGCACAGGCTCCGGAGGGCATGTGGCCTCCGCCGCCCACCCATTTGAACCTGTGGCTGGCGGTGCCGATCACGGCGGTGCTGATCGCATCGTCCTTCACCTGCCAGCTCGGTGTGTTCGCAGCAGAGCGCGGCGACGTATTCGGCCTCCGGCGGTGGTACATCATCACCCTCGGCATGGGCACGTTCTTCGTGCTCGGCCAGGGCTACGAATACATCACCCTGGTCCAGCACGGCACCACCATCGCGGGCAGTGTGTACGGCTCGGTGTTCTACATGACCACCGGCTTCCACGGCCTGCACGTGATCGGTGGACTCATCGCATTCGTGTTCCTGCTGTTCCGCACCAAGGTCAGCAAGTTCACCCCCGCGCAGGCCACCGCAGCAATCGTCGTGTCGTACTACTGGCACTTCGTCGACATCGTGTGGATCGCACTGTTTGCCACGATCTATTTCATCCGTTAGCCAGCTGAACGCTTAGGCAGCCCCCTGACGTCCAGTCAGTCCCGACTTACATATAAGGGATACAGATGAGTTCATCCCCACCTCTCGCACCCGAGGGTGACGACATGCCCGGTCGATCCTCGGCAGCTTCGGCTGCCACGTCCCGCCGTCAGCGCAAGCTCAGGCGCCGCGTCACCGGTGCCCTGGTACTCGCGCTCGGCCTCCTCAGCGCAGGCTTCCTTGCTTCTGCGCTGACACCCGACCCACAGGTGGCCACTGCTCAGGACGACCAGAGCGCATTGATCCGCGAGGGCCAGCAGCTCTACGAGACCTCCTGCGTGACCTGTCACGGTGTCAACCTGCAGGGCATCGAGGATCGCGGTCCCACGCTGATCGGCGTCGGCGAAGCCGCGGTCTACTTCCAGGTCTCCTCCGGTCGTATGCCGGCCGTCCGCAACGAGGCCCAGGCCGTGCGGAAGGACCCGAAGTTCGACACCAGGCAGACCGACGCTCTCGGCGCGTACATCCAGGCCAACGGTGGTGGCCCCACGGTGATCCGCGACGAGAACGGGGAGATCGCCCAGTCGTCGCTTCGTGGCAACGACATCGGACGCGGTAGCGAACTGTTCCGTCAGAACTGCGCTTCATGCCACAACTTCACCGGCCGCGGTGGAGCCCTCTCGTCCGGCAAGTTCGCACCCAATCTCGATCCGGCCAACGAGCAGCAGATCTACACTGCCATGCTCACCGGGCCGCAGAACATGCCGAAGTTCTCCGATCGTCAGCTGACGATCGAGGAGAAGCAAGACATCATCGCGTACATCAAGTCCGTCAGCGAGACCCAGGATCCGGGCGGATACGGCCTCGGAGGCTTCGGACCCGGTGCTGAAGGTCCCACGATGTTCGCCGTTGGCATCGTCGCGGTTGTCGGTGCTGCACTGTGGATCGGAGCAAGGTCATGAGTAGCGGCGACACGCCGAACAAGCATTCGATCGAGAACCTCGATCAGATGAGTCGCGACGATCTCGTCGAGCTCGGCACGAACCTCGACGGCGTCGATGTCGCGTTCCGCAAGGATCGGTGGCCCGTCGAGGGCACCCGCGCAGAGAAGCGCGCGGAGCGCAATGTGGCTGCGTGGTTCATCCTCGCGGGTATCGCCGGTCTTGCCTTCATCGGCATTTACCTGTTCTGGCCGTGGGAATACCAGAGCATCGACGACCCGCAGTACGGTTGGTACAACCTCTACACCCCGCTGCTCGGCCTGACCCTCGGTCTGTCGATCCTCGGAGTCGGTGTCGGCGCGGTCCAGTTCACTAAGAAGTTCATCCCCGAAGAGGTGTCGATCCAGGATCGTCACGACGGCCCGTCGGCCGAGGTCGATCGCAAGACGATCGTCGCTGAGTTGACCGATTCGCTCGAGACGTCGACGTTCACGCGCCGCAAGCTTGTCAAGCGGACCGCGATCTTCGGTGGCGGCGCGCTGGGAGTCGGGCTGATCATGCCGCTCGGCGGACTGATCAAGAATCCGTGGGCCGAGGGCGACGACTCGTCGCTCTGGGTGTCCGGCTGGACCCCCCGCTACCAGGGCGAAACGATCTACCTGCGCCGCGACACCGGCCGGCCGCAGGACATCGTCCTGGTGCGGCCCGAGGATCTCGATGCGGGCGGCATGGAGACAGTCTTCCCGTTCCGTGAGGCCGACCGCGGCGATGACCACGCGCTGCTCGACGGCCTTCGCGGGATCCGCAACGCCGTGATGCTCATCCGTCTGCGGACGGATGACGCGGAGCGTGCAATCAAGCGCAAGGGTCAGGAGAGCTTCAACTACGGCGACTACTTCGCCTTCTCGAAGATCTGCACCCACCTCGGATGCCCGACCTCGCTGTACGAGCAGCAGACCAACCGGATTCTGTGCCCGTGCCACCAGTCGCAGTTCGATGCACTCGAGTACGGCAAGCCGATCTTCGGTCCCGCTGCTCGCGCTCTTCCGCAGCTTCCTATTACAGTGAATGAAGAGGGCTTCCTCGTCGCCAACGGTGACTTCATCGAAGCTCTCGGCCCGGCATTTTGGGAGCGTCGCCCGTGAGTACTGCAACTCAATCACACGCTGCAAAAGCAGGCGAGAACCTCGACTCGCGGTATCACCTTTCTGCCGGCATTCGCCGTCAGATCAACAAGGTGTTTCCCACCCACTGGTCGTTCCTTCTCGGCGAAGTCGCTCTGTACAGCTTCATCATCCTGTTGATCTCAGGTGTCTTCCTGACGCTGTTCTTCGACCCGTCGCTGGCCCACGTCACCTACGACGGTGTCTACACGCCGCTCCGCGGTGTCGGCATGTCCCGCGCATACGAGACGACACTGAATCTCTCGTTCGAGGTTCGCGGCGGACTGTTCGTCCGACAGATCCACCACTGGGCCGCGCTGATGTTCGCGGCGTCGATCATCGTCCACCTGCTTCGTATCTTCTTCACCGGCGCGTTCCGTCGCCCGCGTGAGGCGAACTGGGTCATCGGCTCGCTCCTGCTGATCCTTGCGATGTTCGAGGGCTTCTTCGGATACTCGCTGCCCGACGACCTGCTGTCCGGTACCGGTCTTCGCGCCGCATTCTCCGGCATCACACTGTCGGTTCCGATCGTCGGTACGTGGCTGCACTGGATGATCTTCGGCGGAGACTTCCCCGGCGAGCTGATCATCCCGCGCTTCTACGTCCTGCACGTGCTCCTCGTCCCGGGCATCATCCTGGCGCTGATCGCCGCGCACCTCGCGTTGGTCTGGTACCAGAAGCACACGCAGTTCCCCGGCCCCGGCCGCACCGAACAGAACGTGGTGGGTGTGCGCATCCTCCCCGTGTTCGCGGTCAAGTCCGGCGCATTCTTCGCGATGACGTTTGCGGTGCTGGCCCTGATGTCCGGCCTGTTGCAGATCAACCCGGTCTGGAACATCGGCCCGTACAATCCCTCACAGGTCTCCGCAGGATCGCAGCCGGACTTCTACATGATGTGGACCGACGGTCTGGCTCGAATCTGGCCGGCATGGGAGCTGTACCTGTTCGACCGGTACACGATCCCGCAGCCGTTCTGGATCGCGCTGCTCATGGGCCTGGTATTCACGGTCCTGATCGTCTACCCCTGGATCGAGAAGAAGTTCTCGAAGGACGACGCGCATCACAACCTGCTGCAGCGTCCGCGTGACGTCCCGGTCCGTACCGGCCTCGGTGCGATGGCTCTCGCCTTCTACACCGTCGCCACGCTCATGTGCATCAACGACATCATCGCGTACAAGTTCGATATCTCCATCAACGCCACGACGTGGATGGGCCGTATCGGACTGGTGATCCTGCCGCCGCTCGCGTACTACATCGCCTACCGGTTCTGCCTCGGGCTGCAGCGCAGCGACCGCCAGGTGCTCGAGCACGGCATCGAGACGGGCATCGTCCGTCGACTGCCCCACGGCGAGTACATCGAGATCCACCAGCCGCTCGGCCCGGTGGACGACCATGGCCACCCGGTTCCGCTCGACTACCAGGGCGCTACGGTGCCCAAGCGGATGAACCGTCTCGGCAGTGCCGGTAAGCCCGGCGCTGGTAGCTGGTGGAGCGCAGATCCGGCCGACGAGTCGGCTGCACTCGAAGCTGCTCATCACGAGAGCGAGGCAGAGCTGCGTACGATCCTGAAGGAATACCAGGACCGTATCCACAGCGAGGCCGACGGAAATGGTTCCAAGGCGCTGTCCGACAAGGACAGCGACGGCGACGTGCACTGACACGTTCCACCTGCTCTACCCCCAGAGGGCCCCGAACCGGATCGGTTCGGGGCCCTCTGGCCGTCTTCCGGACCTGCCACATCGATTCCGTGTGCGCCGCTACGGTGGCATCGGATCGGACGACGGCACCGAGCATCAAACGACGGCACCGAGTGGGATGCTGACTTTCGGCGGCGGGTGAAGCACGGGTTCCGACCCGCTTCGCGTGATAGCGCGCCAGCTCGGGGCGTGCCGGTGATCAGTGTTCTCCTGGCCAGAAGGAGTGATCACTGTGGAGGACTGGGCGTTGATCCGTCAGCTGCACAATTCGGGGCCAAGGACGCAGACCGCTATCGCCCGCAAGCGGGGCTCTCGCGCAACACCGTAGCCAAGGTCTTGCGCACACAAGCCCCGCCGAAGTACGACCGCGCCTGTTCCCAGAGATCGGCGTGGGCGCTGACCGAACCAGCCGTACGAACCCTACTGAGCACCTATCCGGCGATGCCGACGACGGTGCTGTCGACAGCCTTCGGCTGCTGCCGCAGGTGAGGCAGACTCGGAAACCTGAACCTGCTCATTTTCGGCCGGAGGATCTGCTCACTTTTCGACCGGACCCGACATTCGGACGATGCCCGAGTCGGCGGCAGCCGGACGCATCGCCGCCGTGCAGTATCGGCACGCCGGCTCAGCTCCTCGGGTGGGCCGTCATCCACCTGGTCTAGGACATCGCACCACTCTGCCGCGGGAGCTGACCGCGCCCCTCTCCCCTCGTTCGTACACGAACGGCAGCGAGTCGCTCTGCGGCCGGCCCCTCGTTGCCGTCAGCACTCGTCGCGCGCCTCCGCTGTGCCCTTTGCCGTTGTCGGCGGACGAACGGCGAATCGGACGAGGATTCGTCCCACACTTGCAGCGTCATCGGCGAAAACGAATGACGGCGGGCGCCGCACCCGTCGTGGGTGCGGCGCCCGCCGTCGTCAGCTCAGGAAGGGTCAGTGCTTCTCGGGGCCCAGGTGGTACTCGAACACCAGGCCTGCGGACGCTCCGATGACCAGCACGACCGCGACCACGATCAGCCAGCCCTGGAAGAACGCGAGGGAGATCGCAGCGAACGCAGCGGCTGCGGCCAGCAGGATCGGCCAGTAGCTGCCGGCACTGAAGAAGCCCAGGTCGCCTGCACCGTCGCTGATCTCCGCATCCTCGAAGTCCTCGGGACGCGTGTCGAGACGACGTGCAACGAATCGGAAGTAGGTTCCGATGATGAGCGTCAGCCCTGCGGACAGCACGAGCGCGGTGAGACCTGCCCACTCGATGCCCTTGTCCGACAACCCTGTGAAGGTGCCGTACACGATGGCGACGAGCACGAAGAACACCGTGACGAGTTCGAAGATCTTGGCTTCGAGATTCATTTCAGCACTTGTCCTTGTCGATGAGAGGTGTCACTCGCCCGCAGCGACGCTCGCCGAGCGGTCCGTGCGGTCGGTCTTGAACGGGTGGGTCGTGATCGCGACAGGCGACTCGCCGATTGCTTCGAGCGCCTGGGCGTTGGTCAGACCTTCGCCACCGTCCTCGACAGGCTTACGCAACTCGATGTACTCCGCGAACTTCTCCGGGGACACAGCGCGCACCTCGAAGTTCATCATCGCGTGGTAGGTACCGCACATCTCGGCGCAGCGACCGACGAATGCACCTTCTCGTTCGATCTCGGAGATCTGGAACACCGGGTCGGAGTTGTTGTTCAGCGGATTGGGGTTCACATCACGCTTGAACAGGAACTCGGGAACCCAGAACGCGTGGATGACATCGGACGAGGCGAGGTTGAACTCGATCCGGTTGCCGGTCGGGAGCACCAGGACAGGGATTTCCTCGGTGGTGCCGACAGTCTCGATCTTGTCGTAGTTCAGGTACGACAGATCCGTGACGCCCGAGCCGTGGATGGGACCCGGTTCCGCGTCGTGGCCGGCTTCGGCCGGATCGAACGGCTCGGATGCCGTGGCTTCTTCGGCTTCGTAGTCCGTACCGTCGTAGACGGAGCCACCCATGTCGATGGTGCGGTAACCGAACTTCCAGTTCCACTGGAACCCGGTGACGTCGACGACGACGTTGGGATTGTCTTCCTTCTCGAGCACGTAGTTCTGGACCACGACCGTGAAGTAGAAGAGGACACAGACCGCCACGAAGGGCGCTGCGGTGTAGAGAAGTTCGAGCGGGACGTTGTAGGCCGTCTGCCGCGGGAACTCCGGCGAGTTCTTCTTCTTCCGATGGAAGAAGATCGTCCAGAACATCAGGGCCCACATGAGAATGCCCATGACGAGGGCGGCGAGAACCGACCACGTCCACAACTCGCGCATACGCTCGGCCTGGGGAGTAACACCCTCCGGCCAGCCGAAACGAAGAACTTCTTCGCTCGAGCACCCCGTCAACACCAAGGCTGCAATGCCGAGTGATGCTGCGAGCCCGAACCGCCGAAGGATCCGACCTTGCGCCACGTTCACGCCTTCCTGATCGCCGCAATTCCATTAGGGCACACCCGAAGGGCAGACCCAATTACTACGCAGCGTAGACCAAAGCCGACCGCAATCCATCCTCGGGGCACGAAGATCGTGTCGCGTCGGATGGGTAGGCCGGATGCAGTTGCGGGTGACGACGTGTTTTGCGCGATCCCGATGATGAACCCGATCGGCGATCTGCGGCATACTCCACAGTGACCAACGTCGGATCCCGATTCAGAGTTCCCGCGTCCATGCGTGATGTGAACGCCATGGGATCGACCCCATCCCGATTGGAATCGAGGTACCGAACTCCGTGTGCGGATTGCTCGGGTTTCTGACCAACGACGGCACCAGCGATGACGCCGTCTCGCGCGTAGGCGACGCACTGCACTGCCTGCGTCACCGCGGACCGGACGAACACGGCACCTGGCACGACGCCGACCTCGTCCTCGGCTTCAATCGGCTGTCGATCATCGACATCGCCCATTCACACCAACCACTGCGGTGGGGCCCCCCGGAGCAGCCCGATCGATACGCGCTGACTTTCAACGGAGAGATCTACAACTATCTCGAGTTGCGCAAAGAACTGGCCGAGGAACACGGTGCGAAGTTCGCAACCGAAGGCGACAGCGAAACGATCGTCGCGGCCTACCACTATTGGGGCGCCGACGCGGTACGCCGCCTGCGGGGCATGTTCGGGTTCGCGATCTGGGATACCGAGACTCGCGAGCTCTTCCTCGCGCGCGACCCGTTCGGCATCAAACCGCTCTTCCTTGCGACGGGCCCGGCAGGCACCGCGTTCGGCAGTGAGAAGAAGAGCCTGCTCGAGCTCGCCGACGTCATCGGTATCGACACCGAGCTCGACGCGCGCGCGATCGAGCACTACACGGTGTTGCAGTACGTGCCGGAACCCGAGACCCTGCACCGCCGCATCACGCGTCTCGAATCGGGCTCGTACGCCCGCGTGCGACCAGGTTCCGAGCCGCAGACGACTCGCTACTTCTCCCCGACTTTCCCGGTACGTCCGTTCGCGGTCGGACGCGAGAAGGACCGCTACCGCGAGATTGCCGAAGCCCTCGAGGACTCGGTCGCCAAGCACATGCGCGCTGACGTGACTGTCGGCTCGTTCCTTTCCGGCGGAATCGACTCGACGGCCATCGCAGCCCTGGCCAAGCGACACAACCCGAACCTGATCACGTTCACCGCAGGTTTCGAGCGCGAGGGATACTCCGAGGTGGACGTCGCGGCGGAATCCGCCGAGGCCATCGGTGCCCGACACATCGTTCGGGTCGTCTCACCCTCCGAGTTCGCCGCAGCGATCCCGGAGATCGTCTGGTACCTCGACGATCCTGTCGCCGATCCGGCGCTGGTGCCGTTGTGGTTCATCGCGCGAGAAGCCCGCAAGCACGTGAAGGTCGTGCTCTCCGGCGAGGGCGCCGACGAACTGTTCGGCGGCTACACGATCTACCGCGAACCGATGTCGCTGAAGCCGTTCGAGTATCTGCCGTCGATGCTGCGACGCGCCGCAGGAAAGTTGGCAGATCGCATCCCGGAGGGAACCCGCGGGAAGAGCCTGCTCAATCGAGGGTCGATGCCCCTCGAGGAGCGCTACTACGGCAATGCTCGCAGCTTCAACGACACACAACTGCGGTCGGTCCTTCGTGAGTTCCGTCCGGAATGGACCCATCAGGATGTGACCGCCCCCATCTACGCTCAATCCGCCGGCTGGGACCCGGTTGCACGGATGCAGCACCTGGACCTGTTCACGTGGCTGCGCGGCGATATCCTCGTCAAGGCCGACAAGATGACGATGGCGAACTCCCTCGAGCTCCGCGTGCCCTTCCTCGACTCCGAGGTCTTCCGTGTGGCTTCACAGGTTCCGCTGGAGCAGAAGATCACGAAGCAGACGACGAAGTACGCGCTGCGTCAGGCACTCGAAGGCATCGTCCCGCCGCATGTGCTGCATCGCGCGAAGCTCGGTTTCCCTGTGCCGATGCGCCACTGGCTCGCAGGCACGGAGCTGTTCGACTGGGCTCACCTGGTGATCGCCGAGTCGCAGACCGATCACATCCTGAACAAGGCCGCGATCACGAAGATGTTGCAGGCCCATCGTGAAGGACCGATCGATCACAGCCGGCGACTGTGGACACTGCTGGTATTCATGATCTGGCACGGCATCTTCGTGGAGAAGCGCATCGTGCCGCAGATCCAGGAGCCGGCCTACCCGGTCGAACTCTAGAACGCGCAGCCGTCCTGAAATACGGGACTCCTGGACGGGACGACGCCCCTCATCGAGTGCGATGAGGGGCGTCATCCCGTCCGGAGTTCATACGGATGCAGGCCGTCAGAGGATCGCGGCGATCTCCTCGGCCGCGGTGGAGTCGTATGCGTCGGCGAGGCGCTCGAGCGCATCGGCACGGTCGAAGACCCATTCCTGCGTACCGGTGGTTTCGAGCACGAGCACGGCAACGAGCGATCCGAGCTGTGCTGCCCGCTCGACGCTGAGTCCGGCGCGGTGACCGAGGAGGAAGCCTGCGCGGAAAGCATCGCCGACGCCGGTGGGATCGACCTTGGCACGCTCAGGCACGACACCGACCTGGACCCAGTTGTCGTCGGCGTCGACGATGCGGGCACCGTCACCGCCGAGGGTGGTGATCCGCATACCGACCTTGGCGCGGATCTCGTCGTCGGTCAGACCGGTCTTCTGCTTGAGCAGGCCCCACTCGTACTCGTTCGTGAACAGGTACTCGGCGCCGTCGATGAGCGCCTCCGCCTGCTTGCCGTCGAGCCGCGCGAGCTGCTGCGACGGATCGGCCACGAACGGGATTCCGAGACGACGGCACTCCTCGGTGTGACGGATCATCGCATCGGGGTCGTTCGCGCCGACCAGCACGAGGTCGACACCACGACTCTCGACGATCTCGGCGAGAGAGATCTCTCGGGCTTCCGACATCGCTCCCGGGTAGAACGAGGCGATCTGCGCCATGTCCTCATCGGTGGTGCACACGAACCGTGCCGTGTGTGCTGTCGTCGACGTGTGGACGGCATCGCAGTCGACGCCGTGCTGCTCGAGCCAGCCGCGGTAGTCGGCGAAATCGGCGCCGACGGCACCCACCAACACCGGCGCACCGCCGAGGACGCCCATGGCGAAAGCGATGTTGCCTCCCACACCGCCGCGCCGGACGACAAGGTCGTCGACGAGAAAGCTCAGCGAGATGTGCGCGAGTTGATCCGCGAGCAGCTGCTCCGCGAATCGTCCGGGGAACCGCATGAGGTGGTCGGTGGCGATGGAGCCGGTGACGGCGATGGTCACGTGGAAGAGCCTTTCCGCGTTGTCGAAATCTGGGAGTGGAGAGTCGATACGGCGCATCGAGCAGCGGCCGCAGCGTTCCCACGGTACCCGGCGGATACGTCAGGACCCCGGCACGGTCGCGTGCCGGGGTCCTGACGGGTCGAGCTCAGTTGAACGAATCGCCGCAGGCGCAGGATCCGGTGGCTTGCGGATTGTCGATCGTGAAGCCCTGCTTCTCGATCGTGTCGACGAAGTCGATGGACGCACCCTCGACATAGGGGGCGCTCATCCGGTCGACGGCAAGAGCAACGCCGCCGAAGTCGACGGTGAGGTCACCGTCGAGCGAACGATCGTCGAAGAACAACTGGTAACGAAGGCCGGCGCAACCACCCGGCTGCACAGCGATGCGCAGCGCGAGATCGTCGCGACCCTCCTGGTCGAGAAGAGCCTTCGCCTTCGCGGAGGCAGCCTCGGTCATGATGACGCCGTGGGCGGCGGTCTCTTGCTGGACAGTCATGGGCGCTCCCTGTCGTTCGAATTCAACCCGGATGTGTCAACGGTACCGCGCGGGAATCTATTCCTCATGCAGGAGTTGCTCACATTCGGTACGTCTCGGCCGTGCTCCGATGGGCGGCGTTCCGGTTCCCGCGCGTAGCCATATAGCCTGGAAGGGTGAAGTTGCTACGCCGTGGTGGTTCCGACGACTCCGACAAGCCCGAGGTGTCCGTACCCGCGACGCCCGCCGAAGCGGACGTGCCGCAGGCAGCGTCCCCGAAGCTTACCGAAGGCAAGGGACGCCCGACCCCCAAACGGCGCGATGCCGAAGGCAAGCGTCGCGGCCCGGTGGCTCCGGCACCCCTTACGGCCAAGGAGGCACGCGCGCGACGCAAGGCAGCGCGGAAGTCCAAGTCGAAGGACGAGCGTAAAGCGGAGTCCGCGCAGCGGCGCGCCGACGCATCCGAGCGTCGGAATCGGATGCTGGCCGGTGAGGAGAAATTCCTTCTCCCGCGTGACCGCGGTCCGGTGCGCGCATACGTCCGCGACATCGTCGACAGCCGTCGCAATCTCGTCGGTCTGTTCATGCCCCTCGCACTGGTGCTCATCATGACCATGTTCCTGGGTCCGGTCATCCAGCAGTACGTCACGCTCGCAATGTTCGTGATGATGCTGCTGATGGTCATCGAAGGCATCTATCTCGGGCGGATGGTCAACAAGAAGTCCCGAGCGCGATTCCCGGAATCCACCGACGGTGGCTTCGGGCTGGGTTGGTACGCGTTCGTGCGCGCATCGCAGATCCGGAAGTTGCGGGCGCCGCTCCCCCGGGTCAAGCCCGGCGACGCGATCTGACCGACCTCTATCGATGGTCACAGGCCCGTCAGTGGTGCGGCGCAGCGCGCGACTGCAGCACGACAGGCAGGACTTCGGCCGCGGAATCGGCGTCACCCGACGCACGAGACCGCGGCCGTGTCGCGTCAGCAGGACGGAAGTAGTTGTAGCGCAGCGACGCTCGGGTTACCCAGCGCGGAGCTGTGGTGCGCACGCGCCGGGCGATTTCGAGGCCGCCTGCGAGTACCGTCATCACGACCGCAATCAAGGCCAGTTCCATCATGGTTCGATCCTGCGCGCCGACCCCACCGGTCGACAGTGGCAGAAACGACATATTGCGGCGTTTTTCTGCCATTTCCACGGTTGATAGCGTCTAGCCGGTGAAGACCCACGTGAGAGGTGACCTGTGAGCAGCGGTTCCACACCAGTGCCGAACGAGACGACTGGGCCGAACGAGACGACCGGGCCGGACGAGACGGCTGATTCCGTCGACATCGACTTTCCCGCAATCGTCACGCCCGACCGCGAAACCTACCTGCAGGCAGAGGCACGGCAGCGTGATCTCACCAAACCGGCCGGATCACTCGGGCGGCTCGAGGAATTCGGCTGCTGGGTGTCCTCATGCCAGGGCGAAGTCCCACCCCATCAGTTCCGGCAGCCGCGAGTGGTGGTCTTCGCCGGCGACCACGGTGTCGCCCGTACCGGGGTCTCGGCGTATCCGCCCGAAGTGACTGCACAGATGGTCGCGAATCTCTCCGCAGGCGGCGCCGCAGTGAATGTGCTGGCTGCCAATGCCGGCGCACAAGTCCGGGTTGTGGATATCGCGGTCGATTGCGACACGCCCCCTGAGGTGTCGGCCTACAAGATCCGGAGGTCGAGCGGCTGCATCGACCGCGAGGATGCGATGACCCACGAAGAGACGATGCGCGCGATCGCCGCGGGTCGCGCGATCGCCGACCGTGAGGTGGACGAAGGCGCGGATCTCTTGATCGCCGGCGACATGGGCATCGGCAACACCACCCCGGCGACTGTCTTGATCGCCACCCTGACCTCCACCGAACCGGTCGCAGCGGTGGGACGAGGAACCGGAATCGACGATGCCGGGTGGATGCGCAAGGTCTCCGCCATCCGAGATGCGATGCGGCGGGCACGGCCCTTCGTGAAGGATCCGATCGCGCTGCTCCGTACCGCAGGCGGTGCCGATCTCGCGGCGATGGCCGGGTACCTCGCACAGGCGGCGGTTCGTCGCACACCCGTTGTCCTCGACGGCGTGGTCGTCACCGCGGCAGCGATGGTCGCAGAAGAACTCGCACCGGGTGCGCGCCGCTGGTGGGTTGCGGGACATCGGTCGTCGGAGCCGTCGCACAGCGTCGCGCTCCGTCATCTCCGGCTCGAGCCCATCGTCGAGTTCGACATGAGACTCGGCGAAGGATCCGGCGCCGTCACCGCGCTACCCATCCTTCGGGGTGCTGTCTCCGTCCTCGCGAACATGGCGACCTTCGCCGAAGCAGGCGTGACAACCCGTGACGCCGCCGCCTCCCCAGCCGAACCTGCAGACAGCTGATGCGCCGTGCGCTCGGCGGTGTCGCACTCGCACTGTCGTGGCTGACAATCGCACCCGTTCCGGGTCCGCACGAAGTCGATCGGGCGGTTGCGGGTAGAGCGATCGGGGCGGCGCCAGTCGCAGGGGTGTTCCTCGGCGCAGCAACAACCGCGGTGGCGTGGGTGGTCTCCACTGCTGGGGCGAGCGCGGGGATCATCGGATTCGTCTGTGTCGGATTCCTGGCCGTCGCGACCCGGGGTATGCACATCGACGGCCTTGCCGACACCGCGGACGGCCTGGGTTGTTACGGCCCTCCCGAACGTGCCCGGGAGGTGATGAAGTCCGGGGGCGCGGGACCGTTCGGTGTGACTGCGTTGATCGTCGTGCTCGCCCTGCAAGCGGTGGCGATCGGTGCCCTCGCCGACGCGGATTCGTGGGCAGCGATCGGGTTCGCCGTCGCGTTCGGCCGCGCGGCGGTTGTGCCCGCCTGTAGACGAGGACTCCATGCCGCCGAGGGCAGCCGATTCGGTGCGCTCGTCGCCGATACCCAGGGGCCGGTGGTGATCGGGGCGTGGAGCCTCATCGCGATGGCCGTCTCGGTCATGTGTCTGCCGGGGCCTCTGTGGCTCGGCCCGGTGACATTAGGCGTGGCGCTGGCGCTCGCGTGGTGGTTCGTGCAGCACTGCGCGACACGATTCGGCGGCCTGAACGGGGATGTTCTCGGTGCGACGGCCGAAGGATGCGTGGCTCTGCTCGCGGTTGTCGCCGCATGTGCCGTCTGATTTCGTCATGGGAGGGGCGTGCCCGTCTTCGGCGGGCACGCCCCTCCCATGTCCGACTCATGCGCGCAGAGTGGTCATCCAGCCGTGTGTATCGGCAAACGTGCCCCGCTGGATTCCGGTCAGCGTGTCGCGCAATGCCATCGTGATCGGTCCGGGCTCTCCACCGGAGATGCTGAACTCACCGTCGCGGTCCTTGACGCTGCCGACCGGTGTGATCACGGCAGCCGTACCGCACGCGAACACCTCGGTGATCTCGCCGGAGGCCGCCTTCTCACGCCATTCCTCGGTACTGATGCGCCGTTCCTCGACCGACAGGCCCGAATCGATCGCAAGCGTGAGCAACGAATCACGGGTGATACCCGGAAGCAGCGACCCCGACAGCTCCGGGGTGACCAGGCGCGCGTCCGGGCCCGACCCGTACACGAAGTAGAGGTTCATGCCGCCCATCTCTTCGACGTACTTCCGTTCGATGGCGTCGAGCCAGACGACCTGATCGCAACCCTGCTCTGCGGCATGCGCCTGCGCGACCAGCGAGGCCGCGTAGTTTCCCCCGAACTTGGCGGCCCCGGTACCGCCCGGTGCGGCGCGAACGTGCTCACGCGAGAGCCACACGCTCACCGGTTTGACACCGCGCGGGAAGTACGCGCCTGCGGGCGAAGCGATGAGCAGGTATTTGTACTCGGCTGCCGGACGAACCCCGAGTGCCGGCTCGGTCGCGAACATATAAGGGCGAAGGTACAGCGACGCTTCACCTCCGGCCTCGGGGACCCATTCATGATCGACGTCGAGCAGTTCGGTGATCGACCGGGCGAACAGTTCCTCGGGCAGGTGTGGCATCGCGATGCGGTCGGCCGACCGGTTGAACCGGGCAGCGTTGGCATCGAGGCGGAACGACGCGATGCTGCCGTCACTCTGCCGGTACGCCTTGAGGCCCTCGAAGATCGACTGGCCATAGTGCAGCACCATGGCGGCGGGATCCAGCGAAATGGCCGCGTAGGGCTCTACCTTCGCGTCATGCCAGCCGGTGCCCTCGGTATAGGTGATCGAGACCATGTGGTCGGTGAAGTACCGGCCGAATCCGGGATCGGCCAGGATCTCTTGGCGCCGCTCCGCGGAAGTCGGTGAGGGATGCGGGACGCGCGCGAATTCGAGGACACCTGTCATGAAGGACAATGTTAACCAACCGCCTCCGAGGCCTACTTGGTGTGGTCCTCGACGAACGGCGGCGAGACCACCTCGGCCCGGAGCGCACGACCACGCACGTCAACGCTCACCTCGTCGCCCGCCGCCAACTCTGCGCCTGTCTCGAGCAAGGCCAGTGCGATTCCGACCTTGAGGGTCGGCGAGAACGTTCCCGAGGTGGTCTCGCCCACTGCCACACCGTCCTTCAGAACCGTCTGGCCTTGCCGGAGCACTCCGCGATCGAGTGCTTTGATACCCCACAGGCGGCGTTTCGGACCCGCCTCCTTCTCTGCGAGCAACGCTTCCCGACCCCAGAACTCCGGCTTCTTCCAGCCGACTGCCCAGCCGGTGCGGGCCTGCAGCGGCGAGATCGCGAGCGACAATTCGTGGCCGTGCAGGGGGTACCCCATCTCGGTTCGCAGGGTGTCGCGGGCACCGAGACCGGCGACCTGCCCTCCAGCGGCCTTCACCGCGGTTTCCAGCGCACGGAACAAGGCCTCGGCGCCGTCCCACACCGGCAGGACCTCGAATCCGCGCTCACCGGTGTACCCGCTGCGGCACACGCGCACGACTGTGCCCTGCCACTCCGCATCGACGAACCCCATGTAGGCGATGTCCGTGGGCAGCCCGAGTTCGGTCAGGATGTCGGCGGACTTCGGTCCCTGTACTGCCAGAACCGCGTAGTCGCGATGCTGATCGGTGACGGTGATCGAGTCCGGCGCTTTCGCGGCGAGTTCCGCGACGACGGCTGCGGTATTCGCGGCGTTCGGCACGAGGAACAGTTCCTCGTCCGACACGTAGTAGACGATGAGATCGTCTACTACACCGCCGGATTGGGTACAACACAACGTGTACTGCGCCTTGCCCGGCCCGATCTTCGTCAGGTCGTTGGTCAGAGCCGAGTTCACGAACTCTGCGGCTCCGGTCCCCTCGATCGACACCTTGCCGAGATGGCTGACGTCGAACAGGCCGACGCTCTCGCGGACCGCGTTGTGCTCGGCCACGGTGCCCGCGTAGGAGACAGGCATCTCCCAACCGCCGAACGGCGCGAACGTCGCACCGAGTTCGACGTGAACGGCGTGGATGGGTCCCCGCTGCAATTCCTGGTCGCTCATGTCACATGAGGCTAGTCGACCTGCTGGACGACGGGGTTCCGTGCGGCCTCACCGGCGACATCCCTGAACGATCACTAGCATCGTTCGGGACCACCGCGTCTGTCATCCCGTCTGCATAGGAGTTGCCCTGTGAGCGCACCGACCCCGGAGTTGCCCGAACTCGTTCTCGCCGGCTCGATATCGAAGCGAGCCGACGTTCTCGTCGTCGGACTCACCTCGTCCGACGGAAACCCCGAGGTCCTTCTCGGTGACGGCGTGATCGACGAAGATGTGCTCGGGAGCATTCTCGACTCGGTGCAGGCCGTCGGAGCCACCGGTCGCGCCGAGGAGATCACCCGCGTACCTGCGCCCGCCGGGCTCGCTGTGGCGAGCGTCGTGGCTGTCGGCCTCGGCGCCGCCGACGGCATCGACGCCGAGCAGGTGCGTCGCGCAGCAGGCGCGGCCTCCCGCGCGCTGGCCGGTGTCTCCACCGTCGCGACCACGCTGTCGGCCGTCGACCTCGGTGCCGCCGCGGAGGGCTTCGCTCTCGGCGCGTACACCTACACCGAGTTCCGCTCCGAGAAGTCGGCGCCGGGCGCCGACAAGAAGCCGCCCACCCGAATCGAACTGCTCGTCACCTCCACCCGTGACCGCGCCGCCAAGGCAGCGCTGGCGCGGTCCACGGCGATCGCGGAAGCCGTCGCGACAGCTCGCGAGTTCGTCAACACCCCGCCCAGCCACCTGTATCCGGCGTCGTTCGCCGAGCGTGCGAAGGCTCTGGGCGAGGCAGCGGGACTGAAGGTCGAAGTGCTCGACGAGAAGGCCCTCGAGAAGAAGGGATTCGGCGGCATCGTGGGAGTCGGCAAGGGGTCGTCGCGGCCGCCGAGGCTCGTCCGCCTCTCGCACTCCGCCAAGAAGCGCAAGGCTCCGAAGATCGCGCTCGTCGGCAAAGGTGTCACGTTCGACACAGGCGGCATCTCGATCAAGCCGGCCGCCGGTATGGAAGCGATGACCTCGGACATGGCAGGCGCCGCAGCCGTCGTCGCGACCGTGGTACTCGCCGCAAAGCTGGGGGTCGACGTCGACGTCACCGCCACGGTGCCGATGGCCGAGAACATGCCGTCCTCGACAGCGCAGCGCCCCGGGGATGTCCTGACCCAGTACGGCGGCACCACCGTCGAGGTGATCAACACCGACGCCGAGGGCAGGCTGATCCTCGCCGACGCCATCGTGCGCGCGTGCGAGGACGAACCCGACTACCTGATCGACACGGCGACGCTGACCGGGGCGCAGATGGTGGCGCTCGGTACACGCACTCCCGGAGTCATGGGTACCGAGGAGTTCCGTGACCGGGTCGCTGCGCTGTCGCAGCAGGTCGGTGAGAACGGCTGGGCGATGCCGCTGCCGCAGTACATGCGCTCGGATCTCGAGTCGCGAGTCGCCGACCTCGCCAACGTGAGCCCGAATCGCTGGGGCGGCATGCTCACCGCCGGGCTGTTCCTGAAGGAGTTCGTCTCCGAAGGCGTGCAATGGGTGCACATCGATGTGGCCGGCCCCGCGTTCAACACCGGCGGCCCGTTCGGCTACGTCGGCAAAGGTGGTACCGGTGTGCCGGTGCGCACGATGCTCGCGGTGATCGAGGACGTCGCAGAACACGGATGACGACCGCCGCCCGTCACCGTCGTGAGTTCGGCCGCGGCCGTCCCCTCCGAACGGGGAGGGACGGCCGCGTGGGGCCGCACACATCGCGAAATCGCTGTGAGCAGTTCCGCCCCTCGTCGAACATGAGACAGCGGCGAGTGCAAGGATGGTTCCGGGCCATGCCTCCTCAGGTATCGGCTCACGAGAACACCTGAAGCAACCGCACGAGTCCCCGGCCTCGAGCACAATGGAGCGCGACCACACAATGGTCGACACCCACGAGTCGGTACAACTCAACACACCCGAACACAACCGTCGAGGAGTCAACAGACATGGCCTTCTCCGTCCAGATGCCAGCGCTTGGTGAGAGCGTCACCGAGGGAACTGTCACGCGATGGCTCAAGCAGGAAGGAGACACGGTCGAAGTCGATGAACCGCTGCTCGAAGTCTCCACGGACAAGGTCGACACCGAGATCCCGTCCCCCGCTGCCGGCGTGCTGATCAAGATCGTCGCTCAGGAAGACGACACCGTCGAGATCGGCGGCGAACTCGCACAGATCGGCGAAGCCGGTGAGTCCGCGGGCAGCGCCCCGGCTCCCGCCGCCGAGGAGCCTGCCGCGGCCGCGCCCGCCGAGGCCGCTCCCGCCGCAGCAACCCCCGCCCCGTCGACCAGCAACGGCTCGGGCACCCCCGTCACCATGCCCGCACTCGGCGAATCCGTCACCGAAGGCACCGTCACCCGCTGGCTCAAAGCCATCGGCGACGAAGTCGCTGTCGAC
>NZ_JALKAI010000009.1:0-148292 GCF_023015605.1 Rhodococcus sp. F64268
CGGGATCGGACGGTGGCGTAGGAACTTCCATCCAATCCCGTAGGTCGCACCCATCACAGTCGACACGCCGTTCACATGGCGACAAATCCCGAGGTCACAGGGCTACGCGCCGACCTTTCCGGGACCCTGGGAACGCTGATGATCGACAATCCTGAAACCCTCGAGATCGAATACCGGATGGCCTCCGACTTCTCGACCACCGACGGGGGCAACACCTTCACCCTCGAGCTTCAGCCGGGACTGACTTTCACCGACGGAACACCCCTCGATGCCCAAGCAGTACACCTCAATTGGTCGCGAATCGCGGATCCCGACACGGGGTCGAGTTCCTTTCCCCAGGCCTCCCAGATCTCCGCGACAGAGGTGGTCGACGAGACCACGCTGAGGGTCGTCATGGCCAACCCGAATCCGATGTTCGCCTACTCGATCACAAACAGCACGCTGAACTGGATCGCCTCCCCCACCGCGCTGAGAAGGGCAAGGACGCCTTCAACAACGCCCCGATCGGCGCGGGCCCGTTCGTGCTCACCCAGTGGCGTCGCCAGGACCGCATGGAGCTCACACGCAACCCCGACTACTGGGACGCACCCCGGCCATACCTCGACAGCATCACCCTCCTCAATGTCCCCGACGGAAGTCAGCGGGTGAACATGCTTGCATCGGGCGGCGCCGATCTCGCTTCGGAAACCAGCTGGACAGCTCTGGCCAGAGCCGAGGATGCCGGGCTCGGCACCGAACTCGCACCCGTCGGCGGTGGGCAGTACTTCGCGATGAACACCCGTCGTGCCCCTTTCGACGACCCCCGCGCACGTCGCGCGGTCTCGATGGCACTGAACCTCGACGACATCAACGTCGCCGCGTTCGAAGGCACCGGCGACATCCCGGAAACCCTGTTCCCCGAGTCATCGCCGTTCTACAAGGACATTCCGTTGGCCGAGTACAACCCCGAAGAAGCCCAGCGACTGTTCGACGAGCTCGCAGCAGAAGGAAAACCCGTCGAATTCACGTTCCTTGCAACAACATTGCCGGAGACCAAGGCGACCGCAGAAGTCACCCAGGCGCAACTGGCCGCATACGACAACGTGCACATGAACGTCGAGGCCGTCGATTTCGCCGCGTTCATTCCGCGCAACATCGCCCGCGACTACGAGATGATGATCTCGTCGGCGAATGTCCAAGAGCCGGATTCCACCTTGTGGAATGCCTTCCACTCACGGTCGATGGGCAACGTCACCGGCATCTCCGATCCCGAACTCGACGCAGCTCTCGATGCGGGTCGCGTGGGCACCACTCCCGAGGAACGCGACGCAGCCTACGAGATCGTGCAGAAACGACTCAACGAGGTTGCTCCCGGCGTCTGGTACACACGGGCGGCGCCGGCCGTCATGACCGCCGACAACATCCACGGCATCCGCATGTACTCACTCGGCTCCCCGCTTCCTGCGGAAATGTGGGTCACGGGATAACGACGCACCACATCACCGCGACCTGAAAGATAGGTACATTCATGCTCGAATGGGTTGTTCGGCACAGAAACCCGGTCACCGCGCTCATCTCTGTCTGCGCGGCAGCGCTGCTCCTGACGGCGTGCGGAACGAACGGCGGCTCCACGGCCGCTGCGGGGTCCGACGGCGAACCGGTTCCCGGCGATGTCGCCCGCGTCATCCAGGTGCGCGAACCGGTGTCGCTCGACCCGGCGACCCTCGCCAACAACTGGGTCGGCCAGGGCCTGCTGGGCAATGCGCTCTACGGGACGCTGATGATCGACGACCCGCACACACTCGAACTCGAACACCGTATGGCCGAAGATTTCGTCACGCCCGACGGCGGTGCCACGTTCCTCCTCACCCTGCGGCCGGATCTCGTCTTCACCGACGGAACACCGCTCGACGCCGAAGCGGTGAAGTTCAACTGGGATCGCATTCTCGATCCGTCGCTCGGATCCGGTTCGCTGACACTGGCGTCGCAGATCGCAGGGACCGAGGTCATCGACGATGCAACACTGAAGGTCACTCTCGTTGCACCGAACCCGAAGTTCGGGAATTCGATCACCTCGAGCGGGCTCAACTGGATAGCGTCCCCGTCCGCGTTGGCCGAAGGAACAGACGCCTTCAATGCAGATCCCGTCGGCGCGGGCCCATTCACACTGACCGAGTGGACACGCCAGGATCGCATGAAACTCGAACGCAACCCCGGCTACTGGGATGCACCCCGCCCGTACCTCGACGCCATCGAACTCCGCGCTGTCAGTGACGCGAACCAGCGTGTCAACATGATGGTCAGCGGTGGCGCCGATCTGGCGTCCGAATCCAGCTGGGCAGCGCTGGCGAAGGCCGAGCAGGCGGGGTTGGCCACCGACGCCGTACCCGTCGGCGGCGGACAGTACCTGGTCATGAACACCCGACGCGCTCCGTTCGACGACCCCCGAGCCCGGGAGGCGGTGAGCGCCGCGGTGAACCTCGACGACATCAACAGCGCGGTGTTCGAGGGACACGGCCAAGTTCCCGACACACTGTTCCCGGAGTCGTCACCGTTCCATGCGGACATCCCCCTCCGGCAGGATGATCCCGAGCGGGCACAGCAGCTCTTCGACGAACTGGCCGCGGAGGGAAAGCCCGTCGAGTTCACCTTCACCGCGACCTCGCTCGTCGAGATCAGATCCGTCGCCGAGAGTCTTCAGGCGCAGCTCGCCGCCTACGACAACGTCGACGTCCAGGTGGAGGTGCTCGACATCGCGGGGTACATGCCTCGTACCGCCGCCCGTGACTTCGACATGATCATCTGGGCCGCCGACAGCCCAGAACCCGACACCACGTTGTGGAACGCCTTCCATTCCACCTCGTCGGGAAATCACACCGGCATCTCCGACCCCGAATTGGACGCAGCCCTCGACGCCGGACGTACGGGCACCTCGGGCGAGGAACGTGTGGCCGCCTACCGCACGGTGCAGGAACGGCTCGCCGAGCTCGAACCTGGGATCTGGTACATCCGGTCGGCGCCGTCGGTGATCACCGGCCAGAATCTGCACGGCGTGCAGATGTACGCGCTGGGATCGCCGATACCCGACGGAATGTGGCTCACTCCTTAGCTTCGGTCGGCGCCCGGCGTGCAGTTCTCGTCGCAATTTGCGGGTAATTGCGACGAGAACTGCACGCTCACGGGTGATTCAGATCGTTCCCACACGCATGTTGACGGGCGACGTGAACTCCCGTGTTGTCGCGGGATCGCCCCACAGGTCTGCCAGATCTGCTGCGAAGGACTCGAGAACCTCGGACTTACCCGCCTCCGCGGCCTTCCGGACCGCCGACCACGTCGAGATATAGCCCAGCATGCCGTTCAGATCCCACTGTGTGCGGATCTGCATCGGTGGAGCCGGGCGCTCCTCGAACGGAAAGTCGATGTCGGCGTATCCGCTGTCGACGAGCTTGCGTTCCTCCGGCCAGTACGGGCCGATCTCGGTCCGGTAGAAGTGCTGGAACCGTTCGTCGAGGTCTGGGTCGAGCTTGGTCACCCCGTAGCTGACCAGCACGAGAACAGCATCGTCGACCGCGATCCGCCGGACCTCGCTGTAGAACGCCGGGCGGTCGAACCAGTGCGCCGCCTGCGCGGCGGTGATCAGCGCAGCGCTCCGATCCTGCACGGGAAGCGTCTCGGCGGGTGCCTGAAGGTAGCGGACCCGATCATGGAGCCTGGCGTTCGCGATCTGATCTGCACTGGAATCGACTCCGATCACGACATCGAATCGGGCTGCGAGCTGCACCGTCAATTGGCCGTTTCCGCATCCGACATCGACCGCCAGATCGGTCGCCGGAGCAAGAGAAACGAAGAACTCCGCGAGCTCCGCCGGGTACTCGGGACGAAACTGTGCGTAGGCCTGACCGCCATGATCGAACCAGTTCTTTCCCGCCGCCATGATCCGAAAATACAGCACACCGGTGTGTGCACATCGTTGACCTGGGGATTACCGACGGCTAACGTGCGAGCAAGCTGTTACTGCCGGTACGGGGGGAACCAAAGGTGAAAAGACGTCTCATCAGCGCTGTCGTCATGACGGCGACCGCCGCCATGACGATTGCTCTCGCACCCACGGCTGCGGCCGACCCTGCGGGCGGGGCCGATGCCATCGCATGGCAGGAGGCTGTCGATGCGCCCGATGCGTACCCGAACACCGCAGTCGAGTGGGATGTGCCGATCACCCTCAGCGATGGAACTGTGCTCCGTGCCAACGTGTTCCGGCCCGCAAAAGCCGACGGAACACCGATCGACGAGCAGACCCCCGTGGTTCTCAACCTCACGCCGTACACCAAACTCCTGTCGACGCTCGCGTCCGTCGCGATGGAGGATCCGACTCTTCAGCCGCTCGTCGAAGATCTCGGGACGATCCTCAACCTCGGCGTCCCCTTCGACGGCATCACGGAGCTTGCCGCTCCCGCGGCGCAGCTGGGACGCGCCTTCGGGCTCAACCGCGACCTCGTGCAGAACGGCTATACGCAGGTCATCGTCGACGTCCGCGGCACCGGATTCTCCCATGGACAGTGGGATGTGCTCGGACCTCGCGAACAACAGGACACCGTCGAGGTCATCGACTGGGTCGCGGCGCAGCCGTGGTCCAACGGGCGTATCGGCACTACCGGTGTCTCGTATTCGGCGATCAATCAGATCCAGGCTGCCGGACACCGGCCCGCCGAACTCGACGCCGTGTTCGCGGTCGAACCCGGCAACGATCTCCTCCGCGACATCGTCGGCACCGGCGGTGCGATCGGCGTCGGATTCATGCCGGCATGGCTCGGCCTCGTCAACGGCCTCAAGTGGGCCCCCGACGTCGAAGCCCTGTTGCAGGGCAGATTCGATGCACAATGGCTCCGCGATCGTATGGCCGATCCGGTCACGAAGATCCCCGAACTCGTCGAAGCGCTCACCGCACCGACCATCGAGGGTGTCTCACCCGAGGCACTCGAAGTCGCGCAGGACGGCCCGTTCTATCAGGAACGACAAGCAGATCTCGACGCCATCGAGGTACCCACCTTCGTGTTCGGCAACTGGCACGACATCTTCGCCAACAGCGAACCCGACATCTACAACTCGATTCCCGTAGCGCCCGGCAACAAACAACTCGTGATGGGCGACGGATACCATGCCGTCCTCGGTGAGGGCTTCGGCACTCCCGGACACCCGCCGACGATGGTGGCATTGCAGCGTGCCTGGTTCGACCACTGGCTCAAGGACATCGACAACGGCATCACCGAGTACGGGCCGGTCACGCTGCTGCAGCAGGGTGACGGCTGGACCACCACCGACCAATTCCCGCGTGCGGGTGTCGAATACCAGCGGATGTACCTGTCGACGAGACCGAGCGGCACTGCCGCACACTCGGTCCACGATGGCAGCCTGCAGCCTGCCCCGCAGGATTCTCCGGCGCGGCTCACCGTCGCACCCGGCCTGCGCGGGGTGTGTTCGAGGGAAGCCGCGCAGGGCACTGCGGGTATCGCCGTCCTCCTCGGATCGAACTGCACGAAGGACGCACGTTTCAACGAGGAAGAGGGCCTGACGTTCACTTCGGAGCCGATGGCAGAGCCGACCGTCCTCTCCGGGCCGATCAACCTGCATCTGAATACGGTGCTCGACACCCCGGACGGCTTCTGGTCGGTGTCGATCAACGATGTTGCACCCGATGGCCGCTCCACGGTGCTCTCCAGCGGATCCCTGGTCGCGTCACTGCGCGCGATCGATGATTCGAAGAGTACGTTCACCTCGTCGGGCGACTACGCGCGCGCCCATCCGTACCTCACGCTCGACACACATCAACCGGTCGTGCCCGGCCGGCCCACGCAACTCGACATCAGCATGATTCCCACCGACGCGATCCTGCAGCCGGGGCACCGCATCCGGATCGACGTCTACGCGTCCAGCATTCCGCGGTCATTACCGCTCGGTCCGATGCTCCACGACAGCAGGCTCGCACCGCAACATCTCGAACTCGATTCCACCGCACCGAGTTTCGTCACGTTGCCGATCGTGGGCTGAGCAGCCTGCGCCCGCGTCAACAGCACCGTGCCTCGGGATCTGCGTCGCTTGCGGCGTACCTCTGACGCCAATACTCACGCTCGGTCATGACCGGGTAGCCGGGGTTCAGCTGCCGCTGCAAGGCGACGTACCGGGCGTAGTCGTGATCGCCCATCAGCGCACCGACCCACCACCATGCCCGACGCACTGCGGTGATCACGGCGTCCCGCTCTCGTGCTGATGCGCGTGATCCGTGTGCGCGTGGGCGGCACCGGGTGCACGCACCTTGCCCGACGCGATGAGTTCATCCCATTGCTTCTGCAGTTCACGCTCGGCCGGTGTGGGTACGAATCCGGCAGGCGCGAAGATCTTCGACGGCACATCCGGCGACTCGGTCGTCGGCATGCCGCCGAGCCGCACCGATCGAATACACACCACGACCCCGGCGACGGCCACGATGAGAACGAGTACCGCGAACACGATCGACAGAGTGCCCTGGATGAAGGTGTTGCGGATGACAGCGTCGATCGCCGCAGGCGACGCGGCCGAACCGAACCGGGTCTCGCCGGCGTTCTTCGCATCGACGAACGCATTGTGCTGTGCCCAGTATCCGACCGCGCGGTCGCTGGAGAAGATCTTCTGCCACGACGCCGTCATCGTCACGATGAGATCCCATGCCAACGGGATACCGGGGATCCACGCCCACTTCACCAGGCCCTTCTTGACCACGATCGTCAGGACGATCGTGAGCGCGATCGCGGCGAGCAACTGGTTGGCGATACCGAACAGCGGGAACAAGGTGTTGATACCACCCAGTGGATCGGTGACACCCATGAGCAGGATCGCACCCCACAGCCCGCAGACCACGAACGAGCAGAACCATGCACCTGGACGCCACGACGGGTCCTTGAAACGCTTGGCGGCACCACCGAAGTTGCCGAGCGAATCCGACAGCATGAATCGCGCGACACGGGTACCGGCGTCGACGGTCGTGAGAATGAACAACGCCTCGAACATGATCGCGAAGTGATACCAGAACGATTTGAGACTGTCTCCGCCGAACAGGTCCGACAGGACATTCGACATGCCGAATGCGAGCGTGGGTGCACCGCCGGTGCGGGAGATGATCGACTCCTCCCCGACCGCCGCTGCCGCACCGGCGATCTGCTCGGGCGTGACGTCCGGGGACGACAGCCCGAGGCTGTTCACATAGGCCGCGGCTGTTTCGGGTGTGCCACCGGTGAGCGCTTCCGGCGCGTTGAGCGCGAAGTACAGGTGCTGATCGATGATGCACGCGGTGACCAGGGCCATGATCGCCACGAACGATTCGGTGAGCATCCCGCCGTACCCGATGAGGCGGGTTTGCTTCTCTTTCTCCAGCATCTTCGGAGTGGTGCCGGAGGAGATCAATGCGTGGAACCCCGACAGCGCGCCACACGCGATGGTGATGAACAGGAACGGGAACAGCGAGCCGGCGAACGCGGGCCCGTCACCGTCGATCGCGAACGACGTGACGTCGGGCATCTGGATCTCGGGGCGGGCGACGAGAATACCGATGGCGAGCAGCGCGATGGTACCGACCTTCATGAAGGTCGACAGGTAGTCGCGCGGGGCCAGCAGCAACCACACCGGCAGGACAGACGCGGCGAACCCGTAAGCGATCATCAACCACGCGATCGTCACCTTCGACAGGGTGAACCATTCGACACCCCAATCGGTTTCGGCGACCCACCCTCCTGCAACGATTGCCAGGACCAGCAGCACGACACCGATCGCAGACACTTCGGAGACCTTGCCGGGCCGCAGATAACGCAGATACACACCCATGAACAATGCGATCGGAATGGTCATCGCGATGGAGAACAACCCCCATGGGCTCTCCGCGAGTGCATTGACGACCACGAGTGCGAGCACCGCGATAATAATGATCATGATCACGAAAACGGCGATCAGGGCCGCGATTCCGCCGATCGGGCCGAGTTCGTCGCGTCCCATCTGTCCGAGACTGCGCCCGCGCCGCCGCGACGATATCCACAGCACCAGGAAGTCCTGGACTCCACCGGCCAGGACGACACCGACGATGATCCAGATCGTTCCCGGCAGGTAGCCCATCTGAGCGGCGAGGACCGGGCCGACGAGGGGACCGGCCCCGGCGATCGCGGCGAAGTGGTGTCCGAACAGGACCCGCCGGTCGGTCGGCATGTAGTCCTTGCCGTTCTCCAGGACCTCGGCGGGGGTCGCGCGATCGTCACGCGGTTGTACGATCTTGCGTTCGATGAATTTGGCGTAGAACCGGTATGCGACAAGATATGTGCACACTGCCGCGATCACGAACCACACCGCGTTGATGTTCTCGCCGCGCACCACCGCGATCATCGACCAGGCGAAACCACCGACGAGTGCGAGGACTACGAAAACGATGCGCGCCGTGGCGGACATCGGTGTTCGATCGACGACGCCAACCGGGGGAAGATCCGGGTCCGTGCGCAGGTATTCGACGTTCGCGTCGGTGGGCGGCGTCGGGTCGACGGCCATCTCGGCTCCTCGACAACGTGCACAGTTATGGCCTGCGTCACGCTACCCGCGGATGGGTGCCCGGGAACCGAATTGATGGATTCAGCCGCGCGCGGCGATCCTCGCCTGCACTTCGGGGCGTCGCAGCGGCGGCACCGTAGGTGGTGGTTGCCGCCGCTCGGGAAGGAGATCGAGCAATCTCGTGGTCGTCGCGGCAACCTCCGCGACGGCTTGCTCGAACGGCTCCCGGGTGGCATCGGACAATTTGTGGATTCCGCTGACCTTACGGACGTACTGCCGGGCGGCCGCCTCGATCTCCTCGGCGGTCGCTACCGGCGCGAGCCCGCGCAGCTCCGTGATGTTCCGGCACATGCCTTCAGGGTAGACCGCGATGCGCAGCAGACCCGGGGAAAACCGACGCCCGCCGACATCCCGCGACTGCGAGTGCAGTGGCGGAAGGCGGCGGGCGCGCGGAAAGTGCGGAAAGTGCGGAAGAGGCCGGGTCAGAGGCGCTCGATGATGGTCACGTTCGCGGTACCGCCGCCCTCGCAGATGGTCAGCAGGCCGTAACGGCCGCCGGTGCGCTCGAGCTCGTTGAGCAGGGTCGCCATGAGCTTGGTGCCGGTCGCGCCGAGCGGGTGACCGAGCGCGATCGCACCACCGTTGACGTTGACCTTGGCCGGGTCGGCGCCGATCTCCTTGATCCATGCGAGCACGACGGGAGCGAACGCCTCGTTGATCTCGATGACGTCGATGTCGTCGATGGTCAGGCCGGTCTTCTCGAGTGCGTGCTGGGTCGCCGGGATCGGCGCCGACAGCATGAAGATCGGGTCGTCGCCGCGGGCACTCATGTGGTGGATCCGCGCGCGCGGCTTCAGACCGTGCTTCTGCACGGCTTCGTCCGAGGCGAGCAGCAGCGCGCTGGCGCCATCGGAGATCTGGCTGGCGACGGCCGCGGTGAGGCGCCCACCGTCGACGAGGACGTTGAGCCCGGCCATCTTCTCGAGGCTGGTCTCACGCGGCCCCTCGTCGGTGGTGAACTCCCCGACCGGGACGATCTCGTTGTCGAAGCGCCCCTCGGCGATGGCAGCCTTGGCGCGCTCGTGGCTCTGCAATGCCCACTTCTCGAGGTCCTCGCGGCTGATGTCCCACTTGTCGGCGATCATCTCGGCGCCGCGGAACTGCGACACCTCCTCGTTGCCGTAGCGCTCGGTCCAACCCGCCGACTCGGCGGTCGGGGTCGTGAAGCCGTACTGCTGGCCGACGATCATCGCGGCGGAGATCGGGACCTGGCTCATGTTCTGCACGCCGCCGGCGATGATGAGGTCGGCCGTACCGGACAGGATCGCCTGCGCCCCGAACTGGATGGCCTGCTGGCTCGAGCCGCACTGACGATCGACGGTGACGCCGGGCACGTGCTGCGGGAGGCCCGCGGCCAGCCACGACATGCGTGCGATGTTGCCGGCCTGGCCACCGATCGCGTCGACGCAGCCGAAGATGACATCGTCGACGTCCGACGGGTCGATGCCGGTGCGCTCGACGACGGCCTTGATGACGTGCGAGCCGAGGTCGATCGGGTGAATGGGAGCCAGGCTGCCGTTCTTCTTACCGATCGGAGTGCGGATAGCATCGACGATGTACGCCTCGGTCATTGTTGCTCCTTATGCGGGGTTCGGGTTCGACAGTCCGTCGAGAACGATGGAAAGGTACTGCTGCGCAACTTGTTCGACACTGAGCGCTCCGCCAGGCCGATACCAGCGCACCGCGACCCACACCGTGTCGCGGAGAAAACGGAAGACGACGTCGACGTCCACGTCGGGCCGGAACGAGCCTTCGGAGATTCCACGCTCGAGCACCCCCGACCACAGTGTGCGGAACTCGGTGTTGAGTTCGGCGATGTAGGAGAACCTGTCGCCGTCGAGGTGCTTGGCCTCGTCCTGGTAGATCGCGACCGCGGCGTGCGATCGGTCGATCGATTCGTATGAGGTGGTGACGAGGGCTTCGAGCGTCGCGCGGGGGTCGAGGCCTGCGGCCACGATCTTGCGGTACCGGTCGAACAGGTCGTCGAGGAAACCTCGCAGGATCTCGTCGACCATCGACTCCTTCGAGTCGAAGTGGTGGTAGAGGCTCCCGGAGAGGATCCCCGCGGCGTCAGCGATGTCGCGGACCGTCGTGGCGCGGACACCGCGTGACGCGAAGAGGTCGGCCGCGATGTGGAGCAGTTCGGCGCGGCGGCCGGTCTTCGCTGAGTCGTCGCGAGGTGGGGTCATGGAGCAAAAGCCTTTCGAACTTCCGGCCTGTCGAACTACTAGGCCCGCTGCGAGGAGATCGAGACGATCTCGCCGGTCAGGTAGGTGGTGTAGTCGCTCGCCAGCATCGCGATCGTCGCAGCAATCTCCCACACCTCCGCCGCACGACCGTACGCCTCGTCGGACGCCAGCCGGTCGAGCAGTTCCTCGCTGGTCACCTTCGCGAGGAAGGCGTGACGCGCGATGGACGGGGCGACGGCATTGATGCGGACACCGTATTCGGCAGCCTCGATCGCCGAACAGCGGGTGAGCGCCATGACGCCGGCCTTCGCCGCGGCATAGTGTGCCTGCGAGTGCTGGGCACGCCAGCCGAGCACCGACGCGTTGTTGACCAGGACTCCGCCGTGGCCGGCCGACTTGAAGTACCGCAATGCGGCGCGCGTCGCCCGGAATGTGCTCGTGAGGGTGACGTCGAGGACGCGATCCCACTGTTCGTCGGTCATGTCGACGACCGGGGTCTCTCCACCGAGTCCGGCATTGTTGATCAGCGTGTCGATGCGGCCGAGCTTCTCGGCGGCACCGGTGATGAGTGCGTCGACCTGCTCGGTGGACGACACGTCGCACACGATGGAATGCACCTGCTGTTCGGGGAACTCCGCGGCGAGCTTGTCGGCCGCCTCACCGAGGCGACGCTCATGGAAGTCCGAGATCAGGACGTCGGCGCCCTCGAGCAGGGCGCGTCGCGCCGACGAGAAACCGATTCCTGTGCCGGCCGCCGCGGTGACGACGACTTTCTTGCCTGCGAGCAGCCCGTGCCCGGGGGTTTCGACGGGCGGGGTGGACAGCGGGGAGATGGTCACGGGCGAGCCTCTCGGGGAAGGCCGAGCACACGCTCGGCGATGACGTTGCGCTGGACCTCGTTGGATCCGCCATAGATGGTGTCGGCGCGGGTGAACAGGAACAACCGTTGCCATTGGGCGAGCTCGAGGTGTTCCGGGTCGGTGATGTTCGACGGTGTTCCCGCGTGATCGTGATCGGGTGCGACGAGCGACGCCGCGCCTTGCGCTTCCATTGCAAGGACACCGAGGTCGCGGTGCCAGTTTGCCCACAGCAGTTTGGCTACCGAGGCCTGGCCGGGGTCGGCGTCGCCCAGGGTGCGAAGGGCGTGGGCGCGCATCACCCGCAGCCCGATGCGGGCTCGGGCGATCTTCTCGCGGATATTGGGGTCGTCGATCGAGCCGTTGGCCCGCGCAAGGTCGACGACACCGTCGAGTTCGCGGGCGAAGCCGATCTGCTGGCCGAGGGTGGAGACGCCGCGTTCGAAGGTCAGCAGACCCATCGCCACCTTCCACCCGTCGCCGGGCTCCCCGACGACGAGGTCGGCATCTGTCACCGCATCGTCGAAGAAGACCTCGTTGAATTCGGAGGTGCCGGTGAGCTGCTGGATCGGCCGGACGGTGACGCCGGGCTGGTCGAGCGGCACGAGCAGGAAACTCAGACCCTGGTGGCGGGTCGATCCCGGTTCGGTGCGCGCAATCACGAACGCCCACTGGGCGACGTGCGCAAGGGACGTCCACACCTTCTGGCCGTTGATGATCCACTTGCCGTCTTCGAGGCGCGCGGTGGTCGAGACGTTGGCGAGGTCGGATCCGGCACCCGGTTCGGAGTATCCCTGGGCCCACAGTTCGGTGACGTTGCGAATTCCGGGGAGGAATCGCTTCTTCTGCTCCTCTGTACCGAACGCGATGAGGGTGGGTCCGAGCAGCTCCTCGCCCAGGTGGTTCACCCGGGCAGGCGCGTCGGCCTTCGCGTATTCGGTGTGGAAGGTGACCCGCTCCTCCATGGTGGCACCGCGCCCGCCGTATTCGGTGGGCCAGCCGATGCAGGTCCATCCGGCCTCGGCGAGATGGCGATCCCACGCGAGTCGTTGTTCGAAGAACTCGTGCTCGCTGCCGGGCCCGCCTTTGCCCCTGAGGGCGGCGAATTCGCCGGTCAGGTTCTCGTCGAGCCACGTCCGCACGGTGGCCGCGTACTCGGTATTTTCCAGGCTCTCGCTCTCTTGCACGTCTGTACGATAACCTACCAAGCAATTGCTAGGTAGGGAGCTCAGTGAACACACATCCGAGAACCACGCCGGCCGCCCTCGTCCGCTCTGCCGAGACCTGGCCCGACCGGCTCGCGATCGTCGACGGCGAGACCCGACTGACCTTCGCACAATTGCACGCACACGTGCGGGATTTCGCCGCGGCTCTGGTCGCTCGAGGCGTCGAACCTGGTGCGCGCGTCGCGATCTGGTCGCCCAACACGTATCACTGGGAAATCGCTGCTCTCGGTGTGCATTGGGCCGGTGGCATCGTCGTCCCCGTCAACACCCGTTACACCGCCGGTGAAGCAGCCGAGATCATCGAACGCGTCGACGCGTCCGCGCTCGTCATCGTGGGCGACTTCCTCGGCTCCGATCGCTACGCACAACTCCGCGCGGTCGCACCCGATCTCACCGTTCCCACAGTCGTGCGAGTCCCGGTCAGCGGGAACGACAATCCGGTCGACGGCGTCACCGACTGGGACGATTTCCTCGCCGGTGCCACCGACGCGTCGCGTACCGATGCCGACGCTCGCGCCGCGGCCGTCGAGCCCGACGATCTCTCCGACATCCTGTTCACTTCCGGCACCACCGGAAAGAGCAAGGGCGTACTCAGTGCGCACCGCCAGTGCATCGGAGTCGCGCAGGCGTGGTCCGAATGCGCCGAACTGACCGTCGACGACAACTACCTCGTCATCAATCCCTTCTTCCACACCTTCGGATACAAAGCCGGGATCGTCGCGGCGCTGCTCGCAGGGGCAACGGTCATCCCGCTCGCGGTCTTCGACGTCGAGAAGGTCATGACGATGGTCTCGGCCGAACGCATCAGCGTGCTACCGGGCGCACCGACGATCTACCAGAGCATCCTCGACCACCCGCGTCGCGGCGACTACGACCTGAGCAACTTGCGCATCGCGGTCACCGGCGCCGCACCGGTGCCGGTCTCGCTCGTCGAACGCATGCAGACCGAACTGAACTTCGACGCGGTGATCACCGCGTACGGCCAGACCGAGGCCGTGGTCGCCACGATGTGCCGCACCGACGACGACCCCGTCACCGTGTCGACTTCGTCCGGACGCGCGACCGCCGACTTCGAGGTGCGGATCGGCGACAAGGGCGAGATCCTGCTGCGCGGCCCGAACGTGATGCTCGGCTACCTCGACGATCCCGAGGCGACCGCCAAGACCATCGACTCCGACGGCTGGTTGCACACCGGCGACGTCGGCACACTCGACGAGCGCGGGTACCTCGACATCACCGACCGCCTCAAGGACATGTACATCAGCAACGGATTCAATGTGTACCCCGCCGAAATCGAGGCGTCGCTGCTGCGGATCCCCGGTGTCCACGAGGTCGCCGTCATCGGCGTGCCCGACGAACGGGCCGGAGAGGTCGGCTGCGCCTTCGTCGCCACCTTGGACGGAGCGAACCTGACCGAGGATCACGTTCTCGCCTACGCCAAAGAGAATCTGGCCAACTTCAAACGACCCCGGTCGGTGCGCTTCGTCGACCACCTTCCCCGGAATGCGTCCGGCAAGGTCCTGAAAAACGTTCTGCGTGAGGAGAAGTCATGACAGTCCCCTTCGAGCCCGACGTCGTCACCTATGAGGTACGTGACGGCATCGCGATCGTCACCCTCAACCGTCCGGACTACCGGAACGCCCAGAACTCGGTGATGACGTATGCCCTCGACGCGGCCTTCGAGAAGGCCGTCGAGGACGACGAGGTGAAGGTGATCGTACTCGCGGGCAACGGCAAGCACTTCTCCGCCGGCCACGACCTCGGCACCCCCGGTCGCGACCACCACGTGCACTACGACAACAAAGCCGTCATGTGGTGGGATCACGTCGACAAGCCGGGTGGCGACCAGCGGTACGCCCGCGAGATGGAGGTCTACCTCGGGATGTGCCGCCGCTGGCGGGAGATCCCCAAGCCGACCATCGCGATGGTCCAGGGGGCATGCATCGCCGGTGGACTCATGCTCGCGTGGGTGTGCGACCTCATCGTCGCCTCCGACGACGCCTTCTTCTCCGATCCCGTCGTGCGCATGGGCATTCCGGGTGTCGAGTACTTCGCACACCCGTGGATCCTCGGCACCCGGTTCGCCAAGGAGATCCTGTACACCGGCGACCGCTTCACCGCGCAGCGCGCATACGAGGTTGGCATGGTCAGCCGGGTCGTGACGCGCGACGATCTCGAATCCGAGACCCTCGCCCTCGCCGGACGTATCGCGGAGATGCCGCGATTCGGCCTGGCACTGACCAAGCGTGCCGTGAACCAGTGCGAGGACCAGATGGGTATGCGTAACGGCATGGACTCGGTCTTCGGGCTGCATCACTTCGCACACTCGTACAACGCGGAGGTCGGCACCGACTCCCTCGGCGGCATGGACGCCAAGTCGATGGCTGCCAGCGCTCGCCCGGCGAAGGAGAGCAAGTGATGGATCTGGAACTCGACTCCGCCACTGTCGCTTTCCGCGACGAGGTTCGGGCATTTCTCGCCGAGAACGTCCCGAAGACCCCACTGAAGTCGATGGACACCGCCGAGGGGTTCGAGGAGCACCGGGCCTGGGAGCGGCTGCTTGCCGATGCACGCCTATCCGTCGCCTCGTGGCCCGAATCGCTCGGCGGGCGCGACGCAACCCTCGAGCAGTGGGTGGTGTTCGAGGAGGAGTACTACCGCTCGGGTGCACCCGGCCGGGTGAGCCAGAACGGTATCTTCCTGCTCGCCCCCACCCTGTTCGAGCACGCGAAACCCGAACAGCTCGCACGCATCATGCCTCGCATGGCACGCGCCGACGACATCTGGGCCCAAGCCTGGTCGGAACCCGAATCGGGCAGCGACCTCGCATCACTGCGCTCGACCGCCACGAAGGTCGACGGCGGCTGGCTGCTCAACGGGCAGAAGACCTGGAGTTCGCGGGCATCGTTCGCCGACATGGGCTTCGGCCTGTTCCGGTCCGACCCCGAAGCCCAGCGCCACAAGGGCATCACGTATTTCATGTTCGACCTGCGCGCTGAGGGCGTCACCGTCCGGCCGATCGACCAACTCGACGGCGAACCCGGATTCGCAGAGATCTTCCTCGAGAACGTCTTCGTCCCCGACGACCCGTCGAATCCCGCCGAATCCGGCGTGATCGGTGAGGTCAACGCGGGATGGCGGGTCGCGATGAGCACCGCGTCGAACGAGCGTGGCCTGTCGCTGCGTGCGCCCGGACGGTTCCTCGCCACCACCGACCGTCTGCTGCAGCAGTACTCGCAGTCGCCGCTCCACGGCGACACCGCGCTTCGGAACAAGGTCGCCGACGCGTGGATCGGTGCACGCGCCTACGAACTGTCGACGTGGGGCACGGTCACCAGGCTCACGAACGGTGGCCAGCTGGGTGCCGAATCGTCGATCAACAAGGTGTTCTGGTCGGAATGGGACATCGCCGCACACGAAACCGCCCTCGACCTGCAGGGTGCGCACGCGGAGGTGGTCGACAACTGGACCGACGGCTACCTCTTCTCACTGTCGGGCCCGATTTACGCCGGCACCAACGAAATTCAGAAGAACGTCATCGCCGAGCGGTTGCTCGGCCTCCCGAAGGGTGACCGATGAGATTCGCACTCGATGAGTCCCACGAGGACTTCGCGTCGAGCATCGACGCACTCCTCACCAAGTCCGACATGCCCGCTGTCATCCGTGCATGGAACAGCGGAGACACCGCACCCGGCCTGACCGTGTGGCAGCGACTCGCAGAGACCGGCGTGAACGGCCTGCTCATTGCCGAGGAGCACGATGGTCTCGGTGCCGACGCCGTCGACCTCGTCGTGGCCATCGAACAGTTGGGCCGCCACGCGGTTCCGGGCCCGGTAGTCGAAACCGTCGCTGTCGTACCCGCGCTGCTTGCAGCGGTTGCTCCGGATCGTCTCGCGGCGCTGGCCTCCGGGACGCTCGCGACCGTCGCGGCAGCTCCGCACACGCCGTATGCGGTGGATGCCGATACAGCCGCGCTGCTCCTGCAGGTCGACGGCGAGTCGGTCTCGACGGCCACCGCGGGTGTGCAGCACGCGTCGGTGGACCTCGCGCGTCACCTGTTCGAGGTCTCGCCCGCCGACGTGCTCGGCTCGACTCGGTTCGACTCCGCGTTCGACCTCGGCGCACTCGCAACTGCCGCACAATTGCAGGGCCTCGGCCGCACCCTGCTCGACATGTCTGTCGACTACGTGCAGCAGCGTAAGCAGTTCGGCCGGGTCATCGGTTCGTTCCAGGCCATCAAGCATCACCTCGCCGACGTTGCCGTCGCATTGGAGATGGCACGTCCGCTTCTCCACGGTGCAGCGCTCGCGGTCCGCGATGGACTGCCCACCGCGTCGCGCGACGTGTCGGCGGCCAAGGTCGCATGCGGCGATGCCGCCTACCTCGCGGCACGTACGGCACTGCAGGTGCACGGCGCCATCGGATACACGCAGGAATACGATCTGTCGCTCTGGATCACGAAGACCCGCGCGCTCTTCACCGCGTGGGGCACACCCGATTTCCATCGCGAGCGCGTCGTCGCGGCACTCGAGAACGGGATCGCGTCGTGACATTCGAGACCGAAGATCGCGGCGCACTGCGGGAGTCGGTACGGAGCCTGCTCGCGAAGCACTCGGATTCCGCGGCCGTCCGCAAGGCGATCGCATCTTCCGACGGCTACGATGCGGATCTGTGGTCGCGGCTCGTGGAACAGGTCGGGGTTGCAGCACTCGCCATCCCTGAGGAGTACGACGGTGTAGGTGCGTCGTGGGCCGAAACCCATGTCGTGCTCGAAGAACTCGGCCGCACGCTGACTCCGTCCCCGTTCCTCGGATCGGCCGTACTGGCCGCACGGACGGTGCTGCTCTCGGGCGACACCGACGCCGCATCCAGGCTGCTGCCGGGCATCGCTGCCGGCGAGATCGTCGCGGTGTGCTGGGCATCGGAAGCGGGTTGGCACCGGCCGGGTGTGGTCGCCGACGGCGATCTGCTCACCGGCACAGCGCACTACGTCCTCGGCGGCGACATCGCGACCACACTGCTCGTGATCGCCACCGACGGTGACACCACGGCGCTGTTCGAGGTGGATCCGCAGACCGACGGCGTCGCGCGTCGCAGGGTTCCGACGATGGACCCGACCCGCTCACTGGCCGAGGTGTCGTTCTCCGCTGTCGCAGCCCGCCGATTGTCGTCGACCGACGACCTGGTGGAAAGGTTGCGAACTGCTGCGGTGATCGCGGTGTCGGCCGAACAGGTGGGCGCTGCCCAGGCGACGCTGGATCTGACGGTCGAGTACACGAAGAACCGTAAACAGTTCGGTCGTGTCATCGGGTCGTTCCAGGCACTCAAGCACCGTATGGCCGATATGTATGCGCTCGTCGAAACTGCGCGGTCCATGTCGTACGCGGCTGCGCTGTCGCAGGATCCGCAGGATGCCTACGCGGCCAAGATCTACTGTTCCGAGGCGTTCGAGCAGGTCACGGCCGAAGCGGTACAGCTGCACGGTGGCATCGCGATCACGTGGGAGCACGACGCACAGCTGTTCTTCAAGCGCGCGCACGGCACCTCGCAGTTGTTCGGGCAACCTCGCGAATATCTGGCCGCAATCTCTGCCTGACCGCGGATAGTCTCCCCGGGTGCCTCTCCTCGATTCGTCGACGCCCCCGCCCGATCGCCCCTGCCGCATCGTCGTGGCGGGGGCATCGGGGTCCGGGAAGACGACACTCGCGGCGAAGGTCGGCGATTCTCTCGGGATCGAGCACATCGAAATCGACGGGTTGCATCATGGGCCGAACTGGACGCCGCGGCCGTCGTTCGTCGCCGACGTGGAGGACTTCACCTCACAGCCGTATTGGGTAACCGAGTGGCAGTACACCGTGGTCCGTCCATTGCTTGCGGAGCGGGCCGATCTGATGATCTGGCTCGATCTACCTCGCCCCGTCGTGATGCGGCAGGTGATCCGCCGGACGCTGCGCCGGCGAATCCGGCGTGAGGTGTTGTGGAACGGCAACGTGGAACCGCCGTTCTACACACTTTTCACCCGACGCGAGAACATCATCCGGTGGTCGTGGTCGACGTACGGCTCGTACACGGGGCGTATCCGTGAGGTCCTCGAACGGCATCCCGATCTTCCCGTCGTGCGGCTGACGAGCCGACATGACATCGACGGGTGGACGGCCCGCCTTTAGGCTCGAACGTATGACGACTCCCGAAATCGCGCTGAACTCCGGAACCACCATCCCGCAGCTGGGCCTCGGAGTCTGGCAGGCCACCAACGATGAGACCGAGCACGCCGTCCGATTCGCAATCGACGAAGCCGGCTACCGGCACATCGACACCGCCGCCGCGTACGGCAACGAGGAGGGCGTGGGCCGCGCGCTCGCGGGCACCTCGGTTCCGCGCGAGGACATCTTCGTCACCACCAAGCTCTGGAACTCCGACCAGGGCTACGACGCTGCCCTGAAGGCCTTCGACACGAGCCTCACCAAATTGGGCACCGAGTATGTCGACCTGTACCTGATCCACTGGCCGCTACGCGACAACGATCGTCTGCTGCGCACGTGGGACGCCCTGGAGAAGATCGCCGAATCCGGCCGGGCGAAGGCCGTGGGTGTGTGCAACTTCGAACCGCACCACCTGCAGTTGCTCGTCGACCGCGGTGGGCTGCTGCCGGCCGTCGATCAGGTGGAGCTGCACCCGAACCTTCCTCAGCATGCGATCCGCTCCACGGCTGCAGAACACGGCATCGCGGTCGAGTCGTGGAGTCCGCTCGGCGGCACCAGCAACTCCGGCTGGGGGCCGAATTCGAAGCCCAACACCCTGCTCACCGACCCCGTCGTCGACCGGATCGCCGACCGTCACAGCAAGAGCGCTGCGCAGGTGCTGATTCGGTGGCATCTGCAGAACGGCTTGATCGTGATCCCGAAGTCGGTGCACGACGTGCGCATCGCCCAGAACATCGACGTGTTCGATTTCGAGCTGTCCGATCTCGATCTCAGCGAGATCGACACCCTCGACAACGGCAATCGTGTGGGTGCGCACCCGGACGAGATGAACGCCGGCGCACCGAAGTGAACACTACTGCCCTGTTCCCTTAATTTCTAGAACGTGTTCTCATTGCTGGTATGAGTGATGTTCACATGGTGCTGGGCACTCCCATCGAGATGCCTGTGCAGGTGCGCACGGCGACCGCGTTCATGGCCGTCTTCTCCGTCCCGGTCTCCCCCGCTCAGGCCCTGATCGACCACACCGGACTCGAGCTCCTGCAGTACCGACCCGGCCGTGGATTGTGCACGCTCGTGTTCGTCGACTACGTCGATGGCGACCTCGGACCCTACAACGAGTTCGGGGTCTGCTTCCTCGTCCGCGACCACGCCCGGCGCGGTGGCGGCGTGCCGCAGGATCTGCGCGACCTCGCAACCGGCGGCGCCGGCGCGCTGATCCACCAACTGCCGGTCGACGGCGAATTCACGCGCGCGGCGGGTCGCGGAATATGGGGCTTCCCGAAGATCCTCGCGGATTTCGACACCGACCACCGCAGCGACACCAAGCGAGGAACTGTGAGCTGCGACGGCGCGCTGATCGCAGAGCTGTCGGTGGCTCCTGGCCTGCCCGTGCCAGGAAAGGGTATCGCCGCGTCGCTGGCCGCTTACTCGCACCTCGACGGCGTCACTCGTCGCACCACGTGGGACATGAATCCCAGCGGCGTGCGCACCCGGATCGGCGGTGCGGCGCTGCGGCTGGGCACCCATCCGATCGCCGAGGAACTACGCCGCCTGGGTCTGCCGCGACGCGCACTGGTCACGTCGTCCATCCCCGACCTGAGAATGACCTTCGGCAGCGCCGAGACCGTTACTCCTGCCCCCCGAGACCCTGAGCCCTGAGCCGATCGACGGTGTCGTGCAAGTGCTCGCCGAGAAGCTTGCGCACCACGTCGGGTTCGGCGGTGCGGATCGCCTCGCGCAACGCGACATGCTCGTCGACCTGCACGTGCAGATCCGGATAGGTCGTGTGCAGCGCCCCGAGGCACATACGGGTTTCGACGAGTAGCGTGCGGGCCGACCGGATCAGCCGCGGGCTCGATGCACCGGCGACAAGGATCTCGTGGAACATCTGGTCGCCGTCGGAGACACCGGCGGCGTCGCCCCTGTCCGCAGCCACGCGCATCGCGTCGATCGCGGTCCCGAGATCCTGCCATGTCTGCTCACGGCGCCCGTCGAGCACGAGATCGAGTGCGCCACCCTCGATGACACGGCGATTGTTGTAGACGTCGACGACGTCGTCGAAGGTCAGTTCGGTGACGAAGATCCCCCGGTTACGGATGCTGTAGAGGAGCCCTTCGGACACGAGGCGCTGCATGGCTTCGCGCAACGGTCCGCGCGACACGGCGAAACGTGTCGCGAGTTCGGCCTCACCGAGTTGTGCGCCGGGTTCGATGGCGCCGCGGACGATGGCCGAACGCAGTTGATCAGCGATCAGTTCCGCCGTCGACGGTTGAGCCACGGGTTGCAGATCCCCGAGATCACCGAGCGCCATGATCGACACCTTCCTCGAACAGTGTGCCCAGTTCCGGGCGTCCTAGGTTATATCCCGCGAGCCGGAGGCCTTCCCACACCGTCACCTGATTGGCGGTGAGGACCGGCTTGCCGATGTGCGCTTCGATGTCGCGCAGAAAGCGCAGCGTGTGCATGGCGGTGTCGGGCACGAGGAGCACCTGCGCATCGGGGTGATCGTTGGCTGCAGCGAGGTCGAGCACCTCACGGGAGGTGAGGGTGCCTACCTGGGCTGCAGTCTCGATGCCCGCACCGGTGAACGAGATGACGTCGATCCCCGAACAGAACAGGAAGTCGACGAAAAGCTCGCTCACGTCGCGCGGGTAGCTTGCGGCGACCGCGACGCGGCGTGCGCCGAGGGCTCGCACTGCTTCGACGAACGCGAAGCTCGTGCTCGACACGGGGAGGCCACCGATGGCTGCCGAAAGCTGATCGACCTGGTTACGCGCGCCTTCCCATCCGTACACGAAACTCCCGGACGTGCAGGCCCAGACGACGGCATCGGGCTGCTCCGGGGTGAGCTTCGCTGCCCCAGCGGCGAGTTTCCCGGGGCTGCCGAGGTCGAGAAGTTCGGGCACCGCGTGCAGGTCGGTTCCGTAGATGTGTACGACCGGAATCCGGACTCCGAGAAGATCCGCGGCGAACGCGTAGTCGTCCTCGGCCGCATGGTCGGGGTAGATGATTCCGACCGTCGGACAACTGACCATCAGGCGACACCTTTCATCAGAAAACACCTCTCAACCACTGGCCGGGCCCTGTCATCGGCAGCCTCATCCTGCCGAGACACGCCCAGATCGTGAGCTGATTGGCCGTGAGCACCGGTTTGCCCAGTTCACGTTCCAGCGGTGCGATCAGGTCGTACGTCGGAAGGTTGGTGCAGCTGACGAAAACGGCCTGGGATTCGGGGGTATCGGCGCCGATGATGTGTTCGGCGATGGTGCGGTAGTTGACCTTCCAGATTCCGCCACCGAGCCCGAGGTGGTCGGAACGCAGAACCTCGGTTCCCGCTTCGGCAAGAAAATCGCTCAGGAGCAGCGTCAGCTCCTCGTCGTACGGGGTGAGCACCGAGATCCTGGTCAGGCTCAGTTCGCGGAGCGCTTCGAGCAGCGCCCCCGAGGTCGTCACCGCTTCTGGTGCCCCGGCCTCGCAGATCGCGTCGCACAGCGTCTTCTCGTACGCCACGCCTTTGACGAACGACCCGGAGCTGCAGAGGTAGGCGACCACCTCGGGCTCGACCTGCAGGATGTCGCGGGTCGCGGCCATCAGGTGGCGCCGATCGGAGACGAGTTCGGCCATCGCCCTGCTCACCGCGACGGGCTCGAAGGGTGTGCGCGCGAGGTGCAGGCTCACTTCGAGCGGGGTCCAGCGCCACAGTTCGCGTTCGAGCGCGAGGTCGAATGGTGCAATGATGCCGATGCCTCGCTGTGCGAGGGGTCCCTCGAATTCGGGGATGTTCAATTCCATAGGGCCCTCTGCTTCTACCCGAAGACACCACCGTACGAGGATTGTTGACAATAATACGATGTCCTCATACCGTGTCAAACGTGACAGCGAACCCGGTAGTAGCGGTACTGCATGCCGAGACAGTGCCCGACACGACGCTCCTGGCCCCGGTGGCCGAACACGCCGAGATCCGCTACACCGACAGCGACGGCCTCGCCACCGCCCTCGAGGGCGCCGACGTGCTGTTCGTCTACGACTTCCTCACCGATTCACTCGCCCGCGCATGGCATGCCGCCGAGACACTGCGCTGGGTCCACGTGGCCGCAGCGGGAGTGGATCCCATCATGTTCCCGGCACTGCGCGACAGCGATGTCACCGTCACCAACTCTCGCGGCGTATTCGATCAGCCGATCGCAGAATACGTTCTGGCGCAGATCCTCTCGTTCGCGAAAGATCTCCCGCAATCACTTCGGCTCCAGAGCGAGCACACGTGGCAGCACCGCGAATCCGAACGTATCGCCGGACGCACCGCTCTCGTCGTCGGCACCGGCCCCATCGGTCGCGCGATCGCACGCCTCCTCACCGCGGTCGCCATGGAGGTCCGAGGCTCCGGGCGACGCGCACGCGCCGACGACCCCGATTTCGGCACCGTCACCGCCACCGAAAACCTCACCGAGGCACTCGCAGACGCCGATTTCGTGGTCGTCGCTGCACCCTTGACCGAGCAGACACGTGACATGTTCGATGCCTCCATGTTCCGCGCGATGAAACCGAGCGCACGCTTCATCAACGTCGGACGCGGCGACCTCGTCCGCACCGACGACCTGGTTGACGCCCTGCGTTCCGGGGAGCTCGCAGGCGCCGCACTCGACGTCGTCGACACCGAACCGCTCCCGCCGGAACACGCACTGTGGGATATTCCGAATGTCATGATCACACCGCATAATTCCGGTGACTTCCGCGGATGGAGAGACGCGCTGGTCGACGTGTTCGTCGACAACTTCCAGCGGTGGCGTTCCAGCGGTGAGCTCGAGAACGTCGTCGACAAGCACCTCGGCTACGTGCCGAGCACCTGAGGCCTGACGCCGGGAGCAAGTCCGAACACCAGGGAGGCAACTCATGAAGCCCACCGACATGACCGCGGTCGAGCTGGTGACTGCCTACTCCGCGGGTGAGTTGTCCCCGGTCGAGGCCACTCGAGCAGTCCTCGACGACATCGCCGAGCACGATCGCGACATCAACGCGTTCTGCCTGGTCGACGAAGATCGAGCCCTGGAGCAGGCCCGCCGATCCGAGGAGCGCTGGCGCACCGGGTATGCAAAGGGACTGCTCGACGGGGTACCCATCTCGATCAAGGACATCTTCCTCACCAAGGACTGGCCGACGTTACGCGGCTCGCAGGCCGTCGACGCCGATCAAGCATGGGATGTCGACAGCCCCGTCACCGCACGACTTCGTGAGGACGGGATGGTGTTCGTCGGCAAGACCACGACACCGGAGATCGCGTGGAAGGCCGTGACAGACTCCGCGTTGTACGGGATCACCCGCAACCCTCACGACACGACGAAGACCGCGGGCGGATCGTCCGGCGGCAGTGCCGCCGCAGTTGCAGCCGGGTTCGGGCCATGTTCGGTGGGCACCGACGGAGGCGGAAGCATCCGCATCCCCGCGGCGTTCTGCGGTGTGGTCGGTTTCAAACCGACGCACGGGCGGATTCCGCTGTTCCCCGCCAGCCCGTTCGGTCCGCTTGCGCATGCCGGGCCCATCACCCGAACGGTGGAGGACGCGGCCTTGCTCACCGACATCCTGTCGCTACCCGACCCCCGTGACCCGACCGCGCTCGCACCTCCCGTCATGACATTCCGTGGCTCACTGGACCGAGCGGTCGTCGGTCTCGATGTCGCGTACTCGAAAACGCTCGGCTACGTCTCGGTCGACCCCGAGGTAGGCGACATCATCGACCGTGCCGTGCGTCGGCTCGCTGATGCCGGCCTCGCCGTCACCGAAGCCGATCCCGGATTCGGCGACCCGCTCGAAGCCTTCGAAGTGCTGTGGGCCTCCGGCGCCGCCGCGATGCTGAAGAACTTCCCCGACGGCGCACGCGACAAGGTCGATCCGGGCCTGGCCCGAGTGTGGGAGCGCGGCGAAACACTCAGCGCCGTAGAGTATCTCGATGCTCGTGCCGTCGCCGCCGCCGTGGGCATCACCATGGGCACGTTCCACACGACGCACAATGTGCTGCTGACTCCTGCGGTACCGATACCGGCGTTCGAGGCCGGCTACGACGTGCCACCCGGGTCGTCGGCAACCACCTGGCCGCAGTGGACGCCGTTCAGCTACCCGTTCAACCTCTCACAACAGCCGGCGATCAGTATTCCGGCAGGCACTACATCGGCCGGGCTTCCCGTCGGACTCCAGATCGTGGGGCCGCGGCACTCGGACGACCTGGTCCTCGCAGTCGCACGGTTCGCGGAATATGCACTGGCCGCCTGAAGGGTTCATGACGCGCTCGGCGACAAAGGTATTCGAGTTTCCCGTCCTGCACTCAACGCTGTGCGCGATGCATTACCACAGGGGCCACAGTCAGAGGTCCTGACCGACCCCGAATACTCTCACTTTCGCGATACCGGCTGGTACTGCGCGATGGCGTGGCGAGTGACCGGTGACGTGAAAAGATCGGCAAATACCTCGACACTGGCGTCGATTCCGGGCTGGAGGCCACTGTTGAGCCAGATCTCGAACAGTCGCTTCTGCGCGGCCAGGACCTCGCGGGTGCAGCTGGACAATCCCGTAACCAGATCAGCAGTCGCGTCTTCGAGTTCGTGAGGGGCGACGATCCTGTTCACGAAACCGTAGGGCGCGAGGTCTGCGACCGAGTACATATCCGCGGTGAGGATGATCTCCTTGGCCTTGGACAGACCCCCGTAGTGGTGGAGAAGCGCCGCATCGACAACCGATGGGATACCGAGCTTCACCTCGGGCAGCCCGAACTCGACCTCAGGGTGCGCGATCCGGAGGTCCGCGGCGAGAGCCATTTCGAATCCGGCACCGAGGCAGTATCCGTTGATCATTGCGATGACAGGAACCGGGGCGAGTCTGATTGCGCCGACACAGTCGCGGACCTGAGAAATGATGCGGTGTGCTGTTTCCGGCGTTGCGTCCGCGAAGGTCTCGACATGCATGCCGGCGGAGAACGATCGGTCTCCGGAGCCAGTAAGGACGATCGCCCTGATTTCCGGACCGATTGATTCGACCGCTCCGGTAATGACCGGGAGATCTTCGACCTGGAGTGCGTTGAGGATCTCAGGTCGATCGAGAGTGATGCGGCGGGTTCCATCCTTGTCTGTGATGAGTGGCTGTCCCATGAGGACTCCTCCTTCTGTCCGGCGCGAGGGTGGGGTCGAATCGTCGGCCGCCATCCGAACGCGTCCTGCACCGACGCGCGCATGGACTCGAGATCCACCGCTTCTCCAATCCCGACTGGATCGAGCTCACCTCGAGTGAAGCATCAAGACGAGGGGACGACAAAGATCAGGACGTGTTCGGTCGGATCACCGAAACCTATGACGACAGGCCACGATACAAAACTCGATTTCGCACATGCCCTCCATCGACTCAATCGTCCGTCACCGATTATGCTATGTTGCATATAATAATTCCGACGATGAGGATGGGCTGATGCCGCTACTCGAACTGACGTACCCGAAAGGCGCCCTGACCTCCGAGGCACGCACCGGACTGGTCACGAAGCTGACCGAGATCCTGATGCATTGGGAGAGCGTCCCCGACACGCCGTTCTTCCGCGCCGCCACCTGGGTGCAACTACACGAACGCCCGGACTGGGCCGTCAATCAGGGCGGACAACGTGCCGAGCAGCCCCTCTACCTACTTTCGGCAACCGTCCCCGAAGGCGCCCTGAGTCAGCGCCGAAAGGCGGGCATGATCACGGACGCGACAGCGGCAATCCGCGAGGCCGACGGCGGCGATCCCGATCCGTACCGAATCTGGGTACACATCCACGAGATCCCCGACGGCAACTGGGGCGCCGGGGGCCAACCCATAATGTTCGCTGAGCTTCGGGCGGCTGCTGCACAAGCCCGCGCAGACCGGAATGGGAGCATTACGACCGACTGACTCGCGCGACAACAGAGGATGGTAGTGACGTCATGGCCCGTGGAACACGCGACAAGATGGTGGCGAGCGCAACCGAGGTCCTGCGGGAACGCGGACTGACCGGTACATCCTTCGACCGCGTACTGGAGCACTCCGGAGCACCCCGAGGTTCCGTCCGCCACCACTTTCCCGGTGGGAAATCAGAGATGATCCAGGCCGCCGTCGACAGGGCGGGTAACGAAGTGACCGCTCGACTGTCGTCGGCAATCGATCGCGGGGCAACGGCGGCGCAGCTCGTCGAAGGTGTCTGCGACTACTTCGGGAAATGGTTGCTCCGCAGCGACTACCACGCTGGGTGTCCTGTCGCGGCAGTCGCACAGGAAGGATACGGCGACCCCGCGCTCCGGGACAGCACAGCCGCGGCCCTTGGCCGATGGGTCGACATTCTCGCCTCATCACTTCGCGACGAGGACCGGTCCACGGGAGACGCGGACGAACTCGCTGCCATGTGCGTCGCCGCCATTGAAGGCGCGATCATGATGGCACGGGTTCAGCGCTCCCTCACACCTCTCGAAGCCACCAGCAAACAGCTCCGAATACTACTCCACCGGTGAGCACGCGCTACCGCGTCTCATCGAAACTCGATGTAAGGCAATCAATATGACCGACAGCATGACCGAGGGGCGGCGCACTGCGGCCGCCCCCGACACCATCGACGGCTGCTTCAGACTCGACGCCACCGAATCGGCCTCGGACGGCACCATATGGGAGACCTTCACACCCTCTGAGCACTCCGGCAGCCCCTGGGGCCCCGGGATCCAGCACGGAGGCCCGGTGGCGGGTCTGATGGCCCGAGCGATGGAGCGATGTCAACCACGGGACCGAACCCGGATCTCTCGCGTTACCGTCGAGATCTTGGGACCGGTGCCGCTGTCCGATCTCAGAGTTCATGCATGGGTCGAGCGCCCCGGACGCAGAATCGAACTGGTTGCCGCCGAACTCCACTCGCGAAACTCCGACAACACATTCAGGCCCGTCGCCAAAGCCCGTGGGTGGCGACTCGTCAACACCGACACCCGAGAAGTTGCCCATCATGCCGATTCGGCCCTGCCCCCCACAGAGGACGGCGAGGCAGATGATCCCCGCTCGTTCCCTCTACCGGATTCCTGGCGGGTCGGATTCGTCAATGCCATCGATTGGCGCGTGGTCTCACCGATAGGAGTTCGCAATACCCCGACCTCGGCCTGGCTGCGGATGGCGAAGCCCCTCGTCGAAGGTGAGCCGACCAGCGACCTCACCCATGCGGTCGCACTCGCTGACCTCGCGAACGGGCTCGGCGCGCGTCTCGATCCCCATGAATGGACGTTTCTCAACACCGAGCTGTCCGTCCATCTGTTCGAGCCACCCCGAGGGTCATGGATCGGTCTCGAATGCGAAACCTCGATCGGACACGACGGAATAGCTATGAGCGCAGCCGTCATCCACACCCCCGCCGGACCCGTGGGACGCAGCACGCAGAACGTCCTGGTCGAGAAGCGTCCCGAGCGCGTGTAACCCCGCACCGCACCGGGCTTACAGCCTCAGCGGACCCAGCACCGACAAGAAGCGTGCACTGAATCTCTGGGACCACGCGCCCACATGCGCTAGCGGTACCCCAACCGTCGCGAAAGGCATACACCATGCGAGAACTCATATACACCGGACGCTGGACCGCCGAGTGGCGCGAAGCAGCAGATCCCAAAGTCGACGGCGCCGGTGAAGCGATCGTAGCTCCCATCGCGGCGACCACCTGCGACGTCGACTCTCAGATCCTCGCAGGCCGCGGCTTCATCGAACCACCCTTCGCGATCGGGCACGAATGCGTGGCGCAAGTGATCGACGTCGGAGACGAGGTCACCACGGTCCTGCCCGGCGACATCGTCGTCGTACCCTGGTCGATCAGCTGTGGCACATGCGACCGCTGCCGATCCGGACTCCACGCGCACTGCGCGAACGTACCTCACATGGCGATGTACGGCGCCCCGCTCGGTGGGTCATGGGGTGGGCTCTTCTCCGACCTCGTGAAGGTCCCCTACGCCGACGCCATGCTCGTCCCGCTGCCGCAGGGCCTCGACCCCATTGCGATGGCCTCCGCCAGCGACAACTGGTCCCTCGCCTGGCGACTCGTCGCTCCGCACGTCAGCTCCCGCCCGGACATGTCGGTCCTGGTCATTGCGCGTGGAAGCATCGGCCTCTATGTCTGCGACATAGCCAGAGCACTGGGCGTCGGGGACGTATTGTATGTCGACCCCGACGAAGGGCACCGAGCACTTGCCGAACAGTTCGGCGCGCGTACGCTTGCCGAGACCGCACCGATTCATCAAGGCTTCGATCTCGCCGTCGAGGCCACGGGACGGGTGGACCAGCTCGCGCTCGCGGCACAGTCCCTCAAGCCTGAAGGCTTCTGCGAGAGCGCCGGCAATCACTTCCAGCCCGGTGAACTTCCGTTGATCAACATGTATCTCAACAGCATGACGATGCGCATAGGACGGGACAACGTCCGATCCAACATTCCCGCGGCCCTCGAGCTGGCCGCAACCGGCAAGGTCGACCCCCGTGCCGTGGTCTCCCACGTCTTCGACTGGGAGGAACTTCCCGATCAATTGACCGAGCGGCACTCGAAGCCCGTCTTCGTTCGCAACCCGGATTCCGGCTCATAGGCCGGGCAGCGAGCATACGACCAGGTGGGTGTTCGGCGGCGACCCGGGGCGCTCGCTACGGAGTTTGCCCCGCTCACCTCGCTCGGGCGAAGGTCAGCGTCTCCCCCACCACCCCCTGTATCCACAGGTCGTTACATGCCACCGCGAGCTCGGGTAACCCGTCCTCGATGGCCGCGAACACGTTTCCCGGCACCCACCCGACGTCACCGTTGATCAGCAGGTTGTTGCGGCCATAGAACAGCGCCAGGTCGGTGGCGCCCTGCTCGTGGTGGGCCTCCGATCCCGGTTCGTACCCGTACGCGGGGTTGCCGATCTCCCACGGCTCGAAATCGAACAGGCACACATCACCGGGAATCGGTGTCACCGTAGGATTTTCACGATGCGGCGCGGTCGTGATTCGCGGGACGAGCGTATACAGCTCGTTGCGTGCGTATTTCGCGTGGAACGCGGCGCCGCTCTGCGGTAAGGCGTTCCACACCGCCTCGCATGTCAGCGGCGCCTCTGCGTCGAGGAGTCGTGCGCGGCAGGAGATGCCACGCTTGTCGAGCGTGATCGTGATGAAGCGGGCCACGGAACCTCCTGGACGCGATCAGACTTCGGCGAGCACCTCGGACCAGATGCCGAGGGCGTCCTCGACCTGCTCGGAGGTGACGATGAGCGGCGGAATCATCCGCACGACGTTCATGTATGCCCCGCAGGTCAGGAGCAACAGTCCCTTGCTCGACGCGAGTTTCTGTGCAGCCGCGGCGCGTTCGCGATCGGGAACCCCCTCGCCAGTGACGAACTCACTGCCCACCAGCAAACCGAGTCCCCGCACATCGCCTACTGCGTCGGTGGCACGTGAACGTGCCCCTTCGAGCAGTTCGGTGCCGCGTGCCGCGGCATTGTCGACGAGGCCTTCCTTCTCGATGACCTCGAGAGTGGCGATTGCGGCGGCGCACGCTACAGCGTTGGCGCCGTAGGTCCCGCCCTGGGATCCGGGCCATGCTTTGGCCATGAGCTCTTCGGATGCCGCGATACCGGACAGGGGGAACCCGCTGGCGAGGCCCTTCGCGATTGTGATCACGTCGGGCCGGGTGTCGAAGTGCTGGTGCCCGAAGAACTTTCCGGTGCGCCCGAATCCGGTCTGGATCTCGTCGAAGACGAGAAGGATGCCGTGCCGGTCGGCACGCTCACGCAGGCCTTGGAAGAAGCGGGTGTTGCCCGGAACGTAACCACCTTCGCCGAGAACGGGTTCGACGATGAACGCCGCGGTTTCGGCCGGTGAGGTGACCGTCGCGAAGAGGTAGTCGAGTTCTTTCAGCGCGAAATCGGTGGCTTGCTCCTCGGTCCATCCGTAGCGGTACGCGTTGGGGAACGGCGCGATGTGCACGCCACCCATCAGGGGGCTGAACCCCGCGGAGAATCGTGTACCGGAGGTGGTCATCGACGCGGCGGCGACGGTGCGGCCGTGGAATCCACCGTGGAACACGATCACGTTGGGACGTCCGGTGGCCTGGCGGGCCAGGCGCAGCGCGGCCTCGACCGCCTCACTCCCCGAGTTCGCGAAGAACAGCGAGTCGAGACCTTCGGGCAGGACGGCGCCGAGCCGTTCGGTGAGTTCGAGCAGGGGTTTGTGCATGACGGTCGTGTACTGGCCGTGGATCAGCGAGCCGATCTGTCGCTGTGCCGCTTCTACGACGTGCGGATGGCAGTGACCGGTGCTGGTGACACCGATTCCCGCTGTGAAGTCGAGGTATCTGCGTCCGTCGGTGCCGTAGATGTAGCTGCCGGCGGCGTGGTCGACGGTGACGGGCGTGGCTTGCTGAAGCAGTGGAGACAGTCGAGTCATGACAACCCTCCCGGGTTCGGCGACCGAGTTCGAATCCCAATCCTATTGTTGGATTGTTGACAATATGCATAACATGGGCGGAGACCGAAGGCAACGGACGAAAGGCATGCCATGCCCGATCAGGCGGTCACTCGGAACGACAAGCTCAGCCCTAACGAAGACGCAGCCATCCGCACGGTCCCGACGGGCCTCTTCATAGACGGTCGATGGCAGGACGCCGACCGCACGATGCCCGTCGTCGACCCGTCCACCGAACGGGAGTTGTGCTCGGTCGCCGACGCGAGCCCCGCCGACGGGATGCGCGCCCTCGACGCCGCGGCAGCCGCGCAGGATTCGTGGGCGCAGACGTCACCGCGTGAACGCTCGACGATCCTCGCGGACGCGTATCGGCTCATGATCGAGAATGTCGATCGGCTCGCGCTGATCATGACGCTCGAGATGGGTAAGCCCCTTGCCGAGGCACGCGGCGAGGTGAGCTACGCGGCCGAGTTCTTCCGCTGGTTCGCCGAGGAGGCCGTCCGCATCGACGGCGGCTACATGCAGGCGCCCGCGGGCGGATCGAGATTCTTCGTGACCCGACAGCCGGTGGGCCCGACTCTGCTCATCACTCCGTGGAATTTCCCGATGGCGATGGGCACCCGCAAGATCGGCCCGGCCATCGCTGCCGGTTGCACGAGCGTGATCAAGCCGGCGTCGCAGACACCGCTGTCGATACTCGCCCTCGCCGACCTGCTCAGCGAGGCGGGACTTCCGGCCGGGGTCGTCAACGTCGTCACCACGTCGCAGTCCGATGACGTGATGGCGCCGCTGATCCTCGATCCGCGCTCACGCAAGCTGTCGTTCACGGGGTCGACCGGAGTCGGCAAACACCTGCTCGAACTGTGTGCGCGCACCGTCATGCGCACCTCGATGGAACTCGGCGGCAACGCGCCGTTCCTCGTCTTCGACGATGCGGATCTCGACTCCGCGGTCGACGGCGCGATGGCCGCGAAGATGCGCAACATCGGACAGGCCTGCACTGCCGCGAACCGTATCCTCGTCCAGCGCGGTGTCGCCGAGGAATTCACGAAGCGCCTCACCGAGCGTATGTCCGAACTGCCGATGGGCCGAGGTGTCGAGGACGGGGTGGTCGTCGGGCCGCTCATCAACCGCGCCGCCGTCGACAAGGTCAGCGAGCTCATCGACGACGCCGTTGCCCGCGGCGCGACCGTCGCCCTCGGCGGTACCCCCGTCGACGGACTCGGATACTTCTATCCGGCATCGGTGCTCACCGACGTCGCCGACGACGCGCAGATGTGCCACACCGAGATCTTCGGCCCGGTCGCGGCGATCAGTACTTTCGAGACCGAGGACGAAGCGATCCGACGTGCCAACGACACCCCGTTCGGGCTCGTGTCCTATGTCTACACCGAGAATCTGCGACGAGGGCTACGCGTGTGCGAAGCGCTCGAAGCCGGCATGGTGGGATTGAATCAGGGCGTGGTCTCCAACCCTGCCGCACCGTTCGGCGGGATCAAGGAGTCCGGTCTCGGGCGCGAAGGCGGCTTCACCGGAATCGACGAGTTCCTCGAAACCAAGTACATCGGTGTGGCGCTGTAACCGTACGGAACTGCGGTCGTTCGGCGCACACGAGGAGCTGCTCCCTGGCAGGATCGCTCCATGCCGGCCACGACGGTGGCGCGCGTCCGCGCCGAGTTGAATACCCACCCGGTGGGCCGCGCCCTCGAGCGCATTCTGGTGGGGCTCGGGCGCATCGAACTCGTCGACCGCTCGATGACGCTCGCTGCGCAGCTGTTCACCTCGGTTCTGCCCGTCATCATGGCCGCGTCGCTCCTCGTCGACACGTCCACAATTCGGGAGACCCTGCTCGCTCCGTTCGGAGTCGATCCCGATGCGCTCGTCCAGGACGGATTCGAGGTGACGTCGGAAGCGGCGGCGTTCGGCGCGGTGGGGCTGTTGATGGTCCTCATCAGTGGCACATCGTTCGCGCGTGCGCTCGGCAGGGTGTACGGCAAGATCTGGGATACGCCCGTGTTGCGCCTGTCCCATGCGTGGCGGTGGTGTGCGGTCCTGTTGCTGGTGGCGACCTCCGCGCTGGTCACCGGACTGATCCACCAACTCGGGTCACCGATCATCGCGCTGATCGCTCAGTGGTGCATGTGGGTCGGTGTCTGGACGACGTGCCCCACACTGCTCACGGCAGGCCTCGTTCCCACTCGAGTGCTGGTCGCCACCGGCCTTCTCACAGCAACACTGCTGACCGCTGTCAGCGTCGGAGGACGAATCGCACTGCCCCATGTCACCGCCAGTTCCGAAGCGCATTTCGGGACACTCGGGATCGTCTTCACCATCGTCGGGTATCTGTTCGTCGTCGCTATCGCGCTCGTTGCGTCACCGGTGATCGTCCAAGCGCTGATCGGCGACAACGACTCCGGAGATGTCGAGGCCGATCCATACTGAGTCGGTGTCCTTGTCCGGGATCACCGACCCTGTGCTGGATCTACCGCTGACCACGAGTGCAGCGGCGATCGTCTTCACCGCGGCTGCGGTCGTCGGGCTCGGCGTACTCGCCGCCAGGCGAACCAGGCAGTGGCTCGTCCTCCTACCTGTGCTCGGGTCATGTGCGCTGGTGGTCACGGTGGCGGCCGCAGTTGTGGTCGAGAAGCTGTGGCGGCCGTTTCCCGATCCCCTCCCGACGACGGTTTACGTGTGGTCGGGGATTGCGATTCTCGCTCTCACCCTCCTCGTGGGCCGTCTGCTGGCCCGCGATCGGGCCCGGCGCCATCTTCCCGTGGCGTGCGGGTTGATCGCGGCATGGCTGGTCGTCACGCTGGCCGCCGCAGGTCATATCAACGCCGTGTACGACGCGTACCCGACCGTCCGCGCGGCCTTGGGTGTGAACAGTTTCCGCACCGTATCGTTCGACTCGCTGGAGCCGGCCAGGACGGTCCCGAGCGACACGTGGACGCCACCGCCTCGCCTACCGACGAGCGGCGCGGTGATCACCGCTCCGATACCGGGCGCGACCTCGGGGTTCGAAGCCCGCGCGGCGCACCTCTACCTTCCGCCCGCCTATTTCTCCGACCCCCGTCCGGAGCTACCGGTTCTGGTGCTGTTGGCAGGACTACCCGGCAGTACCGAGGACTGGCTCATCGGCGGCCGGCTCACCCAGACCATGGATGCGTTTGCCTCCGAACACAGCGGACTCGCACCGATCGTGGTGCTCGCCGACGGCACCGGAAGCCAATTCGCCAATCCCTTGTGCGTCGACTCACATCTCGGCAACGTCGCGACCTATCTGTCTGTGGACGTGCCCGCGTGGGTGCGCAACAACCTTCAGGTGGACACCGATCCGAGGGCATGGGCCATCGGTGGCCTGTCGTACGGGGGCACCTGCGCGCTGCAGATGGCGACGCTGCGGCCGGATGCCTACCCCACGTTCCTCGACATGTCGGGGCAGGGTGAGCCTACGCTCGGCGACCGCACCCGCACGGTCGACGAGGTGTTCGGTGGTGACGAAGCCGCCTTCGAGCGCATGAATCCCGCCGACCTGCTGGCCCATGAACGCTTCCCGGAGTCGGCTGGTGCATTCGTCGTCGGAAGTGACGACAGCGAATTCCGTTCCGGCATCGAACAACTCAAAGCCGCCGCGCAGGCTGCGGGTATGGATGTCCATCTCACCGAACTACCCGGCGGGCACAGTTTCGAGGCGTGGTCGGCCGGACTGGAGAAGGAGTTGCCGTGGCTCGGTCAGCGACTCGGCCTGACACACCCGTGACACACGTTCGACCGGTTGTCGCGCGCTACACGTCGATACTGCGAAGCGCTCCTGTCTCGCTCACGCTGCTTGCTGGACTCTGGATTCTCGGCGCGGTCACGGGAAGCATCCTGCGCGGCCCGTCGCGAGGTCTCGCCCACGACGTCTCGCTCGGAGTGTCGAGCTTCTCGGACGGGCATGTGTGGGTGCTCTGGACATCCGGGTTGTTCGCGTCGAGGCTCGCGGATTACCTTCTCGTCACCGCCGCCGTCCTGGCAGTTGCCGTTCCGGTCGAGAATCTCTGCGGTAGCAGGCGGTTCGCGATCGGCGCGGCCGTCACTCAGGGCGTGGGTGCAGCCGCAGCACTGGCGGTAGCACAGCTAGTCTCCACGTTTCCGAACTCGTGGGGAATCGCTCTCCACGGCCATCTGATCGAAGATCCACTTCCCTGGATCATCGGCACGCTCCTGACTGCCACCGCGGCGATGTCGACACTGTGGCGACGACGAATCCGCATGGTCGTGCTCGTCTTCCTGATCACCACCACGCTGTTTGCCGGTCACCTGCAAGACCTGACGCGCCTCGGCGCTGCTGTTGCCGGGTTGGTGCTGGGCCCCCTCCTCTTCCGGGGTCGTCCGCACGTCGCAACACTCGGCGGCACGATCAGAGAACAACGCACACTCGTCGCTCTCGTGGTCGCGGCCAGTGTGCTCGGCCCTGCGCTCGCCGCCTTCTCGCCACACGCCATCGGTCCGCTGTCGGCCCTGCGTGAGTTGTTCGGCCAGGTCCCCTACACGGCGCGCGAACTCGTGGACGTGTGTGACGATCCGGCTCTGGCCGACGAGTGCCGCAAAGGGCACCAGGCCCTCCGACTCTCGGGGTTCGGTCCGCTGGTCGCGAATCTGCTGCCCGCTGCGGTGTTGCTGGTGGGCGCGGAGGGTCTGCGGCGTGGACGCCGCGCCGCGTGGTTGCTCACGGTATGGGGACACCTCGCACTCATCGCTGCAGCGACGGCGAGTGCCGTGGTCCGAGCGACCGAGACGCGTTCGCTGGTGTACGGATATCACCGGCACGGATCGTTGTACCAGGAACTGGCGCCGTTGTCTGTGCTTCTCGCGGTCCTCGTGGTGCTTCTGGCGACGCACCGGTTGTTCCAGGTGCGTGCGCCACGCGGAACCTACCGGCGCGTGTGGCTCGGTACTGCCGCCGTGACCGCGGCGGCACTGGTCGTCTACGTAGCAGCAGGATCGCTTCTCGCCGGGAGCTTCGATCGCGACCCCGGTCCGGTGACGCTGCTACGCGACTTTCCTCGCCGGCTCGTACCGCCGGTGTATCTGCAGCTGTTCGACCCGCCGATATTGCCTGCGACGATTCCCGCGACGGTGCTGTTCGAATGGGTGGGAATCGTGGTCTGGGTCGTCTTCGCCGTGTTGATGTTCCGTAGCTTCACGATTCCCGCGCTCGGGCACTCCGCTACCGACGAACAGCGGGTTCGTGCCCTGTTGCGATCACCAGGAGGCGAATCGCTGTCATGGATGATCACGTGGCCCGGCAACAGCTATTGGTTCAGTGACGACGGTGCCCACACAGTCGCGTATCGGGTTCACTCGGGTATCGCCCTGACCACAGGGGACCCCGTTGGCGATCCGTCGACACGCGCCGACGCCGTCGATGCGTTTGCTTCGTACTGTCTACGTAACGGATGGACGCCGTGCTTCTATTCGGTCGGCGAAGATCTCGCAGTCGTTGCGCGCAACCACGGCTGGAGTTGTGTGCAGGTCGCCGAGGAAACCCTCCTCGACCTGCCGGAGCTCGCGTTCAAGGGCAAGAAGTTCCAGGACGTACGGACCTCTTTGAATCGCGCGACCAAACAGGGCATCGAGGCCCGCTGGACCACATTCTCCGAAGCTCCCCTGTCGGTGGTTTCACAGATCGTCGAGATCTCGGAAGAGTGGGTCTCCGACAAGGGGCTTCCCGAAATGGGTTTCACACTCGGAGGGCTGGAGGAACTGAAGGACCCGGAGATCCGCCTGCTGGTGGCACTCGACACCGACGGCCATATGCACGGTGTCACCTCGTGGATGCCGGTGTTCCGCGACGGCAGGCTCGTGGGGCTCACACTCGATTTCATGCGACGGCATTCCGACGGGTTTCCGCCGGTGATGGAGTTCCTCATCGCGTCGGCTGCGCTGTCTGCCCGCGAGGACGGGCTCGAGTTCCTCAGTCTGTCCGGTGCCCCGCTCGCCAGTGCGGCGGACGAGTCCGGTGGCGATGAGCGGGGTGCACTCGACGACCTCCTGAACCTGCTCGGTCAGGTTCTCGAGCCCGTGTACGGGTTCCGGTCGCTCCTGTCGTTCAAAGCCAAGTTCCAGCCCCGCCATCGCCCCATGTACATGGTGTTTCCCGACTCCACGGCATTGCCGCGGATCGGGCTCGCGGTCGGCCACGCGTACCTGCCGAACATGTCGTTCGAGCAGGGACGGCAGCTCATGTCACGGATATTGCAACGCTGACCGCAGTCGCCGAACGGCGTTCGACCGTTGCGAGAACAGCATTCTCAGGCGCAATCCAGGCAGATGTTCTCTTCCTGATCCGACATGCGATTGCGATGCTGAACGAGAAAGCAACGCGTGCAGGTGAATTCGTCTGCCTGGCGAGGAACGACGCGGACGGTCAGTTCCTCACCGGAGAGATCCGCACCGGGAAGCTCGAACGATTCGGCGGTGTCGGCTTCCTCGACGTCCGCCACCGCCGCCTGTGCGGTGTTGCGGCCGGGCCCCAAAATGTCGAGCGGTTCATCATTGTTCTGTTCGACCCTGGGGCGGTCGTAGTCGGTTGCCATGGGCTCCTCCCATTCATGCACGATTGGCGGCTGTACCTGGTCTTGGTTGACCGATGGTAGAGCACAACACGCTCGGGGGAGGATTTATGCCCGATCACATGGTGATTTCACAATCGTCCGCTGCCGCCAGAGCAATCCCCCGCCCGACGCCCTGGCCGCCTCCGGTGATCAGCGCCACTCGCCCTCTCAGTCCCGGCATACCGATCCCCTTGCCGACGCCGCGAGTTCGTCGACGCCTGTGATAACCGCACTGTCGGCTCCACGGGCAGAATCAACAGCTCCGAACGCCGACGCGGGGTCCAGGACACAGTGCGTACGCCCGTACACGGTGTACATACATCGATTGCAGTGTGTGCAGTACGTCTGCTTGGACCGGTCTGTTCGAATCGCCTCCACCAGATTCGGCTCACGAAGCAGAGCCCGCCCCATCGCGACGAAGTCGAATCCCTCAGCCATCCCAGTGGACATGTGGTCGAAGTCGGTGATGCCACCCAACAGGATCAGCTTGGTGTTCTTCATCAACGGAACGAACTGTCGCGCGGATTCGAGCATGTAGAGGTCGTGATAGGGGAACTCTCCAAGGATCTTCTTTCCCAAGAGCAGGACACCGGTCTTCCACGGCTGCGGCATCACAGCAGCGAAGTCGTCCACCGGGACGTCCCCGCGGAACAGGAACATCTGACGCACCACCGACGACCCCTGGGTCAACTCGAGTGCATCCAGGGTGCCGTCCGCATCGAGCAACTGTGCGGTCCGCAGCGATTCCGACACACCGATTCCACCGCGAATTCCGTCGTCCATGCTGATCTTGGCCGTGACAGCGATGGCGTTACCGACTCGCGTACGCACTGCATCCGCGATCTCCCGGACGAATCGGGATCGGTTGTCGATGTCGCCACCGTATTCATCGCGACGTCGATTGAACAGAGGACTCAGAAACGAGCTGGGTAGATAGTTGTGACCGAAGTGCAGTTCGACGGCGTCGAAGCCGGAGTCGACGGCGATTGCTGCCGCGTCAGCGAAACGCTGTACGACGTCGGTTATTTCACGGCGTGAGATCGCCCGGCAGTACTCCAGCGCGGTCGGGTTGACCATCCTGCTCGGCGCCACCGCGGTGACCCCGGTGATCTTCTTGGATGCGACCGGACCGGCGTGTCCGAGTTGGGCCGAGATCGCGGCGCCTTCGGCGTGGACGGCCTCGGTCAGGCGCTGTAGGCCCGGCACCGCATTCCGTGTCATGAGGATCTGGCCGGGCGCACTGGCGCCCTCCGAACTCACGCAGCAGTAGGCCACCGTTGTCAGGCCCACGCCTCCTCGGGCGTACGCGACATGGAAGTCGATCAGATCCTGCGTGACGAGGCCGTCGGGAGACCGCCCCTCGGACGTGGCCGCCTTGATGATCCTGTTGCGCAGCTGTATCGGCCCCAGCTGTGCTGGGTCGAAGGGGTCCGGCGGGGTAATCGAGGGCATACATTGAACCTTTCGTCGTGACAAGGCTCACCATGTATGCCGCGGGCCACCCGCGACAGAGTGCTCCCGCCCAATGGAAGCGGCGACAGCAGATCAGCGACGGGAGCGGAGTTCGACGATCAGGAGACACCGCTCGCTTCAGGCAATCAGAGCCAGGTGTCCTCGGATGCAGTGGTGAGAAACGCTTCGAGGTCATCGCGCCACGGCGCCGGGGTGGTCTTCTCCGGTTCGATACCCGTGTACTGACCGCGGTAGAAGAGCAACGGCCTGCCCAGCTGCTCTCCCACTTCACTCAATGAGGAGACCCGGCCGAACACCACCCAGTGGTCGCCGCCGTCGTGCACTGTCTCGACGGTGCAGTCGATGTGCGCGAGCGACCCGGCGAGAATGGGCGAGCCGAGCGGCGACGACGTCCACTCGACACCCGCGAACTTGTCCGGTTCCTTCGACCCGAAGCGGGCGCACACGTCCTGCTGGTCTTCTCCGAGCACGTTCACACAGAACCGGCCGCTGCGTTCGATCGCCGACCACGAGCGGGATTGCTTCGTAGGACAGAAGAGGACGAGCGGCGGGTCGAGCGACAAGGCTGCGAACGACTGGCAGGCGAATCCGACGGGCGCGTCGTCGTCGACAGTGGTGATGATGGTGACGCCGGTGCAGAACTGCCCGAGGACGGTGCGGAACGTCCTCGGGTCGAGGGGCGCGACCCCCTGCGGCTCGAACGCACCGGCGCCACCGTCTGTCGGGGCACTCATTGCGTGAACCCCACCGAGAAGTCGTGCCCCCACAGGCTCACAGCAGTCGATTCCCGGGCGATCCAACCCTCGTCTTCGACCTGCAATCCTTCACAACCGAATTCGACGTCGAATCCGCCCGGTGTCTTCATGTAGAACGAGAGCATCTTGTCGTTGACGTGACGGCCGAGGGTCGCCGACATCTTGACCTTCTTGCGCAGTGCCCGGTCGAGCCCGAGACCGACGTCGTCGGAATTCTCGACCTCGATCATCAGGTGCACGATGCCGCTGGGTGTGGGCATCGGCATGAACGCGAGGCTGTGATGACGCGGGTTGCATCCGAAGAATCGCAGCCACGCAGGCTTGCCGTCGGCCGGCCTGCCCACCACCTGTGGAGGCAGACGCATCGAGTCGCGCAGGCGGAAGCCGAGGACATCGCGGTAGAACCGCAGCGACTCCTCGTCGTCGCGGGTGGAGAGCACGACGTGTCCGAGGCCCTGCTCGCCGGTCACGAACTTGTGCCCGTACGGACTGACCACACGACGGTGTTCGAGCGCGGCGCCGTGGAACGCCTCCAACGTATTGCCGGACGGATCCTGGAACACGATCATCTCGTCGACGCGGCGGTCGGCGAGCTGCTCCGCAGTGCCTTCCTTGAACGGGACCCCGGCGGCCGACAGGTTGTCGCGCACCGTCTGCAGGTCGCCGGCATTCGCCGTCTCCCAGCCCGACACCAGCAGGTGGTCGGTGTCGTGCGGCTCGATGACGAGCCGAGCCGGGAAGTCGTCCATGCGCAGATACAGGGCGTCGGGGTTCGTACCCTTGCCTTCGACCATGCCCAGGACCTTGAGACCGTAGTCGCGCCACGCGGCCACGTCGGTCGCGCCGATACGCAGATACGCGAGGGACCGGATCGACATCATTTACCTCCGTCGGTGAGGAAATCCGCCGTGATCCGGTTGAATTCCTCGAACTTCTCGAGTTGCGCCCAATGCCCGCAGCCACCGAAGACGTGCAGTTGTGCGCGCGGGATCATCTTGAGTGCCACGAGCGCGCCGTCGAGTGGATTGACGCGGTCTTCCCGCCCCCAGATGAGCAGGACGCGCTGCCGGAGCTTGTAGGCGTCGCGCCAGAGCATACCGAGTTCGAAGTCGCTGCTGGAGAACGACTTCCCCATCGCTTTGGCGGCGGCGAGTGATTCGGGGGCGCTGGCGGCTTCGAATCGCTCGTCGATCAGTTCGTCGGTGACGAGTGACTGGTCGAACACCATGATCCGAAGGAAGGCTTCGAGGTTCTGACGCGTGGGCTGGTAGCTGAACTTGCCGAGATTGCGGACTCCCTCGGTCGGGTCGGGGGCGAACAGGTTGACGCTGAGCCCGCCCGGACCCATGAGGACCAGCCGACCGGCACGGTCGGGGAAATCGAGAGCGAAACGCACGGCCGCACCGCCGCCGAGGGAGTTACCGAGCAGGTGGACGCGCTCGATACCGAGGTGGTCGAGCAGGGCCTTCAGCGCGGTCGAACTGTGCACGAAGTACTGCGGGTGCTCGGTGGGCTTGTCGGACTTGCCGTATCCCGGCTGATCGACACAGATGACGTGGAACTTCTCCGCGAGCACGGGAATGTTGCGAGAGAAGTTCGACCAGCCCGACGCGCCCGGGCCACCGCCGTGCAACAGCACGATCGTCGTGTCGTTCCCGACGCCTGCCTCGTGGTAGTGCAGGCGCAGATCGTCGCGGACCTGCGCGAAGCGGGACGTCGATTCGTAGGTGATCTCTTGCGTTGCAGTCACGGGCGGTCCTTAAACCATCGTGTCGGTGAGAGGAAGACCGAATTCGGCGCCGCCGAACATGACGTATGCGCGTTCGGCGTCGTTGGCGGCATGCACACGACCGGCGTGAGCGTCGCGCCAGAATCGTTGAATGGGTGTGCCATTGGCGAGCGCGGTGGCGCCCGAGTTCTCGAACAGTCGGTCGATCGAGGCGATGGCGCGGCCGGTCGCGCGCACCTGGTCGCGACGGGCGCGCAGGCGGAGCTCGATCGGAACGTCCTTGCCTTCGAGGAGATAGGCGTACTCGTCCGCGACATTGCCCGAGAGTTGCCGCCACGCGGCGTCGATGTCGCTGGATGCCTCGGCGATGCGGATCTTCGCGAACGGGTCGTCCTTGGCCTTCTCCCCCGCGTAGGCGGCGCGCACCCGCTTGCCCTGGTGCTCGACGTGGGCGTCGTAGGCCCCGTAGGCCATGCCGACGATCGGGGCGGAGATGGTCGTGGGATGGATGGTTCCCCACGGCATCTTGTAGACGGGCGCGGTGTTCCGCTCGAGTCCGGGCGAGGCCAGATCGTTCATCGTCTTGAAGCTCAGGAAGCGGTGTCGCGGAACGAACACGTCCTTGACCACGACGGTGTTGGAGCCCGTTCCACGCAGCCCGACCACGTTCCACACGTCATCGATCTCGTACTCCGAGCGCGGTATCAGGAAGCTACCGAAGTCGACGGGGCGCCCGTCCTTGATGACCGGGCCGCCGACGACGACCCAGGTCGCGTGATCGCTGCCCGACGACCACGCCCAGGCACCGTTGACCTTGTAGCCGCCGTCGACGACCTCGCCGGCGCCCATCGGCGCATACGACGAGGAGATGCGCACATCGGTGTCCTCACCCCAGACGTCTTCCTGCGCCTGCTGGTCGAACAGTGCGAGGTGCCAATTGTGGACACCGATGATTCCGGACACCCAGCCGGTGGATCCGCAGGCACTCGCGATGGTGCGCACCGCGGTGTAGAAGGTGACGGGGTCGGCTTCGTATCCACCCCACTGTGCCGGTTGCAGAAGTTTGAAGAAGCCGGACTCCTGGAGCGCCTTGATCGAACCATCGGGGATGCGGCGAAGATCCTCGGCTTCCTGCGCGCGTTCCCGCAGGCTGGGCAGCAGAGCGTCGATCCGCTGCAGTACCTCGTGGCTGTCGTGGTCACCCACTGGACACTCCCGTCTGTTCAGGAATTGATCGCTTGGTTCGAGACTAGAACATGTTCTTATTTGTGTCGAGACCGGACGAGTTCCGTGGCATCACAGGTTTCACGGGGACCAAAGTCCTCGTTCCCTTTCGATCGCGGGGGAAATTCTATAACGTGTTCTACTAAGAGATCCGGAAGGAAGTGAGCGGACATGGCACAGATTCGCGAGATCGACGTCGGAGAGGCGCGGACCCGGTTCGCGCGGGGTTGGCACTGCCTCGGACTGAGTCGCAGTTTCAAGGACGGCAAGCCGCACTCCGTCGAGGCCTTCGGCACCAAACTCGTGGTCTGGGCCGACAGCAACGGCGAGATCAAGGTGCTCGACGGCTACTGCCGGCACATGGGTGGCGACCTGTCGCAGGGCGAGATCAAGGGCGATTCGATCGCGTGTCCGTTCCACGACTGGCGCTGGGGCGGCAACGGTAAATGCACCGACATCCCCTACGCGCGTCGCGTCCCCCCGCTCGCCCGCACTCGCGCGTGGACCACGATGGAGAAGCACGGCCAGCTGTTCGTGTGGAACGATCCGGAGGGCAATGCGCCGCCGGAGAACGTCACGATTCCCGAACTCGAGCAGTACGGGACCGACGAGTGGACCGACTGGACGTGGCATCAGATCCTCATCGAGGGGTCCAACTGCCGCGAGATCATCGACAACGTCGTCGACATGGCGCACTTCTTCTACATCCACTACGCCTTCCCCACGTTCTTCAAGAACGTCTTCGAAGGACACGTCGCGGAGCAGTACCTCAACACCCGCGGACGTCCGGACAAGGGCATGGCCACCCAGTACGGCATGGAATCGAAACTCGAGTCGTACGCGGCGTATTACGGTCCGTCCTACATGATCAATCCGCTGAAGAACAACTACGGCGGATACGAGACCGAATCGGTGCTGATCAACTGTCATTACCCGATCACCCACGACTCATTCATGCTGCAGTACGGCATCATCGTCAAGAAGCCGACGGGCATGAACGCAGAGCAGACCGACATGCTGGCCGCCAAACTCACCGAGGGTGTCGGTGAGGGATTCCTGCAGGACGTCGAGATCTGGAAGAACAAGACCAAGATCGAAAATCCGCTGCTGTGCGAAGAGGACGGCCCGGTGTACCAGCTGCGTCGCTGGTATGAGCAGTTCTACGTCGACGTCGCCGACGTCACCGACAAGATGACCGGACGCTTCGAATTCGAGGTCGACACCGGTAAGGCCAACGAGGCCTGGGAAGCGGAGGTCGCCGAGAACATGGCCCGCAAGGCCGCTGAGGCCGAGAAGAAGCAGGACTCGGAGGTCTGACGATGAGCGCCTCGACCCGACGCAGCACGTGGGCCAAGTCTCCGAGTTTCGCGGACCAGCCGGAACGGGTCGAGGCGATCGCCGCCCAGACCGCCATCGACAAGATCAACTACCTGGATTCGGGCCTGAGCGAGGTCGAATGCCGCAGTTGTGACACCTGTGTCCTGGTGCGCAAGAACAGCTTCCGTCAGACGAGCGTGCAATGGCAGAGCGATCCGAACGTGACATGCCCCGTCTTCCGGGACACCGACCGTGCCAGTGCGCCTCGCGAGGGCTGCCCGAATCTGCGGGCCAGCATCGAGCAGGCCGTGCTCGACGGTTCGCTGAACATCGCCAGGTAACCCCCGCGGCAGCAGGTCACGCTGCGATCCAGCCTCCACCGTCGGCGTTGATCGTCTGACCGGACAGCCAGTGACTGTCGTCGGAAGCGAGGAACACGACGATCGGGGCGACATCCTCGTACGGGTCACCGGGGCGGCCGTACACGTTGTCCTTGAAGGCTTCCATCGCGTACTTCTGCATCTCCGGAAGCTGCTGATCCATCGTCGCGGTGGCGTTGTCCGTGAACCCACCCGGGCAGATCGCGTTCACCCGGATATTGTATTCGCCCCACTCGCGTGCGACCGTACGGGACAGTGCACGGACCGCCTCCTTCGAGGGCGAGTACGTGGCGCTCAGCCGGGGGCTCTCCTGACCCCATCGCGAGCCGAAGTTGATGATGGACGCGCCCGCGCCCGGCTTGTTCTTCATGTTCGGGAAGCACAGCTTCATCATGTGCCACGCGGAGAACACGGAGATCTCGAGTTCCGTCTTGAAGTCCTCGATGTCCAGGTCGAGGAACGGCTTGAGCGTCGTCTTGTGCACATTGTTCACCAGGACGTCGACCGTGCCGAGTTCCTCCACGGTCCGGTCCACGAATGCCTTCAGGCTGTCGTACGAGGTGACGTCACAGCCGACCGCCACCACGCGTGCGCCCTGCTCCTCGCACAGCCGCTTGGTCTCCTGCAGCTTCTCCTCCTGGATGTCGCAGATGGCCACGTCGGCGCCCTCCGCGGCGAGACGGACCGCCTCGTACTTGCCCAGTCCGCTCGCCGCCCCGGTGATGATGGCCACCTTGCCGTCTACCTTGCCCATGCGCTTCCCTTCTCGTGATGTCGACGGGCCGATCCGAGCGGCACCGCCTCTCGGGGGCGAACGTAGGTGCTTAACAGCGTTAAGCCGTACTCTGAGTCGGTGGTCAGAGGGAAACGGACACCCACCGCGCGAACACGCGTGCGAAGAACAACGATCCGGGATGTCGCCGATGCCGCCGGAGTTTCCACGGCCACCGTCAGTTACGTACTCAACGACACACCGAACCAGACGATCACAGCTGCGACACAGGACCGCGTGCGCGCCGCGGCCGACGCGCTGGGTTACCCACCGCGCACCGTGACGTTTCCCTCCGAGGTCGTCGCCTCACCGGTCGTGCTGCTGAACGTCGGCACGGACGTCATCGGCACGAGCATCGGTCGCTTGATCCGCACGATGCAGGAGGAGTTGCGCCGACACGACCGCACCCTCGTCGTGATCTCGGAGGGCCGCGACGCCGCGCAGGACCTTCGGAGAAAACTCGGACCGCTTGCCGTGGTGGATCTCTCCCAGCTACCCGACGATCTCCGTGACGACCACATCTGGGGAGCGTTTCGCGGTCACCAGGCCGGATTCCCGTTCCATACCCGGCTGCAACTGCAGCATCTCGCCGAGCACGGCCACCGGCACGTCGCCCTCGCCATCCCCGCCGAAGGAACCGGCTCGTTCGGCCGTGCCCGCATCGCCGACGCCCACCGCGCCGCTCTCGATCTCGGATTGGCTCCGCTCACCGTCGTTCGGGTGTCGATGGACCCCGATCCCCGGGCGCGCACCGAATCGGTGCGCACTCTCGTGCAGGAGTCGGACGTCACCGCGGTCGCGTCGCTCAACGACGCCGTCGCCCTGTCCGTGCTCTCGGTGATGACGCAACTCGGGTACCGCGCTCCGGAAGACCTCGCAGTCATCGGATTCGACGACGAGCACCAGGAAAGTCTGTGGGAACCCGAACTGACGACGGTCCGGATCGACACCGCCGCCTATGGGCGGCGCGCAGCGCGGCTGGCGGTCGACGCGACCACCCGAGACTGGACCGAAGCGCCGTCCACGATCGTTCGGCGAGCGTCCGCCTGATTCAGCCCGGCGCCCCCGTTCCTCGGCGGCGGGAACCTTCACCCATTTGTGAAACGTGTATCGAGTCGCACCGTGCTCGCGATTCTCCGTCCCGTCCAGACAATCCGGCCGGAAAGGATGGACTCGACAGAACCAATTCTATAACGTGTTCTATATGACTGAGCAGGAGTACGACATCGTCGTCGTCGGCAGCGGCGCCGGCGGAATGACCGCCGCCATCACCGCAGCCAACAAGGGTGCGAGTGTCGTCGTGATCGAGAAGGCCGCCTGCTACGGCGGTTCGAGCGCCCGCTCCGGCGGCGGCGTATGGATCCCCAACAACGACGCCCTGAAGGCGGCCGGTGTCGAGGACACCCCCGAGGCCGCACGCACCTACCTGCACAGCATCATCGGCGACGTCGTTCCCGCCGAGAAGATCGACACGTACATCGACCGCGGCCCTGAGATGCTGTCCTTCGTCCAGAAGCACAGCGCCCTCGAACTGCAGTGGGTCCCCGGATACTCCGACTACTACCCGGAGGCCCCGGGCGGACGCGCCGGTGGCCGTTCGGTCGAGCCGAGCCCGTTCGACGGGCGCCGCCTCGGCGCAGACCTCGCCACCCTCGAACCCGACTATGCGCGGGCGCCGAAGAACTTCGTCATCACCCAGGCCGACTACAAGTGGCTCAACCTGTTGATGCGCAATCCTCGCGGACCGCTGCGCGCCGCGAAGGTCGGCGCGCGCTTCGTGTGGGCGAATCTGACCAAGAAGCACCTGCTCGTCCGCGGTCAGGCGCTCATGGCGGGCTTGCGTATCGGTCTCCGCGACGCGAATGTCCCCTTGCTGCTGAACACCGCCCTGACCGACCTCCTCGTCGAGGACGGCGTGGTGCGCGGCGTCAAGGTGATCTCGGACGGCGAAGAACGGATCATCCGCGCCGGCAAGGGTGTCGTCCTCGCAAGTGGCGGCTTCGATCACAACGACGAGATGCGCAAGGAATACCAGCGCGCACCGATCGGCACGGAGTGGACCGTCGGAGCCAAAGCGAACGAGGGCGACGGCATCCGAGCCGGCCAATCCATCGGCGGTGCAGTCGATTTCATGGACGATTCCTGGTGGGGTCCGTCGTTCCCGCTCACCGGCGGCCCGTGGTTCGCACTGTCGGAACGGAGCCTTCCCGGCTGCATGATGGTCAACAGTGAGGGCAAGCGGTTCGTGAACGAATCCGCCCCGTATGTCGAGGCGACGCATGCCATGTACGGCGGACAGTACGGCCGCGGCGAGGGACCGGGCGAGAACATCCCGGCATGGATGGTTCTCGACCAGCGTTACCGCAACCGGTACACCTTCGCCGGGATCACACCCGGACAACCGTTCCCGAAGCGATGGTTCAAGGCCGGAGTGATGGTCAAGGCCGACACCATCAGTGAGCTCGCCGAGAAGATCGGCGTTCCGGCGTCTGCGCTCTCCGAGACCGTCGAGCGATTCAACGGTTTCGCCCGCTCGGGCAAGGACGAGGACTTCGGTCGCGGCGAGTCGAAATACGACCACTACTACGGCGACCCCCGCAACAAGCCCAACCCCAGCCTCGCGGAGATCGGCAAGGCTCCGTTCTACGCAATCAAGGTCGTTCCGGGCGACCTCGGCACCAAGGGTGGTCTCGTCACCGACGTCGACGCCCGCGTCCTCAAGGAGGACGGCACAGTGATCGACGGCCTCTACGCGACCGGCAACGTCAGCTCCCCCGTGATGGGTCACACCTACGCCGGCCCCGGCGCCACCATCGGACCGGCCATGACCTTCGGCTACCTCGCTGTGCTCGACATCCTCCGCAGGAACGGGAACCATTCAGCGGAAGACGCCGTCGCCGATACCGCCGATCACGCTTAGGCTGCCCACCCGGCGCCGAAGTGCGGCCCGGTCGCGAAGAAAGGACCCCCGTGCCCATCGACCCCTCAGTCGCCCTCGGCGCATCGCTCCCCATCCAGGAATTCTCGTGGAGCAGCAGTGACGTCCAGCTCTACAATCTCGGACTCGGTGCCGGCGCCCGCCCCACCGATGCCGGCGAGCTGCGCTACCTGCGCGACGGTGATCCCCAGGTACTCCCCACATTCGCGACGGTAGCCGCGACATTCCACGACACGGAACCGCCGAAGGTGTCCTTCCCCGGTGTCGAGATCGATCTGGCGAAGGTCGTGCACGGCAGCCAGGAAGTGAAGGTCCACGCGCCCATCCCGGCATCCGGCAAAGGCCGCACCACCACTCGCATCGCCGAGGTGTGGGACAAGGGCAAGGCCGCAGTCATCGTGCAGGAATCCGTCACCGAGGATCTCGACGGAAACCCGCTGTGGACCGCCCGGTCGTCGATCTTTGCACGCGGAGAAGGCGGCTTCGGCGGCGAACGCGGACCGTCGGAGGCCGTCGCATTGCCCGACCGCGCCCCGGATGCCGAGTTCGACGTCCCGACGCTGCCTCAGCAAGCGCTCCTGTACCGCCTCTGCGGTGATCGCAACCCACTCCACTCGGATCCGGAATTCGCGAAGGCCGCAGGGTTCCCGGCGCCGATTCTCCACGGCCTGTGCACCTACGGCACGGTGTGCAAGTCGATCGCCGACCACCTTCTCGATTCCGACGCGACACGTGTCGCCGGGTTCCGTGCCAAGTTCGCCGGCGTCGTGTTCCCCGGTGAGACACTGCGCGTACGCGTGTGGAAGAGCGGGAAACAGCTCCTTGCCACTGTCGCTGTCGCGGACCGAGACCTTGCACCAGCCCTGGCCGATGTGGTGCTCACCATCGCGTGAGTTCCACCCTCCCGGAAAGATGCTCTATACATGACAATTCGAGATTCCGCTCCGCGTCTGTCCCGACGAGGCTTCCTCGCCGCCGGCGCCGGCGCTCTGGCCGCGACCGCTGTCGGCGGCTGGACACCCGCGCACGCGATTCCGTTCGGATCTTCCGACGCGACGCTTCCGGCGCCGCCGTCATTCCCCGAGGGCATCGATCTGTACCAGCAGGCGTACCAGAACTGGTCCAAGGAGATCATGCTGGACTCGATCTGGACGTGTGCACCGAACAATGCCGATGACGTAGTGCGGCTGACGAATTGGGCCCACGAGAACGGATACACCATCCGTCCACGAGGTGCGATGCACGGCTGGACGCCACTCACGATCGTCAACGGCGCTCCGGTCGACCGGGTGATCCTCGCCGACACCATGCTTCATCTGAACTCCGTGAGCGTGAATCCGGGTGGCAACCCGGCGACCGTGACGGCCGGGCCCGGCGCCACACTCGATGCGATCACCTCGGCATTGCAGGATCACGGACTCGGGTTCGCGAACCTGCCCGCACCCGGCGTCCTGACGATCGCAGGATCGCTCGCGGTCAATGCTCACGGAGCAGCTCTTCCGGCCGACGGTGAAAGCAATGTTCCGGGACATACTTTCGGCTCGCTGAGCAACCTCGTCACCGAGCTGACCGCAGTCGTGTGGGACGGCAGCAGGTATGCGTTGCGTACCTTCACCCGCGCAGACCCCGATATCACCGCGCTTCTGACACACCTCGGTAGAACGTTCCTGACGTCGGTCACACTCCAGGCCGGGCCCAACTACAGGATGCGGTGCCAGAGCTACACCGACATCGACTGGCGCGAACTGTTCTCTCCTGCAGGCGCTTCGGGTCGGACATTCGAATCGTTCGTGAGCAGCACAGGCCGAGCCGAGGCAATCTGGTATCCGTTCACCGAGAAGCCGTGGATGAAAGTGTGGTCGCTCGCTCCGGAGAAACCGGCCGAGTCCCGCGAAGTCACCGGACCGTACAACTACCCGTTCTCCGACAACGTTCCTGAGCCGATCACCGATCTGCTCGGGCAACTGACGGGTGGAAACCCCCAGATTGCCCCGCTTTTCGGCCAGACCTACTACGGCGTGACCGTTGCGGGCCTCGCCGCGACGGCCTCGTCGGACATCTGGGGCTGGTCGAAGGACCTGCAGTTCTACATCAAGGCCACCACTCTGCGTCTGACCGAAGGCGGTGGCGCGGTGCTGACCAACCGCGCCAACATCGCCACCGTCATCCATGATTTCACCCAGTGGTTCAACGAACGGATCGAGCACTATCGCGGTCTCGGCCAGTACCCGCTCAACGGTCCCGTCGAGATTCGTTGCTGCGGTCTCGATCAGTCATCCGACGTGCGCGTGCCGTCTGCGGGCCCGCCGACGATCGCAGCGACACGTCCGCGCCCGGACAAACCCGAGTGGGACACCGCGATCTGGCTGAATGTGCTGGGCGTTCCGGGCACACCCGGCATGTTCGCGTTCTATCGCGAGATGGAGCAGTGGATGCGTCAGCGCTACAACGGCGGTGATTCGACTTTCCGTCCCGAGTGGTCGAAGGGCTGGGCGTTCGGACCCGAACTGCCGTATACGGACGACCACATCATCACCCAGGGCCTGCCCGATACCTATCGCGAAGGTGTTCCGGCCGATGAGAACTGGGACAGTGCGCGGGCGGTGTACAACCGGCTCGATCCGCATCGGGTCTACAGCAACACGTTCATCGACCGTCTGCTGCCCTGATCATTGACCTTTGCTAAGGTTCGCAACCATGCGAAGCTTGCGACGTGTGATCGGTGCTGCAGCGGTTCCACTGCTCGTGGTGGCGGGTGGTGCGACGTTCACAGGTATAGCGTCCGCACTGCCCGACACGGGCTCGGTGGTCGCACCGGCCGGCGCCGACACCGAGGTCACGTTCGACGCTTCCGGAACCACCTTCCACGGCAGCCTGCGCACCCCCGAGGGCGACATCAAGGGCGCGGCACTGCTGTTGCCGGGCAGCGGAGTCACCGACCGCAACGGCAACCAGGCACCGTTGATGGTGGCCGACACCCTGCTTCGCGTCGCCGACTCGCTCGCCGCCCACGGGATCGCGAGCCTACGCTTCGATAAAATCGGCGCGGGTGCCACCGGCCTCGGGTCGTACGCGCCCGAGACCGGAAAGGTGTACGGGTTCACCGATCAGGTCGATCACGCTCAGGCTGCTGCCGAGTTGCTCTCCGAGCGCACCGGATTTGCGGCCGACGACATCCTGGTGCTGGGGCACAGCGAAGGCGGCCTGACCACGCTCGCACTCGCGCAACGCGGGGTCGGCGACGGCTACGGGTTGCTGGCACCGCTGTCGATGCGTTACCTCGACCTTCTGAACGGGCAGCTCGAGGCCGTCGCGAACTCGGGGCAGCTCGACGAGGCCGCCGCCGAGCAACTCCGCAACGACCTGCCCCGCACCATCGAGTCCCTCCGCACCTCCGGCACCGTGCCGGATGGTCTGAGCCCGATCATGGAGCAGTTCGGGTTCAACGACTACAACGCGACGTTCCTCGCCGAGGCCGACGCACTGAATCCACCCGATCTCGCCGCCTCGCTGCCCTCCGGCGTCCCCGTCCTGCTGACGTGCTCCGACAAGGATCTGAACATCAGCTGCGATCAGATCGCGCCGCTGCGTGCATCCCTCGAGCACACCAATCTGCAGTTCGATCACTTCACGACCGCCAATCACACCCTCGAAGAGCTCGGCCCGCTGCCCGCCGGGGTGGCCGACGGCCCGGTGTTGCTGCCCGCATCGACCGAGTTCGCGACTGCGATCAACGGATGGGCCGCCCAGCGCGGAGCGTGATCCTCCTCGGCTCACCGACCCGTTATCGGCTCACTGCCTTCTTGTAGCGACGGATCGCGAACGGCACGAACACGACCAGCATCAACGCAGTCCACAACAGTGACGCAATGACGGGGTTCTGCAACGGCCACACGTCGGGCACCGGCATCATCGGATTCGTGTTGCCGAACAACTCGCGGACGGCCTGGGTCACCGCGGACACCGGGTTCCATTCGGCGAACGTACGCAACACGGTCGGCATCTGCGAGGTGTCGACGAATGTGTTGGCGATGAACGACAGCGGGAAGATCACCATGAAACTGGCGTTGTTGAACACCTCGGGCGTACGGATCCACATTCCGACGACAGCCATCAGCCACGACAAGGCATAGGCGAACAGCAACAACAGGGCGTAACCCGTGAGCGCCTCCAGAGGCGACGAGTTGATACGCCAGCCGACCACCAGACCGGTCAACGACATGACCACCAGACTCACGATGTTGATGAGCACGTCGGTGGAGGTACGGCCGATCAGCACCGCGGACGGGGCCATCGGAAGCGTCCGGAATCGGTCGATGATGCCCTTCTGCAAATCCTCGACCATGCCGAGGCCGGTCCACGTGGCACCGAAGATCACGGTCTGGGTGAACACTCCGGCGATGAGGAACTCCCGGTACGACGTGCCGGGGATCTGGATCGCGCTGCCGAACACGTACGCGAACAGCAACACGAACATGATCGGCGACAGCGTCGTGAAGACGATCAGATCCGGAACGCGCTTGATCTTGATCATGTTGCGTTTGGCGATCGTGAGACCGTCGGATGCGGTCATCTGCAGAGTGTTCATGAGGTCGGCTCCTCGATCCTCTCCTCCGCCTCGTGACCCGTCAGTGTGAGGAACACGTCGTCGAGAGTGGGCCGGCGCAGCGTGACATCGGTGACCCGGACGCCGACCTCCGCGACCCGCCCGAGCGCGGCGACGAGCAGTTCGGTTCCGCCTGTGGCAGGCACGATCACCCTGCCCGATTCGATACGGATATCTCCGGCGGCAAGCTCCGCCAAAGCCTCACGCGCAGTCTCGATCTGTCCAGCATCGGGCACCGACAGCTCGATCCGCTCTCCGCCCACGAGCGACTTGAGCTCGTCGGCGGTCCCCCTGGCGATGATGGTGCCCCGATCGATCACGACGATCCGGTCGGCGAGTCGCTCGGCCTCATCCATGTACTGCGTGGTGAGCAGCAGGGTGGTGCCGCGTTCGACGAGTTTCTCGATGATGCCCCACAGCCCGAGGCGGGCGCGTGGGTCGAGTCCGGTGGTGGGCTCGTCGAGAAACAGCACGGGCGGCTCGGCGACGAGAGCACCGGCGAGATCGAGTCGGCGCCGCATACCGCCCGAATATGTCTTCACAGGACGATCACCTGCATCGACGAGATCGAATTGGTCGAGCAGTTCTCGTGCCCGCTTGCGGCTCCGTTTGGCGCCGAGGTGGTAGAGGCGCCCGACCATTTCGAGGTTCTCGTATCCGGTGAGATATTCGTCGACCGCGGCGTACTGGCCCGAAGCACCGATCTGTGTGCGCAATGCTTCGGCATCGGCAACGACATCGAATCCCGCGACCTCCGCCCGCCCGCCATCGGGGACGAGCAATGTCGTCAGAACACGAACCGCCGTGGTCTTCCCGGCTCCGTTGGGGCCGAGCAACGCGGTGACCGTGCCTTCGGGAACACGGAGGTCTATGCCGTCGAGCGCGGTGAGGCCACCGAACCGCTTGATCAATCCTTCGACAACGATGGCATCAGCCATGAGTTCTCTCCTGGATACGGGTTGCTCGCCCAGTGTGCACCAAGGCACCGACAGAGTGCGATCGGTTTTCCGAGTCCTGCCCTTGCCGTCCGGTTCTGTTGTACTTTGGATTTCTACCTGCGCGGGTCACTTCTGGAATCGGAAGCCGGTTCGGCAATGAGCAAGAGTCGTAGATCAGATCCGGAAGTGCGATCGGGTTCCGCACTCGTCCTGGCAGTGCTGGCATCGGGCCAATTCCTGATGACGCTCGACAGCTCGGTGATGAACGTGTCGATGGCGACCGTCGCGCAGGATCTCGACACGACGATCACCGGAATCCAGACCGCGATCACGCTGTACACGCTGGTGATGGCATCTCTGATGATCACGGGCGGCAAAGTCGGTACCGCGCTCGGACGGCGCCGCGCCTTCGGGGTCGGACTCGTGGTCTACGCGGTCGGCTCGCTCGTCACCGGGTGTGCTCCGAACTTGCCGATCCTTCTGCTGGGCTGGTCGCTCCTCGAAGGCATCGGTGCGGCACTGATCATGCCTGCGATCGTCTCCCTCGTCGCCGCGAACTTCCCACCCGAGCGGCGCGCAGCGGCGTACGGGCTCGTTGCGGCTGCCGGTGCAATGGCGGTCGCCGTCGGCCCGCTACTCGGTGGGGCGGTGACGACGTTCGCGTCGTGGCGCTACGTCTTCTTCGGCGAGGTCGTCGTGGTGGCGCTGATCCTGCTCGTACTACGGCGGGTGCGGGACGTTCCGGCGGCGCCGATGTCGATCGACGTGCCCAGCGCGCTCATGTCGGTGGTGGGGCTGGCGATGATCGTGTACGGCGTGCTGCGGTCGAGCGAATGGGGCTGGGTGATCGCCACACCCGGCGGTCCGGAGGTCATCGGTATGTCGCCCGTGATCTGGCTGATCCTCGTCGGGTTGCTGGTCCTCTACGCCTTCATGCGGCGGCAGCACGCGCTGGTCGCGACGGGTCGCGATCCACTCATCGATCCGGCATTGTTCGAAAGTCGTCAACTCACCGGTGGACTGACGATGTTCTTCGCCCAGTTCGCAGTCCAGGCGGGTGTGTTCTTCTCGGTGCCGCTGTTCCTGTCCGTGGTGCTGGAGTTGAGCGCACTCGAGACGGGTGTGCGGATCCTGCCGCTCTCGCTTGCACTCGTGCTCGCCGCGGCGGGTATCCCGAAACTCTGGCCGCACGCGAACCCCAGGCGGGTTGTGCGACTGGGGCTCGCCTCGATGATCGTCGGGATCGCCGTGCTCACCGCGGGAATGGATCCCGGAGCCACCGCCGCCGTGGTGGCGATCCCGATGCTGTTCCTGGGGGCAGGCCTCGGCGCGTTGTCGTCCCAGTTGGGAGCGATCACCGTGTCGGCGGTGCCGGAGTCGAAGAGCGCCGAGGTCGGCGGCGTGCAGAACACCGCCACCAACCTCGGCGCTTCGCTCGGTACAGCGCTGATCGGCTCGATCCTGATCGCCACCCTCTCCACGTCGGTGAGCGCAGGTATCGAAGACAACCCGGATATCCCGGCAGCCGTCCAGCAGCAGGCAGGGACCCAGATCGCACAGGGCGTGCCATTCCTGTCGAATACCGAACTCGACGGCGCCCTGGTCTCGGCGGGCCTGGACGCACCGACGCGCGACGCCATCGTCGCCGTCAACAGCGATGCGCGACTCGAAGCCTTGCAAGTGGCGTTCGGTGTGACCGCTCTGCTCGCAGTCGCCGCACTGTTCGGGACAGGTCGACTACCGTCGCGTGCCGTCGGTACCGACCCGAGCGGACCGGGCTTCGAAGGCGCTAGCTGTACTGACCGGGGACATTGATCGAGGAAACGGTTGACCTTGTCGTAGCGTCAATGTTTACGGTCGCTTGTCATGACCATTTCAGTGATTGACAGTGCCTCGGGCATGAACCGAGTCCTGACGGCGGACGCGAAGGATCGCGCCGACCTCATCCGTGACATGTGGGCTCCGATGGCCGGGATGTACCACTTCATCCCCGGCGGCGTGGACATGGCGACCGTGCACCAGCAGAACTTCGGCTTCCGTCCGGACTCCGCGATCGAGCAGGTCCGCGAAGGTCTGGAATCCCTTGTCGCGGCCGATGCGTGGACCCGCATCGAGAAGGCCCTCGAGGACGGGGTCGCAGCGTTGACGTCTGCCGATCCGGGTGTGACCATCCCCGACCTGAACGTGCTGCTCGTCCTGGGAGATCCGACCAGCCAGCACTTCGTCGACGAGGTGCAAGGGATGTCCGGGTTCGGCGGCATCAGCGGCTACATCGCCATCACCGTCTGGCCCACCTCGCGCGTTCTCGATCGCCTCGAGGCGATCGCGGTCCACGAACTGCACCACAACGTGCGCTATTCACCCGGCGGGATCGTGTGGGACCCACAGACGGTGATGGTTGGCGAGCACGTTGTGTCCGAAGGGCTCGCCGACGTTTTCGCGTCCGAGTTGTATGGCGACGCCGGCTACACCCACTTCGTGCGCGATGAAACCCACTCCGACGACCAAGTCTTGGCGAAGGTTGCCAGCGGCCTGGGCGTCACAGGAATGGCAGACTTCGCCGCCTGGGTGCTGGGCGACTCCAGCGCACAACTGTTCGGTGCCGAGCCTGTCGGCTTGCCGACCGGGGCCGGTTATGCAGCCGGTGCTCGGCTTGTCCGCGCCTACCTCGACGCCACGGGCACCACGGCCGCCCAAAACGTCCGCACTCCCGCGTCCGAGATCCTGCGCATTGCGCTGCCACGGCTGGGCCTGACCACAGACCCGGCACACTGAGCAGCACGTCGAACGACAGGAGCCCGGTGATGGAATGGACGGTGCACGAGCTCGCTGAACGCGCAGGCATCAGCGGCCGCACGCTGCGCCACTATCACCGCATCGGGCTGCTCGAGCCCGATCGCGTCGGGTCCAACGGCTACCGCTACTACGGTCCCGACGCGGTCGCGCGCCTGCAACGCATCCTTCTGCTCCGCGACACGGGTATGCCACTGGCCGACATCTCCGCAGTGCTCGACGCCCCCGAGACGCCGACCGCCGAGGTCGAAGCGCTCGAGGCCCACCTGACACAGCTCGCCGAGGACCGCGAGGCCCTGGACCGGCGCATCAGCGCGGTCGAACACACCCTGCAGATGCGCCGAGAGGGCCGAGAACCACGCATGGATGTGATGCTCGAAGGCTTCAACGACCGCTACGAGGCCGAGGTCGTACGCCGGTGGGGACGCGAGGCCTTCGCCGCGTCGAACCGGTGGTGGCATGCCAAGTCCGTGGAACAACAACGCGACTGGCAGGCCAACGCCCAGGCCCTGCTCACACGGTGGGCAGAAATCCACGAAGCCGGCCACACACCCGGCTCACCAGTTGCTCGAGCGCACGCTGCCGACCACATGGCCTGGTTCGCTGACATCCCCGGGACACCCACCCACGTCGGCGATGTCGAACGATCCGCCGCAATGGTGCGAGGCATGGCCGACCTCTACGAAACCAATCCCGACTTCCACCAGACCTTCGGCAGCCCAGAGGCCGCGCAGTTCGCCGCGAACGCCCTGCGCATCCACGTGCAGCATCTGGCCTGACAGCGGCGGGTGCCGCGGCGCCGTCCCGGACCGAAAGATGCCATGTCCCATCCCAACGCTGCCCTCACACCGCGTCACCGTCTGAAGGTTGCCCAACTCGTTGTCGAGGAGGGCTGGCCGATCAGTGAGGTCGCCGCCCGATTCCAGGTCTCGTGGCCGACCGTGAAGCGCTGGGTCGGCCGCTACCGCGCCGGCGAGCCCATGCACGACCGGTCCTCGCGCCCGAAGAGCTCGCCGAACAAGACGAGCAAGCCCGTCACGAAGCGGTGCGTCAACCTGCGGATCAGGTTGCGGGAAGGGCCAGTTCAACTATCAGCGAGGCTCGGGATCGCGCCCTCCACCGTCCACCGCATCCTCACCACTGCTCGATTGAATCGGCTGTCGCACGTCGACCGGGCGACCGGCGAACCGATCCGTCGTTACGAGCACCCGCACCCCGGGTCGCTGGTGCACGTGGACGTGAAGAAGCTGGGGAACATCCCCGACGGCGGTGGCTGGCGCTACGTCGGCCGACGCCAAGGCGACCGCAACCGCGTCGCCACGCCGGACAAGCCACGCAATCAGCACGGCGGACCCAAGCTGGGCTACGCCTACGTCCACACCGTGATCGACGATCACTCCCGCGTCGCGTACACCGAGATCCACGACGACGAGACGGCTGTCACTGCCGTTGGCGTCCTGCAACGAGCTGTCGGCTGGTTCGCCGAGCGTGGGGTCACGATCGAGCGAGTACTGTCCGACAACGGCGGTGCCTACCGGTCGCATCTGTGGCGCGGTACCTGCGAGGCGCTGTCGATCCGTCCGAGGTACACGCGCCCATATCGCCCGCAGACGAACGGGAAGGTCGAGCGCTTCCACCGCACAATGGCCGACGGGTGGGCTTACGCCCCCTGCTACCGCTCAGAGGCAGAACGACGCGACGTTCTCGAGTCATGGCTGCATCACTACAACCATCACCGACCCCACACGGCCTGCGCCAACCAGCCACCCTTCACGAGGTTGATCAATGTCCCCGGTCAGTACAGCTAGCCGGTGACGCGCGCTGCGTTCCCCGCATCGATGGGCAGCACGGTTCCGCTGATGTGCGCGGCAGCCTCGTCGCAGAAGAACAACACCGCGCGCGTGATCTCGGCAGGCTCGAGCCACGGCACGGGCTGCGCGTGCAGCGACGTGAAGACCGGAGCGACATCGTCGGCGGTGGGGTTCTCCAGATCGGGCCGGAGCATGCCGTAGAGCGCGTCGTTGTGGATCATCGGCGTGGAGATATTGCCGGGTGCGATGGCGTTGACGGTGATCCCGTTCTGCGCGAGATCCAGCGCGGCGCTCTTGGTCATGCCGATGACACCCCACTTCGATGCACCGTAGGCCACCATGTTGGTGTTTCCGGCGCGCCCGAGCATCGACGAGATCGTCACGATCCGGCCGTATCCGCGCTCGATCATCCCCGGGGCAACGCACGCGATCGTGTTGAACACACCCGTGAGGTTCGACGAGATCGTCTCGTCCCACATGGCCTGCGGCATCGACTGGACCGGTGCTGCCGTCGACACCCCGGCGTTGGCGACCGCGATATCGATACGGCCGAGCTCGTCGTGGGCGCGTGCGACAAGCCGGTCCATCGCGGCGCGATCCGCGGTGTCGAGCTTCTCCGAGACGACCTTCGCACCGGCGGCTTCGGCCAGACGCACCGTTTCCGCGAGGTCGTCCTCGGTGGCGAGAGGGTAGCGCACGACGGGCGAATCCTCGCAGCGGTCGCACAGGACGAGATCTGCTCCCGCCTCAGCGAACGCGAGCGCGTGCGAGCGTCCCTGACCACGCGCGGCTCCGGTGACAAATGCGACCTTGCCTTCGAACCTGCTCATGCCGTTCCCTTCTCGAATCCCGTACCTGCCGGACTCGGTCTACACCACGGACCGGCGACATGCCCGGGAATCTCCCGAAGACCGGGAGTCCGGTCAGGACCGTGCCAGCATCAGGCCCGACGTCGGGACACCGGTACCCGCGGTGACGAGCACATTCTCGACGGCCTCCACCTGATTCACGGACGTCCCGCGGATCTGGCGGACGCCCTCGGCGATGCCGTTCATCCCGTGGATGTATGCCTCGCCGAGCTGGCCGCCGTGCGTGTTGAGCGGCAGGTGCCCGCCGAGCTCGATTCCTCCGTCGGCGATGAAGTCCTTCGCTTCGCCGGGCTTACAGAAGCCCAGTTCTTCGAGTTGCATCAGCACGTACGGGGTGAAGTGGTCGTAGAGCACCGCAGTTTGCACGTCCTGCGGGGTCAGGCCCGACTGGCCCCACAACTGGTCGCCGACGATGCCCATCTCGGGCAGCCCCGTCAGTCCGTCGCGGTAGTAGCTCGTCATGATGTACTGATCCGGGCCGCTGCCCTGCGCCGCCGCCGTGATGATCGCCGGCGTCTGCTTCAGGTCCTTGGCGCGCTCAGGTGTCGTGATCACCAGCGCCACACCACCATCCGATTCCTGGCAGCAGTCGAGGAGATGCAGCGGCTCCGCAATCCAGCGTGAGTTCTGATGATCCTCGAGGGTGATCGGCTTACCGTGGAAGAACGCCTTCGGGTTCTTCGCCGCGTGCTTGCGGTCGGCCACCGCGACAGCACCGAAGTCGGCGCTGGTGGCGCCCGTGACATGCATATAGCGCTGCGCGGTCATCGCAACGAACGAAGCCGGGGTGCTCAGTCCGTGCGGGTAGGAGAACGCGTTGTCGGTACCCGACGAATTCACCTGGGTCGCAAGGGCACTGTTGACCTGCCCGAAGCGAGCGCCGGAGCGTTCGTTGAATGCGCGATAGGCGACGACGACATCAGCGACACCGGTCGCGACCGCCATCGCGGCCTGCTGCACCGTCGCGGCCGCGGCCCCGCCGCCGTAGTGGATGCGGGAGAAGAACTTCAGGCTCGGGATACCCACAGCACGCGCGACTGCCACCTCGGTGTTGGTGTCCATCGTGAAGGAGACGAGACCGTCGACGTCGGCCGGCGTCAGTCCGGCGTCGTCGAGGGCATCGGCGACTGCTTCGGCGGCGAGACGCAGTTCGCTGCGCCCGGAGTCCTTGGAGAAATCGGTCGCGCCGATTCCGGCGATCGCAGCCTTACGTGACAGCGTGCTCATGCGACTTCCCCTTCGGACGCGCCCTTACCTGCGAGGAACGTGGCTTTCGCGACGATGTGGTTGCCGAGCGAGTTGCTACCCACGATGTCGAGGGTGATGACACCGTCGTCGTCGATGTCGGCGACGGTGCCGTTCAACGTGAGCGTGTCGTACGCATACCACGGGACGCCGAGGCGCAGTGAGATGGATTTGACGACGGCACGCGGCCCGGCCCAGTCGGTCAGGTACCGCTGGACGAGGCCGGTGTCGGTGAGGATGTTGACGAAGATGTCCTTCGAGCCCCGCTGCTGCGCGAGGTCGCGGTCGTGATGGACGTCCTGGAAATCTCTGGTGGCCAACGCCGTCGAGATCACGAAGGTCGGATCGCCGTGGATGGACAAGGGTGGGAGCTTCTCCCCCACCGTCATCGCGGGTGTGCTCACGCGTCCTCCTCACGGGGCTGCCAGGCGTAGAGAGTCCACGGGCTTCCGCCCGTCTCGTCGTCGCCGGGGAAGTCGAGATACGTTGCCTGGACCGGCATTCCGATCTTCACGTCGGCCGGATCGACACCGCGCAGCTCGCCGAGCATGCGGATACCACCCTCGAGTTCGACCAGGGCCACCACGAACGGGAGTTGCCGTCCGGGGGCTTTCGGCGCGTGGTGCACCACGAAGCTGAACACGGTGCCGCGACCGCTCGAGACCAGGTAGTCGGTGGTCTCGTTCTTGTCGAGCCACAATGCGGGCACCGGCGGATGTTGCAACGACCCATCCGGGCGGCGCTGGATCCGCAATTCGTGTGCCGCAACGCCGTCCCAGAAGAACTTCGTATCGTGCGAGGCGGACGGGCGGAGCATCCGCGTGGGATCGAGATCGTCCGGTACCTGCTGCGCTGTGACCGAAGGTGACGTTGAGTCGGTCGAACTGGCCGAAGGTGACGTTCGGTCATTCTGGGCGGGGGGCGCGAACTTCAGGATTCGGAATATCATCTCGGCGACCGCTTCGTCGCCGACCTTCCAGATGTTGCGGGTGGTGAAGAACCACCCCTCACCGAGTCCGGTCTTCTTGGGTCCGACGACGTCCTCGAGCGTGGACTCGATCGTCACCTCTTCACCCGGGCGAAGGTAGCGGTGGTAGATCTGGTCGCAATTGGTCGCCACCACCGAGGTGTAACCGGCCTCGTCGAGGATGGCGGTCATCCGGCCGAGCGGATCATCCTTCTCCCGTTCGGCGCCCAGGCCGCGCATCGTCCACACCTGCGCCATCGCGGGAGGTGCGACGAGACCTCCGTGACCGGCCGCAATGGCCGCGGCTTCGTCGGTGTAGATGGGGTTGTCGTCGCCCAGCGCCTCCACCCAGTTGCGGATCATCGGCAGGTTCACCGGGTCGCGCCCCCAGCGGGGGGCGGAGGCCCCGTCGGCACGAACAGCGTCGGCTGAGGCGAGGATCTCGTCGGCTGTGCTCATCGTGTTCGCCTCCGTCATCGCGGCACCCGGGGCATCCCGAGACCGGCTGTTGCGATCAGTTCCCGCATCACCTCGTTGACGCCGCCGCCGAAGGTGATGACAACGTTCCGCTTGGCCTGCATGTCGAGCCAGCTGAGCAGCGCACCGGTATCCGCGTCGGCGGGGTCCCCGTAGCGTCCGACGATCTCTTCGGCGAGCATGCCGACACGCTGGATGCGCTCGGTGGCGAAGACCTTGGTGGCCGACGCGTCGGCGATGTCGACGGCGTCGCCGTCGCTCGAGGCCACCTGCCAATTGAGCAGTTCGTTGAGCCGGTACGTCGCGTGGATCTCACCGAGTGCGCGACGCACCTCGGGTTCGTCGGTGAGCTTGTGTTCGCGCACCCACTCGAGGAGGTGCTCGTAGATGCCCGCAACCTTGCCCGCCGGTCCGAGCATGACGCGCTCGTGGTTGAGCTGCGTCGTGATCAGGCGCCAACCCTTGTTCTCTTCGCCGACGAGCATGCTCGCGGGCACTCGCACGTCGCTGTAGTACGTGGCGTTGACGTGGTGGGCGCCATCGGCGGTGATGATCGGGGTCCAGCTGAATCCGGGATCGCTGGTGTCGACGATGAACACCGAGATCCCTCGGTGACGGGAGTCCGCGGAGCCGGTGCGCGCGGCGAGCCAGATGTAGTCGGCGTCGTGACCGCCGGTGGTGAAGATCTTCTGGCCGTTGATCACATACTCGTCGCCGTCGCGGACGGCGGTGGTGCGCAGCGCCGCGAGGTCGGTGCCTGCTTCGGGCTCGGAGTAGCCGATGGCGAAATGGACCTCGCCGGCGAGGATTGCGGGCAGGAACTTCTGTTTCTGCTCGTCGGTGCCGTACACCTGCAGGGTCGGGCCTACGGTCTGCAGAGTGACGCTGGGCAGGGGCACGTCGGCCCGGACGGCTTCATTGGCGAAGATCTGCTGCTCGACATCACCGAAGCCGTGGCCACCGAACTCCTTGGGCCAGCCGACTCCCAGCCAGCGGTCCTTGCCCATGCGCCGGATCACATCTCGGTAGGTCGGTCCGTGCCGCTCGGTGCGCATGATCTCGGCCTCCTCGGGCGAGATCAGGTTGGAGAAGTAGCCGCGCAGTTCGGTCTGCAGTGCGCGCTGGTCTTCGGTCAGTTCGATGAACACCGGGCCCCCACGAGGTCGAGTCGGTACGAAGCGCCGCCGAGCAGCCGCGCAATATCCTTGGCCAGAGACGAATACCTGTGCATCGGATAGGTTTCGTCGACGCCGATGCCGCCGTGCAGGTGGTGCAGCACGCGCATCGCCGGGAGTAGTTCCGCGGCGATCCAGTACGCGGTGACGTCGAGATCATCTGCAGCGTCGAGATTCTCGGAGATCCGCCAGATGGTCGACAGAGCGGCCACGTGCAGGGTACGGGCGGTGACATATACGTCGGCGATCTGCTGCGCAACCGCCTGGAAAGCCGCGAGCGGCTTGCCGAATTGGTGGCGTTCGCTCACGTGCTTCGCGGTGAGTTCGGTGGCACCGGTGAGCAGCCCATCGGAGTACGCGGCGATCCCCGCGGTCGCGAGGCTGTACAGGGTCTGGACGTCGGACGCTGCGTCGCCGTCGCCGAGCCGCGTACCGACTGCGGACTCGAGCCGGACGGAGAATTCGGGGGTGTGCGCCGAGGTGGGACTCTCGAGCAGGGTCACCCCGTCGGCGTCCGGCGCCACCGCGACGACTCCGGCGGTGGTGGGAACGAGGATGCTCTGTGCGCGATCCGCGTAGGGCACCGCGACGAACGAGCCGGTGACCGCGACACCGCCGTCGACCTCGACGACTGCGGCGGCGGGCGCCTGCGGGAAGGGCCGGCCCGGCTCGGCGAGCGCTGCGGTGAGGATTCCTCCGGAGGCGACCTCGCTCAGCAGCGCGTCCTGCTGCTCTTCGCTCGCGAGCGCGAGCACGGGAAGCACGCCGAACCCGATGGTGGGTAGCGCCGGGACCAGTGCCGCAGCGCGGCCGACCTCGGTGAGGACGGTGAGCGCCTCGGCGACTCCGAGTCCGGAACCCCCGAGTCGTTCGGGTAATGCCAGCGAAAGGAGATCCGCACCCGCGAGCGCGGACCACAATTCGTCGGAGTCGAGCCCCCGACCGAGCAGGTCGGCGGCAACTCCGGCCACTTCCTCCTGCGTCTCGTCACGTGCGAAATCCACCGTAACCACCTTCTAGTTAGAACGTGTTCTAGTTGTAGCACCATTCCGGTGTCGGCGAAACCGCCGTCTGCCCGTATCGTGCACGCCTCCGGGAGTCACCGCCTGGCTCGTCCCGACCTTCGGGACTCCGGTCCGTCAGCCCCTGGGTAGCCCCAGAAGGCGTTCAGCGGCGAGGGTGAGCAGAATCTGCTCCGTGCCGCCCGCGATGCTCAGGCAGCGCAGATTGAGGAACTCGCGCGTGAGGGGGCCCTCCACCCACCCGGCCTCCCCCGCAAGATCCATCGCGAGCTCGGCGGTGTCCTGTCGCTGACGCACTCCGATCAGCTTCCGCACGCTCGACGCAGGCCCTGGATCCTGTCCCTCGAGCTGTGCGAGCGTGGTGCGCAGGTCCAGCAGCGAGCCGACCAGTGCCTCACCGATCTGAGCGCCGATGCGGTCGTCCGCCACCGCGTCGCCCGGAGCAGCCAGGGCGAGGAGTTCTTCGATCGCGGGACCGAGCGACGATTTTCCGCCCATCGCGACCCGCTCGTTCGCCAAGGTGGTCCGTGCAAGTTTCCAGCCCCCGCCGAGCGCACCGACAACACAGTCGTCGGGCACGAACACCGAGTCGAGGAACACCTCGTTGAACAACGCGTCGCCGGTGATCTCCCGAAGCGGTGCGACGGTGATGCCGGCAGATTTCATGTCGACAAGGAAGTATGTGATGCCCTTGTGCTTCGGAACGTCCCGGTCGGTGCGAGCCAGGCAGATGGCCCAGTCCGCCTGGTGCGCGAGCGAAGTCCATACCTTCTGCCCCTGCAGTGTCCAACCGCCGTCGACCTTCTCCGCTGTAGTACGCAGGGCCGCGAGGTCCGATCCGGCACCGGGCTCGGAGAACAGCTGGCACCACACGATGTCGCCGCGGAGGGTGGGCATCGCGAAACGTTCGATCTGCTCGGCGGTCCCGTGTTCCAGAATGGTCGGCACCGCCCACCAGCCGATCACGAGGTCGGGACGCGAGACACCTGCGGCAGCGAGCTCCTCCTGAATCAGCAGCTGTTCGGCCGGCCCGGCCCCGCGTCCGTACGGCGCGGGCCAATGCGGTGCGAGACAACCTGATTCAGCAAGCGCTACCCGGTGCTCGGATTCAGGACGCGAAGCGATCGCCGCAACCTCATCGCGGATACGTTCACGATCCGCGGCATGCTCCGACAGGTCGATGCCGAGATGACGGCGCGCACCTCCGCGGGTCAGGTCGGTCAGGCGTGCCCGCCACGTGGTCGAACCCCCGAGCAGCTGCCGCGTGGCGACCGCACGCCGCAGGTAGAGGTGCGCGTCGTGCTCCCACGTGAAACCGATTCCGCCGAGCACCTGGATCGCATCCTTGGCGGTCTCCACGGCCGCGTCCAGCGACACCGCGGCAGCGACGGCAGCCGCAACGGGCAGCTCTGCCGCATCTGCATCCGCGGCGACAGCCGAGTCCCAGGCGAGAGTTCGGATCTTCTCTGTGCGGCACAGCATTTCCGCGCACAGGTGCTTGACGGCCTGGAACGAGCCGATGGGCTTGCCGAACTGCTCGCGGATCTTGGCGTACTCGACGGCGGTGGTCAGTGCCCAGCCTGCGACACCGGCGAGTTCGGCCACCGAGAGCGCAACGGTGAGATCGCGGACGAATCCTGCTGGGGTTTGCACGATTCGCTCGGCGGGAACAACCGTCCCGCCGAGTCGTACCCGCGCGAGGGGTCGCGACTTGTCGATCGTCTCGAGCACATCCAGGTGCATGCCAGGCGCATCGGAGTCCACCAGCGCCCAGCGCTCAGTACCATCGCCACCGGTATCGAGGCGGACGAGGACTGCGACACCGGACTCCGCCGCGATCACGGCACCGGCTCCACCGGTGAGCACAGCCCCGTCGGCAGTGAGTTCTGCGGCAACCGGGTCGAGCGCGACGGCCGTGGGCAGCGCGCCTTCGGCGAGCAGTGCGGCCGTCTTCGCAACCGCGTCCCCACCACGACCGAACACGAGCGCTGCGACAGCGGTGGTGACGACGGGCCCGGGCGCAAGTTCGTGCGCGGCCTGTTCGAGCATCACGGCCAGGTCGACCACAGTGGCACCGAGCCCCCCGGCCTCTTCCGGAACAGCAACAGCGAACAGACCGAGTTCGGCGAGCGATGCCCAGCCCTCGCGCCAGGCATCACCGGGGTCGCGACGTATCCTCGACACCGGCTCCACGCCTCGTGACCAGGCCCGAACAGAAGCCTGAACGGCCCGCTGCTCCTCTGTCATGGCAATACTCACAGCGGGACTCCGACCTTTCGAAATGACATCATTAGCTAGAACGTGTTCTAATATGACATCGGTCCAGAGTCAAGGTGTGAGGAAACGATCTATGGTCACCCCGTCCCGCTCGCGTTCCAACGGCAACGGAACCCTGGCCGCCCTCACCGAGGACGATCTCAGTTCCAACGCCCAGAAGGAACGGCGCAAGCGGATACTCGATGCCACCCTGACGCTCGCGTCGAAGGGCGGATACGAGGCCGTGCAGATGCGCGCCGTGGCGGAACGCGCAGATGTCGCGGTGGGCACGCTGTACCGGTACTTCCCGTCGAAGGTGCACCTGCTGGTCTCGGCACTCGGACGTGAATTCGCCCGCATCGAGGGCAAGGGGAAGATCCCGCCCGGACACAGTCCGCTCGAACGCATGCACCTGATCCTGAGCCTGATCACCAAGGCCATGCAACGCGACCCGCTGCTCACCGAGGCAATGACACGGGCGTTCATGTTCGCCGACGCGTCGGCAGCCGCCGAGGTCGACCAGGTGGGCAAGCTCATGGACCGACTCTTCGCCAGGGCGATGAACGAAGGCGAACCCACCGAGGAAGAACTCGCGATTGCGCGCGTCATCAGCGATGTGTGGCTGTCCAACCTCGTGGCGTGGCTGACCCGCCGGTCCTCGGCAACCGACGTCGCACGTCGCCTGGAACTGACCGTCGACCTGCTACTCGGCGATTCCCCGCGCGAGGTCTACTCCACGCCGGGTAGCGCCGAGTCGCACGGCGATTCCTGAGCAGAACGACCCTTTCGTCCAGCACTTCGTGGGTGTAACGCGAAACACCCCCCGCGATTGCCTCCACACGGGTCGGTGCACCGGCTTTTTCGCCTACCTTGGGACAGGTGAGCGCACTAGACCTCCCCATCGAGCTGCGCCGGGCGCTGGCCGCCGTCGCACGCGCACCCCGGTTGCTGGTTGCGAGCGACTACGACGGCACCTTGTCTCCCATCGTGTCCGATCCCGACAACGCCCATCCGCATGCCGAAGCCGTCCGCGCCATGCGGGGCCTCGCGGTCCTGCCTGCGACGTCCGCGGCGGTCATCTCGGGACGCGCGCTCAAGGACCTGGCAGCGCTTTCGCGTCTGCCGGTGGAGGTCAAGCTCGTCGGAAGTCACGGCTCCGAATTCGATGTCGGATTCGTGCACGCGATCGACGACGAATCCAGGAGCCGGCTCCGTTACATCGTCACGGGGCTCGAGGCCATCTCGAGCCGATTCCCCGGTACCAGGGTGGAGGCGAAACCCGCCAGCGCCGCCCTCCACGTACGCAACGCCGAGCCCGGGGACGCCGAACACGCCCTGACCGCGGTACGCGGCGACCTCGCGTTGCTACCCGGCATCCAGGTCACCGAAGGTAAAGCCGTCATCGAGCTATCCGTCGTCCCGACCGACAAGGGCAGCGCACTCGACATCATCCGACACCAGGAAGCCTCCAGCGCCGCCGTGTTCTTCGGCGACGACGTCACCGACGAGAAGGCATTCGCCTCCTTGCGCGGACCCGACGTCGGCATCAAGGTGGGCGAAGGCGCGACGGTCGCCGAGTACCGGGTGGACCGCTCCGAGGACGTGATCGCGGCGCTGGCATTTCTGCTCGAAGAACGCCGCACGTGGCTCTCGGGTGCGCATGCCAGCCCGATCGAGCGACTCACCATGCTCGCAAGCCCACGGTCGAAGGCGCTGGTCACCCCCGATGGCACCATCACCTGGCTGTGTCATCCCGAGCCCGATTCGGCCGCGATCTTCGCGCATCTCCTCGGCGGCGACGCCGCCGGCCATTTCACCATCGGACCTACGCGCGAAGCACTTCCGCTGAGTCAGCGGTACATCGACTCGACGATGACGGTCGTGACCCGCTGGGCGAGTCTCGCGGTGATCGACTATCTGCCGCACGACGTCGAGGCCGGGCGCACCGACCTGACGCGTGTGATCTCCGGCCGGGCAACGGCGGTCGTGACGTTTGCACCGCGTCCCGAATTCGGCCAGGGCCAGGTGGTCCTCGAAGCCGTCGACGACGGCCTACGGGTGCACGGCTTCAACGAACCGTTCGTTCTGCGGTCGCCGGGAGTCCGCTGGGACATCACCAGCGAGGGCGTCCACCAGACCGCCCACGCTGTCGTCGATCCTTCCGACGGCGATATTGTCTTGGAATTACGTTGCGGTACAGATGATCTCGAGAAGCATCCGACATCGGAGGTGGAACGGCGGGCACACGCGGAAGCGTACTGGTGGCAATGGGCCGCCGAACTCGACCTCCCCACTCTCAAGCCGGATCTCGCCAAGCGGTCGGCGCTGACGTTGCGCGGCCTCGTTCACGAGCCGACCGGGTCGATTCTCGCTGCGGTGACCACCTCACTGCCCGAAGAGATCGGTGGGGTACGCAACTGGGACTACCGGTACTGCTGGCTGCGAGATGCGGCGCTGACGTCGCACGCGCTCGTCGACGTGGGCTCCCTCGCCGAGGCGGAGAACTACCTCGACTGGGTACACGACGTTCTCGAGACCCTGCCCGGCCCCGAGCGCCTGCATCCGCTCTACACGCTTGCCGGTGGCCCGCTGCCCCCGGAGGCCGTTCTCGATTCCCTTCCCGGATACGCCGGTTCACGACCGGTGCGCGTCGGTAACGCGGCCAACCAGCAGGTTCAGCTCGATGTGTTCGGCCCCATCGTGAACCTGATCGCCGCAATCGCTCACCGGCGGGATGCACTCGGCGCCGACCGGGTCACTGCGCTCACCGACCGCGACTGGGAGCTGGTCTGCTCGATGGTCACAGCGGTCGAGCGCCGCTGGTTCGAACCTGATCACGGCATCTGGGAGATCCGCGACAACCCTCGACACCACGTCTATTCGAAGGTGATGGGCTGGCTCACCGTCGACCGGGCCCTCACTCTCGCCGATACGTTCTCCCGCCCCGCCGGTGAAGGGTGGGAATCCCTCCGCGACGAAATCGCGGAGGAGGTCCTCGAGAAGGGCTGGAACGAAGACGTCCGCTCCTACACCGCCGCATACGACGGCACCGACCTCGACGCGGCAACTCTGTTCATCGGGCTGACCGGACTGATCGACCCCACCGACGAGCGGTTCCGCGAGACGGTCCGCGCCACCGAAGCGGAACTGCGAAGCGGTTCGACGGTGTACCGGTACCGCCACGAGGACGGGCTACCGGGCGTCGAAGGTGGCTTCCATCTGTGCGCGGCGTGGCTCGTCGAGGCGTACCTGCTGATCGGGCAGCGCAACGACGCAGAGGCACTGTTCGCACAACTCGTCGCCGCGGCCGGTCCGACCGGACTGCTCAGTGAGGAGTACGACCCGGTCGCTGAGCGGTCGCTGGGCAATCACCCGCAGGCCTACAGCCACATCGGCCTCCTGCGCTGCGCGCAACTGCTCGCCGCCAACCCCGCCTGAGCCGGCCTACTCTGCGTACCAGCCGGTGCTCTCGACCGGCCCAGAGGTCTTGCCGAAGACGAGCCGAGTGTCGAGTGTCTCGATCTCGGGGATACCCGAGTGCGCGGGCGAGGCCAGCAGGAGCTCACCCGCGCGACGTCCCTTGTCCTTCTGAGGCTGGCTCACCGTGGTCAGCCCTTCGCGCAGTGCCTCGTCGACGCCGTCGAACCCGGTGATCGACAGGTGGCCGGGGACGTCGAGCCCCGCCTGGTCGGCCCATGCGAGCGCACCGAGCGCCAGCACATCGGTGGTGCACATCAGCGCAGTGATCCGCGGATTGACGCTCATGATCTGCGCCGCAGCAGACTGCCCGTCAGCGGAGGTGTGGGTGAAACGCTCGACCACGGTGAGCGCGGAATCGTCGAGCCCGGCGTCGCGCATGGCGTCGCGCACGCCGAGTATCCGCTCATGTTGGACGTGGAAGCCCGTGTCTTCCAACGCAGCGAGGTCCACGACACCGTCGTGTCGTTCGCGACCGAGCCGCATGCAGACGATCCCGAACTCGCAGTGACCGAGCTCGATCAGGTGGGCGGCGAGGTCACGCATGGGCGAGCGGTCGTCGATGCCCACGACGGGCGCCGCCCCGATACCGCGAGGCTGATCGCATGCAACGATCGGCAGGTGCCGTTCGAGCACAGCGGCCAGATACGGATCCTCGGGCGGCACGGAATAGACGACGAACCCGTCTACGGACGAGCGATGCACGACCTGCGCGGCCTCGGCGTCGGTGAGGCCCGGCCCCGCGGGAATGAGTAGCAGACCCTGCCCGGCAGCCTCACATGCTTCGGAGAGGCCGGAGAGGAAACTCATCGCGGCCGGGTCGCGGAACGAATAGCTCAGCGCCTCGGTGAGAAGTACTCCGACCGCGCCGGCCTTGCGGGTACGCAGGGATCGGGCCATCGGGTCGGGGCCGGCGTAGCCCCGGCGCTTGGCGACCTCGAAGACTCGTTCGCGCAGTTCAGTAGACAGTTGGTCGGGCCGGTTGTATGCGTTCGAGACCGTGGTACGAGAGATTTTCAGCTCGGCGGCGATCGACGCCAGGGTTGCCTGTCGGCGCGGCTGACGGGACCTGGACATGATCGGACCGTAGTCCTGTGTCGATGCTCACGACCAGGCGGGTTGGGCGGAATGCGCGGAATCGTCCGCTAAAGTGGAACGGTAACGGTTTCCAATAGCGTTAGGGTGGCCTCATCGCCTTCCCCGCGCACCGATTCAGGAGAGAACACCAGTGCGTATGTCCTCCCGCGCCGCACTCGTCGCGGCTACCCTGTCGTGCGCCACCGTCCTCGCAGCGTGTGGCTCCGGCACGACCGGCGACTCGGGCTCGGACGACGAACTGAGCGTGGTCGCGTCGACGAACGTGTGGGGCTCGATCGCCCAGGCCGTCGCGGGCGACCGGATCGAGGTCGAGTCGCTGATCTCCGAACCGAACGCAGACCCACACTCCTACGAGGCCAGTCCACTCGACGCCGCTGCCATCAGCGACGCGTCGCTGGTGGTCTACAACGGCGGCGGATACGACCACTTCGTCGACGACATCCTCGGCTCCGTCGGTGGCGACATCCCCACCGTCGAGGCATTCGCACTGTTCGAGTCGGGTGAATACAGCGACCTGCACGCCGGCCACGACCACGGCACCGACAACGCCACCCCCACCTCCGATGCTCCGACGCCGGACGAGGCCGCCCACGGTCATGACGGCCACGATCACAGCGGCATCAACGAACACGTCTGGTACGACCTCGCGACCGCGGATGCGGTCGCGCACGCTGTCGCCGAGCAACTCGCAGGCCTCGACCCCGACGGCGCGCAGGTGTACCGCGACAACGCCGCGGCATTCCACGAAAGTCTGCACGACATCTCGGACGTCACGACTAGGATCGCGGAGACCCACGCCGACGCACCCATCGCACAGACCGAGACCATCGGTCACTATCTCGTGCTGGCGGCCGGTCTCCACGACGTGACTCCCACCGATTTCACCAACGCGATCGAGAACGGCACCGACCCGTCGCCCGCGAGCATCGCCGAGACTCGGCAACTGCTGCTCGACAAGAAGGTCGGGGTCCTCCTCTACAACCCGCAGACCGAGGACAAGGTGAGCAGGGAGATGCGCTCGGCCGCCGAATCTTCGGGCATTCCCGTCGTCGAAGTTTTCGAGACCCTACCCGAGGGCGTCGATTACATTCAGTGGCAGACCCGGACCGCCGAGTCGCTCGCCACCGGACTCGATTCTGCGTCGTAGTCCCCCATCCCCTGACCACAGCTCGAGAACACGGACCCCGGTGACATCTTCCCTCCCCGACCATCCCCACGCGGTCGAACTGAGCGGCGCCAGATTGGCGTTCGGCGAACGCGTCCTCTGGGACCACCTCGACCTCGCGGTGCACCCCGGAGAGTTCGTCGCAGTCCTCGGGCCGAACGGCGCCGGAAAGACCTCTCTCCTCAAAGTCCTGCTCGGTCAGCTTCCGCTCAGCGCGGGAACGGCCACCATCGCGGGCACACCGGTCCATACCGGCAGCCCTCATGTCGGATACGTACCGCAACAGAAGACGCTCGACGTAGGTGTTCCGTTGCGTGGCCGCGACCTTGTCGGACTCGGTGTGGACGGACACCTGTGGGGCACCGGTATTCGACATTTCAAGCGCCGCAAGGCCGCCGTGGACGCCGCGATCGCCCAGGTCGGGGCGCAGTCGTACGCGAATGCGTTGGTCGGCGACCTGTCCGGAGGTGAACAGCAACGGCTCCGGGTGGCGCAAGCACTCGTGGGTGATCCGCAAGTGCTGCTGTGCGACGAACCGCTGCTCAGCCTCGACCTCGCCAATCAGCATCTCGTGTCGGCGCTCATCGACAAGCGGCGCAAGGACCACGACACCGCCGTGCTGTTCGTCACCCACGAGATCAACCCGATCCTTCCCCTCGTCGACCGGGTGCTCTATCTCGTCGACGGCCAGTTCCGCATCGGCACACCCTCGGAGGTCATGACCTCCGAGGTGCTCTCCGAGCTGTACCGCACAGAGGTCGAGGTGCTCGAGATGCGCGGGCGGCTCGTCGTCGTCGGCACGGGCGACGCCATCGATGCGCTCGGCAGCGCGGGCGGGCTCCGCCCCGGCGAAGGCGTCCACCATCACCACCCGGAGGACCACGCATGAGCAGCAAGTTCTCGGACGCCATGGGACGGCTGTTCGATTTCCAGGCCACCGCAGAACTCCTGCAGTACGACTTCGTGCAGCAGGCCCTGATCTCAGGGGCCATCCTCGGTCTCCTCGCCGGTGTCATCGGCCCCCTGATCATCAGCCGACAGATGGCGTTCTCGGTGCACGGCACCTCCGAGCTGTCGCTCACCGGCGCCGCCGCAGCACTGCTGGTGGGGGTCTCCGTCGGGATCGGCGCGGTCGTCGGTGCCGTGGTCACCGCGATCCTGTTCGGATTGCTCGGAACGCGCGCCCGCGAACGAGACTCGGTGATCGGCGTCGTCATGGCCTTCGGGCTCGGCCTCGCCGTGTTGCTGCTGTGGGCATACGACGGGCGCACCGGCGCTGCGTTCTCACTGCTGACCGGCCAGATCGTTGCGCCCGGCGGAACCGGTGTCGCGTTGCTCGCAGGGTGCGCGGTCGTGGTGATCGGCGCCCTGGTCCTGATCTACCGCCCGCTGCTGTTCTCGAGCACCGACCCCGAGGTCGCGGCCGCACGCGGCGTGCCGGTGCGGGCACTGTCGATGGTCTTCGCGGTACTCGTCGGCATCACCGCCGCGCTCGGTGTGCAGATCGTCGGTGCGCTACTCGTGATGGCCCTGCTCATCACGCCCGCTGCCGCGGCGGCGCGGGTGACCCGTGGTCCGCTCGCCGCGACGATCCTGTCGGTGATCTTCGCCGAAGTCGCGGCTGTCGGGGGCATCCTGCTCGCGCTCGCACCCGGCGTCCCGGTGTCGAGTTTCATCACCGCGATCGCCTTCGTCATCTACCTCGTATGCCGGGCGATCGGGTCGGTGCAGCGCCGCCGGGGCGCGGGGCGGGTTCTCACACCGGCGGCCTGACGTCCATTCGCTGCGGGACAATCAGCGGATGCGCTCCCGTACGAAAGTTCTCGACGCGACACTCGCGCTCATCACGAGCGACGGGTTCGATGCCGTCACCATCGCGGGCGTAGCGAAGGCGGCCGGTGTCTCCCGACAGACCGTGTACTCGATATTCGGGAGTCGGGAAGATCTGGTGTCGCAGGCGGTCGCGAGCGCTGCGCTGGGAAAGCTCGACGATATCCTCACACTGTTGGCCGGAGCGGACACCCCGTGCGAGTACCTCGTCGAACTGCTCGTCGCCGGCCGGGGGGCGGTGCGTGACAATCCGGTACTGGCCGCATTGCATCGTTCGGGCCGCGAGCATCCTTTCTTCGACACGGGCATGGTGAGCCGGGCAAAACCGGTCGTCCTTCGACTGCTCGAGCCATTGGCCCACAAATACCCCGAGATCGTTCCGCAACTCGACGACATCGCCGACATCGCACTCTTCCTCGGATTGTCGGTGGTTCTGTTCGACGATCCCGAGATGCATTCGGATGACGAACTGAGGCGCTTTCTCACCAGATGGCTGGAACCGGCGATGCCGAAACCTTGACACTCGGCACCCATATGTCTAGTTTTGCACGCGGCCCGGAGGTATCCGCCAGGGTCGAGGCAGACTCTTGGGGAGCGAAATCTTGTCGAGCATCAGCAGGCGCACATTTCTCGCAGGGGCCGCCACCGTCGGCGCTGTACTGGCAGGAACATCCGCCGCACACGCGTCCACCGGCATCGCTACCCGAACGAACAAGGTGCCGCTGACACGCGAAGAACATCGTGTGGTCGTCATCGGCTCCGGGTTCGGCGGCGGCGTGAGCGCACTGCGTCTGGCGGAAGCCGGAGTGCCCGTCACCATCCTCGAGCGGGGAAAACGCTGGCCCACCGGACCCGACTCGACGACCTTCCCGCGAGTCGACGCACCCGACGGGCGCATGCTGTGGTTCCGCTCCGCACCCGAACTCTTCGGCAGGCCCGTCATGGTGGAGCCGCACACCGGCCTGGTCGAGGCGGTTGTCGGACAGAACATGACCGCCCTGTGCGCCGCCGGCGTCGGCGGAGGTTCGCTGGTCTACCAGGGAATGTCGTTGCAGCCCAGCGAGGAAGTGTTCAACACCCACTTCCCGAACGAACTCGACTGGGCCACCATGGATCGCGTCCACTACCCGCGTGTGTCGCGGATGCTGGGACTCGCGACCGCCCCCGACGAACTCGTCTCCCACCCCAACTACGCCGCCGCGCGGATCTTCGCCGAGCGCGTGAAACAGGCCGGGCTCCCTCTCGAGAAGATTCCCATGCCGATCGACTGGGACTACGCCCTCGCCGAGCTGCGCGGTGAGATGGCTCCGTCGTACACGGACGGCTCCGGCGCTCTCGGTGTCAACAACGGCGGCAAGCATTCCGTCGACGTCACCTACATCGCTGCTGCCGAGGCCACCGGTCTGGTGACCGTGCAGACCCAGCACGAGGTCAGGGACATCGAACGGGCCTCCGACGGTCGGTGGACCGTATACGTCGACCGGATCGACACCTCCGGGAATCTCCTCGAGAACAAGATCCTCACCACCGACACACTCATCCTGGCCGCCGGCAGCCTCAACACGACCCGCTTGCTGGTCCGGGCGTCGCAGAAGGGACAGATCCCGGATCTTCCCGACGATCTCGGACGCAACTGGGGCAGCAACGCCGACCGCATCTACCTCTGGTCCGACATGCGTGAGGACTTCGGTGCGCTGCAGGGCGGCCCCGTCGTCCACGGCAGCAAGAACTGGGACGACCCGAACGCCGCGTTCACAGTGATCCAGGCATCGATCCCGGCGATCGGCGTCAACACCCGCAGCACCGTGCTCGTGGGCTACGGCATCAGCGACAGCCGCGGGTCGTTCGTCTACGACTCCGCGAAGGACGACGCGATCCTGCACTGGCCGAAGGACGGCGACGCCGCGATCCAGAATGGTCACATCGATCCCACAGTGCGCAGGATCGTCGGCAACACAGGTATCGCCACCGATACCAACGCCATCGTTCCGTCCACGTGGCACCCGCTCGGCGGGGCGAGCATGGGCGGCGTCTGCGACCTCGACGGACGAGTACACGGCCAGCGCGGTCTGTACGTGCTCGACGGTGCGCTGCTTCCGGGCCAGTCCGGTGCGTGCAACCCGTCGATGACCATCGCCGCCGTCGCCGAGCGCGCGCTCGACAACATCGTCGCGAAGGACGTCGGGGTGACGATCTGACACCCGCCCTAGAATCGGACACGTGACCCGCATCGACCTGAACAGCGACCTCGGCGAGAGCTACGGGCAGTGGCGACTCGGCGACGACAAGGCCATGCTCTCGCTTGTCACGAGCGCCAACATCGCGTGCGGGTTCCACGCGGGTGATCCATCGAATCTGCTCGAAACCTGCAGGGGTGCAGTGGATCACACCGTACGCATCGGAGCCCAGGTGGGGTACCACGATCTGGCGGGGTTCGGTCGACGGTTCATCGATGTCGAGCCGGCAGAGCTCACTGCCGAGGTGATCTACCAGATCGGCGCCCTCGACGGCCTCGCCCGGGCTGCGGGCTCAACGGTCGGATACGTCAAACCGCACGGCGCTTTGTACAACGCGATCGTTCACCACCGCGAGCAGGCCCGCGCGGTCGTGGCGGCGATCCGCTCGTACAACGCCTCACTACCTGTTCTCGGGCTTCCCGGATCGGCGTTCCTCGAGGAGGCCGAACGCGCGGGCTTGATCGTGGTGACCGAGGCGTTCGCCGACCGCGCGTACACCCCCGACGGGGCCCTCGTGTCGCGGCGCGAACCGGGTGCCGTGCTGCACGATCCGGATCTGGTGGCCCAGCGCGTGTTGCGTATGGTCACCGAAGGCGTGGTCACAGCGATCGACGGCACCGATGTGCGCGTAGACCCACAGTCCGTGTGCATCCACGGCGACTCCCCTGACGCCACCGCCATGGCCGTGGCCGTCCGGGCCCTGCTGGATGCCGAGAACATCGACGTCCGCGCATTCGTCTAGGCGGCGGCACGTGAGGATCCTGCGCAACGGCGACTCCGCAGTACTCGCGGAGTTCGATTCACTCGACGACGTACTCGCGCATTTCCGCGCACTCGACGCGAATCGGATACACGGTGTCGTCGACCTGGTGCCCGCTGCCCGCACACTGCTGGTCCGCTTCGACACGCGAACGACCCACGCCGACACGGTGCGCCGCTGGCTCGTCGAGACGCAGCCGATGCGCGCAGACACCATCCCGGGGGCCGAAGTGGTGATCCGAGTGCGGTACGACGGTCCCGACCTCGAGGAGGTCGGTGAACGAACCGGACTGGGCGTCAGCGGTGTGATCGCCGCGCACACCGGACGCGCCTGGACGGTGGCGTTCGGCGGCTTCGCTCCCGGCTTCGCCTATCTCACGGGCGGCGACAGCCGCTTGCAGGTACCACGTCGAGACTCCCCGCGGACCTCGGTGCCCGCGGGTGCCGTCGGGTTGGCAGGCGAGTTCTCCGGGATCTATCCGAGAAGCTCTCCGGGAGGCTGGCAGCTGATCGGCACCACCGAACAAGTTCTGTGGCAACCGGATCGGACTCCCCCTGCATTGTTGCACCCCGGTGCCGCAGTACGATTCGAGTCCTACTGAACACCAAGCGGTCTCGTCAAATTCCCAGCACGGCTTTCGCAATGAGAAAATACAGTACCAATCCCGTCGAATCGACGAACGTCGTGATGAACGGATTGGAGAACACTGCGGGATCCACGCGGATAGCCTTGGCGACCAACGGCATCGCCCCACCGACAGTGGCTGCGAGTGTGCACACGGTGACCAGCGTCAGCCCGATCACCGCGCCCACCGACATGTCGTAGACGGCAGTTGCGAGGACGAACGCCACGGAACCGAGCAGCACCCCGAGCGAGAACCCCACCCTGAGTTCACGGACGACGACACGGCCGACATCTCGGGGACTCACGTCGTCGAGAGCCAATGCCCGCGTAACGGTGGTCGCCGCCTGATTTCCCGTGTTGCCACCGGTGCCGATGAGCAGCGGCACGAACAACGCCAACGTCACGGCCTGTTCCAAGGTCGATTCGAACACCTCGAGCACCTGCACGGTCAATGTCGCTCCGATCGCCAGCACGAGCAGCCACACGACCCGCGAACGCACCAATTGTCTCGCCGGCGTGGCGAGATAGGGCTGGCGTAGCGGCTCGGTGCCGCCGATCCGGGCCTGGTCCTCGCTCTCGGCCGACTCCAGGATGCGCAACGCATCGTCGACAGTGAGGATGCCCACCAGTCGCGTTTCGCTGTCCACGACGATCAACGCCAGCAACTTCAGCTCGGCACAGCGGCGGGCAGCTTCCTCTGCGTCGTCGGTGGCCCGCGCGAAATACGGTTCGCTCATGATGTCGCCGACTGCGCCGTCCTTCGGGGCGCCCATCAGATCTCGCAACCCCACCACACCCACGAGGATCCGATTCCTGTCGACAACCGGCAAGGTGTAGACCGTCTCGGCATCGTGGAGGCGACTACGGACCATCGCGAGGGCTCGCTCGATCGGCATGTCTTGGCGCAACGAGACGAACTCCGGGCTCATGCGCCGTCCGAGAGCGCCCTGCCTGTAGCCGAGGATCGTCGCTGTCATCTCACGTTCGTCGTACGGGAGGCCGCGCATGAGCTTCGCCGCAACGGTGGCCGGCAACTCGTCGAGCAGTTCGACTCGATCGTCGGGCTCGAGATCAGCGAAGATCGACGCGACCTGATCGTCTTGCAGGCCGCCGACGAGGGCGCTCTGCAGACTCGGATCCAGCTGCTCGAACACCTCCATCGCCTGATCCTTGGGAAGCAACCGATAGAGCACCGCGCGGTCGGTGTGGTCCAACCGCTCGAGCACGTCGACGAGCAGTTCCACGCTCAGGTCGGCTACTGCGGCGTGCGCCGCAGCCAGATCGCCGTCGTCCAACGCACCCTCGACTGCCCGGGTCGCCTCCACCCGGGTGGCCTCGATACTGGTGGTCGGATCGTTCCGGCTCATCGTGTCTCCCTCGAACTGCGGCACTTCAACCTAACGCGCGCCGGCTGCGCTCACCGAACAGTCCTCACCGCCGCCCCGGATTGCGAGACCATGGATCCATGGCATGGCTCGAGGTGGTCACCCCTGGAATCTTCACGACTGTGCAGGATCACGGACGCATCGGATACGGGGCCGACGGCGTGACCGCATCCGGCGCTGCGGACCGCACGGCGCACGACGCTGCGAATCGCCTCGTCGGCAATCACCCGGACGCCGCGGCCCTCGAGGTGACCGGTGGCGGACTCTCGGTCCGAAGCGTCGGCGACACGATCGTCGCGATCACCGGAGCGCGCGTCGACGTGACGGTAAACGGCCGCTCGGTGGGTGATTACGCGAGGGTGCGTCTCCGCGATCAGGACGTCATCTCGGTCTCAGTGCCATCCGAGGGATTGCGGTCGTATCTGGCAGTCCGCGGCGGCATCGACGTTCCGGAGGTACTGGGAAGCCGTTCGACCGACACGTTGTCGGGCACGGGCCCAGCGCCGGTGCACATCGGTGACCGGCTGCTTGTCGGCGCACTCGCCGAAGAACTCCCCTGCGAAGAGCAGATCCCTCCGCCTGCGCCCGCGGGTGATCCCGTCGAACTCCGTGTGCGAACAGGGCCCCGCGACGACTGGTTCACTCCCGCCTCGGTCCGCGCCTTCCTACACGAATCGTGGACGGTGACTCCGCAACTCGATCGGGTGGGGATCCGGCTCCGGGGCCCCGGACCGCTACACCGCTCACGCCATGACGAACTACCCAGCGAGGGTATGGTTGCCGGGTCCGTCCAGGTACCGCCGGAGGGTCATCCGGTGCTGTTCCTCGCCGATCACCCCGTCACCGGCGGCTATCCAGTGATCGCGGTGGTGACGACAGCGGACCTTCCCACTGCGGCGCAATTACGTCCGGGGCGGCGTGTGCGGTTCGTCCGACTGATCTGAACTGTGACCTCGTTGTCACGCACAGTGATCAGGCCGTGGTCGCCGGCGCTGGTGCGCACCTCCACCGTCCCCGACACCTCATACCCCCGGGGTGCCAGGAACGCGGCGATCAGGTACTGAAGCCATTCGGAGTACCGGTAGAAGACCGGGTCGCCGTCCCACTCGAGGGCGCATCCGTCACTGCTCGGGGCCCACTGACACCACGACAGCGGCCGCCCCTCTGCCGGCAGACCGTCGCGGCCCGCGTTGTGCGGACCACTCGCGGCACCCGCGAACCCGGTGAGGAAGTCGATGTCGGGCCGACTCAATGGCGGTGTGATCTCGAAACGCCCGTCGAACGCCGTTGTGTACGCCACTGTGTGCCTCCGCTTCCGTCCGGCCCTACCGGTACAGACGCAGCGAGGGCCCGATCGGTTCCCGTCGGTACGCGCTGACCTTCGGAGCGGCCTTCAGGACCGCACTTTCAGGACCGGCGACGACGCGCGATATCGGCGAGCACGACGCCTGCCGCGACCGACGCGTTGAGCGACTCCACGTCGCCGGCCATCGGGATGGACAGGATCGAATCGCACGTCTCGCGGACGAGCCGCGAGAGTCCCTTGCCCTCGGACCCCACCACCACGACGACGGGATCGGTGCCGTCGAAAGTGTCGAGGTCGGTATCACCACCGGCATCGAGACCCACGACGCGGACGCCCTGAGACTGCCAGTCCTTGAGGGTGCGGGTCAGATTGGTTGCGCGTGCTACCGGAAGCCGCGCCGCAGCACCCGCACTGGTGCGCCAGGCCACGGCAGTGACCGACGCGCTCCGACGCTGCGGAATCACAACGCCATGGCCACCGAACGCCGCCACCGACCGGATGATCGCACCGAGGTTGCGGGGATCGGAAATGTTGTCGAGCGCCACCAGCAGGGGTCGCTCGTGCCTCTCCTTGGCGCGCACGATCAGATCGTCGGGGTGCGCGTAGCGGTACGGCGGCACCTGCAGGCCGATGCCCTGATGCATACCGTTCGCCGTGAGCCGGTCGAGTTCGCTGCGCTGCACTTCGAGAATCGAGATGCCGGCATCAGCGGCGCGCTGCACTGCTTCCTTGAGCCGGTCGTCGGCTTCCGCACCGACCGCGACGTAGAGCGCGGTCGCCGGGACCTCGGCCCGCAAGCACTCGACCACGGGGTTGCGGCCGAGGACCATCTCCGGCCCGTCCTCCGGCTTGCGTCCACCCGGACGGCGGCCTCGGTTGTCGGCGGCCTTCGCCGCTGCACGAGCGCGCCGGGCCGCAGGATGGTACGAACGATCCTCGGCCTTCGGGGTAGCGCCGCGGCCTTCGAGACCGCGCCGACGCTGACCGCCCGAACCGACGACCTGGCCTTTCTTCGTTCCGCCCTTGCGAATCGCTCCGCGGCGCTGGGAATTGCCTGCCATCACTGCCCTGCTTTCAGAGACCACTCGGGTCCGTTCGGCGTATCCGTTACTTCGATCCCCGCCGCTGTCAGCCGGTCACGTACTTCGTCGGCGACCGCCCAATTCTTCTCGGCACGGGCGCTCTGTCGACGATCGAGTTCTGCTCCCACCAGCACATCGAGGGCGGCGAGCGCACCCGACTCGTCGCCGGAGCTCTCCTGCCAGTGTGCATCGAGTGGATCGACGCCGAGGACAGAAAGCATCGCACGGATCTGGGAAGCGATGCGCACCGCTTCGGTCAGGTCTCCGTTGTCGAGCGCCTTGTTGCCCTCGCTGCGTCGGCCGTGGATCTCGGCGAGCGCTTTGGGCACCCCGAGATCGTCGTCGAGCGCTTCGGCGAACGCGTCGGTCCACGTTCCGACGGGAACGTCGCCTGCCCGGTCACGGGTCTTGATCACGAACGACTCGAGTCCCCGGTAGGCCGCGGCCGCCTCGGCCAGCGCCGTGTCGGAATATTCGAGCATCGACCGGTAGTGGGCGCTGCCGAGGTAGTAACGCAGTTCCTGGGCCCGCACGCGGGTGAGGACGTTGGGGATGGACAGCACGTTGCCGAGCGACTTGGACATCTTCTCGCCGCCCATGGTGACCCAGCCGTTGTGCAACCAGTAACGGGCGAAGCCGTCACCTGCAGCGCGGGCCTGCGCGATCTCGTTCTCGTGATGCGGAAACACCAGATCCATGCCGCCGCAATGGATGTCGAACGAGGAACCAAGATAGAACTCCGCCATGGCGGAGCATTCGAGATGCCAGCCCGGACGGCCACGACCCCACGGCGTCGGCCACGAGGGCTCCCCGGCCTTCTCGGCCTTCCACAGGGTGAAGTCGCGAGGGTCGCGCTTGCCCTGCCCGGCGCTCTCACCTTGATGGACGTCGTCGAGTTTGTGCCCCGACAACGCGCCGTACTCGGGGAAACTCATCACGTCGAAGTAGACGTTGCCGTCGGATGCGTAAGCATGACCCGCGTCGATGAGTCGACGCATGAGCTCGACCATCTGAGTGATGTGCCCGGTCGCGCGGGGCTCCACGGAGGGCGGCAACACACCCAGAGCGTCGTAGGCGCGGGTGAAAGCGCGCTCGTAGGTGGTCTTCCATTCCCACCAGGGGCGGCCCGCCTCGCTCGCCTTGCGGAGAATCTTGTCGTCGATATCGGTGACGTTTCTCACAAACGCGACGTCGAGCCCCTTCGCTGCGAGCCATCGTCGCAGAACGTCGAACGCGACGCCGCTGCGCACGTGGCCGATGTGCGGCTCACCCTGAACAGTGGCACCACACAGATACACCGAAGCGTGTCCGGGCACCAGCGGTTCGAAATCCCGCACGGCTCGTGTCTCGGTGTCGAAAAGGCGCAAAGTCACGACAGACCATCCTACCGTTGATCGACGTCAGGTAGTACGAGCGCGGTGGCGATAGCCGCCACACCTTCCCCGCGGCCGGTCAGCCCGAGCCCGTCGGTGGTGGTGGCCGACACCGACACGGGTGCGCCGAGCAGATCGGACAGCACACGCACCGCCTCGTCCCGTCGCGGCCCGATCTTCGGGCGGTTCCCGATCACCTGCACGGCCGCGTTGCCGATGGTCCAGCCTTCTTCGGTCAGCAGCCGCCGTACCTCGGTGAGCATCGAGGCCCCCGACGCTCCCGACATCTCGGGTCGATCGGTCCCGAACACCGAACCCAGGTCGCCGAGGCCGGACGCCGACAACAACGCATCACACAACGCGTGTGCGGCGACGTCGCCGTCGGAGTGCCCCGAACAACCATCTGCGTCGTCGAACAGCAGACCTGCCATCCAGCATGGACGCCCCGGTTCGACCGGGTGCACATCTGTTCCGATTCCGACACGCACGTGTGCTCAGTTCCCCTCTTGTGTCCGTTCGCCGGCGGCGAGCAGAGCTCGGGCCAGCACCAGATCCAGCGGTGTGGTGATCTTGAAGGCGAGCGGGTCGCCCGCCACGGTCTGCACGAACTCGCCGAGCCGTTCCACCAGCCCGGCATCGTCGGTTGCGTCGCCCGTATCGCGATTGGCGCGTTCGAGCAGGTCTGCCTCGAACCCCTGTGGTGTCTGCACCGCGCGCAGGGTCGCCCGCTCAGGGGTGCCGGTGACGACACCGTCGGAGTCGACGCTCTTGATGGTGTCGGCGACCGGCAGGACGGGAATCACTGCGCGCCGCCCACCCCGGAGCGCCTCGACCACTCGGGTGAACAACTCCGGTGGAGTCAGCGCCCGCGCCGCATCGTGCACGAGCACGAACTGCGCGTCCGACGCCGCCCGGAGACCCGCGCGCACAGAATCGGCGCGTTCCGCACCACCGCCGGTGACCGTGACCCGGTCGGCGTACTCCGCGCGTACGAGCTCCGCCGGAGGTGTCGAGGCGAGCTCGGGCGGCGCCACCACCACGACGCGGTCGACCGCGCCGGAACCCAGCATCGCTTCGACAGCCCGGTCGAGCATGGTGCGCCCATCGAGCTCGACGAACGCCTTGGGTAGTGACTCACCCAGACGGACGCCGCGGCCGGCCGCCGGAATGATTCCGACGACCGGCCCGCTGCGATCGTGTACTTGCTGTATTCGATTCACTTGATGTTGATTCGAGGGTCGCGTCGCCTATCAGGATGCGGCGGCGAGAACCTCGTCGAGCATGCTCTCTGCCCTGACATCGTCGGTTCCCTCGGCGAGCGCGAGCTCACCGACGAGGATCTGCCGAGCCTTCGCCAGCATTCTCTTCTCACCTGCAGAAAGGCCACGGTCCTGTTCCCGGCGCCACAGGTCGCGGACTACCTCTGCGACCTTGTTGACATCTCCGGAGGCCAACTTCTCGATGTTGGCCTTGTACCGCCGTGACCAGTTGGTCGGTTCTTCTGTATGCGGTGCGCGCAGCACCTGGAAAACCTTGTCGAGGCCTTCTTGTCCCACCACGTCGCGAACTCCGACATATTCTGCATTCTCAGCAGGTACCCGCACCGTGAGGTCGCCCTGCGCGACTTTCAGAACCAGATATTCCTTCTGCTCCCCCTTGATGGTGCGTGTTTCGATTGCTTCGATCAGCGCCGCACCGTGATGGGGGTATACGACGGTGTCTCCGACCTTGAAAATCATGTGTCCCGTGCCCCTTTCGATTCTTCGAGTTTAACACGTGACCACATCGGCCTCTCATCAACGGCGCAGGTCAGGGGCACCGACACGTGGGCGTAGGGCTTGACAGGCAACCGGTTACGTGCATCCGGTGACGTGCGACACACCCACCGCGACAGGGCGTTATGCCCCGTTGTGGTGCACAAAATGGCAATATCGATGACCCGACGCGCACTCCATGCGGGACAACTACTACTCTGCCTAGTGGATTGCGAGCCTTACCCGAGTGGAGGAAAAGTGACTGCTCTCAACACGTCGACTCGTCGAGTCGCGACCGCTGTCGCCCTGGCCGCGGGTGCGACGCTGGCGTTGTCCGCGTGCGGCGCCGGTCAGATCACCCAGACCTCCGACCAGGTGGCTGCGATCAACGGCACCAACACGGACGCGGGCAGCCTTGCACTGCGCAACGTGCACATCATCTACCCGGATTCCGAGGAGTACAGCATCGAGCCGGGGGGAACCGCTCTGCTCGGCTTCACCATCGCGAATCTCGACGGCTACCGGGACGACGTCCTCACGGGCATCGAGACCGAGTACGCGGGCTCGGTGACCGGCGCGGACAACATCACGATCCCCGCTCAAGGCTCGGTCATCGCCGGTGTTTCCCCGGAGACCACCGATCTTCTCGAGTCCGTCGACGAATCACCGCAGCCGACCTCGCCGGAGGACACCCCCGTGGTGCCCGCGACGGTCGAGACCATCGAACTCGTCGACCTGAAGGAAGGTGTCCGGCCCGGCCTGACCATCCCCTTCACCTTCTCCTTCGAGGAAGCTGGCGACGTGACCCTGTCCGTACCGGTCGATGCAGGCCCGGTTCTCGATCGCCACGAGTCGGAGATGTCGCCGATCATCGGCGAAGCGCACTGACCCAGCGCGACCGGCAAGACCCTTCCGGAAGGTTCGGACGAGCATTCTCGTCCGGACCTTCCGGCGTTCTGTCACCACGTTCGCATATCCTCCGGCAGTGGCCAGATCCAAAACGATGTACCGCTGCTCCGACTGCTCGCACACCGTCGCCAAGTGGGTCGGACGCTGCCCCGAATGCGGAACGTGGGGCTCGCTGGACGAGGCACCGGTGCAGCCGACAGCTGTCGCATCGCGACCGGGCACCTCGCTCGCGCGTGCGGGCGCCGCGGCAGTCCTCCCCACCACCCCCGCCACTCCTTTGACCCGGATCGACGGGAAGGAAACCGCGGCCAAGACCACCGGAATCTCCGAACTCGACCGGGTTCTCGGCGGGGGGATCGTGCCCGGCTCCGTCGTCCTGCTCGCGGGTGAACCCGGCGTCGGCAAGTCGACACTGCTCCTCGAGGTCGTCCACCGCTGGGCTCAGCGCAGCGCCGACGACAGGTCGCTGTACGTGACGGGCGAGGAATCCGCCGGTCAGGTCCGGCTCCGCGCCGACCGCACCGGGTCTGTCCACGAGCGGGTCTACCTGGCTGCCGAATCCGATCTGGCGACGATCTTCGGCCACGTCGAACAGGTCAAGCCGACATTGCTCGTCGTCGACTCGGTGCAGACGATGCTCGCCGCCGATGTCGACGGAGTGTCCGGCGGTGTCACTCAGGTCAAGGCCGTCACGAGCGCCCTGACCTCGCTCGCGAAGGCGAGCGGTATCCCGGTGTTGCTGATCGGTCACGTCACCAAGGACGGCGCAGTAGCGGGTCCACGCTCGCTCGAGCATCTCGTCGACGTCGTACTGCACTTCGAAGGCGACAAACATTCGACGCTGCGTATGGTCCGCGGGGTCAAGAACCGGTTCGGTGCAGCCGAGGAAGTGGGCTGCTTCGAACTCACCGAAGGCGGCATCGTCGAGGTGAGTGACCCGTCGGGACTGTTCCTGCAGCACCGGAACGAGGAGGTGTCGGGGACGGCGGTCACCGTCACGATGGACGGCAAACGCCCACTGCTCGGCGAAGTTCAAGCGCTTGTCGTCCACACCCAGAATCCGTCACCGCGGCGCGCGGTGAGCGGCCTGGATTCGGCGCGCGTCGCGATGGTGCTCGCCGTACTCGAACGGCGCTGCAACGTCCGCAATCTCGGAAAATGCGACGTATACGCATCGACGGTCGGCGGCATGCGGATCACCGATCCGTCCGCCGACCTCGCGCTGGCGCTCGCCATCGTCTCAGCGGTGCGAGATCAACCGGTCCCGCCCGGCACCGTGCTGCTCGGCGAGGTCGGGCTCGCAGGCGAAGTCCGGCGCGTGGCCGGAGCAGGCCGACGGCTCACCGAAGCACACCGGCTCGGGTTCACCCGCGCCGTGGTGCCCCGCAACACCGACGGCGCACCTTCCGGCATGAAGGTCCGCGAGGTGACCAACCTCGGGCAGGCGCTCATGAACATCGGCTGACGCCCGCTTCGAAACACGGCTAGCGGAAGGCGCCGTGTCTTCCTTCTCCCGACGTGAACCGTGAAGCGCCTGCGATGCCCTCCCGCTCGACGATCGGCACACCGTGGGCGCCTTCGGCCCGCAACGCGGTGTCGAGTGGAAGCTCGAACGAGCGGTAGACCGACGCCCGGTCCACCGACATACATTCCTGCGGAAACGTTGCCAGTTGCCGCGCGATCTCCTGCGATACAGCGAGTGACGTACCCTCGTCGACGACCCGGTTGGCGAGGCCGAACGACAGGGCCTCGGCCGCATCCACCGCGCGGCCGGTGAGGATCATGTCGAGCGCTCTTCCCTGCCCGATGATCCGCGGCAGTCGCACCGTGCCGCCGTCGATAAGCGGTACACCCCAGCGGCGGCAGAACACCCCGAAGACTGCGTCGGATTCGCACACCCGCAGGTCTGCGAGCAGTGCGAGTTCCAGTCCACCTGCGACCGCGTATCCACTCACCGCCGCGATCAGTGGTTTGGACAGCGCCATCCGGGAGGGGCCCATCGGCCCCGTGCCGCCGCCCTGCGGGTCGAGTTCGTGACGTCGCTGCACATCACCCACGGCAGTGAGGTCGGCGCCTGCACAGAAATGGCCACCCGCACCCCAGAGCACCGCGACACGTTGGTCCTCGTCGGCGTCGAATGTCTCGATGGCCTCGCGGAGCTGCGCGGCCATCGGCCCGTCCACGGCGTTTCTGCGGTCTGGGCGGTTGAGCACGATCGTGGTGACGGCACCGTCGCGTTCGAGGACGACATCGGGGACTCCACGGTCGCGGGCAGACATGGATCGTTTCTAACACCGTCCGGCCGGCAATTCTGCCGTATCGGGTTGTCGGACTCGCATGCGAACATATGTTCGTGTCCGCCCGTGCAACGATCCTCCACGCCGACCTCGACGCGTTCTACGCGTCGGTCGAGCAACGCGACGACCCGTGGCTTCGAGGAAAACCAGTGGTGGTCGGCGGTGGGGTCGTCCTCGCCGCGAGCTACGAGGCGAAAGCCTACGGAATCAAGACACCCATGCCTGGCCGTGCAGCGCGCGCTCTGTGCCCGCACGTGATCTCGATACCGCCGCGCATGGACGCGTACTCACGGGCGTCGCGGGAGGTGTTCGCGATCTTCGATCGGGTCTCCCCCGTCGTCGAAGGGGTCTCCATCGACGAGGCCTTCCTCGACGTGTCGGGGCTGCGCCGCATCTCGGGTGAGCCGTCCGACATCGCGGCACACCTGCGCGCGACGGTCATGGCCGAGGTCGGCCTGCCGATCACCGTAGGTGTGGCCCGGACGAAGTTCCTCGCGAAGGTCGCGAGTGGCGTCGCGAAACCGGACGGGCTGCTCGTCGTCCCACCCGAAGGGGAACTCGACTTCCTCCACCCCTTGCCCGTCGAACGACTGTGGGGCGTCGGCAAGGTCACCGCCGCGACTCTGCATGCGCACGGACTTCGATCGGTCGCCGATATTGCGAACGAATCCGAGTCCGACCTCATCTCGCTGCTCGGCCGGGCAACAGGCCGCCACCTGTACGCGCTCGCGACCGGGCACGACCCACGGCCGGTTCACCGTCGACGCCGGCGTTCGATGGGCGCCCAGCACGCACTCGGCCGAGGAGCCCACAGCATCGAGTCGGTCGACGCCACACTGCAGCTACTCGTCGACAAGGTTGCCGCCCGGATGCGCCGCGCCCATCGGATCGGCCGCACAGTGGTGCTCGGACTCCGCTTCGCCGATTACACGCGGGCCACGCGGTCGCGCACGCTCGGCGTCCCCACCGCGCGCACCGACGTCCTCAGCAACACCGCACGTGCCCTGCTCGAATCAGCGCGGCCGCTCATCGCCGACCGCGGGCTCACCCTGATCGGTGTCGCGGTGACGAACTTGGACGGCGAGGGCATCGAACAGCTCGAGCTTCCCTTCGACGAACCGGTGCCGTCGGCCGATCCGGGCTCGAAGGAGACCACCGCGACACATTGCCCGATCGACCGGCACGCCCTCGACACGGTCCTCGACGACGTCCACTGCCGGTTCGGGGCCGGGGCACTGACGTCCGCGACACTGCTCGGCCGCGACCACAGCGAGGGCGTACCGATGCTCCCCGATTGAGAAATGCCTCAGATCGACGAGATGTCGTCGGCCCCGGGCAAGCCGTCGACGAAATCCTTCCCCTTGTCGAAATGTTCGTGGCCGACGATCACGAACAATCCGTGCGAGCTCCCCACGATCACGTCGGGATCGGCGAGCGGGCCATCGACGATGCGCGCTTCGGCGCTCGTGTACACCTTGCGACGCACCGTCCCGTCGACTCGGGCGGTGAATTCGAGGACCGCGCCCAGCGGGATGGGGCGCTTGAAATCGGTCCCCATGTGCCCGGTGACCACAGGCTTTCGGAACACAGCGTTACATGCGAAGCCCTGGACTTCGTCGAACGCGGTCATGAGGATGCCTCCGTGAATGAACCCCGGCCCGCCCTGGAAGCGGGTGGCCACCTCGAAGCGGGCCTTCACGGACAGTCCCTCGCCGATCGTGCACTGCAGCGCGAGCCCGGTCGGCTGATCGTCACCGCAACCGAGGCACCTGGACCAGTGCTGCGGTATCGGCGCCCCCGGACCGGGATGATCCTCGCGAAGATCAGGAACGACGAGGTCATCGGGCAAGGTCCAGAGACTACTCATGAGCAAGTAATGTAGTTGCGCGCTCGCCAACGACTTTTCCGTGGCCTGCACAAATGTGACGAGAAACGCACGCGCAGCCAGGAGGACTTCGCACATGACCGAGTCGGCCGACGCTGCGACGTTGAACGAGACAATCGCGCGTCTGGCACCCGGCACAGCTCTGCGAGACGGCCTCGAACGCATCCTGCGGGGCCGCACAGGCGGCCTGATCGTGCTCGGCTTCGACGAGCACGTCGCATCGATCTGCGACGGCGGCTTCGAACTCGATGTCGAATTCGCCCCTACCCGGTTGCGCGAGTTGTCGAAGATGGACGGCGCGGTCGTGGTGTCCACCGACGGCAGCCGGATCGTGCGCGCCAACGTGCAGCTCGTGCCCGACCATCGCATCCCCACAGTCGAATCCGGTACCCGTCACCGCGCAGCCGAACGCACCGCTATCGAGACCGGATACCCCGTGGTCTCGGTGAGCCAGTCGATGAGCATCGTCAGCGTGTACGTCGAAGGGCGCAGGCATGTCATCGACGATTCCGCGATGATTCTCTCCAGGGCCAACCAGGCCGTCGCGACGCTCGAGCGGTACAAGGCTCGTCTCGACGAAGTCACTCGGCAGCTCTCGGTGGTGGAAATCGAAGACATCGTGACATTGCGCGATGCGCTCACCGTCGCGCAGCGCCTCGAAATGATGCACCGCCTGTCCGTGGAGATCGAGCAGGATGTGCTCGAGCTCGGAACGGACGGGCGACAGCTCGCACTGCAACTCGAAGAGCTCGTCGGCGACAATCAACTCGCCAGGCAACTGCTCGTGCTGGACTACCTGGCGGGAACGGAGTCACCGTCGGTCCTCGATGTGGAGCAGGCGCTCGATGCGTTGGGAGAGTTGACCGATGTCGATCTGCTGGACCTGACGACACTCGCGCGGGCGTTCGGCTATCCGAGCACCATCGAAGCGCTCGACACCGCAATGAGCCCCCGCGGGTACCGCGTCCTCAATCGTGTTCCGAGGCTCAGGGCACGTCAGATCGACCGGCTGGTGGGTGCTTTCGGAACTCTGCAGGGTTTGCTCGCGGCGACCGCCGCGGACCTTCAGGCCGTCGAAGGGATCGGAGCACTGTGGGCTCGCTACATCCGTGAGGGTCTCTCACGCCTGGCCGAGGCGTCGATCAATCACTACGACTAGCACGTCACGGACCAGCACTTCACGCTGTCATGTTGAACGGCTCCGGCGTGCTGCGCAGACCACCGAGCTGCCCGACGACCGTGTATGCGCCCGGCTGGACCGGTTCCCGCGGGGTCGCGCACCCGGGTTCGGACGTCGTGCCGGACCACCGCACCGAGAACGCGGCCTGATCGCCGGGACGGAGCGAACGCACGTCGGCGGTCGAATCGGGGAAACAGTCGGTGTTCGCCCACACTCGCTGGTTGCCGTCGAGGGTGTACACGAGGACCTGCTGCAGGCCCGCACCGAGATCACGCTCGCACGTGGACGTCCCGATATTGGTGATGACGATCGTGAACTCGGGTTCGGCTCCGACCTGATAATTCGGCTCGCCCGCCGTCACGCGCACTGCGAGCGATTGATCGGAACACTGCCCGGGTGCCGTCGACGCCGACACCGGTGTCGTGGGCGCGTCCGGATCCGCCTCATCCGATTCCGCAGCACCCGACGGGGTGGACGACCCCGAGGACGCGTTCGAGGAATTCGAGCTTCCGGATCCGGCAGTGTCCGAGCCACTATCGTCCGAACCGGTCTCTGCACCGGCTTCGACACCGGATCCGTCCGGTGTGGTCGCGGTGGTCTCGGACATCGTGGTCCCGGAGGCCGCGGGTTCCGTTTCGGGATCATCGCCGCCGGTGAAGGCGAGAACCGCCCAGATGACCAAGGCCAGCACGACCACCGCGACGACGATCGCGAGAACACGGCGTCGCCAGTAGATCTCAGGAGGAAGTGGGCCGTTGGGTTCAAACACGCTTCACACGGTATGTGTCAGCTCGTGCGATGGCCACATGGTCGTCGGCGTGTCGCGTCAGTCCGAGGTCACACCGATATCGCCGATGTGGCCTTGCAGCTGTACGTGACCGTCGTCGAGCTTGTACGTCACACCCACAACAGCGCAGCGACCATCGGCGATACGGTCCGCGATGATCTGCGAGCGTTCGGTGAGCACCTTGCCCGTTTCCACGACGTGGCGCGCCTCGAGTTCGTCGACGGTGCCCAGCCCTTCTCGGCGCCCGAGGAGAATCGAGGGTGCGACCCGCTCGACGATGCTGCGGATGAAGCCCGACGGGACCTCGCCGCCGTCGAGTGCGGACAGGGTCGCGCCGACAGCACCGCAGCTGTCGTGTCCCAACACGACGATGAGAGGAACGTTGAGAATGTCGACCGCATACTCGATCGAGCCGAGCACGGAGCTGTCGATTACGTGACCCGCAGTTCGGACGACGAACATATCGCCGAGGCCCTGGTCGAAGATGATCTCGGCCGCGACGCGGGAGTCGCCACATCCGAAGAGCACTGCAGTGGGGTGCTGGCCGTTGACGAGTTCTGCTCGGCGGTCGATGCCCTGGCTGGGGTGCAGTGGGGTGTCACTGACGAAGCGCTGGTTACCTTCGGTCAGGGCTTTCCAGGCTGAGATGGGGTTCGAATTCGGCATATGCACAGTATTCACCCCCGGTGATTTCGACTTTCACGCGGGAATACTTTTACCTATGTAAACAACCGCCCAGAACGTTTCGAAAGGACGTGGGAATGCCGGTCGATGCTGGCGTATTGCTGCGCTGGTATGCAGCGCAGGCGCGGGATCTACCGTGGCGCCGCGAGGGCGTGACGGGATGGCAGATCCTCATGTCGGAGGTCATGTTGCAGCAGACTCCCGTCGTGCGGGTCGCGCCGATCTGGGAGGAGTGGGTCCGGCGCTGGCCGGTCCCGTCGGCGATGGCCGCATCGAGTCAGGCCGAGGTGCTGCGAGCCTGGGGCAAGCTCGGTTATCCGCGTCGGGCGTTGCGCTTGCACGAGTGCGCCGGGGTCCTCGCCGCCGAGCACGACGACCGGGTCCCCGAGGATGTCGACGTCCTGCTGTCGCTGCCGGGGATCGGCGCGTACACGGCGCGAGCAGTCGCGTGTTTCGCATACGGGCAGCGCGTTCCCGTGGTGGACACCAATGTGCGCCGCGTCGTCGCGCGCGCCGTCCACGGCAAGGCGGAGCCCGGGAACCCTTCCACGCGAAGGGACCTCGCAGACGTCGAGATTCTGCTGCCGCGCACCCGCGCGCGGGCCGCGACGTTCTCTGCTGCCCTGATGGAGCTCGGCGCGACGGTGTGCACCGCGCGGAACCCTGACTGTGATCGATGCCCGCTCCCCGAATGCGCGTGGGTCCAGGCCGGTCGTCCGGCTCACGACGGCCCGGCCCGGCGCGTGCAGAAGTTCGCCGGTACCGACCGTCAAGTGCGCGGAAAACTGATGGCAGTCCTCCGCGACAGCGACACTCCGGTGGAGCGTCCGGCACTCGATCAGGTGTGGCTCACAGACCCCGGGCAGCGCGATCGGGCCCTGCATTCGTTGCTCCTCGACGGACTTGTCGAACAGACCGACGACGGACGCTTCGCTCTCGCCGGAGAAGGCACGCGCTAGTCGAACGTAGTCAAAAACTGCTCGACCGCCGCGCGATACTCGTCGGGCTTGTCGTCGTGGACCAGGTGCCCGGCACCGGCGATACGGACGTACTCGGTGCCGGGTCGGCTACTCATCTTTCGCATCTGCCCTTCGGGGGTGATGGTGAACTCGCCCTCGATGAGCAGGGCGGGGACACGAATCGAGTGCCATTCGTCCCAGAAGGCGCGGATGCCCCATTCCTCCGAGATATCCCGGAACGTCGCGACCTCACCGTGCAGGTACCAGCCGTCGTCGCGGTGGTCGAACGAATCGAGAAAGTACTGTCCGGCGACCGGGCCGAAGAAGTCGACCACCGCCTGCTCGGTGGGGAACGGCTGCGGCCACTGCTCGATCATCGCGGCCCAGTTCGCTGCCGTACGTCCCCGGAAGTCCGGGGCCATGTCCTCGAGCACCAGTGCCGCCACACGGTCGGGATGCGCGGCGGCGAGGCACCACGCATGCAGCGCGCCCATCGAATGCCCGATGACGACGAGCGGCTCGTCGAACGCGTCGAGATGGGATGCCAGGTCCTCAACGAAGGCACCGGTGGTGAGCTCTGCCGGCGCGGGGCGTCCGTGCCCCGCCGCATCGAACGTGTGGACGTGGCCGTGCTCGCGTAGCCACGGCACGTGAGTACGCCACGTGCGCGCGCTCCCCATCAATCCGTGCAACAGCAGGATCGGACGTCCCTTACCACCCTCGTCGTGCAACACAATCGCCCAAGGTAGCGGAGTAGGCTCGCGCGCATGGCAGTCGTGAAGATCAACGCAATCGAAATCCCCGAGGGCGCAGGCCCCGAGCTGGAGAAGCGGTTCGCCAATCGCGCGCACACCGTCGACAATTCCAAGGGCTTCCTCGGATTCCAGCTCCTCCGCCCGACTGCGGGCGAGACCCGCTACTTCGTCGTCACCCAGTGGGAGACCGAGGAGGACTTCGCTGCATGGCGTGACGGCGACGCTCGAGCCGCGCACGCGGGCGAGGCCAAGAAGCCCGTTGCGTCGGGCGCATCGCTGCTCGAGTTCGAAGTCGTCCTCGACGTCAAGAAGTCCTGATGTCCGTGCCCGGCGGATCCGGGCGCGAGTTCAACTATCCCGATGTGGGCGCCGGCCGGGAAGATGTCTTCCCGGCCGGCTACCGGTCGTTGGCGATGGTGCGTGAACTGGGCACCGGCGACCGGATTTTCGATGCCGCATCCCGCCGGCTGTTCGGCTGGCAGATGCACCGCGCCGCCGGTATCCGGGTGGCGCAAGGCACCCCGCATCCCACTCCCGGACTCGACATACGCCTCGAATGGGGCATCGGGCCCATCCGTGCGACAGCGTGGTGCCGGGTGGTCGACGTCATCGACGAGCCCGGTCGTCGCGGTTTCTCGTACGGCACGTTGACCGGGCATCCAGAGAGCGGCGAGGAGACTTTCCTCGTCGAACGTGGCATCGACGGCAACGTCACTGCTCGGATCACTGCGTTCTCCCGCCCTGCACGCTGGTACACCCGGCTCGCGGGCCCGCTCGGTCGCCTGGTGCAACGCCGTATCACGCAGCGCTATCTCGACGGGATCGCCGACGATCAGTGTCTCGACGGGATCGCCGACGATCAGTGGTGAGCGTGCGGATCGAAACCGTCCGGAGGGCGGTCCAGAAACGCCGTCACACCGCGTACCCGGCCCCGGTCGTCCACGACGAGAATGTCGGTTCCTGTCGCGAACGGGTCCGCATCGGGGGTGATCAGCTCCCAGATCACCCGCGCCCGATCGTGATGGACATCGGGCTCACCGCGAAGTCTGTATTCGTAGCCCCTCATGTGTTCACCGAATTGCTTCCGGAAGTCGACGAGCGCGGCCGGACCGCCGAGTACCCCCACTGGTGCGCAGTATTCGACGTCGTCGGACCACGTGTCGCGGGTGAGCGATTCGTCGTCGCCGGAATTCCAGAACCGCACGTACCGCTCGATCGCGGCCGCAACGTCGGTTCCTTCGAAGTTCGTCGTGTCGGTCATGTCATCCTCCTGTCGGAATCGTGGCCGCGAAGTACTGCGACCGAATCGAGCCTGATCCATCCGGAGGCCGCAAGTCGATGACGTCGGAGGTCATTGCTGCACCGCACGCGGTCGCGGATCGTGGAGACATGGCCGACCACCCCGCAACACGTACAGGCCCCGCCACACGTACAGGCCCCGCCACACGGACAGACGGTGTCGGACTGCTTCTGAAGTCGTGGCGTGAGCAACGCGGCCGCTCCCAACTCGAACTGTCGATCGCTGCAGACCTGTCGACCCGGCACCTCAGCTACGTCGAGACCGGTCGATCCGTCCCCGGCCGCGGTGTGATCGAACGATTGTCGGAAGAGCTCGGGATCCCGCTCCGAGAGCGCAATCGGCTGTACCTCGCGGCAGGTTACGCGCCTGCCCATCCCGAGCATCCGCTCGAGGATCTGGGGGCCGCGCGAGATGCGGTCGAGGCGGTCCTCAGGGGACACGAGCCGAATCCGGCGATGGCGGTGAACGCACGCTGGGAACTACTCGCGGCGAACGGACCTGCGAACGGCCTGCTCACGGGCATCGCGCCCCATCTACTCGAACCGCCCGCCAACATCCTTCGGGCGACGCTCCACCCAGAGGGCCTGGCGCCGGCGATCCGCAACTTCGTGCCGTGGCGAGCCCACGTCCTCCGGAGAGTCGAGCGCCAACTCTCGCACACCGCGATGCCGGAGCTCACGCAGTTGCGCGATGAACTCGCGGAGTATCCGGTTCCGGAAGGCCAGCGGGACGACGACACGGTGCCGAACGATCTCGCGATGCCTCTCGTGTTCGCCACGGCTCACGGCGATCTCGCCCTGCTCTATACGACGACGGTGTTCGGGTCCCCGCACGATGTGACACTCGACGAGATCGCGATCGAGACGTTCTTCCCCGCGGACGCCTCGACCGCAAGGATCCTCCGGTCGATGTGACCTACGTTCACACCTCGCAGCTGTCTCCCGCGCATCCGTCAGCGTCATCGGCAACCGGATCTACGACGGGCTCAGCACTGTCTGCGTCGGAAATCGCGCGTTCCAGCAATGCGAGAAACACGTCCTTCGTCTGAGCTCCCGACACCGCGACCGCGCGGTCGGCGACGAAGAACGGGACTCCGGTGACACCGAGCTTCCGGGCCTCCAGGAGGTCGGCGCGGACGGCATCGGCAGCAGCGTCGGACTCGAGATCGGTGCGGATCTCATCCGCATCCAGTCCCACCGACACGGCGATACGCACCAGCTCCTCACGATCGTCCACAACCTTGCCGTCGACGAAATGCGCACGGAACAGTGCCTCGAGCAGTTCGTCACGCTTGTCGCCGGCGAGGTGCACCAGACGGTGTGCGTCGAAGGTGTTCGCCGCGATCACCGTGTCGAATTCGATGTCCAGCCCGACCTGCGCAGCAGTGGCGGACACCTGGGCGAACATGTGCCGAACCTGTTCGGCGGGCATGCCCTTCATCTCGACCAGCGCCTCGATCTCGGGCTTCCTCAGGCCCGCGGGCGTCTCGGGTGCGAGCTGATACGACCGCCACGTCACCGTGACCCGGTCGCGCTGCGGGAAATCAGCGAGGGCTGCGGAAAATCGGCGCTTGCCGATGTAGCACCACGGGCAGGCAATATCCGACCAGATCTCGATTTGGGCGGCGGGAAGGGTTGTATCGGCAGGTACGTTCACGAGTCGAACAACGGCGAGGCTGCCGCGGATTGTTCCCGATCCGCGAAGCTCGACGTCGCGCGACTCCGGCTCCCCCTTCGAACGGACGTTGCACCGCCGCCGAGAGACGCCGATTCTCGGCAGCGGCGCAGGGTCAGGATTCGAGTGCCGCGTCGAGCGTGATCTCGACACCCGTCAGCGCGCGGCTCACCGGGCAGATCTCTTTCGCTGTCTGCGCGGCCTTCTCGAAGCCTGCGGCGTCGAGGCCGTCGACTTCACCGCGGACGGTCAGCTTGATTCCGGTGAGCCGGAACCCCACCTCGGGGTGCGGGCCGAGCGACACGTCGGCTTTGACCTCGAGACTCTGCGGGGTGCCCCCGGATTCGGCGATCACCGCGGACAACTGCATCGCAAAACACGTCGAGTGGGCCGCGGCGATCAGTTCTTCCGGGCTCGTCGCACCGTCGGCGTTCTCCGCCGATCGCTTCGGGAACGACACATCGAATGTCCCGCGTCCCGAGCTGGTCAGTTCGACCTGGCCCGACCCGTCCTCGAGTCCACCGTTCCATGCGGTCCGTGCACTCCGTGTCGGCATTGCTACTCCCTCCATCCGGCCCGATTCAAACACTCTGGCCCGAACCTACGCCGATTCGTGCGCCACAGTCTCCGGTTCTCGGACAATCGGCGGAAGCTTCACTGCCCGATCATCGGTGGCGAGCCGAAAGCTTCAGCGCCTGCATGCGGATCTCGTCGCGCAGCGCCTGCGGTGCCAGAAGTTCGGCGTCGTCACCGAGTTGCCACATCACCGCTCCTGCGTGGCCCGAACTCCCGAACTCGACCTCGGCGAGACACCACCGTTCGTCGTCCGCAGGGCGTTCGGCCACCGAGATCGCGACCGCAGCGAGTTCGTCTCGGCGACTCTCGCGCACCTTCACGGTCGCGGAGATGGTGGGCATACCCGCGCGGAATCGAGCCCGCCTGCGCTGCCAGATCTCGGCGAGATCGACATCGTCCGGTCGCTCGGCCTTGACGTCGAGCACTTTCACCTCATCGATACGCGAGAGCCGGTAGGTGCGTTCGTCGCCGCGGTGCAAGGCCACCAGGTACCACCGACCGGCGGCGCTGACGACACCGACCGGGTCGACGGTCCGCCACCCGGCGTCGCGGTCGCGCGGGCGATACCGGATCCGTAGGCGTACGCCGTCGAACACAGCTTGCTGCACCGCGCCGAGGTGGGGATCGACCGATGAATCCGTGATCCATCCGGAGCCGGTGACCAGAATCCGTTCCGATGCCCGGATGGCTGCCGTGCGCCCTGCTTCGGGCAACGCGTCGGTGACCTTCCGCATCGCGGCGGCGAACGCAGGCGCCATGCCGAGGGCCGCAGTATCGGTGGAAGCGCTCGCGGCGAGCAGCGCTGTCGCCTCGTCGATAGTCAACCCGGTGAGGTCGGTGGTGAAGCCGGGCAGCAACGCGAAGCCTCCGTCACGGCCGCGTTCCGCATACACCGGAATTCCGGCCGACGACAGCGCCTCGACGTCGCGCAGGACGGTCCGCACCGAGACTTCGAGTTCGCGGGCGATGGCCGGGGCGGTCATCCGGCCCCGATTTCTGAGCATCAACACCAGCGAGAGCAGCCGTTCAGCGCGCATCACCGAATCATGGCACCGAAACCCGACACGAAGTGTCGTGATTGCTTCTCTAGGTCAGGACCGTTCGATTGCGCTGCGGTGCCGGTACGACGACGGGGACTGTCCGCAGAAGTCGCTGAATGCCCGAGCGAACGAGCTTCCGTTGTCGAACCCGACGGCGCGGGCGGTTTCCTGCACCGATTGCTCGGGCGAGGCGAGGAGCGCCATCGCGCGCAACATCCGGGCCTGGAGCAGATAGGTGCGCCACGACATCCCCACGTGCTCGTCGAACAACCGGCGCAAGGTGCGATCCGATACCGACACCGCGCGGCCGACCTCGCCGATGGTGACGTCGTGGAGATTCGCCTTCGCGAACGCCATTGCCTCGTGCACGACGGGATGATCCGACATCGGAAGGCTGAGGAGCGCTTCGTCGGAGTCGATCGCGTCGAGGACGAGACCGCCCAGGGTCGCGAAGAAGCGCTCTGCCGCGGTGTCGTCGGACAATCTGCCGACGGGCCATCGCTGCGCGTAGATGATCATCTCCCGGATGAGCGGCGAGACGTCGAGGACAGCGGCGCGTTCACCGTGGAATCGCACCAGTTCCGGATCGAACATCACGGCGATCGAGCGGACCCTGGGGCTCATGGTCGCCTGGTGGCGCAGTCCCGCCGGTATCCACACCGCCTGCTGAGGTGGCAGCAGGTAGTGGGTGGTCGCGGTCTCCACTTCGACCACGCCACCGACGGCGTACTCGATCTGGTGCATATCGTGGCTGTGCCAGTCCGTCACGAGGCTCCCGCCCTCGTAGAGGTAACTTCCGGCGGTTATCGCCGCACTGCGACGCAGACTCTTGAGGTTGTCCGATCCTGCACGATGCATGGCCGATTGCGTAGAGACGGTCATGCCTATGAACGGTACAACAGGAGTAACCCCTATGTGATGAGCAGCACCCAGGAGTGAATATGCAACTCGACGACATGATTCTCGTGAGCATCGATGACCACGTGGTCGAACCACCCGACATGTTCGCCCGCCACGTTCCGGCCAAGTACCGGGACGAAGCACCCAAGGTCATCGTCACCGAGCAAGGTGTCGACCAGTGGGTCTACCAGGGAAAACCGACCGGGGTCAGCGGACTCAACGCGGTGGTCTCGTGGCCCGCAGAAGAATGGGGTCGCGATCCCGCGCGGTTCGCCGAGATGCGCCCCGGCGTGTACGACATCCACGAGCGCGTACGCGACATGGACCGCAACGGCATCGTCGGTTCCATGTGCTTTCCCACGTTCACCGGTTTCTCTGCACGCCACCTGAACCAGCACCAGGCCGAGGTGACCGTCGTGATGGTGCAGGCCTACAACGACTGGCACATCGACGAATGGTGCGGTGCCTACCCCGATCGGTTCCTGCCGCTCGCCCTCCTGCCCACGTGGAACGTGCCTGCGATGTGCGACGAGATCCGACGCGTCGCAGCCAAGGGCTGTCGCGCCGTAACCATGCCCGAACTCCCCCACCTCGAGGGACTTCCCAGCTACCACGACATCGACTACTGGGGCCCGGTGTTCCAGACCCTGTCCGACGAGGGCGTCGTGATGTGCCTGCATATCGGTTCGGGGTTCGGCGCGATCTCGATGGCGAAGGATGCGCCCATCGACAACCTGATCGTGCTCGCCACCCAGATCTCCGCCATCGCGGCGCAGGATCTCCTGTGGGGCCCGGCCATGCGTTCCTACCCGGACCTCAAGTTCGCCTTCTCCGAAGGCGGCATCGGCTGGATACCCTTCTTCCTCGACCGCTGCGACCGGCACTACACCAATCAACGCTGGCTCCGTCGCGACTTCGGCGGCAAACTTCCCAGCGAGGTCTTCAAGGAGCACTCGCTCGCCTGCTACGTCACCGACCCCACCGCACTCAAGCTGCGTCACGAAATCGGCATCGACATCATCGCGTGGGAGTGCGACTACCCCCACTCCGATTGCTTCTGGCCCGATGCGCCGGAGAAGGTACTCGGCGAGCTGGAGGCCGCGGGAGCGACCGACGCCGAGATCGACAAGATCACCTGGCAGAACTCCTGCCGTTTCTTCAACTGGGACCCGTTCTCGAAGATCAAGCGCGAGGACGCGACCGTCGGAGCGTTGCGGGCCACGGCGACCGACGTCGACACCTCGATCCGGTCCCGCGCCGAGTGGGCGAAGCTCTACGAAGCCAAACACAAGGATTCCGTGACCGCGGGATGATCTCCTCGGAATCGGTCCGGAATACATGACAGAGGGTGACGTGTTTCGGGCCCATGCTGGGTGTCATGACAACGACGCAGACAGACCCGCGCCCCCTGTTCCGTGACGCCCTCGACTGGGTGGCCGGACTCATCGACGGAGTCCGGCCCGCCCAGTTCACCGACCCCACCCCGTGCCCTGAATTCGACGTGCGTTCGCTCATCGGGCATCTCGTCTCCACCGTCGAGAAAGGTCGTCTCATCGGAGCAGGCGGCGACCCTGCGACCGTGCCCGAAGTCGTCACCGAACCGGATGACAGATGGGTCTCCGCGCTGCGCACGAGCGCCGACCGCTACTGGGAGGTGTGGAACGACGACGCGATGCTCGACACGGAAGTCAGCGCTCCCTGGGGCACCTTTCCCGGGCGCGCCGCGGTCCTCATCGCGCTCAACGAAGCACTCGTGCACGGTTGGGACCTGGCGGCAGCAACAGGTCAACCGGCGGAGGCCGACCCGGCCCTGGCCGACGCAGCACTCGGCATCATGCAGCGTGCACTCCCCGAGACCCCGCGGGGCGGGCCTGTCCCATTCGGACCGGTGGTGGAACCCACTCCTGCCGCGGGAGCCACCGAACGCCTCGCCAACTGGTCCGGACGACCGACCGCCACGTGGAAGAACTGACGCCTGAACCAGCTGCCCAGCAATCTGCAACGCCGAGGGGCGGCACTCCATCCGGAGTGCCGCCCCTCGGCGTCTACGCGCGTTGTTACTGGGCTTCCGCTTCGCCCTCGCCGCTCTTCGCGAGCGCTACTGCCGGGGTGTCGGGCACCTCGGCCGGCTTCTCACTCGCCGCGAAGGTGAACCTCGCGTTCTCACCGGAACCTTCACCGTCCCAGCCCTCGACGTCGACCAGGACGATGTGGCCTGCGCCGATCTCGCCGAAGAGGATCTTCTCGGAGAGTTGATCCTCGATCTCGCGCTGGATGGTGCGACGCAGCGGGCGGGCACCGAGCACCGGATCGAATCCGCGCTTGGCCAGCAGAGACTTCGCCTTCTCGGTGAGTTCGATCCCCATGTCCTTGTTCTTGAGCTGGGTCTCGACACGACCGATCATCAGGTCGACCATCTCGATGATCTGTTCCTGCGTGAGCTGGTGGAACACGATGATGTCGTCGATACGGTTGAGGAACTCCGGGCGGAAGTGCTTCTTCAGCTCGTCGTTGACCTTGTTCTTCATCCGCTCGTAGTTCGACTGGTCTCCCTTGCCGGAGCTGAAGCCCAGGCCGACAGCCTTCGAGATGTCCGACGTACCGAGGTTCGACGTGAAGATCAGCACTGTGTTCTTGAAGTCCACCGTGCGGCCCTGACCGTCGGTCAGGCGACCGTCTTCGAGGACCTGCAGGAGTGTGTTGTAGATCTCCTGGTGTGCCTTCTCGATCTCGTCGAACAGCACAACGGAGAACGGCTTGCGGCGGACCTTCTCGGTGAGCTGGCCGCCCTCTTCGTATCCGACGTATCCGGGAGGCGCACCGAACAGGCGCGACGCGGTGAATCGGTCGTGGAACTCGCCCATGTCGATCTGGATGAGCGCGTCGTCCTCGCCGAACAGGAAGTTCGCGAGCGCCTTGGACAGCTCGGTCTTACCGACACCGGACGGACCGGCGAAGATGAACGAGCCGGACGGCCGCTTCGGATCCTTGAGGCCGGCACGCGTACGACGGATGGCCTTCGCTACCGCCTTGACGGCGTCCTCCTGGCCGATGATCCGCTTGTGCAGCTCTTCCTCCATACGGAGAAGACGGGTGGTCTCCTCCTCGGTGAGCTTGAACACGGGAATGCCGGTCCAGTTCGCGAGCACCTCGGCGATCTGCTCTTCGTCGACCTCAGCCACGACATCAAGATCGCCTGCACGCCACTGCTTCTCGCGCTCGGAGCGCTGTGCGACGAGCTGCTTCTCCTTGTCGCGCAGGCTCGCGGCCTTCTCGAAGTCCTGCGCGTCGATCGCCGATTCCTTCTCGCGGCGCGCATCGGCGATCTTGTCGTCGAACTCGCGCAGGTCCGGCGGCGCGGTCATCCGGCGGATGCGCATCCGGGCACCGGCCTCATCGATGAGGTCGATCGCCTTGTCCGGCAGGAAGCGGTCGTTGATGTAGCGGTCGGCGAGAGTCGCCGCAGCCACGAGCGCCTTGTCCGAGATCGACACACGGTGGTGCGCCTCGTAGCGGTCGCGCAGCCCCTTGAGGATCTCGATGGTGTGCTCGACCGTCGGCTCGCCGACCTGGACGGGCTGGAAGCGACGCTCGAGCGCCGCGTCCTTCTCGATGTACTTCCGGTACTCGTCGAGAGTGGTCGCGCCGATCGTCTGCAGTTCACCGCGAGCGAGCTTCGGCTTGAGGATCGACGCGGCGTCGATCGCGCCTTCTGCTGCACCCGCGCCGACGAGCGTATGCAGCTCGTCGATGAACAGGATGATGTCGCCGCGGCTGTTGATCTCCTTGAGGACCTTCTTGAGTCGTTCCTCGAAGTCGCCGCGGTACCGGCTGCCTGCGACGAGAGAACCCAGATCGAGCGTGTAGAGCTGCTTGTCCTTGAGGGTTTCCGGAACCTCGCCGTTGACGATCGCCTGAGCCAGGCCCTCGACCACGGCGGTCTTGCCGACGCCGGGCTCACCGATGAGCACCGGGTTGTTCTTGGTGCGGCGGGACAGCACCTGCATGACCCGCTCGATTTCCTTCGCACGACCGATGACCGGATCGAGCTTGCCTTCGAGAGCGGCCTGCGTGAGGTTCCGGCCGAACTGGTCGAGCACGAGCGACGTCGACGGGGTGCCGGCCTCGCCGCGGCTGGTGCCGGCCTCCTGCGGCTCCTTGCCCTGGTAACCCGAGAGCAGCTGGATGACCTGCTGGCGAACGCGGTTCAGGTCGGCGCCGAGCTTCACGAGCACCTGAGCTGCCACACCTTCGCCTTCACGGATGAGGCCCAGGAGGATGTGCTCGGTACCGATGTAGTTGTGACCGAGCTGCAGCGCCTCACGGAGGCTGAGCTCGAGCACCTTCTTGGCACGGGGAGTGAACGGAATGTGCCCGGACGGGGCCTGCTGTCCCTGGCCGATGATCTCCTCGACCTGACTGCGGACACCTTCCAGGGAGATCCCCAACGACTCGAGCGACTTCGCCGCCACGCCCTCACCCTCGTGGATGAGGCCCAGGAGGATGTGCTCCGTGCCGATGTAGTTGTGGTTGAGCATCCTGGCTTCTTCCTGAGCCAGGACAACGACGCGCCGCGCGCGATCGGTGAACCTTTCGAACATCGCACTCCCTCACACTCTCGGCCGACGGATCCGGTACGAGGTTGTCCCGGACCCCGGCAGCCGCTCTTCGCTCCGGCACTCGAGTCGTTCACATCGAACCAGCGAAGGTTCCACGATCCCACTCGACACTCTAGTTGGCGTGAATTCCACCCGCTTCCCCTCCACCCCGGAAGGTGGTAGCGGAAAACACGACTACAAGAGGTAACGCTGCACGTGACGCATACGTTTCCGCAACCTGTACGCCAGAAGCGAACAGACGGTCAGCGAGTGAGAACCTGTCGGATCCGCCGACCTGCACTCTTCGGTGCCCGCTCCGGATCCATGAGCGCGTTCTCCGCGAGGGGACTGCCCTCCTGTCCAACCGTACCCGGTCCGAACGGACGCAGGGAACGGCCCGAACCCCGCAGGCGCTCGATCGCCGCGAGCAACGACCCCTCTTCCTCGACGGCCCGGTCCCAGGTCTGCGCATCGACATCGAGGTGCTCGCAGAGAAGCCTGCTGCGCAGGTCTGCCGCCGCGCGAGAGACCGGATCGCCCGCACCAGCGGCTTCGAGTGCAAGATCGCATTCGGTGTCGAAGCCCATGGACCGGTTGTTGAGGTTCGACGATCCGATCCGCACCAGGATGTCGTCCATGACGACGACCTTCGCGTGCACATAGATCGGCCTACCGGCCTCGGTCACCGGGTAGTAGGCCTCAAACCTGCCGTGGACGTCGGCGGCCCACAGCAGATGCAACAGGGAACGCCTGGCACCGTCCATCGCCTTCCGCTCGAGCCAACCCTCCGCATTGCGGGGTATCACGAGCACGATCTCGGGGCCATCGTCCTCACCCAGCCTCGCGGCGAGCGCTTCCGCGATGGTGCGGGACGCCAGATACTGACTTTCGAGGTACAGGCTGCTCCGGGTCTTCGCGATCACTGCGAGATAGAGCGCCTCGATCTCGTGGACGTCCTCACGGTCGCCGTACTCGGGCAGAGTTCTGGCGATCGACACGTCGATGTCGGTGACCGAAGGCGCGAGCCCGTCAGGCCAGAATGCGTCACGAGGACCGGCGGGGTCGAGATCCACCCCCGTTGCCGACTTCCATCGCGCACGCGCCTGGTCGCCGAGTGCGCGTGCGGCCGCGCCGTCCACCGCGGCAGTGACGTCGTGCCAGGGACCGTAGCGTCGCCCGTTCGGTTCACGTCGATATCGACTGCGGTCGGGGTGATCGGAGGTGTCCCACCGGTCGACGGTCATGTCGATGCCACCGCAGAATGCGAGTGCGTCGTCGATGACGATGATCTTCTGGTGATGGGCTGCACCGACCGGGTGCGCGCCATCCATTTCGAAATGCACGCGCGGGTCGGTGAGCCAGTCGAGGACGAACACCGGCGTCATGCCCCTGCCGATCGCCGCGAGTGCGCCGATGTTCCATTTGAGGAGGTGGATGTCGAGGTCGGGATTCTGCTTCGGGAGCCATTTCAGAAATGCGCCGAGCCGGTTCGGCCCGTCCAGCGTGCGACCGCCCGGTTCGAACTTGATCCGGGTATCGAAATCCCATCCGATCAACATGATGCGTTCACGCGCCTGCAACATCGCCGATTTCGCGTGACGAAAATAGTCTGCCGCCTCGACGATGAAGGTGAGCCGATCGGCATGCTCCGTCCTCCAGCATGTTTCCCCCGGCACCAGCACACGTTCGGCCATGAGCAGAGATGTTACGCCGGAAGACACCGGCGACAAATGCACGCGAACGAAATGCGACAGCGCCGTCGGCGTCCGCAGCAGCGGACACCGACGGCGCTGTTCGGCCTGGGCCGAAAAACTCAGTGCGCGTTGTTGTACTGCTCGATAATGTCGGCAGAGATCCGCCCACGTGCGGAGACCTGGAGATCGTTGTTTCGCGCCCATTCACGGATAGCAGCAGTTTGCTCGCGATCCGTTGTTCCCCGCGACGACTTGCTCGCCGCCGGTGCACTTTGTACGGCTTTGCTGCGCTTACGGCCGCCGACCTTACGGGCGTGCTGAATCCAGTACTCCAACTGTTCCCGCAACGCTGCCGCATTGTCTTCCGACAGATCGATCTCGTAGGTCACGCCGTCGAGTCCGAACTCTACCGACTCGTCTGCCGCCGATTCCTGGTCGACATCGTCGATAAGTGTGACGGTGACCTTCTTTGCCATGTGCTGGAAACCCTCTCCATCAAGAAATGCGCTTTCCCCCCACGGGACCAGACCACAATACCGCGCAATTAACGCATGTCTATACCGAAAGGTTTCGGGCCTATTCAGCGAGTGGTCGGGCGAACAATGGGGAAGAGGATAGTTTCCCTGATTCCCAGGCCGGTCAGCGCCATCAGCAACCGATCGATTCCCATCCCGGTTCCGGTGGTAGGCGGCATTCCCTGTTCCATAGCGGCGAGGAAATCCTCGTCGAGAGCCATTGCCTCGTCATCGCCCTCGGCCGCGAGACGTGCCTGATCCACGAACCGCTCACGCTGAATTACGGGATCGACGAGTTCCGAATATCCGGTGGCCAGCTCGAAACCGCGCACATAGAGGTCCCATTTTTCCGTGACTCCGCGCACAGTGCGGTGATCGCGGGTGAGCGGCGAGGTCTCGACCGGGAAATTGCGGACGAATGTGGGCTCGTTCAACTGGTCGCTGCACATGTGCTCCCACAGCTCTTCCACGAGCTTACCGTGCCCCCATCCCTTCCCTTCGGGAATTTCGAGCCCCACTTTGCCTGCCAGATCGGTCAATTCCGCGATCGTGGTGTCGGGTGTGACATCGGTTCCGATCGCCTGCGACAACGACGGGTACATCTCGAGGACTTTCCATTCCCCGCCGAAGTCGTATTCGGTGCCGTCCGCCAGAGTGACGACGTGGCTGCCGAACACAGCGAAGGCGACCTCCTGGATCATCTCACGAATCATCTTCGCGGAATCGTCGTACGTACCGTAGGCCTCGTAGGTCTCGAGCATCGCGAACTCCGGTGAATGCGTGGAGTCGGCACCCTCGTTACGGAAATTGCGGTTGATTTCGAAGACCTTGTCGATGCCGCCGACCACACAACGCTTCAGAAAAAGCTCGGGCGCGATACGCAGATACAGGTCGATGTCGAGGGCATTCGAATGCGTCACGAAGGGGCGCGCGGCAGCACCACCGTGCAGCGTCTGGAGCATCGGCGTCTCGACCTCGAGAAATCCGCGGCGCTCGAGCGCGTTTCGAACCTCACGCACGACCTCGACGCGCATCCGGGCGTTCTTGCGGGCCTCCGGGCGGACGATCAGGTCGACGTAACGCTGCCGAACCCGGGATTCCTCGTTCATCTCCTTGTGCGCGACAGGGAGCGGTCGCAGAGCCTTCGACGCCATCGACCACGAATCGGCCATGACGCTGAGTTCACCGCGCTTGGAGCTGATCACCTCACCGTGCACGAACACGAAGTCACCGAGATCGACGAGCGACTTCCACTCGGCGAGGGACTCCTCGCCCACGGCGGCGAGACTGACCATCACCTGCAGCTGGGTTCCGTCGCCTTCCTGCAGGGTGGCGAAGCACAGCTTGCCGGTGTTGCGCATGAAGATCACACGTCCGACCACACCGACCTGCACACCGGTCGCTGTGTCCGGTTCGAGATCGGGGTACTCGGCACGAATCTCCGCGAGCGTGTGCGTGCGCGGCACGACGACGGGATACGCATCCTTGCCTTCGGCCAGGAGTCGTTCGCGCTTGTCGCGGCGGACCCGGATCTGTTCGGGGGTATCGTCGGGCTGCTGAACGCTGGCATCACTCACGGGTAACCAGACTATCCGAGAGCGCCACGTCACAACGTCGCAGCCGCACAGTTCCTCAGTGCGCTGTGACGCGCTCCACGTCGGCGAGGATGTGATGGGCCTGCGTGACGGCCTGAACCATCCGGGCCTCCAGGATCGCGTGGTAGCCGCCCGCCATGTGGGAGACACGACGCAGGCCTCGCTCTTGCAGGCCCGCGACGAGGCGGTGTGAATCGGCGCCCTCGGCGGATACCAGGATCCACTCGACGTCCAGGTCGACGGCGACGGCCAGACGACCGGGATTCGCGGGGTCGAGTCGGGCCGTGACCAGCTCCTCGGAGATCGCGAGGGCGCCGGGCAGCGTGCCCTGAGCCTCGCGCTGAGCCGTGGTGCGGACATCGACGATCACTGCGCCGCGAGCAACGGCGGCAGCCAGTTCTGTGGGATAGGTTCGCTCGACGGCAAGCGGCAGAAGCGCAACCGGAACGGAGGGCGATGAAGAGAAGGACGAGACAAGCGCAGCGCGCATGAAAAAGCTCCCAGGAAGGTGTTATCGATCGAGGCGGACGTCAGCCTCGACAACACTCCTGGGCACACATGCGGCGGATCACGGGAGACATTCTTACACAGAATTGCGGCGCGCGGAAGCCTCGGCGGCCCCCCGCCTCGACGCACGCCGTTCCTGATTCCGCTCGTAGACCAACCTCAGACCTTCGAGGGTCAAGTCCGGTTCGTGATGCTCGAGCAGACGCGATTCCTCCATGATCAGCGGGGCGCTGTCGCCGGTGGCGATCACCACGACGTCGTCACCGCCGAATCCGGGGACCTCCGCGCACACTCGGCCGACGAGCCCGTCGACCATGCCGGCAAAGCCGAAAACCGCTCCTGATTGCATGCATTCGACGGTGTTCTTGCCGAGCACCGCCCGCGGCCGCACGAGTTCGACCATGCGCAAAGCCGCCGATTGCGACGCAAGTGCGTCCATCGAGATCTCCACCCCGGGCGCGATGCAACCACCGAGGAACTCGCCCTTCGCAGACACCACGTCGACGCAGGTCGACGTACCGAAATCGACGACGATGCAGGGGCCGCCGTAGAAATGATGGGCGGCAAGACTGTTGACGATCCGGTCGGCGCCGACCTCCTTCGGATTGTCGACGAGCAGCGGAACCCCCGTACGGACACCGGGTTCGACCACCACGTGGGGTACCCGATCCCAGTACCGGGCGAGCATCACCCTCAACTCTCGCAACACCGACGGGACCGTCGACAGCGCAACGACACCGGTGATCTGCTCCACGTGATCACCCAGCAATCCCCGGAACGCGAAAGCGAGTTCGTCCGCGGTCATCCGCGAATCGGTACGAATCCGCCAATCCCGCAGCAGTTTTGCGTGCGAACCGCTGCCGGTGAACAGGCCCAGAACGATGTCGGAATTCCGGACATCGACAGCCAGGAGCACCACTACACCATCGATGCGTCGAGAGTCGACAGCATCCGCGGGGTGATCAGACCGGACCCCTCGGGTGCGTGCGCGGGGTCGCTGCCCAGTTCGACCTGGCGGTTCTCCGCATCGACGAACACGACACGCGGCGCGTAATCCTTGCATTCCTGTTCGTTCATCACGCCGTAGGCAATGAGAATGACCAGGTCGCCGGGATTCACGAGATGCGCTGCAGCGCCGTTGATCCCGATGACACCGGATCCACGCTCGCCGGCGATGACGTACGTCTCGAGACGGTTGCCGTTGTCGATGTCGACGATGCACACCTGCTCACCTTCGAGCAGATCCGCCGCGTCCATCAGATCCTGGTCGACCGTCACCGAACCGACGTAATGCAGGTCGGCGTGCGTCACCGTTGCGCGGTGGATCTTCGACTTCATCATGGTGCGAAACATGTCGGTCCTCAGTTTCTTTCTTCTCGTCGTGAACTCGCGTCAGCGAGCGAGCAGGTCGTCTTCGGCATCGGGATCGACCGGGCCGGTCGCCCGTTCGAGGAAGCCTGTTCCGACCGCGACCCCCACGTTGTCGATCAAACGGGTGGAGCCCAGTCGTGCGGCCACGAGCAGCCGGCCGTCGCCTCGCTCGGGAGCTTCGCCAAGGTCGGCTCCGCGCAACTCCAGATAGTCCACCTCGATTGCAGGTGCGGAGGCCAGCACGTCGTGCGCCGCCGACAGGATCGCGTCGGCGCCACCGGCAGCGGCATGCGCGCCCGCGACGAGCGCCGCGGACAGGACGGTGGCGATCTCCCGCTGCTCGGCGTCGAGGTAGCGGTTGCGCGACGACAACGCGAGGCCGTCGGCTTCCCGGACCGTGGGCACACCGATGATCCGAACGTCGAAGTTCAGGTCGGTCACCATCTGGCGGATCAACGTGAGCTGCTGATAGTCCTTCTCGCCGAAGAACGCGCTGTTCGGTCCGACGATCTGCAGCAACTTCGCGACGACCGTGAGCATGCCAGCGAAATGCGTCGGGCGCGATCCGCCTTCGAGCTCGGCACCGAGCGGGCCCGGATGGATCATCGTACGACGCCCCGCCGGGTACATCGCGGCGACGGACGGGACGAACACGAGTTCCACTCCGGCTTCGCGCAGCAACTCGATGTCCGCGTCGACGGTGCGCGGGTAAGCGTCGAGATCTTCGTTCGCACCGAACTGCAATGGATTGACGAAGATCGACACCACCACGACCGCGCCGGTCAGCTTGGCCTGCCGCACGAGTTCGAGGTGCCCGGTGTGGAGTGCACCCATCGTCGGTACGAGGGCCACGGTACGACCGACGCCGCGCAACGCCTTCGTGACCTTGGTCAAGGCAGCCGGGTCGTGGTGCACGGTCAGTTCGCCGCGCACGTATCCGCGCTGTTCCGTTTCACTCACTGTGATCAGCCCCTTCGAGGATTTCCATCAGTTCCGGCTTCGAACCGGTGCGCTGCGCAGATCTCAACGACAGAGCGCGGTATCCGGCGGCGATCTGCGGATCGACGTCCTCGAGCACACGCAAGTGTGTGGCCACCGCGTCAGCGTCGCCGCGTGCCACCGGGCCGGTCAGGGCCGCCGGACCGCGCCGCAGGACGTTGTCGAGCGCCGCGGTGAGCAGCGGCGCTATGACACGCTCGGCGACTCCACCGGGCTCGGCATCGACGAGTTGCTGGCCGAGGAGTTCGTCCCCTGCAAGTGCGGTCCGCAGGGCTTCGACAGCGTCGGATACCAGTGTGACCAGGTGATTGCTGCCGTGAGCGAGAGCCGCGTGGTAGAGCGGGCGCATCGCCTCGGACACCCGGACCGGTTCGCCGCCGATCTCGATGACGAGCGCCTGCGCAATCGCGTAACCGACCTCGTCGGCGGCGGTGATCCCGAAACACGTCGACGACAGACGTGCTGTGTCCTCGTCGTGACCGGTGAAGGTCATCGCGGGATGGATCGCGAGTGGAGTTGCGCCTACTCGGGTCAGCGGCGCGAGGATCTCGATGCCGTGGGCACCGGAACAGTGCACGACCAACGTGCCACGGCGCACGACTCCGGTGGCTGCGAGGCCGGCAACCAATCCGGCGAGCTCCGAATCAGGCACTGCCAGCAGGAGCAGATCGCATCTGCCCGCGACTTCGTCGACAGGCAGGATCTGAGACTCCGGCAGACGCGTGTGGGCGCGATGTTTGGACACTTCGGACACCGCCGAACATGCAACGACGACGTGTCCGGCACGTTCGAGCGCCGCTCCCAGTGCGGTTCCGACACGCCCTGCGGAGACGATGCCCACGGACAGCCGGGCAGGGGCGGGCGCGTTTGTGATCCCGAAGGAAGTCACGGGGGTCCTCTCGTTCGTTCCAGTCCCGCGCAGCGGGTACCAGACGTTCTGCACGACAATAGCGCGCGGCCTTTGTGACAGGCCATGGAGAAGCGGCGTGATCTATACCTCACCGGAGAGGCCGGCGAGCGCGGTTCTCAGCGATCCGACGACAGGTTCGCCAGGATTTCAGCGACGGACCGACCCTGTACGTGGCTGCCGGACGCCTCCGCATCACGGCGACGACGAGCCCGCCGCCCCGCCGGTACACCCGGCGTGTCCGACTTCGCGGCCGCGGCTTCGGCGTCATCGGATTCGGCGTCGACCGCTCGCTCCGCATCCGACTGTTCGGCACCGGACGTCACGATCTCGGTTTCCGCCGTCAACGGTTCGTCGTCGGGCGATGCAAATGCCGGACCGGAGGGGCTCGGAGCGTTCACCCGGGGCGCGCTGTCGAGTTCGCGGACGGACTCGCCCTCCAGCGCAAGACCGTCATCGGGGAGCTTCCCGTCGAACAAGGCTTCGAGGCTGCGGCGCAGCGCCGCGAGTTCGGTTCGCAGTGCGGTCATTTCGTCGGCGTCGATCCGGAGCTCGGACCGGACCTTCTCCTCGACCCCCAACTCGTATTCGCGGCGTGCCGAGATCTCGCGGTCGAGTTGCAACTCGTACACGGTCTTGAGGTCTTCCGCCTTGGCCCTGTCGAGCGCCGATTCCCGGCGGTATTTGGTCATTGCAATGGCCCCGACGACCGCGCACCACAACGCGACGACCACGGCGATTCGTAGCATCTGAACGCTGTCGCTGAACACGAGCAACAACGAGGCGACCATCGCGAGCGCAAGAAGCCCGGCAACGATGACCGAGCCGGAACTACGCCACGGCCGCCGATCCTTACTGCCTCGCGCCCGGAACACCATGATTGCCAGGGTACTGGCCGACGCTCGGCCGGGCCTGAGATCATCGCGACACGCAGTCGAATCGCGACGATCGGCCCACGGGGCCGACCGCACCCTCAGGTCGCGGGCTCGGACGGCTCGTCCGGATCCTCGGGTGTGCGGCAACAATGTTCGAGCCACAATGCTGCCGCGACGAGCGCCACACCCGCGATCGCACCGACGATCACGCCCGACGTGTCTTCGGACGCGGCCTGCACCGTGCCTCGCTGCGGCAGGAGATACAGCAGAAAGCCCGCCCACACGCCGGCACTCGCCGCTCCGACGAGTGCAGACGCCTTGGCCAGCGCCACCGAGCGTGCCGCGGTGATGGGGTGCAACTGGCGAGGTCCGTCGCCGAGCTGATGGTTGTTCACCCGCGAGCGGATCATGAATGCAAGCACCATTTCGAGGGCAGCCACCGGATACAGCGATGCACCGGCATACACCGGGATCGGCGGCAACGAACCGTACATGGTGCGGATCAGCAACCACGCAACAACCGCGGCGAGCAGCCCGAGAGCCAGCAGGTCGCGGATTCGTGTCGCTTTCATCATCGGCGATCCCCGGGATCGTCCTCCGCGCCCGGCGCATGATCGACCAGCACCAGGTCGGTGCGGTGCACGCCGACCCGTTCGGCCTCGTCGAGGTCCGAGAGCCAGTCCGAGATCGGTCGGGTGTGCCCATTCGCGGCGAGACTCGCAGCCGGTTCGACGTCGAGCCACGGAACCAGGACGAAGGCACGCTCGTGTGCGCGAGGATGCGGCAGCAACAACTCGGGGTCGTCACTGCGCACCTCCCCCGCATCGGTTCGGCAGACGACGACATCGACGTCGAGACTTCGAGGGCCCCAATGCTGCACTCTGACGCGATCCGCAGCAGCTTCGAGTTCACGTCCCAGAGTCAGCCAGTCGTACTCGCCGAAACTGTCGTCCTCGGCGACCACGACGGCGTTGAGGAAATCCTGCTGCTCGACACCACCCCACGGCGCAGTGGAGTACACACTCGACACCGCGCATACTCGCGGCCCGAGGGCGTCGACAACGGTTTTCAGATACGCGAGCCGGTCTCCGAGATTGGAGCCGATCGACAGCACCGCGCGACTCATTCGGTGCCCCGGACCCGATCGACCACCACCGCCACATCGGTGAACGTCAGGGGGATCGGCGCCGACGGCTTGTGCACGGTCACCTCCACCCGCGACACCCGGCCATCAGCCAGGACGCTGTCCGCGATCCGGCCGGCCACTGTCTCGATGAGGTCGTGCGCAGGGCCGCCGACGATCGCGGCGGCCCGCTCGGCGAGTCCCCCGTAATCGAGGGTGTCGACGAGATCATCGCTGGCTCCGGCCGGAGCCAGGTCCAGCCACGCGACGATGTCGATGAAGAAGTCCTGCCCGTCACGCTTCTCGTGATCGAACACCCCGTGGTTGCCACGAACCTTCAGCCCGCGCAGTTCGATGCGATCACCCACCGCGTACACCTTCCGCACTGCCTCGTTGCCATGCCCGAACGACGGCGAGCGCATCGCGACTCGCCTGCACATCGTGTACTCGCACACCCCACGCACCGTGTGTCGCAGCGAGGGCCGAAACCACCGCTGTCGCGACCTCCCGCCCATCCGGCGAGCGCACGGTCCCGTCGGGTGCGGCGAGCAGAGACCCCAGGAATCGTTTGCGCGACGCACCGATCAGCACCGGGAGTCCGAGTTCGGTCAGCTCGGGCAGTCGATGAAGGAGTTCCCAGTTGTGATCGGGGTTCTTCACGAATCCCAGACCGGGATCGAGGACGAGGTTCTCGCGCGCGACTCCCGCCGCGAGTGCGGCATCGACCTGGGTGAGGAGTTCGTCGCGAACCTCGCGCACCACATCGTCGTAGTGGGTGCTTCCCCCTGCGTGAACGAACTCGCCGGTGGGTCGCCAGTGCATCAGGATCCACGGGACTCCCGCCGACGCCACGACAGACGCCATGTTCGGATCCGCCCGGCCTCCCGATACGTCGTTGACGATCGTCACCCCGGCGTCGATGGCGACAGCGGCAACGGACGCGCGCATGGTGTCGACGCTGGTGGCGATCCCGGCCGCAGCCAGCGCCTCGATGACAGGCGCGACGCGTGCGGCCTCGATCTCGGGATCGACCCGGGCCGCGCCAGGACGGGTCGATTCGCCGCCGACGTCGACGATGTCGACTCCGAGTTCGCGGAGCTCGAATCCGCGGGCGATCGCGGTGTCACGATCGAGATAGCGTCCTCCGTCGGAGAAGGAGTCGCTGGTGACGTTGAGTACGCCCATCACGATGGGCCGCTGTGCGTCCCGCATGAGGGGCCACTGTGTGTCCGTAGGGATGCTCACCGGCGCAGGATGAGATCCAGGGCTTCTGCGCGAGACGCCGAACTCGTCTGGAACAACCCGCGCACCGCGGATGTCGTGGTGCTCGCTCCCGGTTTCCGGATACCGCGCATCGCCATGCACAGGTGCTCGGCTTCGACGACGACGATGGCGCCGCGCGGCTCGAGCTTGCGCACGAGTGCGTCGGCGATCTGACTCGTCAGACGTTCCTGCACCTGCGGTCGCTTCGCGTAGAGGTCGACGAGGCGGGCGAGTTTCGACAGTCCTGTCACGCGCCCCGTGGACCCGGGGATGTAGCCGACGTGGGCGACACCGTGAAACGAGACGAGGTGGTGCTCACACGTCGAGTACATCGGAATGTCGCGCACCATGACGAGTTCCTGGTGGCCTTCGTCGAAGGTGGTGTTGAGTACCTCGTCGGGAACGGTGAACAGTCCGCTGAACACCTCGCGGTAGGCCCGTGCGACACGAGCCGGAGTGTCGCGCAGCCCTTCGCGTTCGGGGTCCTCGCCGACCGCAATGAGCAGTTCCCGCACGGCTGCTTCGGCCCGGGCCTGATCGAAGGGCCGACCCGACGACAGACTCAACGACTCAGTGTCGTCATGGTTGCCCGAGGCAGGACTCGCCTCCGTATTGAGGTGATTCACCGACACCCGACGTCCTCCACTTTCTGGATGTGATCTGGGAACTACGCTGTTTCCGCGCAAGCTCAGCGGTGGCCTGCCGGCCCGTCCCACGGTTGCGTGGGGGGAGGCTCGGGAGGTGTCCGGCCGTCGTCGTCGCGCTGCGAGCCGGTGTCGCCGCCTGCGCCGCTCACGCCGTCCGCGTTGCCCTGCTGTGTCCAGTCGGGGTAGCCCCGCTGATAGACGCCGCCGGACTGGTCCTGCGGCTGGTTCGGCCGATCCTGCGGCGGCCATCCGGGTGCCGACCAACCCGCGGGAGCACCGTAATCGGGGCGGGTCGCGTGCCGGGGGCCGCCCGTGTACTGGTCGGCAGCCGGCGGGAAGCCCGGCATGGGTTCCGACGCAGGTGCCGGTTGCGGAGCCTGGTAGCCGTTGCTCTGGCCGGACGGCTGCTGCGCCGGCGGCTGCTGCGCCGGAGCGGGCGCCTGCGGAGCCTGTCCTGCAGACGGCTGTCCGAACATCTGCTGGGTCGGAGCAGGACCGGTGGACTGAGGCGCCTGACCTGCGGGCTGCTGCGGCTGTTGGTACTGCTGCTGCGGTGGCGGGAACTGCTGCGGTTGCTGCGGCACCTGCGGCTGTTCCTGCGGCGCGGGCTTGGTCAGCGACGGCGGCTCCGGCGGCCACGGCTCGCCGCGTTCCTTGGCGAGTTCGCCGGGAGTCTTGATCGGCGGCTTGTCCGACGGCACACGATCACCGAAATCGTTGAATGTCGTGATTCGGGGACGTTTCTCGACCGTAGCGAGAATCCGTTCGAGGTCCTTGCGGGTGAGCGTCTCGTGCTCGAGCAGTTCACCTGCAATGAGGTCGAGTGCGTCGCGATACTGGTTGAGAATCGACCAGGCTTCCGTGTGCGCAGCCTCGATCAGGTTGCGCACCTCCTCGTCGATCTCCCGTGCGATCTCGTGCGAGTAGTCGGACTGCACGCCCATGGACCTACCGAGGAACGGATCGCCCTGTTCCTGACCGTAGCGAACAGCTCCGAGCTTCGCACTCATGCCGTACTCGGTGACCATCGCGCGGGCGATCTTGGTTGCTTGATCGATATCGGATGACGCACCGGTGGTGGGCTCGCGGAACACCAGTTCTTCCGCGGCTCGACCACCCATCGCCATGACGAGCCGCGCGATCATCTCCGAGCGTGTCATCAGGCCCTTGTCGTCCTCGGGCACTGTCATCGCGTGCCCGCCGGTACGGCCACGAGCAAGGATCGTGACCTTGTAGACCGGTTCGATATCGGGCATCGCCCACGCTGCGAGTGTGTGCCCGCCTTCGTGGTAGGCGGTGATCTTCTTCTCGTGCTCGCTGATGATCCGGCTCTTGCGACGGGGGCCGCCGATCACGCGGTCGACGGATTCTTCGAGGATCGCCTCGGTGATGACGGTGCCGTTCTCACGGGCGGTCAGCAGTGCAGCCTCGTTGACGACGTTCGCGAGATCCGCGCCGGACATACCCACGGTGCGCTTCGCGAGGCCTTCGAGGTCGGCATGCTGGTCGATCGGCTTGCCCTTGGAATGCACCTGGAGGATCGCGCGACGCCCGGCCAGATCGGGATTGCTGACGGGGATCTGCCGGTCGAAACGACCGGGACGCAGCAGGGCGGGATCGAGGATGTCGGGGCGGTTCGTGGCCGCGATGAGGATGATGCCCTGGCGGTCGCCGAAGCCGTCCATCTCCACCAGCAACTGGTTGAGTGTCTGCTCACGCTCGTCGTGCCCGCCGCCGAGTCCTGCGCCGCGCTGACGGCCGACCGCGTCGATCTCGTCCACGAAGATGATGCATGGCGAATTCTGCTTGGCCTGCTCGAAGAGGTCGCGTACGCGCGAGGCGCCGACACCGACGAACATCTCGACGAAGTCGGAGCCGGAGATCGTGAAGAACGGGACTCCCGCCTCACCTGCGACCGCGCGGGCGAGCAGGGTCTTGCCGGTGCCGGGAGGTCCGTACAGAAGTACGCCCTTCGGGATCTTCGCGCCCAATGCCTGGTAACGAGCGGGGTTCTGCAGGAAGTCCTTGATTTCGTAGAGCTCTTCGACGGCTTCGTTCGCGCCTGCGACGTCGGCGAAGGTCGTCTTCGGCATGTCCTTGGACAGCTGCTTGGCCTTCGACTTGCCGAAGCCCATCATGCCGCCACGGCCGCCACCTTGCATCCTGCTCATCACGAAGATGAACACACCGAGCAGGATGATCATCGGCAACACGAACAGAAGAATCGACGTCAGCCAGCTCTCCTGGGTGACCTGTGTGTCGAATGATTCGGCATCGGATGCAGCGACCTTGTCGAAGACCTGTTCGGACGCCGAGGCCGGGTACTTCGCGAGGATCTCCGTCGAGCCTTCGGTCGAGTCGTTACCGCTGTCGAGCCACAACCTGACCTGCTGCTCACGGTCGTCGATCTGCGCTTGCTTGACGTTGCCTGCGTCGAGCTGCGCGATCGCGACGGACGTATCGACCTTTGTGAAGCCGCGCGTGTCGTCGCCGAAGTAACTGAAGGCGTAGATGACCAACAGGATGCCGAGGACTATCCCCAGATTACGAAACACTGTCTTGCGGTTCATACAGGTTCGGCCGGGCCGGCCGGTCCTTTCGATAGTGGCGTCAGCAATGTGGTCGTTGTGGCGCTTCCCAGACCCGTGACCAATCGGGCACCGCAAGGTTACCGCGTGGCGCTGCCAGGACGCCCCTGCGTGGTCGGCCTACTATGTCAACGCGCGCGATCATGCCGGGGTTCCCTGCCTTTCCAGCTGTGCGTTGTTCCGTATCCGATGCGACGCCATATGGGAAAATCGAGCAATGGACACGCGGGATCCGGACCCGGTTTCCGAGACGGCCGCTTCCGACATCACGATTCGTGATGCCACGCGAGTTTCCGAAAGGACACGACCCGCGGAGACCACCCGTGCGGCCGACTCCGTGCCGATCGATCTCACCGCGACAGCGCAAACACTCCCGGACATGCTGGACTCCGGCGACCCCATCACGCTCGACGACGTGGAGGCCGGGCAACGCATCGACGACTTCGACCTGCTCACGGCCCTCGGAACGGGCGCATTCGGACGCGTGTTCCTCGCCCGGCAGCAGTCGATGCAACGTCTCGTCGCGGTGAAAGTGTCGCGGAACAGCGGAAACGAGGCACAGACCCTCGCCCAGCTCGACCATGACTACATAGTGCGGGTCTTCGACCAGCGAATTCTGCCCGATCACGGACTGCGTCTGCTGTACATGCAGTACATGCCCGGCGGAACTCTGTTGCGCGTGCTGCACAAGGTGCGACAGACACCTCCCGAGCAGCGGTCCGGTCGCCTGCTGCTCGACTCTGTCGATGAAGCACTCCAGGCCAAGGGCGAGATCAGACCGTCCGAATCACCCGTTCGAGAGCGTCTCGCGGACCTGACGTGGCCCGAGACCGTGGCATGGCTGGGTCGACGTCTCGCCGAGGCACTCCACTACGCCGAGAGCCGCGGCGTGCTGCACCGCGACATCAAGCCGGCGAACGTGCTGCTCACCGCCGAAGGGGTGCCCAAGCTGGCCGATTTCAACATCAGCTTCGCCGAATCGGTGGACGACAGCTCACCGGTCGCCTATCTCGGCGGTTCGCTCGCGTACATGTCGCCCGAACAACTCGAGGCGTGCCACCCCCATCGGCCCCGCAGTGCCGCCGATCTCGACACCCGCAGCGACATCTACGCACTCGGCGTGATGCTGTGGGAGTTGCTCACCGGAAGCAGGCCCGGCGCCGACCACGTCGCGGAAACACCCACGGTGGACGCGCTCGACGCGATGCTGCGCACCCGGCGCGCGCCTCCGCACGGCGACGCTCTCACCGCGTTGCCCAGCGATTGCCCGCAGACCCTCCGTCGGGTGCTCACACGATGCCTCGCACCCGAGCCCGCCGACCGGTGGGCGTCGGGCGCCGAACTCGCGCAGCAGTTCGACCTGTGCCTCGACGCGCGCGCCCGTGAACTCGTGGACCCACCACCCGAGAGCTGGCGGGCGCGGTTGCGCCGGCCGGTCGTCCCGTTGATGATCGCGGCGATCGGTCTCCCCAATGTGCTGGGAGCGCTCTACAACTATCAGCACAATCGGAATCTGATCGTCGGACAGTTGTCGCCGGACGCGCAGCTCCAGTTCCAGACCATCGCGCTGATCATCAACGCCACCGTGTTTCCTCTCGGCGCCCTGGTCATCGTCTACCTCGCGCGGAGGCTGATCACCGTGCCCCGGGGATTGCGCCGCGGACGGCAGTACGACGCCGCCGAACTCGCGCGGGCCCGGCATGACGCCCTGCTCATCGCTGATCGCATCACCGCGGTGGTGATGATCCTGTGGGTCCTGTCGGGGATTCTGTTTCCGGTGATCATGGAGTCCGTGTCGGGAGCGCTCGACAGCAGGGCGATCACCCATTTCGTCACGTCGATCGTCGTGTGCGGAACGATCGCAGTGGCGTACCCGTTCTTCTTCGTCTCGTTCTACATGGTGCGGTCGATCTACCCGGCGTTCCTCCCCCACGGCGCGACCGACACCACCGATGCCCGCGAACTCGAAGGCCTGCACCGTCGCAGCATTCGGTATCTCGCCGTCGCGGCGGCAGTGCCCCTCGTCGCAGTCGCTGGGTCGACATTCCTCACGGTCGACGAGATCGCCCAGATCCAGCCCGCGGTGCGTGTGCTTTCCGTGGGCAGTATCGGCGCATTCGTGTTCGTGTACTGGCTGTTCCGGCTCATGGAGCAGGATCTGGAGGCGCTGCAACGGTCGGTCGCGGTCCGTCCGGACCACCGCTCCTCATTGCAGTAGCCTCACTCAGCTCTCGTTGCTGTACACCTTCGGATCGAGAGTGCCGATGTACGGCAGGTCGCGGTACCGCTCGTCGTAGTCCAGTCCGTAGCCCACCACGAACTCGTTGGGGATGTCGAAGCCGACATCCGCGACCTCGACGTCGATCTTGCAGGCGTCAGGCTTACGCAGCAGCGTGACGACCTCGAGCGAAGCAGGGTTACGGGTCTTGAGGTTGCGGAGCAGCCACGACAGGGTCAGTCCCGAATCGATGATGTCCTCGACGATCAGCACATGGCGGCCGGCGATGTCCTTGTCGAGGTCCTTGAGGATGCGCACCACGCCGGAGGACGACGTCGACGAACCGTACGAACTGACGGCCATGAACTCCATCTGCGTCGGGATCGGCAACGCGCGAGCGAAGTCGGTCATGAAGAAGATCGCGCCCTTGAGCACGCCGATGAGAAGCAGATCGCCTTCGGGTGCACCCGGCGGATACCGTTCGGCGATCGACTCTGCCAGTTCTGCAGTGCGCTTCTCGATCTCTTCCTGCGAGATCAGCACCGACGCAATATCGCCTTCGTACACCGGGTCCTACCTACCTTCCGTCAGTCGTCCGCACACCGTTGCTGGTCGACGAACTCGAGGATCAGCCTGCCACGCCGTCGTGCCACCACCAACCTGCTCCCCCGTCCGGGACCGCGGCCGACGGCCACCGGTCCCTGCCCGCGCCATCCTCTCACCAGGGCGTCCACTGCGCGGAGGGTCCGGTCGGGCGGTGACGAGACTCCCATTTCGATCAACCACGCCCGCACCGCACGACGCCCGACCGCCGGTGGCGCCGACGCGAGCGTCGCGGTATCGAGTTGCTGCTCTCCTGCTGAGGCGCCCGGTTGTCCGAGGGCGTCGGAAAGCACGCTCGCCGCGGCCGCGTCCAGAGCTTCACCGTCTTCGCGCAACTGCGCCGCGGTTCGCGCGAGGGCCGCAGCGACTCCACCACCGAGAGCGTCCTCCAGCAGGGGCAGAACCTCGCTCCGCAGCCGCACGCGCGTGAACCGTGGGTCCGAGTTGTGCGGATCCTCGTACGGGTCGTAGCCGAGTTCCTGACACGCCAGGCGAGTGGTGTCGCGCCGAACGCCGAGTAGAGGGCGCCCCCACGGGTCGTCGAACGACGCCATTCCACGGATCGACCGCAGACCCGAGCCGCGACCGAGGCCGAGCAGAACGGTTTCGGCCTGATCGTCGAGAGTGTGTCCGAGTAGCACAGGATTGCCACACCGCGCGTCGTCGAGAGCCCCGTATCGCGCGCGGCGGGCGGCGGCTTCGAGTCCGCCGGGACCGGCCACATCGACCGCTCGTAGCTGCGCAGACGCACATCCGACCGACTCCGCGAACTCGACAGCTCGTGCGGCGACCACGTCGGATCCGGCCTGCAATCGGTGATCCACCACTACTGCGTGCACCGCATGAGCCTCGGCGACGGCGGCGGCGGTCAGGGCCGCCGAGTCGGCACCACCGGAAAGCCCGACGACGACGGTGGTCACGTTGTGCTCGGTGAGCCACGCGCGCACTGCCAATCGGATCTCGTGGATCGCAGGGGTCGAGGGGAGCAGGGGTGGCGATACCGCAGCCATCGTCAGCCCAGCACTCGCGCGATCCAGGCTTCCGGCTTGTCGATCTCGCCGAGTGTCGGCAATGCGTCCGGCCCGGACCAGACCACGTTGAACCGCTCCATCCCCACCTTCTCCACGACGGCGTCGACGAACCTCTTGCCGTGGACGTACTGCGCGATCTTCGCGTCCATCCCGAGCAGGATGCGGATGACGCGGTGGATCGGATTGCTGCTGCGTCGCCGCCGGCTGTCGAACGCGCGACGGATGCGGACCACCGAGGGAACCACCGACGGGCCGACCGCGTCCATGACATGGTCCGCGTGCCCCTCGAGCAGGGTGCCCAGCGCGAGCATCCGGTCGAGGCTTTCGCGTTGCGGTTCGGCCTGCAGCGCACGCATCAGGCCGAGTATGCCTCGCTGCGACATCGGTTTGCCTTCAGGTTCGCGCAGGTCACGGACTGCCGACGCGAGGCGCCGCGCGATGTCGCCGATCGGCTCGTCGACGGCTGCCGAGAGTTCCCCGGCGGCGGCGCGCATGAGATCGGCCATCCAGGGTGCCTCCGCGAACTGCACCCTGTGGGTCACCTCGTGCAGGCACACCCACAGCCGGAAGTCTGCCGTCGGAACCTTCAGTGCCCGTTCGACGGCGACAACATTCGGGGTGACCAGCAGCAGCGTCCTGGAGAACGGGTCGTACTGTCCGAGCACCGCCGAGGACAGATAGGCGAGCATCGCACCGGCCTGTGCTCCTGCGGGCTTCGCGGCCCACGAGCGGTTCTCCCCTTCGCCGACCAGTTCGGACATCGAAGCAGCAGCCGCGTGGACCCACCCCGGGCGGTCGACGACGAGCGCAGGCCGCGGCGCAGCACCGCCGACGAGGCCGGTCAGATCCCGGACCGGCGCCTCGGCCCGATCCGACGCGGACGCGAGTTCAGCGGCCGCGGTGTCGTAGGTGTAGCGCGACATCGCAGGCGCCGGCCGCGCCAGCCGCGCGCCGACTCCCGCCGCGAACGACCAGTCGATCGCATCGCCGAGTGCGCGGTCGGCGCCACTCATCGGCATCCGCATTGTCGGAGGACCGCGGCCACCGCATCGAGCGCGGGCCTGGCCTCGCCGGGGGAACGATCGTTGGACAGCAACGCGAACGAGAGCACCCGACCGTCGACGTCGACGACATAACCCGAAAGTCCACTCACCAGATTCAGTGTGCCCGTCTTGGCTCGAACCCACCCGGCTCCGGCGCGATTCGTCGCACCGTAGCGATCAGCGAGGGTGCCGGTGCCCCCAGCGACAGGCAGGTAGTCGAGTATGGGCCGCAGTTCCTCGCGGTCCGGTGCTGCGGCGGCCGCCATGATCGAGTCGAGCAGACCGGCAGGGATCCGGTCGTCGATCGAAAGGCCGCTGAGGTCGACAAGCGTCACCCCGGAGGTGTCGAAGCCCGCGCCCTGCAGCACACGCAGGACGGCGCCGGTGGCATCGGAGAAGGAAGCCCCGGCCCCGGCCTCCATGGCGACCTCGCGACCGATTGCCTCGGCGAGCACATTGTCGGATCGGCTCACCATCTGGCCGAGCCGGTCGCGCAGCGGTGCCGATTGCACCGATGCCATGGGAGTCGCACCGGGTGGGGCGGACGCGAGGGCCACTGTCGCGGGATCTGCGCCGAGTGCAGTGGCAAGTGCCCGTCCTGCGTCCAGGGCGGGTGTGGCGCTGCGCGGCGATTCGTCTTCGAGCGGGTCGGATCGCCCGCCGTCGAGCATCACCGGCTCGATCGGGGCAACGAAGCCCGCGGGGACGTCCTCGGGGAACCATCCGGGTGCGAGGAGCTCGCCGCTGTACGCACCGGTGTCGACGAGCACGGTGTCGACCACACTTCCGGAACGTGTGATCTGGTCGGCGAGGTCGGCGATGCGCGGAGCGCCCGGATAGAAGCCGTCCTGACCGGCGGGCTGCGCTGTCAGCGTCGGGTCTCCCCCGGCGACCAGCACGATCTCGCCCGGCCGGGATCCGGACACCACCTTCGTCGTGATCCGATGGTCGCTCGGCAGGGCGATCAGGGCCGCTGCTGCCGTGAGCAGTTTCGTGGTGGACGCCGGTGTCATCGGACGGTCGGGCTCGTGTGACCAGAGCACCGTGCCCGTCGCGGCGTCGGTGACCGATCCGGTGAATGCGCCGAGTCCCGGGTTCGCCACGGCGGCGCCGAGCGCGGCGGAGAGCCCGGAGGGGCTGGGTGCGGGGGCGGAGTCGGTGACAGCTGCGACCTGCGGCGCAGCAATGACGGGCGCGGGGGCGGGGACCACCGCGGCAGATGCAGTGCTGCGGACGTCGTACACCGCGAACGCGCCACCGACCACCAGTGCCAGGAATCCCACGATCCAGATACCGAGCAGGATCCGGAAGCTCCGGCGTCTGCGGGTCTCGAGTCCGCCCTGCTTCTTGCTCTTGCCTTGCCCCGCCAACGCGCCTCCGCTGTGTCCAACACACTCGCGCCCTCGGTGGTCGCGTGGTGGTCCGGTACCTGCACCTACAGCGTAGCGTCGGGGCGGTTATCCTCACTGCGGACCATCGCCGCAGATACGGACGTCGTATCGACTGGCAAACATCGACGAAGTGAGGCAAGGCGTGGAGTTCGAGGTCACCATCGAGATCCCCAAGGGGCAGCGCAACAAGTACGAGGTCGATCACGAGACCGGCCGCGTCAAGCTCGACCGCTACCTCTACACCTCCTTCGGTTACCCCGCCGACTACGGCTACATCGAGAACACTCTCGGTGAGGACGGCGATCCGCTCGACTGCCTGGTGCTGCTCCCCGAGTCCGTGTACCCCGGCGTGATCGTCGATGCACGCCCGGTCGGCATGTTCAAGATGGTCGATGAGGCCGGCGGAGACGACAAGGTCCTGGCCGTTCCGGCCGGTGACCCGCGCTGGGATCACATCCAGGACATCAGCGATGTGCCGCAGTTCGAGCTCGACGCAATCAAGCACTTCTTCGTGCATTACAAGGATCTCGAGCCGGGCAAGCATGTCGAAGCTGCCGATTGGGCGGGCCGGGCCGACGCCGAGGCCGAGGTCACCGCGTCGATCGCGCGCTTGAAGGACAACGGCGGACACTGAGTACGTAGGACGACGGCAGACACCGCGTCCCCTGAAGGCGACATCTCCCGGCCGATAACGAAATCGGCCGGGAGATGTCGTCTTTCTGCAGGTTGCTTCCTAACGCCCCTTGAACTCCGGCGTGCGCTTCTGCATCACGGCCGCGATCGCTTCGGTGAGGTCTTCGGACGGCAGGAACGCCGAGTTCCAGGCCGCGACATAGCGAAGACTGTCGTCGACCTGCGCGGACCGCGTGTGGTCGAGGACGTCCTTGATGCCGTGGACCACGAGCGGGGGGTTGGCCGCGATCTCGGCGGCGCTCGCGTGCGCTGCGGCGAGTGTTGCCGCGGCGTCGTCGAAGACGTCGTTCACGAGGCCGATCTTCTCGGCACGTGCCGCGTCGATGTCCTTGCCGGTCAGCGCGAGTTCACGTAGGTGCCCGTCACCGATGATCCGGGGAAGGCGCGCGAGGCTACCCACGTCGGCGACCATACCGACCTTGACCTCACGGACGCTGAATTGGGCGTCGGCGCTGGCGTAGCGGATGTCGGCCGCCGCGATGAGGTCGACGCCGCCGCCGATGCACCATCCCGAGATTGCAGCGACGACGGGCTTACGGCAGTCGGCGACGGCCGTGATGGCACCCTGCATGCGCTTGACCATGGCGTGGAAATCGGTGCGGGGCTTCGCCTGCGCTTTGTCGGCCAGCACCGGCCCGAGCTCACCGGCCATGCCCGGAAGGTCGAGGCCGTACGAGAAGTGCTTGCCGGAGCCGGTGAGCACGACGGCGCGAACCTCGGGGTCGGTGTCGAGTTGCGCGAAGATCTGCGGCAGTTCCGACCAGAAATCCGGTCCCATCGCGTTGCCTTTGCCCGGGCCGATGAGCGTGACCTGGGCTACGTGTTCGGTGCGCTCGACGGTGAACGCCTTCCAACTGGATGAATCAGTCATTACTCGAGAGTAATATTTGAGCGCGTAAAGCGCACCGAGCTTCCGATCACGTCGATCCTTCTGGATCCGGTCACAGCAGTCACCGGTTTTCATAGGGTGGCATCATGCCCAGGCCTCTGCACCCGAATGCTGCCCGAGTCGCCGACACCCTCATCGCCCGAGGACATCACGGCCTGATCACCACGCAGTCGACTCCGGTGCGCACCGCCGAACAGGCAGCAGCTGCAGTGCGGGTCGACGTCGGAGCCATCGTCGAGTCCCTCGTACTCCTTCTCGACGAGGAGCCGATACTGGTTCTCGTCTCGGGCGCGCACCGGGTCTCACTCGAGCGGGCCGGCGCCAGACTGGCCGGCACCCTCACTCCCGCCCCCGACGACCTGATCACCGAGGTCACTGGGCAGCCACCGGGCGGCGTGGCACCGCTCGGGCACCCCACCAATCTGCCGACCTACGTCGACAGCGCGTTGGCGGGATACCCCGAGCTGTGGGCATCGGGAGGGAGCCTGGACACCCTCTTCCGCACCTCGTACACCGAGCTCCTACGGATCACCGCGGGCGTCGACCTCGAGGTCGACTGATCGCGACGTGCAGGAGGTCAGGATGCGAGGGCAGCACGACCGTCCGAGCGACCAGTGGCACGCCCCCTACCTGCCGCGAACCTGCGACCCAACTCCACCGACGACGGTGCGATCTCGATGAGTCCGCGAGACTCGAGCCACGGCAGGGTTCCGTCGACGATGTTGTCGACCGTGACGCCGCCGGCCACCGGGATCAAGGTGACACCGTCGGCGACCTTCACGGCATGAATATCCGCGATCAGGCCGGCCAGCCCGGTCGGAGTACCGACATAGGACAGGCCCGCCGCTCCCCCACCTGCCCGGCGCCACGCATCCTGAGCACGGCGACGAGCCACCCGCGCTTCGAGGTCGACGATCACTTCGAGGTCGACCAGCACTGTGAGGGTGTCGGGGTCGCGGCCTTCCGCCGAGGCATCGGCTCGTGCCCGATCGCGCATCTTGCGTGCTTCCCGTAGATCTGCGGCGCGCACCCGCACGACGGTGCGCGGAGCAGCACTGAGGTCGAGCGGCCCACCACCGTCACGATCAACGGTGAGATCGGCCCACACGTCGGACCCTGACCCCTCTACGAATTCGACTGCGACACGCAGTGATTCGGTCGACGATGTACTACTGTAGGACATGAGAATTCCTCTCGATATGCCGAACTCGGCATCGAAAAAAGCGGGAACGGGAACCTCGTCAGTCCGAACAGATGCAGGAGGCCGTGCGGCACAGGTCGACGTGGCGTCGGCACCACTGGGCCGCTGCCTGCGCCGAACTCCACACTGCCATGAGAAAACCCTACTGATCTCGTGGGGAATTGTCGATCTCTGCGGCGATCGTCAGACGCACTCCGCCGCACCGTCGCCCGACTGCGTGAGGCCGGTCCGGGTCTCCGGCGACGGACTCCAGGCCCCGTCGGCCTTGGCATACGACCACTGCGGCCCATTCGCCACCAGCTGCCGAAGCGCCGCGAGCAGACGATCGACGTCCGCCGAGGAACTACCCAATCCCAGCGATGCACGCACCGCACCACCGGGAAGGCCGACGCGAGCGAGCAACGGGTGGGCGCAGAACCGCCCGTCACGAACACCGATGCCGTGTTCGGCCGAGAGGTATGCGGCTATCTCACCGGGCTCGAAACCGTCGATACCGAAGGTCACGATCCCGACGCAGTCTGCCGAATCATCCCACAGCCTAAGGATTTCCACGCCGTAAATATCGCGCAGGCCATCGACGAGCTGTGCGCACAACAGCTCTTCGTGACGCGCAGCTGCCTCGGCGTCGTGCGACGCGAGGGTGTCGCACGCGGCAGCGATCGCCGCGACCCCCAGCACGTTCGGGGACCCGGCTTCGTGCCGGGCAGGGGCGCACGCCCACTCGGTGCGGTCGAGGGCCACCTCACGCACCGCTCCACCACCGGCGAGGTACGGCTCCGCGACATCGAGCCAGTCGCGACGTCCGACGAGCACCCCGGCACCGAACGGTGCGTAGAGCTTGTGGCCCGAGAACGCGAGATAGTCGACGCCGAGCTCGGCGAGGTCGACGCGGCGATGCGGAACCAGCTGGGCACCGTCGACGAAAATCCGTGCGCCGCACGCGTGGGCGAGGTCGGCGAGTTCGGCAATCGGAAGCACCTCGCCGGTCACATTGGAGGCTCCCGTGATGGCAAGCAGTGCCGTCGGCGCACGCTCGAGCTCGACGGCGATCCGCCACACGGTCTCCGAGACCGAATCTGCGGCTTCCACCACACGAGTGTTCTTCCACGGCAACAAGTTCGCGTGATGTTCGATGTCGAGGACCACGACGTCACCGGGGACCGCACCGGCCAGCAGGTTGATCGAATCCGTGGTGTTTCGGGTGAAGACCACGACCTGGTCCTCGTCGGCCCCGACGAACCGGGAAACCGACTCACGCGACTCCTCGTAGCTCGTGGTGCTGATGCGCGAGGCATAACCCGCACCACGGTGCACGCTGGCGTAGAACGGCAACAGTTCGGCGATCCGGTCCGTCACACTCGCCAGAGCCGGCGCGCTCGCCGCATAGTCGAAGTTCGCGTAGGTGCAGGTTCCGCCCTGCACCAGAGGAACCTGCACGTCACAGCCCGACACGCGAGCAAAGGGAGCGATACAGGTGGAGGTGGCAACAGTCATGACGAATTTCCCTCATCGATCAGGGACCCGTCGGTGATCGCCACGACGATGGTGAATCGTTCGCCGGCGGAGTCCGCGCTTGCTGCGTCCGGGTTCGGTACGTCAGCCAGGTCGTCACCCGGAGCACCCCACCGCGGCGGAGGGTTGCCGACCAGCGAGCCGGGGCTTGACGCTGGTACTCATGACCTGCCGAAGACAATGACACCGGGCACACCGGGTGTCAAGTCGGCACCCCGCCGGGGCCTTCCGCACGGTCTCCGGCAGAAAGTGAATTTCTCCTTCTGACCTGCGGAGGAACCGCCATCGTGCTTTGCTTTGAGGTGTGACACCGCGAACCTCCATCCATTCGCTGCGCGTACCGAACGTTCATCTGTTGTCCACCTTCACGTGAGATAACCCGGATCGCCCACCCGAGTAGAAGGACAGCGGATTGTCTGCTCAACCCCCGCCCGCAGCCGACGACACGTCGCTCGTACCGGAAATCTTCCTGCGCGGATCACACGCACCCGCGCCGCGCACACTCGTCGACGTACTTCGTGCCAGCGCCGAATCGCACCCCCACGCTCCTGCGATAGACGACGGCACCACGATGCTCGAGTACGCCGAACTGCTCGACCAGGTGAGCGCAGGAGCGCGTGGACTCGCAGAGGCCGGTGTGGGTGCCGGCGATCGCGTCGGGGTGCGCATGTCATCCGGGTCCAAAGACCTCTACATCACCATCTTGTCCGTTCTCGCCGCAGGCGCCGCCTACGTCCCGGTGGACGCCGACGACCCCGATGAGCGTGCCGAACTGGTCTTCTCCGAAGCAAAGGTGACCGCGATCGTCACCGATGCGGGGGTCGGTCCCGGCACCGCTCGTCCTGCCGACGAACCGGACGTACGCGAACCGGCCCTCGACGACGACGCGTGGATCATCTTCACCTCGGGTTCCACCGGCACCCCGAAGGGTGTCGCCGTCACACACCGCAACGCCGCCGCGTTCGTCGACGCCGAAGCGAACCTGTTCTGCCGGGAAGAACCGCTCGGCCCCGGCGACCGGGTCCTCGCAGGTCTGTCCGTCGCCTTCGACGCGTCATGCGAGGAGATGTGGCTGGCCTGGCGGCACGGCGCGTGCCTCGTTCCGGCACCGCGCTCGCTCGTGCGTTCCGGAATGGACCTCGGCCCGTGGCTTGTCTCTCGCAACATCAACGTCGTCTCCACGGTCCCGACGCTTGCGGCGATGTGGCCCGGCGAGGCACTCGAAGCAGTGCGCCTGCTCATCTTCGGCGGAGAAGCATGCCCTCCCGACCTCGCCGAGCGTCTCGCCGTGCCCGGCCGTGAAGTGTGGAACACCTACGGCCCCACCGAAGCGACGGTGGTCGCGTGCGCCGCCATCATGGACGGCACCGGACCGATCCGGATCGGCCTGCCACTCGACGGCTGGGATCTTGCGGTCGTGGACACCGACGGCAAGCCCGTCGCCGAAGGGCAGACCGGCGAGCTCGTGATCGGCGGTGTCGGGCTGGCCCGCTACCTGGACCCGGCGAAAGATGCCGAGAAGTACGCGCCCATGCCCACCCTCGGCTGGGAACGCGCCTACCGCAGCGGCGACCTCGTCGTCCTCGACAGCGCGGGGCTCCTTTTCCAAGGCCGCGCAGACGACCAGGTCAAGATCGGCGGACGCCGCATCGAGCTCGGCGAGGTCGACAATGCCCTGCAGAACCTGCCCGGGGTCGCCGGCGGTGCGTGCGCGGTCCGCAAGACCTCGGCCGGAAGCTCGATTCTCGTCGGCTACATCGCCTCGACCGATCCCGACTTCGACGTTGCCTCCGCCCACGACCTGCTGTCCGAACAGCTTCCAGCGGCACTCGTACCACGTCTCGCGCTCGTCGACGAACTTCCCACTCGCACGTCCGGGAAGGTCGATCGTAATGCCCTCCCGTGGCCGCTGCCCGGCGCCGACGCCGACTCGGTCGAAGCGCTCGGACTACCTCCGACCGCCGAATGGGTCGCGGAACTGTGGTCGTCACTGCTCGGCGCCCGCATCGAAGGACTCGACGACGACTTCTTCGAACTCGGCGGAGGTTCCCTGTCCGCCGCACAGCTCGTCACCGCGCTGCGTGAGCGCTATCCCGAGATGACGGTCGCCGAACTCTACGACCGGCCTCGGCTCGGATCCCTCGCCGGCTATCTCGACGACCTCGCGCCGACGGCGACGACGGCTCCACGAGAGGTCGACCCGGTGTCGCGATGGGCGCAGTTCCTCCAGCTCGCTGCGACGGTGCCACTCACGACGTTGACCGGCCTCCAATGGATCACGTGGCTGGCGATTCTGAACAACATCATCGCAATGGCCACCGATGTTCCGTGGACCGTGACGTTGTCGTGGTGGTGGATCGCAGCAGGCGTCGTTGTGTTCCTTTCGCCGCTCGGCCGGATGAGCACGGCGGTCCTGGGCGCGCGGCTGCTCCTGCGCGGGCTGAAGCCGGGCAGTTATCCCCGCGGCGGCGCGGTACACCTCCGATTGTGGACCGCGCAGCGCTTGTCCGAAGCGTCCGGCGCGACCAATCTGTCCGGTGCGCCGTGGATGCGCCAGTACGCGCGGGCGCTGGGCGCGAAGATCGGCCGGGGCGTCGACCTGCACACCCTTCCGCCGGTCACCGGCATGCTCGAGCTCGGCGACGGCTGCTCGATCGAACCCGAGGTGGATCTGTCGGGGTACTGGGTAGATGGCGACCTCGTCCACATCGGAAGCATTCGCATCGGAGCCGGCGCCTCGATCGGCGCCCGCTCGTTTCTCGCCCCGGGTTCACGCGTGGGCAAGAACGCCGAGGTTGCCGCAGGCTCCGCCGTGTTCGGTCGGGTCAAGGCTGCGCAGCACTGGGCCGGTTCGCCCGCGCAGAAAACCGGAAAAGCCGCACCGCAATGGCCTTCCGCGGATCCGCCGCGCGGCGCGCGCTGGGTCCCGATGTTCGGTGTGACGTCCATCCTTCTCGCAGGACTTCCGATCCTGTCGATCGGCGCGGGTGTCGCGCTGCTCGTCTGGTGGGTCAGGGACACCGTGAGTGTGTCCGAGGCTGTGCTCCGTTCCCTTGCGATGCTCCCCGCAGGCGGAGTTCTCACCATGGCGGTGTTCGCGGTGCTGACGTTGATCACCGTGCGGCTGCTGTCGATCGGCATGACCGAAGGCTGGCATCCGGTCCGAAGCCGCGTCGGGTGGCAGGTCTGGGCTACCGAACGCCTGATGGATTCCTCCCGCACCTTCCTGTTCCCGCTCTACGCGTCGATGCTCACTCCGATCTGGCTGCGGCTGCTCGGCGCCGACATCGGCAAGGACGTCGAGGCGTCCACTGTCCTCATGGTCCCGAAGTTCACCAAGGTCGCGGACGGCGCCTTCCTCGCCGACGACACCATGGTCGCCTCGTACGAACTCGGCGGCGGCTGGCTGTACATTTCGCGCGCCAAGGTCGGCAAGCGGGCGTTCCTCGGAAACTCGGGCATGGCCGCACCAGGTCGTCGCGTGCCGAAGCACGGCCTCGTCGCGGTCCTGTCGGCCGCACCGGAGAAGGCGAAATCGGGATCGTCGTGGCTCGGCAGTCCCCCCGTGCGGTTGCGCCGTGCCTCCGGCGAATCCGATTCGAGTCGCACATTCGAGCCGCCCCTGAAACTGAAGATCGCGCGCGGGGCAGTCGAGACCTTCCGCCTCGTTCCGATGATGGTCACGTTCGGCATCGGCCTGATGGTGCTGTTCTCGCTGAACTCCATTGCCGTCCATCGCGGTTACACGACCGCGGCGCTGGTCAGTGGACTCGTGCTGATGGCCGCCGGTGCGCTGGCGTGCATCATCACCATCGCGGCGAAATGGCTCATCGTCGGGCGCATCGGGCAGGAGGAACACCCGCTGTGGAGTTCCTTCGTATGGCGCAACGAGGTATCCGACACCTTCGTCGAGATGGTCGCCGCGCCGTGGTTCGGTCAACAGACGCCCGGCACCGCCGTGATGAACTTGTGGTTGCGCGGTCTCGGCGCGAAGATCGGTCGTGGTGTGTGGTGTGAAAGTTACTGGTTACCGGAGGCCGACCTCGTCACGCTGGGACCCGGCGCGACCGTGGAGAGGGGGTGCGTGGTTCAGACCCACCTGTTCCATGATCGGATCATGTCCATGGACACCGTGACCCTCGACGCCGGCGCCACGCTCGGCCCGCAATGTGTCGCGCTGCCGGCATCGGGAATCGGCGCAGGCACTACTGTCGGGCCTGCGTCTCTCGTCATGCGCGGCGACGTGGTTCCCCCCTCCACCCGCTGGCAGGGTAATCCGATTGCGCCGTGGTCCCGGCCCGGTGATTGGTCGACGCGATGAAGCCGCTCAAAGCAGCGAAACCCGTAGCACCTACCGGGCCCGATCGCCCGCTCGACCCGTATCTCCCCCAGAGCGGGAACCGAGGGTATCTCGTGTCGCGGTACGAACTGGACCTGACGTACAAGGTGACTGCGAATCGGCTCGAGGGGCGTGCCACGATCATCGCCACCACGACCGACGTCCGGGCGAAATACACACTCGACCTCGCGCAGACCATGCGCGTGACCAAAGTGTCGCTCAACGGGCGACGCCCGTCGAAGTTCGCCCACCGCAACGACAAACTGACGGTCACACCCTCGCAGACCATCCCGGTCGGGGCGGTTCTCACGTTCTCCATCCAATACGCCGGTACCCCCACCCCTCGGCACACCATGTGGGGTGACGTCGGTTGGGAAGAACTCGACGAGGGTGCACTGGTCGCCAGCCAGCCGAACGGTGCACCGACGTGGTTTCCGTGCGACGACCATCCCGGTTCGAAGGCCACCTACCGGGTCTCGATCACTGCGGACGCGCCGTTCCAGGTGATTTCCAACGGGACATTGCTCCGCAAGACGACGAAGGCCAGTCGCACCACATGGGTGTACGAGCAGCCCGAACCGATGTCGACCTATCTCGCGAGCGTGCAGATCGGGAACTACGAGGTCCGCAAGGTTGCGTCGTCGCCCGTCCCGCAGTTCGCGGTGCATCCGCCGAGGCTGCGCGCCAAGTTCGACAGGGACTTCGGACGTCAACCGCAGATGATCGAAGTCTTCACGCGGCTGTTCGGACCGTATCCGTTCGCGCATTACACCGCGCTCGTCACCGACGACGACCTCGAGATCCCGATCGAATCGCAGGGAATGTCGGTCTTCGGTGCGAACTTCTGCAGCGGAAATCGCGACGAGGAACGACTCGTCGCGCATGAGCTGGCACACCAGTGGTTCGGCAACAGCCTGACTTTGAAACGGTGGAAGGACATTTGGCTGCACGAAGGTTTCGCGTGCTACGCAGAATGGTTGTGGGCGGAGAACTCCGGAGGGGCCTCGGCCCACGAACTCGCGCAGCACACGCACGCGAGACTTGCCCGTCTGCCGCAGGACATCCTTCTGGGCAACCCGGGCGCGAAGGACATGTTCGACGACCGGATCTACAAGCGCGGCGCCCTCACTTTGCATGCGCTGCGGCTACGTCTCGGCGACGAGCGGTTCTTCACTCTTCTGCGCACCTGGACTGCCGAGCACCGGCATTCCAACGTCACCACCGAGCAATTGACCGATCTGGCAACGAGATTCACCGATCAACCGCTACGCCCCTTGTGGGATGCATGGCTCGGGACGACCACGCTACCCGCGCTCGAGAACGGTCGCATGTACTAGATCAAGGAAGGTCCACCTGCGAGGCCAGCCAGCGGCCGTCGACACGTTCGAGTGTCATCACGACGCGGCTGCGATCGAGGCGCGGTTCCGGGACGACGGAGTTGGTCACCGTCTGATCGATGAACAGCAGCACCTCGACACGATCGGTCGTGGCCGACTTGACGCCGGCTTCGATCACAGTGCCTTCCGCCTGCGCGTTGTTGTCGATGAGGAGCTGACGCAATTCTCCGCTCGACTGCGCGTACATCTCCTTGAATTCGCCCGTGGCGCCGTCCAGCACTGCATCGAAGTTGCTGTCGAGTTCACCAGGGCTGACCGAGGTCAGCGTCACCGCGTACTCTTGCGCCGTCGACAGCGCCTCGGCAGCAGCCGCATTGACGGATCTGACCTCGTGCGCCTTCCACGCGAAGAATGTTGCGCAGGCCACCGACGCCACGGTGATCACCACGAGCACGGCGGTACGAATTCGACGCATGCGTCGACCCGAATCAACTTCCGGTTCGGCGCTGCCGCGGTCGTCCTTCTCGGCACTGCTCTTTTCGGCACTGCTTTTTTCGGTGCCGGCTTTCTCGGTGGCGTCCTGATTCACCGGATCGACGGTGTCCGCCGCGAGTTCGTCTGTTGCCAGGGTGGAACCGGTATTGCTCATGTGCGTACTCCTTCCAGAGAGGTGTGCACCATATCGTCGATCATCTCGGGTGGATGTATTCGTCGGGCGGGCCTCCATATGTCTGTGGAACCGAGAGCGGCCCTATCGGAGTCGGGTCGGCGGTACGGGCCGGATCGGCACCAGGCGGAAGCACGGCTTCGCCTTCTTCGCCCTGCGGACGGGGAGCATTCCGCGCGCCGCGGATGAGAACCGATGGGTCCGGGTTGTTGCAGTAGGTGTACAGGTAGGGCTCCGGAAAATCCGGGACCGACGGTGGCCTGCGAGGGAGGTCGTAATCGCACGTGTACCGCGGATAGAGGTTGACGTACGCCCAGATACCGCCATCGTGGAACGCGGTCCCGATCGCTTCGAGCGTCGAGCCGTCCCGCTCGGTCGGGAAGAAGAACTCTTGCAGTGCCGGTACCCGCAGGTACGCCATCTGAGAGACGGTCGCGAGGTTGCCGAGCAGCTGAACCATCGTCGGGGAGTTGTCCGCGATGATCGAGTCGACAGCACCGAGGGTCGCGGGAGCGTTGTCGACGAAGGTCCGGAAACCCGCGTCCATTTCCTCCACACCTTGCAGCAGTCCGGACAGATCGGCCGATGTCGCCTGCAAGCCCGGGCTCCCCTCGGCGAGCGTGTTCAGGACCACCTTGCTGGTGTTGAGAATCGAGACGGTCTGGGGCAGTACGGAGTCGAGTGTCGAGATCAGGAACGTGCCCCCGTCGATGATGTCGGACAGCTTCTCGGGTGCCTCTGGGCCGACTCCCAACTCCTCGACGATCACCTGGACTTCGGCGGGATCGATCTGCGCGAGCATGCCGTCGAGATCGTTCATGAGGTCGGACAGCGGGACCGGTGTGGAGGTGTCCTGGGTGGAGATCACGGCGCCGTCCGTCAGGTACGGTCCGTCGTCCGTGGTCGGGCGGAAGTCGAGATACTGCTCGCCGGCGAGCGACAGGCCCGCGACCCGAACTTCGGATCCTTGGGGAATATTCGTTCGTGAATCGATCGACGCGACCGCAACGACACCGTCGTCGGTAAGGTCCACCGAGGTCACGCGCCCCACAGGCACTCCGCGCAACGTCACATCTCGGTCGGGGAGAATTCCGCCGGACTGATCGAAATGCACTTGTACCTGGATCTTTCGATCGGTCGGATTCAGTTCGAAGATTCCGAACACCAGATAGACGATTCCGAGCACCAAAGTCATTGTGAGCGCCGTCAGGGACAAACCCAGACGATGCCGATACCCTGAGCGGACCGCACCGACCAAGGGCGCTGCGATTCTCTCTTTCGCGTTCACCTTGCTCGTCACCCGCCCGCTCCCGTCAATCTGCCCTGCAGACGCAGCAGGGAGTTGGTGAGCGCACCCACCATATTCTCGACATCCGACCCGTCGGGCAGCTTGCTTCCGGGGTCACCGGCGTGTCCAGGTGAGGGAAGCGCGCCGAGGATCAGTTGCTCCCAATCCGCGTCGGCGTGCGCCGACGTCGAGTTCGTCACTTTCATGATCGGAGCGAGCAGACTGTTGACGCTCTCGAGGCTTGCACCCGGTGCCGTCGCCGCGTTGTTGAGTTCCGCCGCGATCCGATTGATATCGGCAACCATCGACCGCGTATCCGTTCCGTTGACCGACGGGAACTTCACCAGCTGCGCGCTGATCCGATCCACCTGGGTCACCAGGTCGAGTATCTCCGAGGTGTCCGCGGCGAGGACATCGAGCGCCGGACCGGCTGCGGCGACGGCCTCACGGATCGTCGACTTCCGTTCCGCCAGTGTGGAGATGAGCATATCTGTCTGGGTCAGGGAGTGTTCGATCTCAGCTGAGCGTTCACCGAGCTGCGTCACCAGGCGCGCGGATTCGTCGAGGAGGCTCTCGATGTTCGCGCCCCGTCCGTCGACTGCTTCACCGAGCCCGTTCACGATCTTGGTAAGGTTGCGAACCACACCGCCGTTCACGAGGACAGATGCGGTCGAGAGCAACTCCTCGATGGTTGCGGCCGCAGACGTGTCGGTGATCGGAATGGCATCACCGTCGCGGAGCGGAGGCGCCGCGGCTGCATCGCCTTCGGGCGCCTGCAGCGCGACGAAGACGTCGCCGAGCGGGGTCGCCGAACGCAGCTCGGCACCGCTTCCTTCGGGCACCACCACACCCTCCGCGATACGCATGGTCACGAGCGCCTGGTAACCCTGCACCGACATCGACTCGACCTCACCCACATCGACCCCGTCGAGCTTGACCTTCGCCTTCGTCGGTAGATTCAGAGCGTTGTCGAATGATGCCGTGAGTGTGTACGACTCACCGTCCATTCCCGGAGCGGGAAGCGGAAGCTGTTCGAGCCCGACCGAACAAGCGCCTGTCGACAGCCCCGCGAGGACTACGCACGCGGCGCCTACGTATCTTCTCATCCCGAGGTTCACCGGTGCATCCCTGCCAGCCCCTCGAGCATCCCCGACATCCCGAAATCCGGTCCGAAGTCGCTGACGGTGCCCGTGTTACAACCCAGCTCCTGCATTCCCATGAGATTGCAGACCTCCTTGACCAATTGGCCGTCGAGCGCCACTCTCTCGAGCAGCCCGTGTACGCGAGCCCCGCCGGTCTCCTGATCCATGACGTTGTGGGCGTTGTTGAGCAGGAGCGGGGTCAGGTCCAGAAACTCACCGATCTCGCGCTGATAGTCGGCGAGCGCACGGGTGAGTGTCTCGGCGTTCGTCACCGTCGACTGCACCGCACCGCGGTTGGCAACCAACAGATCGTTCACCTGCAGAAGGATTTCGTTGACTTTGGTTCCGGTGTCGCCGAGACCGATTCCGGACTCGGCCAACACGGCACTGATCCGGCTCGTCGCTTCACCGAACTCGCGGATGTCCTGGTCATTGGCCGCCGCAGCTTCCGACAGCACCGCGAGGTTGTCGACGATCGCGGTGAGTTCGTTGCGGGTCTTGGCACCCCCGTCGGGTCCGATTGCCAATGCCTCGGACAACTTGCCGAGTGCGGATCTTATGCTGGTGCCCTGCCCATCCGTCATCGCGGCACCTGCGGCAAGGAGTTCTGCCACAGGCCCGCTCCCCTCACCGTCACCTTGGAGTTCGAGGGCCATCGTGTCGCCCATCGCGAGGAGCCGATCGAACTCGATAGGGGTCCTCGTGTGCTCCAGACCGATCACGGCACCGTCTTCGAGGGTGTCACCACCGCGATAGACGGGGGTCAGCTCCACGTGCCTGTCCGTCAGCACCGAGGTGGACACTGCAACTGCTTGCGCGTCGGCCGGAATATCCATGGAACCATCGATCTTCATGGTCACCGCTACGTGAGTCCCCTTCGGTTCGATCGCGGTGACCTCGCCGACCTCGAGACCCAGCACCGCAACGGTGTTCCCGACGTAGAGCCCCGCGCCGTTGTCGAACTGCGCGATGACGGTGTTGTCGTCGTGTCCGACGACCCATGTTCGCGCTCCGAGGAACGCCAGCCCCGCGACAACCACGATCACCGCGGCCATCGGCAACCATTTCCGTGTCTTCATTGGCAATCCTCGAAATACGGCGGGAGCGAATGCAGTTCGGCATTTCCGCTGATCGCGCACATCCACGAATCGATGAACGGCCCTGCAACGGAGGTGAAATCCAATTCCGGCCCGGTCCCGGTCGCGTTCGTGAAGTTGCGGATGGGGACCGGTAGAATCTGGAGAATATTACGAAGCAGTGCATCCTGATTTCCAAGACTCTGGAGCATCGAGTCGAGATCGGCAATCAGGGCGTCGATCGACTCGCGATCGTCGACGACGACCGTATGAAGTTGCGCCACAAGGCTGCTGGTGGACGACAACAACCGTTCCACCAGGTTCTGACGCAGCGCCAGTTCATTCACCATGTCGCTCCCGTCGCGCACGAGCGAGCCGAGATCGGCTTGCTGTGCACGGATGATCTCGGTGAGCTGATACGTCGCCGAGACCAGAGATCCGATCTGTCCTCGCCGATCTGCGACGACCCCCGACAGTTTCTCGACGTTCTCCAAAGCTTGCGGCATCAGCGCCGGAAGACCTTCCAACTCCCCGGAGAGTTCGGACAGTGTCGCACCCAGCCGCTCCGCATCGACCTGTTCGAAGGTCGTCGTCGCGTCCGCAAGGACGGCTTGCAGATCATATGGCACAACAGTATTGGAAAGTGCGATGCGCCTGTCAGGAATGCTTCCCTCCCCTGCAGGACGCAGTTCGACGTAGCGCGATCCCAACAGCGTGGTGAGTTTGATCGAGGCCACGGTGTCCGCCCCCAGGCTCACGCCCTTATCGATCTTCATCGTGACGACCACACGATCACCCTCGAGTCGTGCACCTTCGACCGTGCCGACCTGGATCCCGGCCACGGTAACCCCGTCTCCGGGTGCAATCTGTGCCGCCTGGACGAATTCCGCCTCGTAGGTGGTCTTTCCGAGTCCCAGATTGGCAACCCCGACCGTTGCGACCAGTACAGCCACGATCGCGACCACGGTCACCACACCGAGGGAGACCGCACTGTACGACTCCACCGGCCGCAATCGGAACTTCTGCGCGAATTTCGATCCTGTCCGTGTCATATCGTCACCTGCAGATCGGGGAGTTCTTGATTTCGCCCCCGGGAGTTGCACCCGCCACGACCGAGGGGATGACATGGCTCAGTTCGGGCACGAGAGTGGCGTTGATGTTGCACAGGTAGGCGTTCAGGTAGGAACCATCCTCACTCACACGGGCCAGCCCCTTCAGAAGACCGGGGAGATTGAAGCCGAAGTACTCCCATGATGGTTTGGTGTCGACGAAGTGGCCGGTGAAGCCCGGTTGTCTGCGCAGAATCTCCTGCAGGTCCGGTTCCACTTCACCGGTGAGCGAAGCAAGACTGTCGGTCGTGGTGGCGATCGCATCGAGCGAACCGACCAACTCCGGGCGCCGAGCATTGAGCTCGGCGAAGATCGAATGGGCACCGGCGAGCACCGAGTCGATCTCACCGCTCTGCGTCGCGAGGTCCGAGATTATTCCGTCGAGGTTCACGATGATGTCTCCGAGGATCCGATCCGGCTCGGCCATCGACTCCGCAACTCGTGATGTCTCCGCCACGAGGGTGGTCACGGCTCCGCCGTCGCCTTGGAGTGCGGCGATCAAGGAGGCCGTGATGCTGTCGACCCGGTCTGGATCGAGCACGCTGAAGAGCGGTTCGAAACCATTGAGCAGCACTGAGATATCGAAGGACGGCGTGGTTCGCTCGAGGGGGATCTCCGAACCGGCCTCCATGATTGCGGTGTCGGGATTCTCCCCCAGCGACAACCCGAGATAGCGCTGGCCGATGATGTTCTGATAGGTGATCGATGCTTCGGTGTTCGCGAACACCTGTTGAGTCCGGTCGATGCTGAAGGACACTCGCGCAACCGTGTCGTCGAGAGAGATCGAATCGACTCGACCCACACGCACACCGGCCATCCGCACGTCGTCGCCGACACGCAACCCCGAAACGTCACTGAACACCGCGGAGTAGGCACTCGTCGAGCCTTCGACTCCCCGCTGCAATGTAACCACGACCGGCCATGTCAAGCCTGCGGAGATCAACAGGAACACGACGAGACCGATAAGTGGTTTCCGGATCGTCATCGCGGCGCTCCTTCCGGCTCGGGCACCACTTTGATATCGGCACCACGCGTGATCGGCCCGAGCAGAAGGTCTGCGGCCGCACCGAAGTCACCGCCGAGGATCTGATCGACGATTTCCTTCTCCGCAGGCGCGCCCACCTGACCGACATTGCCCCCGACAGGTGCTCTCTCGATAGTGCGTGTGGCCGCGAGTTGTTCGGTCACCGGCGGCGCACCGGTATCGGGCGCCGTAAAGCAGCTGGGTGCGGCCAGCTCTCCGTACCGGGGGCAGTCCGTGCGTGTGTATTCGATGCGGGGCGTCGCTTGGAAGACGAAGACTCCCCTGCCGTTCTGCTGCCCGGCAGGCCAGAACTCCGTCCACCACTTCCCCGAGATCCAGTTCATTCTGGTGACGATCGGAGTGAACTCGTGGGCACCGTCAGCCACGACACCGAGCACCGGTTCGAGCTCGGTGGTGATGCCGGTGATTCGATCAGTGTTGTTCTCGAGCGAGGTTGCCATCGTCGAGAGAGTGTTGGCGCTCCCGAAGAACAAGGTGGACAACTGTTCCTGCTTCTCCACGACCGTCCGCATCGGTACGACGGCATGATTCACAGCGTCGAGCAACTCCGGCGCCGAATGCTGCAGACCCTCCACTGCATTCGCCAGTGCGGTCAATGTCGACGGACTGCCGTCGGGGGTGACGACCGCGTTGACCTCTCGTACGATTCGCTGTAATTGTGCACCGGCCTGGACGATGTCGTCGCCCCGCCGATCGGTCGCCTGCGCCACTGTGGCGAGGACGCCCATGGTTTCCTGCGAGCTCAGGCGCGCGGTCGCGGCGGTGAGGTCACGAAGTTTCGTCAGTGCTGTCTGGAGCTGCACCGTGGAGAGACTCTCGTCCTGCAGGATCGTCGCTCCGTCCTCGAGGTGGGGCGCGGGACCGTTGTCTACGAGCTGGACCGACGAGACGGCGAAAACGTTGCTCGGTACCACCCGCGCTGTCACCGTCGCCGGGATTCCGTCGAGGTATTCGGGACGGATGGTGATGTCGACGACGTTGGGACCGTCCCCTTCGGGCAGCACGACGGCGTCGACCTGGCCGACCAGCACACCCCGGAACTTGACATCGGATCTCGCGGGCAGACCGTCTCCGACGTCCGTGAGCGCCGCCGTCACGCGATGGCCCTTGTCGAATACTCCGTTCATCTTGGCAAGAATTCCCGCGACGAACAGGATCGCCACCACAAGAGCGATAGTTCCTCGCAGCATCAGACCGCGCACGGTCACCCGATTCGGGTCACTCTCCAATAGGAACGACATGGCCTACCCCCCGAGCCTTGCCCCGGAGCCCAGGCCCCAGAACAGGAGAGTCAGAAGAAGATTCATTACGATCATCGCCGAGATACTGGCACGCATCGCTCGTCCGGCTGCGGTGCCGACGCCCTGGGGGCCGCCGGCCGCGTAATAGCCGTAGTAGCACTGGATCGTCGTGGTGATGATGACGAAGAGGATGGTCTTGATCAGTGAGTAGACGACGTCGGATCCGCTGAGCACCAGTGAGAAATAGTGTTCGTAGGTTCCGGACGAGACACCCCCTGCCATTCCGATCACAACCTGCACCGCAACGTAGTTGACCGCCAGGCAGACCAGGTACAGCGGTATCACTGCCACCACCGATGCCAGCAGACGCGTGGTGACGAGGAACGGTATCGAACGGATCGCGAGCGTTTCCATTGCATCGATCTCTTCGGAGATCCGCATCGCGCCGAGCTGGGCAGTGAAACGGCAGCCGGCCTGTGCCGCGAAGGCCAGAGAGGCCATGATGGGCGCAAGTTCACGGGTCGTGGCCGTCGACGAGATCATTCCGGTGGCAGGCTCGAGACCGAGGAGGTGCAGCGCGTTGTATCCCTCGATCGCCACGATCGCACCGGCAGCCGCGCCGAGCACGATTATCACGCCTGCCGTTCCGCCTCCGACGACGAGCGACCCGTTCCCCCAGGTGACGTCCGAGAGAATCCGAAGAAACTCCTTCCGGTAATGCCGCAGCGTGGTGGGGATCGCGGCGATTGCCCGCATCAGGAAGGTCACCATGTGCCCGAGCCGGGCAATCACTGTCACCTGACTTCTCACGGCGGCGACAATGGGTCGCACGCCCGGAGGGAAATAGCGGGAAGCCACTTCAGAACCCCGTCCGCGGGAACAGCAGCACGTAGAGCTGGGTGAAAGCGACGTTGACAACCATGAGGAGAAGAATCGACGCGACGACTGTGGCGTTCACCGAGTTCGCCACACCCGCGGGGCCGCCGCTTGTCGACAGCCCCTTCTGACACGCGACCACCGCGACGATTGCTCCGAACACCATGGCCTTGATCATCGTGAGGACGAAGTCGCCGACCGTCGCGAACGAAGCGAAGGTGGCTACGAAGCTACCCGGTGTCCCGTTCATCACGAAGGTGTTGAACAGGTAGCCGGAAAGGAATCCGACGAAGCACACAAGTCCGGTCAATGCGAGACCGACCAAGATCGCCGCCGCGAACCGCGGAACCACCAGTCGCCGAACCACCGAGATCCCCATTACTTCAAGAGCGTCGATCTCGTCCCTGATCTTGCGCGAACCGAGGTCTGCACACACAGCCGAGCCTGCTGCTGACGCCATCAACAGCGCCGCAACCATCGGAGCGCCCTGCTTGATCACGGCAAGACCACTCGCCGCCCCCGCGAGCGACGTCGCTCCGACCTGCCCGGCGAGCAACCCGAACTGGATCGAGAGAGTCACTCCGATCGGGATCGCAACAAACATTGTGGGCAGTGCGGACGCCGACGCCATGAATGCCGCTTGACGGATGAACTCCGCAAAGGGAAATCGAAGAGTCGCGATGTCCACGACGAGATGCTGGATGGTTCGGACTCCGAGCTTGCACTGTTCGCCCACAGTTGCAAGGGCTGCCACGGGGTGACGTCGGACGTAGCCCCTCGCCCATTCGTCTATCTCATCGGTGGCGGACTGCTCATGCGTGGAAGTGGAACCCTCTTCTGCCACAGTCGATCCCCTTCGCGAGCGGAAGAATTCGAAGAGCACAGCCGATACCGGATCGGCCTTCACTCATACTCTGCACGAAAGATGCTGTGCGCGTGCGAAAATGAATTCGACTCACACTGGGAGCGATTCCCGCCCGGCCACGAAGAACACGCAGCCCGAACGCACCTTGAATCAGGCGCCCCGGCCGCACACCCCCGATACTCCCAACCGAGCCGGTCACTCCACAAACGAGCATCTGACATGCATCAAAGTAGAAGAGAGTTCTCATAAATGCAACGATCGTTTACGAACAGGCGCAGACAGACTACGGATAAACACGCTTATACATAGCTTCACCTGCAGAGACGGCAAATCAATCGAATTTGCTCAACACCCACTCGACGAGCTCGACCGTCTCCGCGTGACCTCCCGTCACCCCCAGGGACTCCTCCATCACCAGCACACGCGACAAACTCGTCATGAGCACCGAGACCACGACCGGATGAATCTTCTCGGAGAGGTTCACGCGGTCGAGGACTTTGTCGAGCGCCTCTTGCTGACCGACGCGGAACTGTTCGGAATAGTTCGCAATCTCTTGCCGCAGGGCCTCACGATGACGCGACATCGCAATGAACTCCATGGTCACAGCGACGCTCGCAGGGTTCGTACTGAATTCCCACAGCGCCCGAAGTGGGTTGGGCGCGTCCGCCAGGGCGGCCTGCACAACGAGACCCTCCTCCGCACGGCGGCGGAAGATTTCCAGGAAGAGGTCATCCATCGTCCTGAAGTAGTAGTGCACCAACTGCGGCTTCAAGCCGGCCGCATCAGCGACCTTCCTGGATGTCACAGCAGCGTAGCCCTTTTCGATCATCAATGCCTCGGCAGCATCGAGCAGGACCGTTCGATTCTTCGCATCGGGAGCACCGAGCCTGCGCGACGACGCCATCCATCGACCTCCATTCACCGGTTGCACGGCTGCAACTTTGCGACACTCTAGCGCGGATAATCCCTGTGATGTTGACCATATCCAGCTACGTATGTTATCCATTACACAGGCAATGCTATGCAGGTGCACAGCGCTTGGACGCGGCCCTCTCACGGGCTGGGTTCCCGAGCGCCTGTGTCATCTAATTAACCTGCGCTGCAACGCATTATGCACCAAAAGAGGTCCCTCAGGAGGCTCCACTTGAACGACTTCGATACGAAGGACTACTTCACCGATCCGTCCTTCGTCGCCGACCCGCACCCGTTCTTCGACTATCACCGCCGAAGTGCCCGGTACGCCGGCTGGAAGCCTCACAGAACGTCATCGCAGTCACCGGATACGACGAGGTGCTGGCGGTTCTCCGTGACACAGCAAGCTTCTCCAATATCGTCGCGCCGATCGGCCCATTCCCTCCGCTACCGTTTCCAGTCGAGGGAGACGACATCAATCTGCAGATCGATGAGCACCGCGAGCAGTTTCCGATGTACGAGCACCTGGTCACCATGGATCCACCGCAGCATTCACGGACTCGTCGCCTCGTGAGCGGACTGTTCACCCCGCGCAGACTCGACGAGAACGAACACTTCATGTGGGAGCTGTGCGATCGGCTGATCGATCAGTTCCACTCGGCCGGCAGATTCGAGGCACTCTTCGGTTACGGCGTTCCGTTCGCCCTGTTGACGATTGCCGACCTACTCGGTGTTCCGGCCGAACACCATGAGTCGTTCGCGCGGCACCTCAACGCACAGAAAGTCGGATCGACCGAGGGCGAATCACTGGGTACCAACCCCCTCGAGTTTCTGGACGAGAAGTTCACAGCATTCCTCGAAGACCGCCGACGCGAACCACGCGACGACGCCCTCACGATCCTGGCCGACGCGAGATACCCGGACGGAGAAGTTCCCGACGTCGTCGAACTGGTTCGGATCGCCACCTTCCTCTTCGGTGCCGGACAGGACACAACCGCACGGCTCATCACATCGATGCTGCTCCAAATCGCCGAGAACCAGGAACTGCAGAAACAGCTTCGCGAGGACCGCACCCTGATCCCGCCGTTCATCGAAGAGATGCTTCGCATGGAAGGCCCGGTCAAGAGCGACTTCCGTCTTGCACGCAAGACGACGGACGTGGGGGGTGTGACGATCCCGGCAGGCACTGTGGTCATGGTGTCGCTTCCGGCGGCAAATCGCGACCCGTCACGCTTCGAGAATCCCCATGAGCTTCGGATCGATCGCGAGAATGCACGTGAACATGTCGCCTTCGGCCGAGGGGTCCATTCATGCCCCGGTGGACCATTGGCACGTGTCGAGGCACGCGTGACGATCGAGCGGATCCTCGACCGCATGCACGACATTCGGGTATCGGAAGCCCAGCACGGACCGGCGCATGACCGTGACTTCAGGTACGAACCGACCTACATCCTGCGCGGCCTTGCCGAGCTCCATCTCGAGTTCACCCCCGTCGACTGAAAGGACGACTACCCACATGGTCGACAACACCAGCAACATCGAGGCGAGGACAAGAGTCGCAGTCGTCACCGGGGCAGGCTCCGGCATCGGACTCTCGGTCGCCCGACAACTCGCCGCACTGCACCACCCTGTCGCATTGTTCGACGTGAGCGGTGCCGCAGCACAGCAAGCAGCGGATGAACTGAACGAAAATGGCGCGACGGCACGAGCATTCGAGGTCGACGTGGTCGATCGGCCCGGTGTGGATGCTGCCATGGAGAAGGTCCGCGCCGAACTCGGCGCGGTGAAGGTCATGGTTACGAGCGCCGGAATCGAGGCAACCGCTCCGTTCACCGAAATCGACCTCTCCGACTGGAAACGCATCATCGACGTCAACCTCACCGGCACATTCAACAGCGTGCAGTCAGCAGTCCCCGACATGGTCGAGGCCGGTTGGGGTCGCATCATCACGATTTCATCGTCCAGTGCACAGTCCGGCGCCCCTGATCGGGCACACTACGTCGCGTCGAAGGGCGGAGTCATCGCGCTCACCAAGGCCCTGGCATACGAACTATCTCCGAAAGGCATTACTGCCAACACGATTCCGCCGTCGATCATCGATACCCCGATGGCGCGAGCAGCCGAGGAATCCGGTGGGATGCTGATCAACTTCGAGGCACTCGCCAGTATGACGCCCGTTCGCCGGACGGGTACACCGCACGACGTTGCAGCAGCGACGGCGTTCCTCTGCTCTGACGATGCCGGCTTCATCACCGGTCAGGTCATCGGCGTCAACGGAGGCTGGTATCTCTGACCCAAGGACGGGGAGGCATGTGGCGACTGTGATGGGAGTCGTCACTCGGGGGATGGAGAAGTGTTCGGGGGATCCTCGTCGGGTCCCCCGAACACTCCAGGCACACCAGGAATAGTCGGAACCGAACGTGGGTACTCGCTCGCACATGCCAACCACGTCGAGGGGCCCAGAGGATCCGAGCCGCGATCTCTCATCACCGCCACCGCACAGCAATGTTCCCGTCCCGCCTTCAGGCGCGACGCCGGATCCTGACGCCACGAGTGACCTGCACCCCGACGTCGCCAGAGGTAAGGGCATCAGGCGCACTCGCACCGGCGCGTTGTGGACCGCCCTGGTGGCCGGCGTCCTCATTCTGCTGTTGCTGTTGGTGTTCATCCTGCAGAATCTCGACAGCATCACGCTGGAACTCTTCGGGTGGGACTTCTCGCTGCCCCTGGGTGTGGCGTTGCTGTTCGCAGCTATTGCCGGTGCGGCGATAGTCGGACTCGCAGGGGGCCTCCGGATCCTGCAACTGCGGCGGGCCGCCAACAGACAGCGCAACCTCGGCGCCGGTTCACGAGGTCGATCCTGACTCTGCATCGAGCACGCAGATGGCCGTGGCCACGTCGCCACACTCCGAACATGTCCCTTACACAAACCGCAAAACGAAAAGTGCCAGGGTAGGCGGGGAAATCATCCCCACCCACCCCGGCTCCATTTACCTACACAAACACGAGAGGGACCCCACATTGTGGGGTCCCTCTCGGAACGAATGCACGGCGGCGACCTACTCTCCCACACCCTGACGAGTGCAGTACCATCGGCGCAGTGAGGCTTAGCTTCCGGGTTCGGAAAGGGACCGGGCGTTTCCCCCACGCTATAACCACCGTAACTCTATGAAACACAACCCACGCTCACGCGTGCCGAACCAAGTGAACACAACCCCCACAGGAGCCCCGCCCACCCAATTCC